>CANJCQ010000053.1 GCA_947473355.1 Sphingomonadaceae bacterium | reverse complement strand
TCTAAAGATATTTTATCCATATTTTGATATGTACGGATCGCATACGGATTGAATATATGGTTATTTTATAACTTAATATCAGATAGTTACAAACGAGCCGAATCTTGCCAAGGTTGGGGTCGAGGGTTCGAATCCCTTCGCCCGCTCCAATGTTTCCAGTAGATGTCCTGACCAACCAATGAGACGTTGGACTGCTGCCGGGAACCCTTGAGTCTTTTGTTCCGCTGCGCGGCAAGCTGGCTTCACTGGGGGTTCGAACCTGCAAACCTTCGGCTTTAGCCCGCTCCAACCTTTCTGTGACTCGATTCTCAGTCGGGCAGATCGGCTTCCTGGCAGCTACTTGTAGAATTGCGGGTAAATCACCTGCAGCGCACGCAATTTGGGAATATCGTATGCCTGAATGTATGGGCTCCCCGGATTTCGCGCCAGATAGTTCTGATGATAGGCCTCGGCGGGATAGAAAGTACCGCGCTCAAGCCGCGTGACGATCGGGCGCCTGAACACTTTGGCCGCATTCAGCTGGGCGATATAGGCCGCGGCCAGTTGTTGCTGCGCCGGGCTCTGCGGGAAAATCGCCGAACGATAGCTGCGGCCGGTATCAGGAAATTGGCGGTTCAGCTGGGTCGGATCATGGGCAACCGAGAAATAGATCTGCAGCAGGCGGCCATAGCTTACTTTGCTTGGATCATAGACAATCCGCACGCTCTCGGCATGATTGGTCGTCTCGGTGATGACCCGGTCATAGGTCGCATCCACGGCCATGCCGCCGGCATAGCCCGCCGTGACATTCCTGACGCCGACAACGTGGTCAAAAACCGCGCTCACGCCCCAGAAGCAGCCCCCGGCGAATTGGGCGACTGCACTCTGCCCGGTTTCGCGGATATCCTGCGCCGGTGCCGGAATACGCTGCGGCGCCTCGCCGCTTGCAGGCGAGCAGGCAACAGCAAACAGCGCAGTGGCGCCGATGGCAGTTGCGGCAAAAGTAAATCTGGTCATGGCACTATCCTTGGTTGGGCAGGCAAGCGGATCGGGCATGGCATGGCAAGTGTGTCTGCAGGCTGAAGCTGGTGACCGCTGCTGTCATCTCTCTGCAACCCTATTCGCTCCCAACCGCCTTCAGGTTTCAGCACCGTGAAAGATTTGCCGCAAGGCCGATCAGCCCAGCCAGGGATTGCCTGAATGGGTCAGCCCCAGCGCCGCATAGGACGGATCGGCCTGGCCCCGCTGTGTCTCGACAAACCCGGCGCGGCCCAGCCAGTCACCAGCAATCGGCTGCGACCATGACCATTCGCGGATGCAGATACGGCTTTTGATCAGCCATTTGCCCTGTTCCCGCACGAGTCTGTCCGCATAGCGCCCGCCAAGCTGGTTGAGCGTTTCGAGGCCATCCTTCGGCGGATATTTCAGCGTCGCAATGAAATAGGTCTCCGCCCCGGCCTCATCGCCCTCAACCCGGATCAGCGACTGGCCGAGCTGGTGGCTGACCACTGTCGTCGTCTCCATCGCCTCGCCGACCGTGGCCACGGCAAAGGGCTTGCCGGGCATCTTGCGCGGGCCGTGATCGTCCCAGCTGTCCGCCGCATAGGTCGAGGCCATCTCCACTTCATCCATCCGGTCGCAGCCATGGCAATAAGTGGCGAGCAGCTGGCGGATGTCATGATGGTCGAGCAGTTCCTGTAGGCGCGGGTGGTCCATGGCGGCTTCTCCCCTTTGGCGGCGGTCGAAAGTAAATTGGGTGCCCGATCAAGCATGATGCCGTAAGTTATCTCGGTATGATCCAGCTCACTCGATTAACAAAAAAGCTCTTTGTGGGCCTGCCATCTCGATCCAAGGCAGGCATGAAATGCGCACGACGGGTCAACAGCTCACAGGTCATTGTCGCGAATGCCGTTTCGCCCGCGTTGCGAAGTATCGTGCATTTCGTAGTCGCGCCAACCTCGTCGACATCAAGGCGAAACTCGACCGCCGCAAGTTTGCCGCTTCGCAACAATTCGCTCGGATAGTCTGACGACGTCGCCCAAGCGCCCGGACTGCCGACAGGTGTAGCCGGTCTCGAGAGACTGGCAATGACCTCCGGATCATAGCCCCAAGAGCGGACAAGATCATCGGTGCAAGTTCGCATGGCCGCCATCGGTGCACGCATGGAGCCGAGTTGAATGCGATATATTTTTCCACGATGAGGACCGATGGTCAGCTGCGTCACTGCCCCTTCCTGTTCAGGGGTCAAAGGATTGTTGGGTTGGTCAAACCTTGCGGGGCCGCCAACAAGACTCAGTCCACCAAGATCGACAAATTCCAACGTTCCAGATTTCCCGGATAGGCGGTTCTTGAGCGGTTCTGGGGCCGGGTGGTCTCCAAATGCCAGCCAGACATCCTGATAAGGACCTTCCACCCGGAACATCTTTCCATAGAGGCGAAAATTGAAGTAATCGCCGGGAGCAAGTCGCGTGAATTGTGCCGTTATCTGGTCGTCACCGACCCCGAACTGACGCAATAGAGCGCAGTATCCATCTCGATAATCGATATTCCATTTGCCGGCTGCCGGCAATTCAAGGACAGTTGGGGCGGCAGCGTAGGTAACCAGCGGCCAGCACAAGGCCAATTGGACAGCAAGAAAACAGCGAATTGAAGCCATGATGTTTCTCACGAAACGAAGCAGCTGCTGCAAGTCTAGTGCTGGAGGAGCAAAAGAAAACCCCGGATCGCCAAATCCGGGGTCTTCAATAGATCCACTCGTTTCAAGAGGCCTTACAGCTTCCCGGTCAACTCCGGCACCGCGTTGAACAGGTCCGCCACCAGACCGATATCGGCGACCTGGAAGATCGGCGCGTCTTCGTCCTTGTTGATGGCGATGATGACCTTGGAGTCCTTCATGCCCGCCAGATGCTGGATCGCGCCGGAAATGCCCACTGCGACATAGACTCCCGGCGCAACGATCTTGCCGGTCTGGCCGACCTGATAGTCATTCGGCACATAGCCTGCGTCGACCGCAGCGCGGCTGGCGCCCACTGCAGCGCCGAGCTTGTCGGCGAGTGGGAAGATGACTTCCTGGAAGGTCGCCGCATCCTTAAGTGCGCGGCCGCCCGAGACGATGATCTTGGCGCTGGTCAGTTCGGGACGCTCGAGCTTGGCGATTTCGGCTCCGGCGAAGCTGGAGATACCGGCATCACCTGGGCCCGAAGCTGCTTCGACGCTGGCCGAACCGCCGCTGGCTTCCGCCTTGGCAAAGGCGGTGCCGCGAACGGTGATGACCAGCTTGGCGTCACTCGATTCGACCGTGGCGATGGCGTTGCCGGCGTAAGTGGGCCGGGTAAAGCTCTTGGGGCCTTCGACCGAGAGGATGTCCGAAATCTGCATGACATCAAGCAGCGCGGCGACGCGCGGGGCAATGTTCTTGCCGTGCGCGGTGGCGGGGAATAGCACGGCATCATAGCCTGCCATCAGGCCGCTGGCCAAGGGCGCGACGTTTTCGGCGAGCTGCGCGCCGTAGGCGGCATCATCGGCGACCAGCACTTTGGCCACGCCAGCGATCTTTGCAGCAGCATCGGCAGCGGCACCGCAGCCGCTTCCGGCTACCAGCACATGGACCTCGCCGAGCTTGGCGCCGGCAGAGACGACAGCCAGCGTCGCGTCTTTCAGCGAGGCGTTATCGTGTTCGGCATAGATGAGGACGCTCATTCGGCGACTCCCAGTTCCTTGAGTTTGGCGACCAGTGCATCCACGTCAGCCACCTTGATCCCGGCGCTGCGCACCGGGGGTTCAACCACCTTGAGAGTCTTGAGCCGGGGCGTGGTATCGACGCCGTAATCAGCGGGCGTCTTGTTATCCAGTGGCTTGCTCTTGGCCTTCATGATATTGGGCAGCGAAGCATAGCGCGGCTCGTTGAGGCGCAGGTCGGTGGTAACGATGGCCGGCATGGCCAGCTTGACCGTCTCGAGACCGCCATCGACTTCGCGCTTCACCGTGACCGAATCGCCATCGACGGTGACTTCGCTGGCGAAAGTGCCCTGCGGGCGGCCCATCAGCGCGGCGAGCATCTGGCCGGTCTGGTTGCAATCGTCGTCAATCGCCTGCTTGCCGAGGATGACGAGGCCGGGGGCTTCTTCATCGGCGATGGCTTTCAGGATCTTGGCAACCGCCAGCGGTTCTACCTCATCATCCGTCATCACCAGAATTGCCCGGTCAGCGCCCATGGCGAGCGCGGTGCGCAGGGTTTCCTGCGCCTTTTGCGGGCCGACCGAGACGGCGATGATTTCCGTCGCAATGCCCTTTTCGCGCAGCCGGATCGCCTCTTCGACGGCAATCTCGTCGAACGGGTTCATGCTCATTTTGACATTGGCGAGATCGACGCCAGTACCATCGGACTTGACCCGCGGCTTGACGTTGTAGTCGATCACCCGCTTCACCGGGACGATAATTTTCATGCGCTTTGTGTCCTTATTTAGCCGGACGATTAAATTTCAGAATCGCGAGACGCCTTTGCCGCAAGTATGAGCAAGGTCAAGCCCTCGTGCTAGAGTTCGCGGAGGAGCGCGACTAATCTACAGCCTGGGCGGCTTCATTGCAGGATTTGCCCTTGCTCAGAGCAAGGCGGGCAGCTGCCATGTCTCCCGGTGGCATAAAGGATTCTGATTTTGAAGTGGAATCGAATTCTACTTCAGCTATTTCAAAAACATCAGCCGCTTCCGCGCCCCAAAACAAATTGAGAAACGTAGAGTCCAACGCTAGAAATACACGGCTTCCATCTTGTTTCACCACCTTCACAATGAAGGTTGTGTCACAATACGAAACGTGAACAATTGTCGCAAATTGAAATTGATGTTTTGTTGGCACACCGACTATGACCAGCGAATGAGATACGACGTATTCACCTTCATTGGCAAACACCCCATCAAACTCGATTCGCAATCCATTGCTCAGAGTTAGATTACATTGGGGGGCGTCAACGTGGTATTGGTATTGAATTAGCGAGTTTCGGCCAATCGTTGCGCCACTGGCTGGAGTACCGCAAGCGCATGCGAACGCGATGCAAGTGCCGATAAATTTCTTCACCTAACCACTTACGCCTTATCCGCATCGATGTTAGTTGTTGCGCCGCTCAATTAGTCAGTTCCAACCGCCGCTCGATCCGGTCAAGCCTAGCATTGAGGTGATCCGTAGAAAGCTGTTGTGTTGCGTCGGCGGAAGCAAGATGGCCAAGGTGTGATATGATGGAAGCCTGTCCGCCCTCAAGGTTGGCAATCCTGCCGGTCATTTCAGTCAGTTTGTTTTCGACGCGGTCCAAAGTAGCTTGAAAGCGCTTGAGGTGTTCGAGCATAAGATTCTCGATCTTGTCAGACGTGACTGCCACCTAAGTTGGACCTGATAGATTTACACTATCTTACGCCGCTTTCTTCACTTCCGCCACAATCTTCTTGGCCGCATCGCCAAGATCGTCCGCCGGAACGATGGCAAGGCCCGACGCCGCGAGAATCGCCTTGCCTTGCTCGACATTGGTGCCCTCGAGCCGCACCACCAGCGGCACTGACAGGTTCACATCCTTGGCCGCCGCAACGATACCCTCGGCAATGGTGTCGCACTTCATGATGCCGCCGAAGATGTTGACGAGAATGCCCTTCACTGCCGGATCGGACAGGATGATCTTGAAGGCCGCAGTCACCTTCTCTGTTGTCGCGCCGCCGCCGACGTCGAGGAAGTTGGCGGGGAACATGCCGTTGAGCTTGATGATGTCCATCGTCGCCATGGCCAGCCCTGCGCCATTGACCATGCAACCGATGTTGCCGTCGAGCTTGATATAGGCGAGATCATATTTGCTCGCCTCGACTTCGGCGGGATCTTCCTCGGTCTCGTCGCGCAGCACTTCGACATCGGGATGGCGATAGAGCGCGCTCGAATCGAAGCTCATCTTGGTATCGAGCACCAGCAGCTTTTGATCTTCGGCGACGACCAGCGGGTTGATTTCGAGCATCGCGCAATCGAGCGCATTGAACGCATCGTAAAGCTGCCTGGCAACAAGCTGCGCCTGCTTGTTGAGATCACCGGTCAGCTTGAGCGCGAAGGCCACGGCGCGGCCATGATGCGGCTGGAAGCCCTGCGCCGGATCGATTGTGATGGTGGTGATCTTTTCGGGGGTATCGTGCGCGACATCCTCGATGTTCATGCCGCCTTCGGTCGAAACGATCATCGCGAGGCGGCTGGTCTTGCGATCAACCAGCATCGAAAGATAGAATTCCTTCTCGATATCAACGCCATCGGTAATGTAGAGCCGGTTCACCTGCTTGCCGGCATCGCCGGTCTGGATCGTCACCAGGGTGTTGCCCAGCATCTCGCGGGCATGGGCTTCGACTTCCTCAAGGCTGCGCGCCAGCCGCACGCCGCCCTTGGCATCAGGGCCCAGTTCCCGGAACTTGCCCTTGCCGCGCCCGCCGGCGTGGATCTGTGCCTTCACGATATAGAGCGGCCCGGGCAATTGCTTCGCGCCTGCCACCGCTTCTTCGACCGTCAGCGCCGCGTGTCCTGCGGGAATGCCCACGCCGAATTTCGCGAGCAGTTCCTTGGCCTGATATTCGTGAATGTTCATGGAGAGAGGTGCTTTCCGCTGAAAGGTCGCCGGGGAGGGCTATATTGCGCTGCCGCATAAGCATAATGACAGCGGCTTGAAAAGTGCCGCTTGCAGGCGCAAGTCGTTTGCAGTGCAAATTCGCTGAGAAAGCCCCGCGAAAAATCAATGATCGACCGCCAGCGCCTTGAAGCAATTGTCCGCGAGGCCGGGCAGATTGCCATGGCGAGCTGGCCGGGAGACGGACATTCGCCGGAAGTGTGGGAAAAGACGCCGGGCGATCCGGTCTCCGAAGTCGACTCGGCTGTCGATATGTTCCTCCGCCGCGAGCTGTCGGCGCTGCTGCCCTCGGCAGGCTGGCTGTCGGAAGAGACCATCGACGCACCCGACCGGCTCGACGGCGGTCTGATCTGGCTGGTCGATCCGATAGACGGCACCCGCGACTATGTGCGCGGGCGGCGGGGCTGGGCGGTTTCAGTGGCGCTGGTGAGCGCGGGCAAGCCCTTGATCGGCATGCTTGCGGCGCCTGCGCAGTCACCCGAGCAGGGCGGCCAGTTCTGGCACGGCGAGGCGGGGCAGGGTTCCTGGCGCGATGGCGCACGGCTGGTCGCAAGCCAGCGGCAGGAGTTGGCCGGGGCGCGGGTTCCGGCGCGGATCAGGCCGACGGCCCAAAGCGATCTGGTTTTCGTCGACCAGCCCAATTCGATAGCGCTGCGCATCGCCATGGTCGCCGCCAATGAAGCCGACTTGGTCGCCACCATGCGCTGGGGCTTCGAATGGGATCTGGGCGCCGCCGCTTTGATCGCGCGCGAGGCGGGAGCTGCGGTTACCGACGTGTTCGGCCAGGCGCTGAGCTATAACAAGCGCATACCCCGCGATTTCGGCGTGCTGGTAACCGCGCCCGCGATCCATGCGGCGGCGGTGGAGCGGCTGGCGGAACAGGCGAAGGTGGCGGCGGGTTAGGCAATGGAGCCTTACTGCGCGCAACCCCAAACCCGGCTACCCTGAGCTTGTGGGTGAGGAGATGTCGCGGGCTATCCTACTGCCCCGAAGCAGCCCTGGCTGCGCGCACGTCTTCCTGGCTCACCGGCACGATCTTGATCTCGACCCGGCGGTTTTTGGCGCGGCCTTCGTCGGTGGCATTGTCGGCGACCGGCATGGTCTCGCCAAAGCCCTTGCTGCGAATGCGCGCTTCCGAGACGCCGCGCATCGAGAGATAATCGGCGACGGTGCGCGCGCGGTTTTCAGACAGGGTCTGGTTATAGGCGTCCGAGCCCGTCGAATCGGTGTGGCCATAGACGTCGATCAGCGAATCGGGATACTGGGTCATACTCGCCGCGATCTTGTCGAGCGTGTCGCGAAACTGGGGTTTGAGCGAAGCGCTGCCGACATCGAAAGTGACGCCATCGGGCAGGTTGACCAGGATCGCCTTGCCATCGTCAGTCGGCGCGACATCGACGCCGGAACCCGCAGTCTGTTCCTTCAACTCCTTGATCTGCCGGTCCATCTTGTAGCCGATCACGCCGCCGGCGACGCCGCCGATGCCCGCGCCGACGATCCGCCCGGTCGGGCCGCCGATCAGTCCACCCAGGATCAGGCCCACCAGAGCCCCGCCGCCGCCGCCGATTGCGGTGCGCGAGACCTTGCGCTGGCCGGTGTTGGGATCAGTGACGCAGGCACTGGCGGTGAGCAGCGAGGCTGCAGCCAGGCTGGAGAGAAACAGGCGGGACTTATTCATGGGGCGACCTCCAGGGAACATGCGGCCATCAAGCGGCCGGGATTGCAATCCGTATGTCCAGTGAAATATGAATGGGCAATGGATACGCTCCCTGTCAATCCGGGCATGACCGAAGTGCACAGCAGAGCCCCTCTTACCTGCAGGCTTCGCCTTTGCTTTGAAACCTGCTAGCAGTCTCCGCGTGGCACCATTTCCCTGGATCGATGTATTTGTCATCGCAGGCCTGATCCTGCTCAATGGTCTGTTCGCGATGTCGGAACTGGCGATCGTATCGGCGCGCCCGGCGCGGCTGCGTGTCGCTGCCGAGCGGGGCAGCAAGGGCGCGGAAGCGGCGCTGGCCTTGTCGGCGGACCCGGGCCGCCTGCTCTCGACCGCACAGACCGGCATTACTCTCATCGGCATTCTGGCGGGCGCCTATTCGGGGGCCAGCCTCGGCGCTCCGGTGGGCGAGCGGCTGGCAGCTCTGGGTGTGCCGGTGCGCTATGCCGAAGAGACCGGCTTTGTGCTGGTTATCCTTGCGACAACCTATCTCAGCCTGGTGATCGGGGAGCTGGTGCCCAAGCAGATCGCGCTGCGTGCGGCCGAGCCGATTGCGCTGCTCGCCTCCCGGCCGATGCAGCTGCTGGCGCGATGCACTGCGCCGATTGTCTGGCTGCTTGATCGCTCATCGCGAGCTCTGCTGCGGCTGCTCGGCGTTCAGCCTGCACGCGAATCTGAAGTTACCGCCGAAGAACTGCACATGATCTTTGCCGATGCGACCCGCTCGGGCCTGCTCGAGGAAGAAGAGCGGGTGATCATGACCGGGATCATGCGGCTCGCCGACCGCCCGGTGCGCGAGCTGATGACTCCGCGCACCGAGCTCGACTGGATCGATCGCCGCGCCAGCGAAGTGGATATTCGCGCACGCATCAAGGATAGCCCTCATTCGCTGCTGCCGGTCGCCGATGGCTCGCCGGATAACATCGTCGGCGTGCTCAAGGTGCGTGAAGTGCTGGCGGTGTTGCTGGCGGGCCGCAAGGTCAACATCGGCCGGTTGATGAAGAAGGCTGAGGTCATTCCGGACCAGCTCGATGCCATGGATGCCTTGCGCATTCTCCAGCAGTCGGACGTGTCGATGGCGCTGGTCCACGACGAATATGGCCACCTTGAAGGGGTAGTGACTCCAGCCGACTTGCTCACTGCCATCGCCGGCAAATTCGTCAGCCACCAGGATGAGGGTGACGAGCCGATGGTGACCGTGCGCGAGGATCACTCGCTGCTGATCGCTGGCGCACTGCCTGCCGACGCGCTGGCAGACCGGCTGGGGCTGGAGCTTCCCGATGCCCGCGAATTTGCCACCGCTGCGGGCTATGTGCTGTCAGTGCTCAAGCATCTGCCCAAGGAAGGCGAGCATTTCCACGACCAGGGCTGGCGCTTCGAAGTGGTCGATATGGACGGTCTCAAAATCGACAAGCTGCTGGTGAGCGCGGAAGTCCCGGCCCGCAGCGAGGCTGTTTAGCTTCCCGCTGCAGTCTGCGCTGCCTGGCCGTCGCCCTGAGGTGCCGCCAGAATATCGCGGGTTACTTCACCCTTGGCGACAGTGTTGGTGCCGGGATCACCCACTGCCGAGCGGATGCCGTTGGCGGGCGTTCCTGCGCGGCTGGTGGTGTTCTTTTCGACATCGCTGCGCGGCGCCTGGCCGCCGAACAGGGCGTCGAGCGTCTGGCCCTGCGTGTTGTTGGCGGAGGGGCGCGGCGCGCCGGGCTGGGGCGGGGTCAGCGAGAAGTCTGGCGGCACCACCAGCGGCAACTGACGCTGCACGGCGAATTCGTCGGGCCGGTCACGATTGAACAGCCCGCCACCGCCGCCGCACGCCGAAAGCATGGCCGTAGTGGAAATCGCGAGGATCAGGCCAAGAATCTTACTGTGACTAACTTTACGCATGGTTCTGGCTCTCCGGGGCAGTGTCGCCCGCCGGTTTGGGGGTATTTTGGGGCTTTTCGCGCGAAAGCAGCGAACGGGCAAGGATTAACAGCACGCCGATGGTGATAGCAGCATCGGCAATGTTGAAGATGAGAAAGGGACGGAACGTGCCGAAATGGAGATCGGCATAGTCAGCGACATAGCCGAAGCGCACCCGGTCAAGGATATTGCCTGCGGCCCCGCCCAGCACCAGGGCCAACGCAAGGATATCCCCGCGCAGCCGCTCGCGCAGCATCCAGAAGAGCACGATCAGCGCAATCGCGCCGGTCAGCGCGACCAGCAGCCAGCGCTGCAGGTCGTTATCGGCGGTGAACAATCCGAGCGAAACCCCGGTGTTTTCCGCCCATGACAGGCGGAAGAAGGGGAGAATTTCGATCTGGAAGACGTTCGGCAAGTCGAGCGGGCCCATGACCAGCCATTTGACGAACTGGTCGAGGCCAAAGACGAGCGCGGCGAAAGCAAGGCCGAGCGTGTGATTGCGGGTGAGACTCATGCCTGCGCGTCCATGGCGGCAACCACATGATCGCAACGTGAACAAAGCGCGCCGTCCTCGGCAACGTGAGGGAGATGACGCCAGCAGCGGCCGCATTTGTGGTAGGTGGTTGGCTCTGCTTTTGTGAAGAACATCCGGTCCAATTCATCTTGGACGATTCCGTCGACCGCTTCTTGCGTAAGATCAACTATGCTCGCGATGCAGACTTCTGCAAAGTCTACAGATTCACAAGCGTCGAGGTCGCGCCATTCACTACAGACCAGCAAGAGTTCTGCCTGAAGGCTTGAACCAATGCGCTTATCCCGCCTCATTGGTTCAATTGCCCGGTTTACAGCTTCTCTCGCTCGCCTAATGCGCGTCCACTTCTCCACCAATTCGTCATCCCCGCGAAAGCGGGGACCCATCTCCGGCCCGTCGTTCTGACCGGAGTCGTTTTGCAAGGCGGCGAGGTCAGAAGTTGGGTTCCCGCTTTCGCGGGAATGACGAGGATGGGTAGAAAGGGTAGGCCACTCCAGCAAATGCGCCGAACCACCTTCCGGAAACCGTGTCCCCCACACTTCCTCCGAGGTGAACACCAGCACCGGCGCGGCATAACGCACCAGCGCATGAAACAGCGTATCCAGCGCCGTGCGGTAAGCCATCCGCTTGGGATCGCTCGCCGCGTCGCAATAGAGCGAATCCTTGCGGATATCGAAGAAGAAGGCCGAGAGGTCCTCGTTGCAGAAGTCGGTCAGCGCGCGGACGTAAGTGTTGAAATCGAAGTCAGCGACGGCCTGCCGCAAGGTCGCATCGAGCTTGGCCAGCAGGGCCAGTACATAGCGCTCCAGCTCGGGCATCTCCGAAACTTGGGTCAGCTCCGCCTCGCTGAACCCTTCCAGCGCGCCCAGCAGATAGCGGAAGGTGTTCCGCAGCTTGCGATACTGATCCGCCACCCCCTTGAGGATCTCGTCGCCGATGCGGTGATCCTCGGTATAATCGACCGACAGCGCCCACAGCCGGATGATATCCGCGCCGTTGGTTTCCATCACTTTCAGCGGATCGATGGTGTTGCCCAGCGACTTGGACATTTTCATGCCCTTCTGATCCATGGTGAAGCCGTGAGTGAGCACAGCCTTGTAAGGCGCGCGGCCGCGGGTGGCGCAGCTTTCGAGCAGGCTCGACTGGAACCAGCCGCGATGCTGGTCGCTGCCTTCGAGGTAGAGATCGGCTGGCGATTGCATGCCCGGCCAGCGCCCGCTTTCAAGCACGAAGGCATGGGTGCAGCCCGAATCGAACCAGACGTCGAGAATATCGGTGACGCGCTCGTAGTCCTCAGCCTTGTAGTCCGCGCCCAAGTATTCCTGCGCGCGGGCTTCGCTCCAGGCATCAACGCCATGCTCGCGCACGCCCGCGATGATCCGCGCGTTGACAGCGGGATCGGCGAGATAGTGGTTGGTGCCCTTGGCCACGAACAGCGTGATCGGCACGCCCCAGGCGCGCTGGCGCGAGAGCACCCAGTCGGGACGGCCTTCGACCATCGAACGGATGCGGTTTTCGCCCTTTTCGGGGACCCAGCGGGTGTCGGTGATGGCCTTGAGCGCGGTTTGGCGGAGGGTGGTGCCCCCTCCGTCAGCCGTTCCGGCTGCCACCTCCCCCGAGGGGGGAGGATTTGTCACAGCTCTTAAATCCTCCCCTTCCGGGGGAGGTGCCGAGCGGAGCGAGGCGGAGGGGGCCTGTTCCCGGTCCATCGGCACGAACCACTGCGGCGTGCAGCGATAGATCACCTTGGCCTTGGAGCGCCATGAATGAGGATAGGAATGCTTGTAATCCGCCGAGGCCGCCAGCAATCCGCCGGCCTCGCGCAGCGCCTCGCAGATCGGCCCGTCCGGTGCGTTGAACTTGGGGTTGATGACCGAGCCCAGTCTGCCCAGCCACAGCCAGTCAGCGCGATACTTGCCGTCGCCTTCCACTGAGAAGACCGGCTCGATGCCGACCGATTTGCACAGCGCAAAGTCGTCCTCGCCGTGGTCCGGCGCCATGTGGACGAGGCCGGTGCCGCTTTCGGTGGTGACGAAGTCCGAGCCATCGAGGAACGGGCGCGGCTTGGCGAAGAAACCGCCGAGTTCGTGCATCGGATGGCGGGCGATGGTTCCGGCGAGGTCGGAGCCTTTGAGCCTTTCGCCATACCCTTGGAAAACAAACTTACCATCCGGAAGTGAGAGGATGCGTTCGCGGTCGGACAGCAAGGAAACGCTTTCACCGCCGAGCATGTTCAACAGTCTGCTCGCGTCGGTTTCTAGCCTTTGCTTGAATGCCTCAAAGAGAGGTTCTGCCACGAGGAACCTGCGATCAAAAAGGTGTGCGAAATGGGCCCTAAGTTCGCCGAAGCGAGACTTAAATTCATCGCTAGACAGCCCGCCAAATCCGATCTCGGACTCCCACAGTAAGTACTCAACATCAGCCCCATAAGCGATCGCCTGATTGACCGGAATCGTCCAGGGCGTCGTCGTCCAGATCACCGCATGGGCACCGACCAGCTCGGCAATCGGCGATTCCACAATCTCGAACGCCACATCGATCTGCGTCGAGACGATATCCTCGTACTCAACCTCAGCCTCGGCCAGCGCGGTCTTTTCGACCGGCGACCACATCACCGGCTTGGCGCCGCGATAGAGCTGCCCCGACTCCGCAAACTTCATCAGTTCCGAAACGATGGTCGCCTCGGCCTGGAAATCCATGGTGAGATAGGGATTGTCCCAATCGGCATTCACGCCCAGCCGTTTCAGCTGCTCGCGCTGGGTGTTCACCCAGCCTTGCGCATAGGCGCGGCATTCGGCGCGGAATTCGACGGGATCGACCTGATCCTTGTCGAGCTTCTTCTTGCGGTATTGCTCCTCGACCTTCCACTCGATCGGCAGGCCGTGGCAGTCCCAGCCGGGAACATAGGGCGCGTCCTTGCCGAGCAATGACTGCGTGCGCACCACCATGTCCTTCAGGATATGGTTGAGCGCGTGGCCGATGTGCATGTCGCCATTCGCATAGGGCGGGCCATCGTGGAGGATGAACTTTTCGCGGCCTTCGCGGGCCTTGCGCAGTTGCTGATACAGCCCTTCGGCCTGCCAGCGCGACAGGATGCCGGGCTCCTTTTGCGGGAGGCCGGCCTTCATGGGGAAATCGGTCTTCGGCAGGAAGACGGTGTCTCTGTAGTCGCGCGGTTCGGTCATGTTGCGGCGGGCCTTAGCGGGGGTGGCAGGGTTGCGCAATTTTTTGGTTCACGCAGAGGCCGCAGAGGAAGAAGAGAGACGCAGAGAAGAAGAATGTTTGGTTCGCGCAAGGGCGCAATGCGATCAAGTCGGGGGCGAAGCCCATTTCATTGCTATCGATGCGGCACGCGCCATCATTTGAATGATTCAGGAGCCTGCGGCGCAAAACAACAGCTCTGCGTCTCTCTCCTTCCTCTGCGGCCTCTGCGTGAACCCCTTATCCGGACGCCAGCAGCGCCCGCGCCACATCGCAATCCTTCGCCATCTGCGCGGTCAGCGCCTCAATCGAATCGAACTTCGCCTCGCCGCGCAGGAAGTGGTGAAAGGCGACTTCCACTTCCTGGCCATAGAGATCGCCTTCGAAATCGAAGAAATAGGGCTCGAGCAGCTCCTTGGGGGGATCAAAAGTGGGGCGGATCCCCACATTGGCAGCGCCGTTCACCACTCTTCCGTCCGGCAGCAGGCCAGTCACAGCGTATATCCCATACAAGGGGCGCAGGTAGCCGCCGAGATCGAGATTGGCAGTGGGAAAGCCGATGGTGCGGCCAAGCTTGTCGCCATGCTGGACTATGCCCCGCACCGCGAAGGGCCGGGTGAGCAGGCGGGTGGCCGTGACGCAATCGCCTGCCTTGAGCGCGGCGCGGATGCGGCTGGAGCTTATCGGGCCTTCCGCGTCGTGGACTGCGGCAACGGTGCGGGTTTCGACTCCGCGTTCGCGCAGCAGGGCGGGATTGCCGCCGCGCGCCTTGCCGAATGTGAAATCCTCGCCAGTGACAATGCCTGCCGCTCCCAGATGGCGGCTGATCATGCCATCGGCCCAGTCTGCAGCGCTCTGGCCGGCCATGGCCCCATCGAAATGGAACACCAGCATGGCATCGGCCCCGGCTGCGGCGAACAGTTCCTGCCGCTGATCGAGCGTAGTCAGTCGGAAGGGTTCGACCTGCGGCTGGAAGTGGCGCATCGGGTGGGGATCGAAAGTGGCGACAATGCAGGGGCGGTTTTCGGAGCGCGCCCATGCCAGCGCCTCGCCGACCACGGCCTGATGGCCAAGGTGGAAGCCATCGAAATTGCCCAGCGCGATGATCGCACCGCGCAGGCTTTCAGGCATGGATTGACGGTGATCGAGGCGAATCATGGCAGGGGCTATAGGTCGCGCAGCAAGGTTACCCAAGCGAAGCCGGGTCGATCGCCTTCCGGGTCATGCTCTTCGCGGAAGGTCTCGCGCCAGCCCTCGCCCAGCCTTGGCATATGCGTATCACCAGGGATCTCGGCGCGGACTTCGGTCAGTTCAAGCCGGGCAGCAGCTGGCAGTGCCAGGGCATAGATCTGAGCGCCGCCAATCACGGCCACTTGCGCGGCATCGGCCATGGCCAGCGCCTCAGCGAAACTGTGCGCCACTTCTGCGCCTTCGGCCTGCCACTGCCGATCCCGCGTGAGCACCACGTGGCGGCGGCCGGGGAGCAGGCCTGGGAGCGAATCGAAGGTCTTGCGGCCCATCACCATCGGATGGCCGAGCGTCAGCGCCTTGAAGCGCTTGAGGTCGGCGGGGATATGCCAGGGCATCGTGCCGTCCGCGCCAATCGTGCCATTTGCAGCTACGGCGGCGACCAGAAAGACCTCAGGTGTCACACCAGCCTCAGCCGGGTGACATGCCCCATCTTGCGCCCCGGGCGGGCGGCGGCCTTGCCGTAGAGGTGGAGGTGGTTGGCGGGGTCTGACAGGATCTTGTCCCAATCGTGCACGTCGTCGCCGATCAGGTTGTACATTTCGACGCCCATGGCAGCCATTCCGGTGTCGCCCAGAGGCAGGCCGCAGATCGCACGAATGTGGTTTTCGAACTGGCTGGTGATCGCGCCTTCGATGGTCCAGTGGCCCGAATTGTGGACGCGAGGCGCCATTTCGTTGAAGATCGGGCCGTTCGCCGTGGCGAAGAATTCGAGCGTGAGTACGCCGACATAGTCCAGCTCTTCGGCAACCTTGGTGGCGATGCTGCGCGCTTCGGCAACCTGGTTCGCGACCTCAGGCGGGGCGGGCACACTCGATTGGGCGAGGATGGAGTCGGTGTGGAAATTCTGCGGCGTGTCCCAGAAGCGGATATCGCCATTTGCGCCACGACACAGCAGCACCGAGAATTCGGCGGCAAAGCGGATGAACCCTTCATAGACCAGTGGCTCGCCGGTCAGCTCCATGTCGGCCACGTCGCTGGGCAGATAGATGCGCCACTGGCCCTTGCCGTCATAGCCATCGCGCCGGGTCTTGAGGATGCCGGGCGCGCCAATCTTGGCGACTGCTATGGCGAGATCCTCCTTGGCGATCACCGGGGCAAAGGCCGCAGGCCAGCCGCCGAGCTTTTGGACGAAGCGCTTTTCGGTCAGCCGGTCCTGCGCGGTTTCGAGCGCGCGCGGGTGCGGCAGCAGCGGGGTCTCGCCCAGCGCGGCGAGCGGCTTCACGGGAACATTCTCGAATTCATAGGTGACGACCGCGCAATCGGACGCAAAGCGCGCCATGGCCTCGGCATCGTCCCAGGGGGCGCAAGTGAAGGCAGCGCTGACTTCGGCGGCAATGCTATCGGGCTCGGGCGAATAGATGTGCACGCGGTAGCCCAGCTGCGCCGCAGCCATGGACAGCATGCGGCCAAGCTGGCCGCCGCCCAGAATTCCGATTGTCTCTCCCGGGGCAATCATCGTGTCAGCTGGGCCTCTCCGCAACGCCAGCCGATTGCGCCGCGCGGTAGGCTTTCAGCCGCTCGGTCAGCGCCGGATCATTGGTCGCAAGGATTGCCGCTGCCAGCAGCCCGGCATTGGTCGCGCCGGCCTCGCCGATGGCGAGCGTACCCACCGGAATGCCGGCGGGCATCTGGACGATCGAGAGCAGGCTGTCCTGCCCGGAAAGCGCTTTCGATTGCACCGGCACGCCCAGCACTGGAAGATGCGTCATGCTGGCGACCATGCCCGGCAGATGCGCCGCGCCGCCGGCCCCGGCGATAATCACCTTGAAGCCAAGGCCCGCCGCGCCGGTGGCAAATTCGACCAGCCGCTGCGGGGTGCGGTGGGCCGAGACGATCCGCACATCATGCGCGACGCCGAGCTTGTCGAGCGCATCGGCGGCGCATTTCATCGTTGCCCAGTCGGACTGGCTGCCCATGATGATCGCGACGGGGACGGTCATGTTAGCGCTCCGACAGGTAGTAACGCTCGAGAGCGTTCAGGTTGTCGTCGAGCTCATAGACGATCGGCTGCCCGGTCGGAATTTCAAGCCCGGTGATTTCCGCATCGGAAATGCCCGAAAGATGTTTCACCAGCGCGCGCAGCGAATTGCCGTGGGCGGCGACCAGCACGGTCTCGCCAGCTTTCAGCGCCGGGGCGATCTGGCTTTCATAATAGGGCAGCACCCGGGCGATTGTATCCTTGAGGCTTTCGGTGCTGGGAATCGCGATCCCGGCATAGCGCGGGTCCTTGGCCAAATCGAACTCGGAACCGGTTTCGAGCACCGGCGGGGGAATGTCAAAACTGCGGCGCCAGATCTTGACCTGATCGTCGCCATGTTTGGCTGCCGTCTCGGCCTTGTCGAGCCCGGTCAGCCCGCCATAGTGCCGCTCGTTGAGCCGCCAGTCCTTGATTTCGGGGATCCACAGCCGCCCGGATGTCTCGAGCGCGAAGTGCAGCGTGCGGATGGCGCGGGTTTGCAGCGAAGTGAAGGCGAGGCTGGGCAGCATCCCTTTCTCGGCGAGCAGACGCCCCGCCGCGCGGGCCTCTTCCTCGCCCTTGGGCGTGAGGTCGACATCCCACCAGCCGGTGAAGCGGTTTTCCAGGTTCCACTGGCTCTGGCCGTGGCGGACAAGGATCAAACGAGGCAAGACGGAAGCTCCTAGGTCGGGAGCGCCACGCCCTAGCTTTTCAACTCGGCTTTGGGAAGGGTGGGCTTGCCATCCGCGCCTAATGCCCGCGCCTGTGCCTTGCGGCGGCGCAGGTTCTCGCGCAGCTTGGCAGCGAGGCGGTCCTCGCGGGTCTGGATCGTGGGTTCGGCCATGCGCCGATCATGCCTTGCCTGTCCGCATAGCTCAAGCCCAAGACCGGCCCACGCTTGACAAAGCAGGGACCCCCGGCAATAGGGCGCGCCTGCCCGGGGCCTTGCCCGGAGCCAGCAACATTCCGAACCACCGGAATGGTTCGAATGGTCATGCTGCCGTAGCTCAGTGGTAGAGCGCATCCTTGGTAAGGCTGAGGTCGGGAGTTCAATCCTCCCCGGCAGCACCATTCGTCAAAGCAGATCTTTCGCTGGACCCTCGTCCTTCAGGGTATCGAGGTGCATCCAGCGCTTGACCAGCGGCGAGACCGCCAGCACGAGCGCCGCAACGCCGATCGCCACCCAGCCGATCTTGTCGTAGATCGCCAGCGTCAGCTCCTTGCTCATCGCTCCGCCCTCGCCGCCGGTCGCCTCGCCGATCTTGCCCGCGACGAAGTTGCCGACAGCGGACATGTAGAACCAGGCGCCCATGATGAAGCTGCCCAGATGGACCGGCGAGAGCCGGGTCATCGCCGAAAGGCCAACTGGCGACAGGCACAGCTCGGCCGAAGTATGGATCAGGTAGATCAGGAAGACGAAGAATACGGGCGTCATCGCCGCCCCCCCGCCCGAGCGCGCACCCCAGACGAACAACAGAAAACCGATACCGACTTGCGCGAGCGCCAGGCCGAACTTAGCCGGGGCCGAAGGTTCGAGCCCGCGTTTGCCGAGCCATTGCCACAGCACTGCGAACAGCGGCGCAAGCGCCAGAATGTAGATCGGGTTGATCGACTGGAAGAGACTGGTCGGCACGCCCGCGCGGTCAACAAAGCGATCAGTATAGAGGTTGAGGCTGCCGCCGGCCTGTTCGAACAAGCCCCAAAACAGAGGGTTGAGCGCGATCAGGAACAGGATCGCGAACATGCGGTCGCGAGGTTCATTCGCGATTGCTTTGCGTTCGGCTGCGCATACCGAAAGGATCACGAGAGCTGCAACGATTCCCAATAGCGTCGCAAGCGACAGCGAGAAGCTTCCAAGCGGAATGGCTGAGTTGGCCAGAAACCATCCGTTCGAGAGCGAAAGGAGTGACAGAAGCAGGACTGCAATCGACACGATCATTGTGTTGACCCCGCCCTGCGGCGCTGCCTTCACGGTACCATAAGGGAATTTGAACACTGCCTCGAAGAGCACGAAAGCCAGCATCGCCACGCCGCTGACAATCAGCAGGTTCTGGATCACCGACTGAACCTGGATCAGCATCCAGATCACTGCCACTGCCGCCACGCCGACACCATAGAGCGTCCATTCGCGCTCGCGTTCAAGCTGTTTCGGCGGCTCGCCGTGGCCCATCAGCGCCGGTTTGCCGAAGACGAAGATGATCAGCCCCAGCACCATGCCGATGCCCGCCAGGCCAAAACCCTTCGACCAGCCGATGGTCTCCCCCAGATATCCGACCAGCACCGTGCCGAAGAAAGCCCCGGCATTCACCCCCATGTAGAAAATCGTATAGGCCGGATCACGCCGCACATCGGTCATCGGATAGAGCTTGCCGACGATCACCGAGATATTGGCCTTGAGGAAGCCCGAGCCGACAATGATCAGCGCCAGGGCCAGCCAGAACACGTTGATCGCTGGATCAGCCTGCTTGACCAGCGGATCAGCCGCGCCGTGCACGCCTTCGACTGCCATGAAGGTGTGGCCAAGCGCCAGCAGCACCCCGCCGAACAGCACTGCCTTGCGCTGGCCCAGCCAACGGTCGGCCAGATAGCCACCCAACACCGGGGTAATATAGACCAGGCTGGTATAGGCGCCATAGATCAGGTTGGCCTTGCCATCAGCGAACAGCCAGAACTTGGTGAGATAGAGGATCAGCAGCGCGCGCATGCCATAATAGGAAAAGCGTTCCCACATTTCCGCATAGAACAGCACGAACAGACCGCGCGGATGGCCGACGACTTCATCGCTCTTGCGGGTGGCGATCAGGCCGCCAACGCCAAGAAAAACGGCCAAACATACCGCCGCGATAACGGCGATAATGTCGCCCTCGTTCCAGCTAGCCATGTCTTTCATCGGCGCGATCCTTGCGACTTGTTTTCTATCCGCCAGAGATTAGCCGACAAACCTGCCCGGGCAATGGCGAATCGCGGCATCCAGGCCGGCACAGGCCCGGTCCCGAAAGGAAACATCCTTCAATCGCCGCACGCGATTAAGCCGTTGCGAAACCATCGCAACTCTGGCAGTTTCCGTCTTTAGCAGCAGACCGGGGACGTTGTGGGGCGATTGTGCCCGAGGTCTGGCAGGCGAAGGGGAGTATCTGGCATGATCAGATCAGAGCTTTTGCAACTATTGGCAAAAGAAAACGCCGATTTGCGCGCAGAAGATGTCGAGCGCGCAGTGGACACCTTTTTCGACGAGATCGCAGGCCGACTCGCCAAGGGCGGCCGCGTCGAACTGCGCGGATTCGGCGCATTTTCAATTCGTGAGCGCGAAGCCCGCAAGGGCCGTAATCCGCGCACCGGCGAAGCGGTCGATGTACCCGGCAAGCGGGTGCCGTTTTTCAAGCCGGGCAAGGAAATGCGCGCGCGGCTGAATACCTAGAATTTTTCCCGGTCTGGCCATGCCTTGCCGAGTCCCCCTGCCTCTGCCACATGCCGGATGCTTCCGTGCGGACGTGGCGGAATGGTAGACGCCGGGGACTTAAAATCCCCTGAGCTTTGCTCGTGCGGGTTCGAGTCCCGCCGTCCGCACCAATTGGGGCGTCGGAGGGCCGGTGTGGCAATTGCCTCACCCCCATTGCTCCCCGTCACCCTGAACTTGTTTCAGGCTCCATTTTCCCGCACAATCAGAGCGCAGACTTTCAAGCAAACCGAGGGGCTTGCGCCTTTCCGGTGAGCTCGGGTTTTTCGGCGCAATAGACCCCCAAACAAGTTCAGGGTGACGAAGCTGGTGAGATTTATAGTTCGTCGAGAGCCCTGCAGGGCGGAGCTGACTCCGCCCTGCAAACCGCTCACAAATCCAGATTGAACAGCTTCGCCGCATTGGTCTCGAGGATCAGCTTTCGGGTCTCGTAATCATAGTGCCCAAGCTGCTCGGCCAGCTTTTCCTGCACCCCGGGATAAAGCGAGGTGGGGTGCGGGAAATCGGTTTCGAACAGGACGCGGTCAAAGCCGATTTCCTCCAGCATGTGCTGCGGGGCATAGGTTTCGAACCAGAACGAGACCCAGAAGTTCTTTGCGAAGTATTCCTTGGGACGCCGCTTCAGACCGTTGGTCTCCATGGTGCGGAACTCGTCGCACTGGTGCTCCATCATTTCGAGCACAAAGGGCACCCAGCCGATGCCGCTTTCGATCATGCCGATCTTGAGGTCTTCATACTTGTCGAGGATGCCAGAGACCATAAAGTTGGCCATCTGCGCCGAAGTGCCCATGGTGTGGATCATCGCATTGATCGGCAGCCGCTGGCTGAATTCGACATTGTCCCAGATTGCCGACCCCGCATCGAGCGAGCTGTTGATGTGGAAATTGATCGGCGTGCCGGTGCTGTTGCAGATGTCGAACACTTCCTCCCAGAACGGCGAGCACTTGTGATCGGGGCCAAGGTAGCCCTGCATCAGCCGTTCGGGCCGATCAGGCAGAGTGAAGCCTTTGACGCCCATATCGAGCACACGCCTGACCTCGGCGACCATCAGGTCCTTGTCCCAATAGGGCAGGGTTGCCATGCAATTGATGCGGCCGCCGGATTCCTGCTGGCGTTCGGCGCAGGCGTCGTTGAACCGCTGGATTACAAACATCGCCAGATCAATGTCACCCAGTGCAAGCAGCGATCCGGCCTGGGTCAGCCCCCCGTTCTGGAAGCAGATCTGCGCCCAGATGCCGGTCTCGTCCATTTGTTCGAGGCGGGGTTTGACCTGATATGAGCCGGGATGAATCTCGTCATAGGTGCGGTGCGACAGGCGGCCGAGCAGCTTGTTCTTGTCCTTGGCGATGACATTGCCGCCCAGCGAGCCAAAATCCTTGTCGCCGATCATCCACCGGTCGAGGCCGTCGACACGCTCGACGCGCGGGGCGCGGTCCCTGAACTTCTCGGGGACGTTCTTGAACAGGTCTGGCGGCTCGGTGAAATGGGTGTCGCAATCGATGATCTTGATGCCATTGAACAAGGGATGGGTGCCCTGAACATAGGCCGATTGGTCGATCTCCTTGACGAAGCCGCCCGGCGCATAGCCATCAGCCAACCAGTAGAACTTGGCGTCGTCTTCACGCGCCTTGTCGAGCGAAATGGTTTTTGCGTCGGTTGCCATGGGGAGTCTCCTCTGGTTCGGTTGCAATCATCAAAGGCCGTAAAACTTCTCGGCGCAGCCCGACAGGATCCACACCTTGTCGGCATCAGGGACGCCCTTGAAGTGGTCCTCGATCACTGCGTGCGAATGCGGGAAAGTCGTCTCCGAATGCGGATAGTCCGATGACCACATGATGTTTTTGCCGCCCGGAAAATCGCGCAAGGCAATGCCGACCTTGTCGGAAATGAAAGAGCAATAGATGTTCTGGTCGAAATAGTGGCTGGGGGTGTGCTTGATGTCGCAGCCGGTCCAGTGGCGCTGCATGTGCCAGATGCGGTCCATATATTCCGCCGCCCAGGGCATCCAGCCCGCACCCGATTCGATCAGTCCGACGCGCAGATCCGGGAAACGATCGAAGAGCCCCGAGTAGATCATCGGCGCGATGATTTCGAGCATCGGCGTTTTGCTGACCGCCAGATCGGGCAGGAACAGCGTCTTATCGGTATAGCGCACGACCCGCGCGCCAAGATGGAAGGTGATCGCCAGATTGGTGTCGCAAGCAGTCTTCCACAGCGGATCGAATTCGGCGTCGCGATATTGCCGCGCGCCCATGGGATCGCCCATCAGCGCCTGCATCAGCGATTCGCTCTTGTTGAAATGCTCGGCCGACTGCGGGAAGGCAGGCATGTTCACCGCGACATCGCCGCGCGCGCGGGCCGCTTTCATCCGCGCCACAGCATCGCCGACATCGACTGTCGGCAGGAAGGCAGCAGCATGAAGCCGTTTGCCAGAGGCATTGCAGAAATCCGACTGCCAGCGGTTATAGGCTTCGAAACTGTCGAGATAGAGCGCCATGTTGCCGGTCTGCAGCGGACCGCCGCCGAACACCACGCCGCTGTCGATGCCGTCGTGGTCCATATCCTCAAGGCGTTTATCGAGCACCCAGCCGCCAAGCCGCATGTCCGATACCTTGCCGTCATTCTTGAACTGGTCGAACTTGCGGCCGGCCTGGCTCTGCATCAGGTTGTGTTTGCGGCGAGTGCCCTCGAAAACGATCCAGTCGCAATCGTCATCATGCTCGATAGTCGGCGCCAGGCCGCGGAACTGCGGCGATAGATATTCGGCCCAGAATTCGGGCGGCGGGGTAACGTGAACGTCGGCGTCGACAACCCAGTCCGCCACGCGCGGCTGGGCTTCGATCGCACGATTGGCATCGGCTTCGGCCATGGTAATTCTCCCAAAGCGGCTCCGTTTCGCGGAGTCCTTGGGCAGGGATAGTATCAGAGCAGCCGGGGGCCGCAATCTCTATTGTGGGCCTAGAAAAAGCTGGTCACGGCATGCAGCACGACGCCGACTGTGCCGCCCACCAGGGTCCCGTTGATGCGGATGAATTGCAGATCGCGGCCGACTGCCGACTCGATCCTGTCCGTCACAGTGCGCGCATCCCAGCGCCGCACAGTTTCCGAGACCAGCCGCACGATTTCATCGCCATAGCGGGTAGCGACGCCCACCATGGTGCGACGGGCGAATCGGTTGACCAGCAGTTGCAGCTGCACATCGTTCTTCAGGGCTGCGCCGAATTCGCCGATGCTGGCGCCGAGCTGGCCGGACATAAGCCGGGCGGGATTGCGGACCGCTGACAGCATCTGGACCCGCAGCCGCTCCCACAGACCGTCAATCCAGCGGCCCATGGCGGGGTTGGCCAGCACTTCTTCCTTGAGGCGCTGTACCCGGGCCTGCATTTCGGCACTGTGGAGCAGATCGTCCGCCAGCTGATCAAGCCCTTCGATGATCCGGCCGCGCAAGGGGTGATCGGGCATGACCAGCGTTTCGGCGAGCAATTTGTAGATGCCATCGAGCACTGCATTGGCCAGCCGCTCGTCGAGCCCGGTCCAGCGCATGATGCCGCCGGCGTGATCGTGAATGATCTCGCGGATCAGGTCTTCGTTGTCCTCGATGGTCAGCCCGGCACGCCGGATGAAGCTCTCGATCACCGGAAGATGGCGCTGATCAGCTATGGCCGCAGTGAGCAGCTGGCCGAGCAGCGGCGCGACGTCGAGCCGCTCCAGCTGGCTGCGCAGGCCTCCCTTGACGAGACCGCCGAGCTTTTCAGGATCGAGCGATTCGAGCAGGTCGCCAAACAGATTTGCAGCGCCAGCGCGCAGCCGCGATTGTCCGCCGCTCGCAGGATCAGCGAGATAACCGCCCGCTGCCGCCGCGATATTGAAGCCGCGCATACGGCGGGCAATGACCACCGGGGTAAGGAAATTGTCACGCAGGAACGCGGCCATCGTTTCGGCGATGCGATCCTTGTTTTCCGGGATGATCGCGGTGTGCGGGATCGGCAGACCGAGCGGGTGGCGGAACAGCGCAGTGACCGCGAACCAGTCAGCCAGGCCGCCGACCATGGCCGCCTCGGTAAAGGCCAGAACATAACCCCAGACTGGCTCGGGCCCGGCGAAACGGCGCAGGAGCACAAAAGTGATCGCCATGACCACCAGCAGCCCGGTTGCAAACAGCCGCATTCGCCGCGCGCGATCTGCGGGATCGGGGCGGGGCGTCTCGATCACTCGGCGGGCATGACCTCCGGACCAGACCCCGCCGGATAGTTCGCGGCCGCGCCATCTTCGGGTTTGTAGGTCAGTATCGAGCGACGCAGCTTGGGCCCGATCCGCTTCTCGAAGCCATCGGCGAGGCTGAATGCAGCCGGTACGATCAACAGGGTAAGCATGGTCGACATGATCAGACCGCCGATCACCACCGTGCCCATCGGCGCGCGCCACGCCCCGTCGCCACCCAGCGAGACGGCAGTCGGGATCATGCCCGCCGTCATTGCCACAGTCGTCATGACGATAGGCTGGGCGCGCTTGTGCCCGGCCTCCATGATCGCTTCAAACTTGTTCGCGCCATGAGACATTTCTTCAATGGCGAAATCGATCAGCAGGATCGAATTCTTGGCGACAATGCCGAACAGCATCAGGATACCGATGATGACCGGCATCGAAACTGTCTGACCGACCACCATCAACAGCAACAACCCACCCAGTGGTGCGAGAAACAGCGAGCCCATGTTGACCAGTGGCGAGACGAAACGATGATAGAGCAGCACCAGCACCGAGAACACCAGCAGGACACCCGCCATCAGCGCCTGGCCGAAACTGACAAACATCTCTGCCTGCCAGCGATCCTGCCCGAAGGGGGCATTGGACACGCCCGCAGGCAGATCTTTCATCACCGGCAGCTTGTTGATTTCATCCATCATCGTACCTTTGACCACGCCGGGTCCAAGGTCCGCTCCAACAAACACGCGCCGGCTCTGGTTATAGCGCTGCACACTGACCGGACCGGTGCCAAACGAGATGTCGGCCACGCTCGAAAGCGGCACAGAGCCGCCATTCGCGGTCTGCACCGGCAGGTTCTGGATCGTCGACAGGTCGCGCCGCGAATCTTCGGACAGGCGCACCCGGATCGGCACCTGACGGTCTCCAAACGAGAATTTGGCAGCGTTCTGATTGATATCGCCGATAGTGGCAATCCGGATGGTCTGGCTTAGCGCCGCCGTGGTAACCCCCATGCTGGCGGCAAGGTCGAGCTTGGGCCTGACGATAATCTCGGGCCGCCGCATGTCGGCAGCAACGCGCGGCGTGACCAGGCCCTTGATGCCCTTCATCTGTTCAACCAGCGTTGCCGCGGTCGCTTCGAGTAGCTGGGGATCGGAACCCGAGAGCATGATCGAGATCGGCCGTCCCGATCCGCCACCGCCGCCACCGCCAGAGCTGAAATCAAGGAACGAAATGCGGGCATCCGGGACCTGCTGGAATTTCGGCGTGAGGCCGCGTTCGAATTCCTGACTGGTTTTCCCCCGGTCGAGCTTGAGGTTGATGAAAATCCGGCCGCTGCCCTCCTTGACGTTGGAAAATGCAGTCTGAACGTCAGGATCCTGCGTCGCCAGTGCGGTAATACGGTCGGCCACTGCCACTGTCTGGGCGAGCGTGGTCCCGGGAACCAGTTCAAAATTGATCATGCTGAAATCGTTGTTCACAGTCGGGAAGAACTGTTTGGGGATGATCGCCAGCAACGCGCCAGTGAATATCAAGGCAACAACCCCGACACCCACCATCCACAGGCGGTGGTCACGCAGTCTCGCTTTGACGCGGGTGAGCAGACCAAGCTTGCGCCCGTCGGCCGCCCGGGCATTCTTGTAGGCGGTTACCCCCGACACATCGAGCGTCCAGCCCAGGATCGCCATATAGCGGTCCATCCATGCCCCGCTTGCATGTTCGGCATGCCCGTGGGCCTTGAGAAAATAGGCCGCCACCATCGGCGTAATCGTTCGCGCCACTGCCAGGCTCAACAGTACCGAGGTCACTACGGTCATGCCGAAGCTCTTGAAGAACTGACCGGGAATACCGCCCATCAAACCGACCGGCAGGAACACCGCAACAATCGAAAAAGTGGTGGCAACCACCGCCAGCCCGATTTCATCGGCGGCATCGATCGAGGCCTGATAGGCGGTCTTGCCCATGCGCATATGGCGCACGATATTCTCGATTTCGACGATGGCATCGTCCACCAGAACGCCCGCGACCAGGCCCAGCGCCAGCAGCGACAGGCTGTTCAGGGTGAAGCCAAACCAGGCGAACAGGAACCAGAAGGTCGGGATGGCGGACAGCGGGATGGCGATCGCAGAGATCACCGTGGCGCGCCAGTCGCGCAGGAAGAAGAACACGACGATCACCGCCAGAATTGCGCCTTCGACCATCGCGGCGATGGAACTTTCATATTGCGCCTTGGTATAATCCACCGAGGAATAGAGGCGGGTAAAACGGACCCCCGGATTTTCCTTGGTCAGTTTGTTGAGTTCGACCACCGCGCCATCATAGGCAGAAACATCCGAAGCCCCGCGCGCCCGGGATATATCTATAATGACAACAGGCTTGCCCCCAAGTTTTGCCGAAGTAGTGACTTCGGCAAAACTGTCTTTCACATCGGCAAAATCGGCGAGCTTGACTGAACGCCCGCCGCCAATCGGGATGTCCTTCTGCGACAGTTCGAAGGCGGACGTGGCATTGCCCAGCACGCGCACGGACTGACGTGAGCCCGCAATTTCGGCTTTACCGCCAGCGGCATTGACATTGAGCTGGCGCAGCGCCGTGTTCACTTGCGACGCCGAGAGACCGAGCGACTGCATCCGCGCGGGGTCCAGCGTCACGCGGATTTCGCGCGTCACTCCGCCGCCGCGCGATACTGACGCCATGCCGGGAACTGACAGCAGCCGTTTGGAGACAATATCGTCGACAAACCAGGACAGCTTTTCAACTGTCATATCGTCAGCTGTGACCGCCCATGCGGCAATCTCGCTCGATCTGCCCTGAATCTTGTTTACCTGGGGTTCCAGAATGCCTTCCGGCAATTCGCCCCGGGCCTGATCGACCGCATTCTTCACCTCGTTGACCGCGGCGTTGATATCGGTGCCGATCTGGAACATCACGAATGTCTGGCTGCTGCCCTCGGTGGCAGACGAACTGATCGAATCAACGCCGCTGATCGTGCGGGCGGCGGCCTCAATCCGCTGGGTGATCTGGGTCTCGATCTCGCTCGGCGCAGCGCCAGGTTGGTTGATCACCACCACGACCGCCGGAAATTCGATATCCGGCATGTCCTGCACCTTCATCTGCGTGAAGGATACGATGCCCATCAGCATCAGCCCGACGAAAAGGATGATGGGAACAACCGGATTGCGTATCGACCAGGCCGAGATGTTGCGGAAATTCATCGCTCAAGCCTGCTCAGCCGCGCTCACTGCCGAACCGCTTTGGGGTTGACAGTTTCACCGGGCGACAGAAATCCGCCGGAACGCACGACAACGCGCTCGCTGCCGGTAAGTCCTTCGACGATGGCGATCCCCGATTCCGAAATCAAACCGGTCTTCACGTCGCGCCGCTGGACCTTGTTGTTCTGGTCAATAATGAAGACGTACGAACCCTTGCTGTCCGAAAGGATCGCAGAATCCGGAAGCTGCGGCGCAACGACCGCGCCCGAATCGATCACGGCACTGGCGAAACCGCCGGGCTTGAGCTCGGGAGCATAAGCCATGGCTATGCGGGCAGTACCCTGGCGGCTCTGCGGATCGATCACCGGGGCCAATTGCCAGACCTCGCCTGAAAAGGTCTTGCTCGAACCGACCGGCGTAACTTGCGCCATGGTTCCCTTGGCCAGCTTGGCCAGATCGACTTCGCCAATTTGCGCCCTCAATTCCATCTCGCCGCCCTTGGCGATGCGAAACAGTATGCCGCTGCCACCGCCAACCACCTGGCCAGGCTCGACCTTGCGCTCCAGCACCAGACCGGCAGCAGGGGCGACGATATTGAGTCGGCGCGTGCGCGCCTGCAATTCGCCGAGCTGGGCACTCGCGACACGGACGCGGGCGCTGGCGGAATCGCGCAGGGCTGTCAGCCGGTCGATATCGGCTTTGGAAATGAAACCCCGCTCCACCAGCTTGAGCGCCCGGTCGAGATTTGTCTGCGCCAGCCTGAAGTCAGCCTGGGCCACCTGGATCTGCGCGGAACTGCTGGCCTGTTGCTGCACCTGCACCGAGCGGTCGACCACGGCGAGCACCTGACCGGCACCGACCCAATCGCCGGGCTCCACCAGCACCTGGACCACTTGCCCGCCTTCACCAGCGACTCCCACGGGGAGTTCGCGGCGGGCAGCCAGCGTGCCATTGGCGTTGATCTTGCCGATCACGGTTACCCGGCCCGGAGAGATTACCGAAACGAGGGGGGCCTGCGAGGCGGCGCTTGTGCCAGCATCTGTCGAGCTGCTGCGATGAGTCAGGAACCACAGGCCGATCAACGCGGCGAGGCAAATGGCGCCGATAATCCAGACGCGGCGACGCGAGAGGCGGTCTTCATCGTCAGCGCCATCCAGCGGATTGAGCTCTGACGAATCGAACTGTGCATCGGAAGTGTCGATCCGGGCATCGTAATTCATGACTGATTCCGCCTCATCGCGGACCTCGCGCGTGCAACTATGGATGGGCAGGCCAACGCCTGGCGTCGCAGCAGACAATGCTCCGCTTCGGCACAAGACGGACAGCAATGTCCTCGGGCCGCCATAGACTTCGCGAGGACCAGTGGCAATCCGCACAAGTGCCAGAGCCGCGATCTACGACAATTTGTCACCAAATGCGCGAATGGACCGGAATAACGGCGCGATTGCGCGGAAGCGGCGCGCGCCTCTAGTGGATTGATTTTGACATTCGCAGCCCGGTAGCAACACAGGGCTTCCGCGAATGTCAAAATCTTTAAAATCCACTAGATACAATATATTGCTAGTGGTCCTTGAAGATTCTGACATTTGCTCCAGACCTATCCCAAAGCGGATGCAAATGTCAGAATCGGACCACTAGGGTCAGGACCTGTTAAATTGCTTGCATGATGGGCTGAGGGTTGATTCAATGGTGGCACCAGGAGGTGCTGCTTGTGGACGATCTGTTTATGCTGAGCGAGGTGCAGATGCGCCGGATCAAG
>CANJCQ010000052.1 GCA_947473355.1 Sphingomonadaceae bacterium | reverse complement strand
GTGACGGACCTTCTGATAAAGTTCCACTCTCTTCATCCTCCGCCTCCGCACAAAAGCGAAGGCTTATCAGGACTGGCCCCTTTTTAATCCGCCCTACCAAGAGAACGATCAGGGAACAGAATGGCCCCTTTTATTACCGCTGTTTACACATGGTCAGGGGCGATGCGCTCGAATCCCTACCGGGTATCCTTGCGCAAACCACGGATCCCTTGTGTCTCTTCCACTCCGTCTGCCTCTCCTATTGGAGCGACAAGGCGCGTGACCGGCTGGACGCATTGCTGGTCGAAGCCAGCAAGGATCGGACGCTATATCGCGTCGGCAGCGAGCCTTCACGTGCGTTCAGCGCCTGGAACAAGGGGCACGATCGCTCCGGCCAGTCCAAGCCGCAGTCCTCCGGCGAAATCGAGATCGTTCGCTACGAGAATGGCCGGATGGAAGGCCGCGTCGTGGGCACCAGCGGCACCCATCAGCCATTCGAGTGGCTCGGCTGGCGGGACTGACTGCCGCCGCGCATCAAGTGTCCCAGGCGAGGTGCAGGTGATGCACGCCGATGACCCCGCCGGGATAGGAGAGCGGGGCTGGTTTGGCAGGATCGAGCCGCACGATCGGCATGCGCCGTGACCATTCCTCCAGCATCGTGCGCAGTTCCATGCGGGCGAGATGTTGGCCGACGCACTTGTGGGGGCCGTTGCCGAGGCTGTTGTAGTGAACCGGACCGCGGTCGAAATCGACCGTGAAGGGATCGTCATACCAGCGCGCATCGATGCCGGAGAGCGGGCCGACCACCATGATCAACTCACCGGCCTTCATCGATGCGCCCTTGTGTTCCATGTCGCGCATTATCAGCCGCGCGGTGCTGGACAGGGCATGGTGGCGCAGCAGTTCCTCGACAGCGGCGGGAATGATTTCGGGGTCGTCCTTCAGCTGCTGCTGCAGTTCCGGCCGCTCGGCCAGACGCCACAGCGCCAGGGCCATGGACGAAGCCACGGTATCCTGCCCGCCGAGGAACAGCAGCTGGGCCATGCCGGTCAGTTCGGCCAGCGAGACGAAACGCGGATTGTCCCGCCATTTCGAGATCGATGTGAAAACGTCCGGTCCCGGCTCGCTGTAACGCTGCTCTAGCAATTCGCTGAGATAGCCGACAATCGATTGATGCGCTGCCATGCGCACCTGCGGGTCCGGAGATCTGCCGAAGTCATGGCCCCAGCCGAGGAACTCTTCGCGGCGCTCGAAGGGAAGGTCGACGAAATCGAAGAACACCTTGATCGGGGCAGGGGTGGCAAAGGTGCCCACGGCTTCGCAACCGCCCGCGGGCAGCATTTGCTCGATCAGATCGACCATCACCGCGCGGGCAGCCGGCTCGAACTGTTCCTTGATGCGTTTGGCCGTGAAATGCGGATTGAACACCGCCCGATAGCGGGTGTGCTCGGGCGGGTCGCAGGTGATCGGCGGCATGTGCGGCATGCGCCCGCGGGGCACCCCCTTTTCCTGGGCAGAAAAAAGGTTCCAGGTCTCCTGGATCCACTTGATGTCCTCGGCGCGGGTGGCGATCCAGTGGCCGCCATGGTGCGGCGTCCAGACTATGTCCGGCCCGTCATGCAACCGAGAGAGCGCCTTGTAGACGTCGCCGCATTCCATGCCGGGCGGGTTCATGTGATCGAATTCCGTCACCAGCGCCGGATCGATATGCGCAGGCACCATATCGAGCCTTACGTCGGGAACAATGATCTTATCACTCTGCATCCCGCTTTCCCCCGACATCGCGCTAGGGTACGCGAACCAACTGAACCACGCTTCCGTTCAAGGCCGGGACACCGCTCAAGGCATCGACCTCGGCCCCACTCACGAGCCGGTTGCGCGGAATGCCCTTGCGGAAAACTTCCGCGCCATTGGCCGGATTGTAAAGCGGCGAACCCCACCCATGCGCGATGACCAGCGTGCCCGGCCGGACATGTTCTGACAGGACCACATTGGCCTCAAGGCTTGCGCTGGCTGATTTGATGACAACGCGATCGCACTCGGCCAGACCCAGCCGCGCGGCGTCCGCTATCGCCACCTCGACGCAATCCGCAGTCTCGTCGGGAACCGCCGAGCCGGATGTTTCCGTCAGTGAAGCATTCATCATCCCGTTGCGTCGGCGCGAGACCATTCGAAATTCGTCCGGATTGCGGCTTGGTGCCTGCGCCAATTGGCGTCGCAGCTCCACAGCAAATTCGTCCAGCCACAGCCGGATCGGGCGCTCTTCCACCGACAGCATGTCCCACAGGTGCCCCATGCTGCGTTCGCCATAAACCAGTCCATGGTCTTCGGCGCGAATCGCATCGAGAGTGACCAGCCCACCACCGGCCAGGGAGGCTGCGGCCAGCTTTGTCGGATCCATGTCCTGCCCGCCGAACATCGGCTTGCCGAGGCGCACAGCGAGGTCGCGGTAGAACATCCACTCCGGCTTTACCTCAGGTGGCGGTTCCAGCGCGCGCCGCGTGGTCTGGATGAATGGTAGCTCGTTGTAGGCATGCAGCCCGATGTGCACTTCCTCGCGTTCGAGAAAGTGCTGGGCGGGAACCAGCCAATGCGCGTGCCGGTGGCTCTCGCGCTGAAACAGGTCGAGACTGACAAACAGGTCCAACTCGGCCAACGCCCGGTCCATTCGCTCGCCATCGGGACCAGTCGAAACAGGGTTGCCGCCGCCCATGATCAGGGCGCGAACCTGCCCTTCGCCTTCCGTAAGGATTTCATCGGGCAATTCGGCCAGCGCCCGGTTCCCGGCGACTACCGGGATGCCGCGAACCCGGCTCGTGCGCTGCGGCGGCTTGCGCATCTGGGCCAAACGGTTTTGCCAGGGCACCGGCCAGTTGGGCATGAAGCGTCCGCCGGGTCGTTCGATCCGGTCAGTGATGACGTTGAGAACCAGCGCCAGCCACTGGGCGAGCGTTCCGTTCGTGCCGAGTGCAGGGCCTGTTCCGGCCATGACGAATCCAGTTTTCGAACCGGCAAAGCCCCTGGCCACTTCCGCGATGACATCGGCAGACACTCCGCAAATCCCGGCGAGTTTCGAGAGTTCGAGTCTGCCGGTGAAGTCTGCCAGCTCCGTCAGACCGTCGATGGCCGCTTCCGCAGGCAGTCGGACGAGTCCGTCTTCTAGGATGACCTTGACCATCCCCAGCAGCAGAGCCCAGTGGCTGTCCGGGATCGGCGCGACATGGAGCGTGGCGTGTTCTGCGGTTTCCGTGCAGCGCGGATCGACCACGACCAACTGCGCGCCATTGCGCACCCGGTCTTTCAGGCGCCGCCAGCCATTCGGCACTTTGCCGCCCCAGTTGAACTTGCTGACGGCCGGATTGGTGCCGACCAGCACCACGAAATCGGCCAGATCAAGGTCGGGCACCAGTGCCAGCATCTCGACCCCGAACATTGCCCCGGTAGCGACATGTTTCGCGTTGCTGTCGATCGACTGGACGCTGTAAATCTGTTGCGTGCCGATCTGCATCAGGAACAGGTTGTGCCAGACCACGGACCCATAGCTGAACCCGAAGGGGTTTCCGGCATACCCGGCAACTGCGTCGGGGCCATGGCGATCGAGGATGCGTTCGAGACGCCCGCCGACATCCTCGATCAAGTCGCCCCAGCCAGCGCGAACGAAACCGCTATCCGTCCGCCGCATGGGCGAAGTTATGCGCCAGGGGCTGCCGGCCACTTCGCCCGCGCGCTGTCCCTTTATGCAGAAATCCCGCCAGGTGTATGGATTTGCCTTGTCTGGCCGGATCGAAGCGACCCTGTTGTTTTCGACCTCGACATCAAGCCCGCAGAGCTGCTCGCAAATCAGGCAGTGGGTAAAGACATGGTGTGCGCTCATTGAGGGCGAACCGTTGCGATCATGCCGCCCTCGTTGCATCGGTCTGCGTTGCTTGCCCACTGCGCACCAACCTGCCAGGCAATGCGCCGGTCGGCGTGTCGTCACGCTGGATGGCAACCCCGCTTACGTAAGTCGCCCGGTAGCCCTTGGCGCGCTGATCGAGCCTGCGTCCTCCGGCAGGCAGGTCATCGATCGGGAAGGGACGGCCAAGGGTCAGGCTCGCATGGTCGATTATGTTGATGTCCGCCTTGAGCCCCGGTGTTATCGTCCCGCGATCCTTGAGCCCGATCACGCGCGCAGGAGTCTGGGTCATCGCCTGGACCGCCTTTTCCAGCGTCACGCGATAGCCTTCGCGATCACGCGCCCAATGCGACAGCACGTAGGTGGGATAGCTCGCATCGCAGATCAGGCCATAATGCGCGCCGCCATCGCCCAGGCCAATGACCGTGTCGCTGTCCTCGAAGTATGGGATCACGACATCCATGGATTCGTCGATGAAGTTGCCGAGTGCGACCAGCATCATTTGCCGGCCATCGTCCTCAAGCAGCAGGTCGTAGGCGAGGTCTTCCGGAGTCCTGCCCGCCGCCTGCGCCCGCGCCGCCACGCTCGATCCTGGTGCAGGTTCATAGCAGGGCGGATTGCCCAGTTCGTACATGATGTCGAACTGCCGCGTGAGCGCAGTCAGCGGCAGCAGCGCCTCGCCGGGCTGCTCGCCGATAATCCGCGCCTTCACTTCCGGCTTGCGCAGCTCGGCCATGCGCTCGGCTAATGGTAGCGCGAGCAGCGACTGGTAAGTCGGGCAGTGCAGGAACGGATTGCTGGTGAGGTCGAAGCTCGCCATCATGCCAAGCGGGCGCGGCAGGAACTGCGGGTGGATGCGCGCGCCGCCCCTGGCGTTGTGCTCGTGCGCCAATTCCAGCAAGCGGCTGCTGTGTCCGGGATAGCGCCGCCCTTCCATCAAGGTAAAGGTGACCGGCATACCGCTGGCCTCGCTCACTTCGCGCAGCACCGCGAAATCCTCTTCCGGCGTGCTGCCGGACATCCCCAGTTCCGGGACGATCTGGAACAGGCCGCCGCCAGCATCCTTCATGGCAACCGCCGCTGCCACCAGCTCGCGCGTCGCGGCTGCAAAGCTGGGCACTAGGGCACCGTCCTTGCGCCTGTCCACCGGCGTGGTCGATGTTCCGAACCCCAGCGCGCCGGCGGCAATCCCTTCGCGCACGATGCGGGACATGGCGGCCAGATCGTCATCTGTCGCAGCCTCGCGCTCGGCACCCCGCTCGCCCATGACGTAAACGCGCACCGGCGAATGCGGCAACAGCGCGCCGACATCGATGTCGCGGGGAACCGCGGCGAGCGCATCGAGATATTCGGGAAAGCTCTCCCAGTCCCAGGCAAGCCCTTCGCGCATCACCGCGCCCGGGATGTCCTCGACGCCCTCCATCGTGTCGCACAGCAAGTCGCGGTCCTGCGGGCGGCATGGGGCGAAGCCGACACCGCAATTGCCGATGATCACGGTGGTCACGCCATGCGCAGACGAGGGGTTGAGCCGCGGGGACCACAGCGCCTGACCGTCGAAATGGGTGTGCAGATCAATGAAGCCGGGCGTGACGATCAGACCGGTCGCGTCGACTTCCTCGCGTCCGGCATCGTCCACCTTGCCGACCACGGCGATCTTGCCGTCTTGAACGGCGATATCTGCGATCCGAGCTGCATTGCCGGTGCCATCTATCACCGTGCCATTGCGGATGACGAGGTCGTACATCGACAGTTCTCCCATTAATTCATCACTGCACCCTAAACCGCCAAGGCCATAATGCAACACAGGCAATGCATAAGCTGGGCACCGGTGTCAGCCTGGAGCTGGCGAGGAACAACTTTCGATCGGCGCAAACCTGACAAAAAATGCACAAGACCTGTTTCATTTTGCCCGCACTTGTCTATTTCGACATTTCGGAGAAGCGATTGTGGGGCGAAAAGCAGTCTCCATGGCGGCAAATTTGTCGTAACCTTTGCAGCAATTTGTACCTGGACCGGATCCGGAACGGACGGGGTAATGTTACGCAAACCGGATCCTGAAGGAGAACATTTTTGGTCCTCGACAGCAAACTGCGCAGCTCATTGGTTCTGCCAGCAGTCTGCGCGCCGATGTTCCTGGTTTCCAATCCAAATCTGGTTCGGGAGGCATGTCTTGCTGGGATTATCGGTGCCATCCCGCGGGCCAATGCCCGCAGCCTCGATGTGTTCGAAGGTTGGCTTGCAGGGATAGGCGAGGCGCGAGCCGAGCGGCTGGCGAGCGATCCGGCGGCGCGGATCGGTCCGGTCGCGGTCAATCTGTTGACCCGGCTGCCCGAGGAGGAACTCGATCACGAAATCGAGGTTTGCCGCCGTCACGGGGTCGAAATCTTTATCAGTGCCACCGGGAACCCGGCACTGGTGACCCAGCGGGTCCATGCCCAGGGCGGCAAGGTCTATCACGATGTCACCAGCTTCAAATTCGCCCGCAAGGCAATCGATGCGGGGGTGGATGGGCTCACCTGCATCGGTTCTGGCGGCGGCGGCCATTCGGGCACCATCAATCATCTCGCGCTGATCCCGCGCATCCGCCGGATTTTCGATGGCACCGTGCTGATGGCGGGCGGCATCTCGACAGGTGCAGCCATCCGTGCCGCAGAGGTGCTCGGTGCCGATCTGGCCTATATGGGCACCCGCTTCATTGCCACCCAGGAGGCGGGGGTCGATCCCGCCTATCACCAGATGTTGCTCGACAGCACTTCGGCTGACCTGTCCTATACTGGCGGGATTTCGGGCGTCCCAGCCAACTGGCTGGTCAAATCCATGGAACGTGTCGGCCTTGATCCCGCCAATCTGCCGCACCCCAATGGCAAGGGCGTGAACCATGACCACTTGCCCGAAGGGGTTCAGCCCTGGAAGAACCTCTGGTCGGCTGGGCAAGGCGTCGAACTGATCGACGATATTCCAAGTGTGGCCGATCTGGTCGTCCGTTTGCGCCGCGAATATGTCGAGGCTTGCGAGACTGCCGATATGGCCGACGTTGCCCGTCTGGCCGACTTGGCGCAGCAGACCGCAAGGGTCAGCGCAGCGGAGGATCGGTAGCCGCACCCGGCGGGTTTGATTATCCCAAGTGAATTTACCTTCAGGAGAAAATGCATGCGTAATCATCTTCAGTTTTACATCGACGGCGCCTGGGTTGAACCGGCCGGAAGCGACAGGCTTGAGGTCATAAACCCGGCGACTGAAGCGGTGGCAGGCCACATTGCGCTGGGCAACGCCGAGGACGTAGACAAGGCAGTGAAGGCTGCACGGCGCGCGTTTGCGACCTGGTCGCTGTCCAGCGTCGCCGATCGGATAGACTTGTTGTGTGCCATCGCTGCCGAATATCAGAAGCGCCTGCCCGATCTGGCCGATGCCATAACCGAGGAAATGGGCGCACCTGCCGCCCTCGCGCGGGGTGCGCAGGCACCAACCGGACTGGGGCACATCATGGGCGCCGCTGCCATTCTGAAAGATTTCAAATTTGCCGAAGACCGCGGGAAAAACCGCATCGTCAAAGAGCCGATCGGGGTCTGCGGTCTTATCACGCCGTGGAACTGGCCGCTCAACCAGGTCGCGTGCAAGGTCGCTCCGGCGCTGGCAACGGGCTGCACCATGGTGCTCAAGCCTTCGGAAGTCGCGCCGTTCTCGGCCCAGATTTTTGCCGAGATACTGCATGCGGCGGGCGTGCCGGCGGGTGTGTTCAACCTGATCAATGGCGATGGCCCCGGCGTCGGCGTGGCCCTGTCCTCGCATCCTGAAGTCGACATGATTTCCTTCACCGGATCGACTCGCGCCGGCATCGAGGTGGCGCGCAACGCCGCGCCGACAGTCAAGCGGGTGGCGCAGGAACTGGGCGGAAAAAGTCCGAACATTCTGCTCAACGATGCCAGCCTTGCCGCCAATGTCGGGGCCAGCGTCAAGGCGATGATGGGCAATTCCGGGCAGACCTGCAGCGCGCCCACCCGCCTTCTGGTGCCGGGCAGCCGCATGGCGGAAGTTGCCGCGGTTGCCGGAGAGGCAGCGTCGGCCATTTCGGTTGGCGATCCGCTCGGCAATGCTGGCATGGGGCCGGTCGTTTCCAAAGCCCAGTTCGACAAGATCCAGCGACTGATCGAGGCGGGCATCGATGAGGGGGCGACGCTGGTCACGGGCGGCCCCGGTCGGCCCGATGGTCTGGACAAGGGCTATTTCGTGCGCCCGACGGTGTTTGCCGATGTTACCAACGACATGACCATCGCGCGCGAGGAAATCTTCGGGCCAGTGCTTTCAATCCTTGGCTATGACTCGGTGGACGAAGCTGTCGCGATCGGCAATGACACCGAATACGGCCTTGCCGCCTATGTCCGTGGTGACGATCTGGAACTGGCGCGCGCCGTGGCGTCGCGGCTGCGAGCAGGGCAGGTGTCGATCAATGGCGCGTTCGACATGGCCGCGCCATTTGGCGGCTACAAGATGAGCGGCAATGGCCGGGAATGGGGCGAATACGGCTTCCACGACTTCCTCGAAATCAAGGCAGTGCTGGGCTATTCGCCTGCGTGACAGCCATTCGCCGGAATTTGCGCGGGATCGCTTTGATGCTCGATCCCGCGCTATTGCTGGCGCATTTCGAGGAAGACCGCCAGCTAGGCCAGGCCGGCTGTATCTAGCGCCGAGAATTCGGCGGAGCCATTTACAGTCGCAGCGGTCTTCTGAGCGTGATGAATGGCCCAAGCGCCGCGAGCGCGCTTCTCAATGCCATTATAAAAGTCCGACATTTCCCCCCCTCGTGGATGGCAATTCAACGGCTGGAACCAGCCGCCCGACATCGCATTAACAAATCGCATAGAAAATGCCCTACGGCCACCCATCCATTTTGAACCAGTCGCCGACTCTGGAATATCCACGCGTTTCGGTAGAGCCAGCGGCAAATCCGCTCCTAAAGAAGCGTCGACGAGCCTCAATCGACCAGAGTATATCTCAAAGGACATGCCGGCGGCGAGCTGAACAGCCTCCGGCGACCTAGTGCGGTTCAGACAGTGCACGCCACAACGTCCGTCCAACGCAAATACAGCCTTGTCCGGCCGTCTGGCCGATGGAGCCGTTTTCGGCGTTTAGGTGCCCTACGGAGCAGATGAACCGACGGCAGGTTTTAGGGAGCGGTTCAAGGGTCGTGAAGGTCGGCTTTGGCGGCGTGAGTTGCCGAGCCAAGTTAAGCCAGATTGGCCAATGAGCAGAATCTAGAGTGGTACCTCGGGCTACGTGCCCAGAGAAAAGACCAGAATTGTTGCGGGACATGCCTGCCTGGAGAGCGTCTCTGACTACCAATTTCAGGCCAAAAAGTGGCGGGAACGCGCCACTTCCTAAGGAATATTTTCCTTATATATCAATAATATAGACTAGGTGGCGGAGACGGAGGGATTCGAACCCTCGGTACCGGATTTACCAGTACGACGGTTTAGCAAACCGTTGGTTTCAGCCACTCACCCACGTCTCCGGATCGCAGCAGCGAGGTGGCCCTATAGCGAGGGGGGATGAATGCGGCAAGGGGTTGCTCACGCCAGGCTGATTGGGGGGCTGCAGGGGCTGAATAACTCGCCTGATCGCATTTCCGACTCGCCTCGTCGCCGCGGCATTGCGGCGCGGCCGCGCTTGGATTCTCAATTGAGGATAACGCGCGCCTGTCGGCTGCCAAGTCGGCCTGGTGAGATCACAACGGGCCGAACACGATGATGAAACAGCAAATCCGGATTCGCAGTCACCCAGCTCTGCTGGCGCTCGCTGCGCTGGCCTGGCTGGCCCAAAGCCCGGCACAGGCTGCGGCTGCGGCGCCGATTGATGGCGACCTTGCGAATCTTCCGGCCAGCTCCACCGCAGTGCCAGCCCCTGCCTCCGCGCCCGCTGCTTCCCCGGCTGCGTCTGCGCAGATCCCCGCGCCTGCTCCCGGCGTTGATGTCGGGTCACCAGAGCGCCTGCCCTATGATCTCGACGTGAGCGGAGCGGCCACGCCTGCCGCCCCGCCCGCCGCCGCTGCTGGCAGCACGACCTACCACAAGGACGATCTGATCGGCGCCGCCGAAGGGGTATTCGGCAAGGGCGCTGCGGGCCTTGCGGGCATGATCGAGGACCTGCTTCGCAAGCAGGGCGAGCCCAATGGCTATATCGTCGGACGCGAAGGCGGCGGGGCGCTGGTTTTCGGCCTGCGCTATGGCTCGGGCACGCTGCATCGCAAGGTTGAAGGCGAGAAGCCGGTTTACTGGACCGGGCCTTCGGTGGGCTTCGACGTCGGCGCCAATGCCGCCAGCGCCTTTGTGCTGGTCTACAATCTGTTCGATACCGAGGATCTCTACAAGCGCTTCGGCTCGGGCGAAGGCCAGGCCTATCTGGTCGGCGGCTTTCACGTGTCCTATCTGCGGCGGCGCGACATCGTGCTGATCCCGGTGCGTTCGGGCGCAGGGCTGCGGCTGGGGATCAATGCGGGCTACATGAAATTCTCGCACAAGCAGAACTGGCTGCCGTTCTAACGCACCTGTTTGCGCAGCGTGTAGATCATGTTGTCGAGCGCGAAGAGCGCGGTTGATGCATTGATGAAATGGAAATCAATCGACCCGGCGCAGCCGGTTTCCAGCGTCGCAATCCGGTTCCCGCGAAACCCCAGCGCCGCTGCTTGCGCGGCAGGCGCAGTCAGCCCGCCCTGGAACAGATAGTCAGGCGTGGCCTCCAGCATCCGGTAATGTGGTCCCCTGCAGGCCAGCAAGCGCGGGCCCACGATACGGGCCACCATATAGACAATGGACTTGCCGACGAGATGATCATCGAACGGCGCGGTTCCTGGATCCGAGGGATTATACCACGGCGCCGGGTGCGCTTCAGCGATCAGCCAGCGACCATAGAACGTGCACTGCGGCGCTGATGCGGTGGCTGGAACAGCAGCGAGGCAGGCCAGAGCGGCGAGCATTGCGGCAAATGTGCGCTTTGGTTTCATCATTCTGTCTCCCCTGTTTGCGCCACTCAGGTCTAGCGCATGGCAGGGGCAAATGGGAACCGGGTATGCGCTGGATTATTCAGAGCCGCGTCCCGCCGGTCACCCAGGACCTGGCTGCGACGCGGCTGGCATCCACTTTCGGCGTGGCATCTGCCAGGTCGCGAGTGGCGATCAGGATTTGCGGCTGAAGTGGTGTATCGAAGTCCAGCCCGCAGCTGCGCGTCCAGGCGACCGTGCAGAAGGCCTCGAATGGGCCCCATGACAGCACAGCACTGGCCCCGCGCCGCAAGATATCCGTCCCCAGCACGACCTTGCCGCCCCGGAATGACAGGTCGAGCAGAGTCGCCGGCAGCGTGCCGTCGAGCGTAATCAATCGCGCAGGCAGATGCACGCGCAGCCGGCTGTGGCGGCGGCGACCGGCCGATGCATCTTCACTTGGGGCTGCACTTGTTGCCATAGGCGCCGAACCTAAACGCCAAGGGCCAAAACACGGTTGTCGTCCGTCTAAGGGAAAACCCCCAAGGGCTAGAGCGACCCAGATTGAACCAGATTGACGTTGCCCCCCGGCGCGCTTGCGGCTACAGGCCCGCCCGCCATGCTTACCAATCTCCAGCAACAACCCGCCGATGCGCTGCTCGCGCTGATCAAACTCCACAACCAGGATCCGCGCGCCGACAAGATCGACCTCGGCGTCGGCGTCTATCGCACCGGCCAGGGTGATACGCCGGTGTTCGGCGCGGTCAAGGAAGCCGAAAAGCGGCTGGTGGCGACGCAGACATCGAAGGCCTACCTCGGCCCCGAAGGCGATATGGGCTTCGTCGAAGCGCTGATGCCCTATGTGTTCGGCAAGGCGAACCCCACGATGGATGGCCGGATCGAAGGCATGCAGACCCCGGGCGGCACTGGCTCGCTGAGGCTGGCGCTGGCGATTGTCCGCAAGGCGCAAGTCGCCAAGGTCTGGATGGGCGTGCCGAGCTGGCCCAACCACGCGCAGATCTGCGCCGATCTGGGCCTGGCGATGCAGACATTCGACCACGACGACGCCGATGGCTCAGCCAATATGGACGCGCTGCGCACTGCCATTACCGAAGCCGATGAAGGCGATTGCTTCCTGCTCCACGGTTGCTGCCACAACCCGACGGGCATCGACTATTCCAATGAGGAGTGGGACGAAATTGCCAGTCTGATCGCAGGCAAGAAGCTGCTGCCGCTGCTCGATCTTGCCTATCAGGGCCTTGGCGCTGGCATGGAAGAGGATGCTTACGGCGTGCGCAAAGTGCTCGCCTCAGTCCCTGAAGCGATCATCGCCTACAGCTGCGACAAGAATTTCGGGCTCTACCGCGATCGCACCGGCGCGCTCTATGTGATGATGGCAGAGGCGGCGCAGCTTCCCCTCGCCATGTCGAACGGCCATGCGCTGGCCCGCGCCAACTGGTCGCAGCCGCCCGATCACGGCGCTGCGGCAGCGCGGATCGTGATGGAAGACGCCGCGCTCACCGCGCAGTGGCTGGGCGAACTGGACATGATGCGCGACCGCATGCGCCAGGTCCGCGAGCGGCTGGCCGCAGCAGGCAAGGTCGGCGGAGTCGATTTGACCCCGATCGGCAAGCAGCGCGGGCTGTTCTCGATCATCCCCTTCACGCCCGAACAGGTCCAGGCGATGCGCGCCAAGCACGGCATCTATTTTGCCGGGTCGGGCCGGATCAACATTGCCGGGCTGACCATGGGCAACATCGACCAGTTCATTGCCGCCGTGGCGGATGTGACGGGCTGAGATGAATCGCCAGCCCGTCCTTGAGGGCGAGCTGCTATTGCTTCGCCCATTGCAAAGCGACGATTGGGACGCGCTCTATGGCGTCGCCAGCGATCCGCTGATCTGGGAGATCCACCCGGCCAATGACCGCTGGCAGGAGCCTGTGTTCCGCGCCTATTTCGCCGATGCGCTGGAAAAATGCGGGGCCCTGGCCGTGATCGACAAGAGCAGCGGCGCGATCATCGGATCATCACGGTTTCAGAATCACGACGCGGCGCAGGGTGGCTCGGTCGAGATCGGCTGGACCTTTCTCGCGCGCAGCCATTGGGGCGGCGGTTATAACCGCGAAATGAAGCGGCTGATGCTGGCTCATGCGCTGGGCTTTGTTGAACGCGCGCACTTCATGGTCGGCGAGAGCAATCTCCGCTCACGCAGGGCGATGGAGAAAAACGGCGGGGTCCTCACCGACCATCGCGAAATGCGCCAGAGGGCGGGTGGTGCGAATCCACATGTCCGCTATGAAATCACCCGCGAGTCTTTCGCGCGCGGCCCGCTCGCATTCTGACTCAGCCGCGCAGGCTCTGCATCCGCTGGAGATAGCGCGCCAGCACGTCGATCTCGAGATTGACCTTATCGCCCTCCCCCAGTCCGCCCAGCGTAGTCACTTCGGCGGTGTGCGGGATGATGTTGAGCGCGAAATGGCAGGTGCCATCGGCCTGATCCGTCACTTCGTTGACCGTCAGCGAGACGCCATCGACCGTGATAGAGCCCTTGGCGGCGAGATAGGACGCAAGTTCGCGGGCCACGGCAATGCAGATGCGCCGCGAATCGCCTTCCGGGCGGATCCCGACCACTTCGCCCACCCCATCGACATGGCCGGTGACGATATGTCCGCCCAGCTCGTCGCCCAGCTTCAGCGCCGGTTCGAGGTTGAGCCTTTGCCCCTCGGCCCAGCGCCCCGGCACGCTGCATGCCACGGTTTCGCCCGATATATCGACCGCAAACCAAGCGTCTCCCGCGCTTCCGCCCCGGTCCACGACCGTCAGGCAGACGCCCGAGCAGGCAATCGAAGCGCCGATGGCAATATGGGCGGGATCGAACGGACAGGCGATGACCGCGCGCAGATCGCCCAGCTGGCGGGCCTCGCGGATCGTGCCGATAGCAGTGACTATTCCGGTGAACATGGCTTGTGCTCGTAAACCTCCAAAGTGTCGCTGCCAAGCTGGCGGCGATCAGTCATGTGCCATTGGCCGTGGGCCTCGCCCAGCGAACCAAGCCCGATCTCGCCGATGCAGGGCAAGCCGCCGCCGATCAGGATCGGTGCGCGATAGACCAGCAGGCGGTCGACAAGGCCAGCCTTGAGGAACGAGGCCGCCGCCCCTGCCCCGCCTTCGACCAGGAGATATTGCACCTCGGCCATCTCACTTACCATTTCGGGCGAAGCCAGCCCCTGCCAGCCTTCCGGCGCGAGCCCGTGGGTCAACACCCAGCGCTTGGGGCTGCGATCCTCAAGCCCCGGCAATCGCACATCGAGCCTCGGCTCATCAGCACGAAGCGTGCCGCCGCCGACCAGAATGGCATCGGCCTTTGCCCGCATCGCATGGCCATGCGCCCGCGCCGCTGCGCCGGTGATCCACTGGCTCTCGCCGCTCGCCAGTGCGATGCAGCCATCGAGCGACATGGCGAGCTTGAGAGTGACTTCGGGGCGGCCAAGGCGGCGCTGGGTGAGATAGCCCGAGAGGCTGGCTTCAGATTCACCTGACGGCACCAGTTCAACTACAATACCAGCAGTGCCAATCAGCGTCAGCCCCTTGCCAGCGGTGCGCGGATCGGGATCGCCGCAGCCAATAACCACGCGCGCCAGATCCGAGTTGGCGATCAGGGCCGCGCAGGAAGGGCCGCGCTCACTGTGGTGGGCGCAAGGCTCCAGCGTCACGTAGAGCGTTGCGCCCTTCGCCTGGGCACCCGCAGCATCAAGCGCGACAGCCTCGGCATGCGGCCTGCCGCCAGCCTGGGTCCAGCCGCGCCCAATCACCCGGCCTTCGCTCACGATAATCGCGCCGACCGCCGGATTGGGCTGCGAGCATGGCCGCGCCCGTGCTGCCAGGCTGGCCGCAGCCGCCAGCCAGCGCTCGTCCTCGCTCATCCTGCTATTTGCCTGCGCCAGCGGCAGCCTTCGCCGCGTCAGCCTCGCGGTCGGCTTTGGCCTTGGCCTCGATGGAATCGACATCCATCCCCGACATGCGCCCGATCTTGACGTAGATCTGCCGCACATCCTCCTCGCGCTTGGCCTGTTCGGCTCTTAGCTGATCCTGATAGCGCTGATTGGCAATGTTCGAGGCCTCGATTTCGGCATCGCTGCGACCGGCGGCGAAAGTGGTGATATAGGTCACCACCGGGCCCTTTGGCGGCCCGCGCACTTCCTCATTGGCGAAGACCCACAGGATGCCGAGCGGCGGCAACAGGGCTAGGCCGAAGATGCGCCAGCGGTTGCGACCCGCTTCGCGAAACACTTTGATGAAATCGCCGATGGCACCTGTGGGACTAACGTCCTGCCATATGCCGCTGCGTTTGAATAAGCCCATGCCGGGCCAGATAGAGCTTTGCAGGGCGGGTTACCAGTCCTGCTTAGCCGAACACTGCATAGAGCCCACGCCCCTCGCGCTTGAGCCAGCGATTGGCCTCGGCGATGTCGTGCTCGTAGAGATCGCCCAGCAGCCCGTGAAACCGCGCGCTGTGGTCGAAGTGGACCAGATGGGCGACTTCATGCGCCACTACCGAGCGGCGCACTGCATCGGGCGCCATGACCAGCCGCCAGTTGATCCGCACCGCCCCTTTGGCCGAACAAGAGCCCCAGCGGCGCTGGGCATTGGACAGCGCCAACTTGGGCTCCGCAAGCCCCGCCAGCGCGCAATAGTGGGCAAGGTCCTCGGCCAGCAGGCGGCGGGCTTCCGTGGCCAGCCAGCGGCGCAGCCGCGGACCCAGCGTTTCGGCAGGGCCACCAATCACGATGGCTTCATCTGTCAGTCGCAGCCGGCGAGAGCTGCCCGGGCTATGTTCGATAGCCAGAAGCCTGCCGCGAAAGGCCAAGGTGCCGCCACCCTTCGGCGCGACTGTCTGCGGCAAGGCGGCGAGCTGGCGCTCCAGCCAGTCGGCGCGGGTGCGCGCGAAGGCCAGCGCCTCGGCAGTGCGCCCCCAGCGCGGCATGGTGACCCGCGCCTCGCTGCCATCGGGCGAGAGGCGCAGGGTCAGGCGGCGGGCATGGGCAAGGCGGCGAATGACCACCGGCAGCGTGCGGTCCTTAAGCTCGATCTGCGCCGGCACGCGCGGATCGCGTTTCAGCCAGTCAAGCATTGCCCGGCTCATCGCCGCCAAGCCCAAGCGTCCAGTTGGCCTCGCCGGTCAGCACATGCTGCTCGATTGGCCCCGCAAGGTCCTCCGAGATCACCCGCCCGCGCACCGAAATACCGGCGCGGTGGACCGAGTCGCGATCGCCGCTGATCAGGTAGTGCCATGCGTAAAGCGGCTTGTTCGCAGCGCGCAGGCGATAAGCGCAAGTCGCGGGCAGCCAGCCATATTGCGTCAGCTTGGCTGGGGTCAGCCGCAGGCAATCAGGCACATGGGCCAGCCGGTTGCGGTAATCCTTGCACTGCGCGGTCTTGGTGTCGAGCAGGCGGCAGGAGACATTGGTGAAATGCACCTCGCCGGTATCCTCGTCGGCCAGCTTGTGGAGGCAGCACTGACCGCAGCCATCGCACAGCGCCTCCCATTCGGCGCGGGACAGCTTGTCTAGCGGTTGCTCCCAAAAAGCTCCCCTCCCGCTTGCGGGAGGGGCCGGCGGTGGGCTTGTTGGAGACACAGTGCCAGCAGGCGAATGGCCCACCCCTAACCCCTCCCGCAAGCGGGAGGGGGATTGCCCCTGGCCTTTCACTTCACCCATTTGGCCAGCTCCGCCGACACCGCTTCCGGCCCCTGGTCGACCGGCAGCATGGCAATCGGCTCGCCCTGACGGCCCATCAGATAGGCAATGCGGCTGTGATCCATCAGATAGCCGCCGCTGGTCTGTTTGCCCTTGGCATAATAGACCACAAAAGCTTTTGCGGCGGCATCAATCTCGACCGGTGTGCCAGTCAGCCCCAGCAGCTTCGGCGAAAAGGCAGCGGCGAATTCGCCGACGACCTGCTGATTATCGCGTGCCGGATCGATGGTGATGAACAACGGCTGCACTTGCGCTGCCAGTTTTGGCTCGGCCTTCTCGAAGCGGTCAAAGCCGCGCATCATGGTTGCAACATCGGTTGGGCAGGCATCAGGGCAAAAGGTATAGCCGAAATAGACGATACGATAGCGCCCGGCAAATTGGCTCCAGCGCACGGTCCTCCCGGCCTTGTCCGTCAGCGCAAATGGCCCGCCGATCGCTGCGCCCGACAGCGGCGGCTTCTCGGCAGGGGGCGGATTGCCACATCCGGCGATTGCCAGTGGCAGCAAAAATGCGGCAAGGGCGGTCAGGCGAAGGGACGTATGGCGAAGGGTCATGGCGGAGCGGTTCATGCTCTGCTAAACTTGGCTGCGCAAGAGGAGCTTGGGGCACAAAGCTGCAAGCAACAGGAGTTTACCAGGTGGCAAAGCGAGCAGGCGGATTTTCGATGGTCGCGCGAGCGATTCTGGCGCTGCTGGCAGCAGCACTGATCGCGCCCGCGCCTGCCCAGGCGCAGTTCTCCAAAAGCTACAAATTCCTCGAAGCGGTGCGCAAGAAAGACGGCACCGTTGTTCAGGACGCGCTCGACGAGCCCGGCAGCCAAATCGTCAACACCCGCGATTCGACCAACGGCGAGACCGCCTTGCACATCGTCACCGCGCGCCGCGACCTGACCTGGATGAATTTCATGATCGCCAAAGGCGCCAACGTCAATGTCCATGACGGACGCGGCGTGACCCCGCTGCAACTCGCCGTGACGCTCGGATTTCCGGAAGGCGTCGAACTGCTGGTGAGCCAACGCGCGCGGGTCGATGAGCCCAATTCGGAAGGCGAAACACCGCTCATTTCCGCAGTCCACCGCCGCGATACTGCGCTGATGCGAGTGCTGCTCAAGGCCGGAGCCAATCCCGACCGGGCGGACAATTCAGGCCGTTCGGCGCGCGATTATGCCCTGCTCAATGGCCCCGGCAATTCGCTGATCAACGAGATCACCAGCAATGCCAAGCCCGCAGGTCAGCGCAGCGGGCCGCAGCGCTCCTATGGCCCGACACTTTGACTGCCATGGCCGATAATTCTGACCTGACGCTCGATGAAATGCGGCTGGTACTGGCGCCGGCGATTGCCGATGCGGCAGTGTTCGATGGCTGGAGCACCTCTGCGGTGACGACGGCAGCGCAGGAGCATGGCATCGATCCCGCCGTCGCGGCACTGGCCTTTGCCGATGGACCAATTGCGATCATCGCGGCCTGGGTCGCGTCGATAGATGCCGCGATGGAACAGGCTTTCGCCGGAGATGCGCTGTCAAACCAGCCGATCCGCGAGCGCATCCACCGCCTTGTGACCTTTCGCCTCGACATGCTGACCGGCCGTGAGGAAGCGCTGACCCGGGCTCTTTCGATCATGGCCATGCCGCAAAACACCTCGCGGACCCTGCGCCTCGGCTGGGCCAGCGCCGATGCCATGTGGTATCTGGCAGGCGACAAGGCGACTGACTACAACCACTATACCAAGCGCACGATCCTGGCCGGGATCTATGCCGCGACTCTGGCGGTCTTCGCGCACGACAAGAGCGAGGGCAAGGCCGAGACCCAGGCCTTCCTCGGTCACCGGATCGATGGCGTGATGCGCTTCGAAAAAGCCAAGGCCCGGCTGCTGCGCCCGAGCGATGAGCATTTCAGCATGACGAGGTTGTTAGGGCGGCTGCGCTATCCAGCGGTTTAGCTCACCACCCGCCCGCCATTCACGCCCAAGGTCTGCCCGGTGACATAGCTCGCCCCTTCCGAGCACAGATACGAACAGCCGTGGGCAATGTCGTTCACTTCGCCCAGGCGCCGCACCGGAATAGTCGATAGCAGCACTTCGGTCGGGATCTGGAACCTGTCGCGATTGGCCTCCGACATGATCGTGCCCATCACCGAGCCCGGCGGGATGTTGTTCACAGTGATCCCGTAAGGACCGAATTCTTGCGCCATCGATCGCGTCATCGTCACCACCGCGCCCTTGGATGAGCTATAGGTGACCATACCGATCGCCCCGGTCTGCGCCGAGGAGGAAGAGATATTGACGATCCGGCCCCAATGCGCCGACTTCATGTCCTCGATCACCGCCTGCACCATCAACATCGGCCCGCGCACATTGACCGCGAAGACGAAATCCCAGCGGTCATCTTCAATGTCTTCGAACTTGGTGAAATCGGTGACCCCGGCGTTGTTGACCAGCACCGTGACCGGCCCCAGTTCGGCACGCAATTTGGCGACCGCAGCGAAAACCTGCTCGCGGTTCGATACATCCGCCCCCAGCGCCATGGCGATTCCGCCCGCCGCCTTGATTGCCGCAACCGTATCGGCGCAACGTTCCTCGTCCAGATCGAGCACGCCGACGGCCATGCCGTCCGAGGCCAGACGCTTGGCGCAAGCTGCGCCGATACCGGCCGCTGCACCGGTTACGATTGCTGTTTTGACTGACATGATTCGCTCTCCAAAAGCTCAGGTATTAGCGGCACCGTTAGCGAGTATATTGCCGCCGGTAACCCAGCTTGCCGCAGGCGAGGCGAGAAAGGCCACGACATTGGCGATTTCCTCGGCCTTGCCGATCCGCTTCATTGGCGAGCTGCTGGCAAAGAATTCGGTATATTCGGGCGAACTGTCGATCATGCCCGGGCTGGTCGCGCCGGGGACGACAGTGTTGACGGTGATCCCCCGCGTGCCGAGCTCCCGCGCCCAGCTCTCGGTGAAGCTTTCGACCGCGCATTTCGCTGCCGAATAGAGCCCGGCGCCTGCCAGCGGATATTTCGCCACCGATGAGCTGAAATTGATCACCCGGCCATTGTCACGCAGACGGCTCGCAGCCTCACTGGCGATATAGAGCGGGCCGAGCATGTTGATGCCGACGATGGCATCGACGTCCTCATCCTTCAGATCCGCCAGCGAGCCGCCGGCGCTGACGCCCGAATTGTTGACGACGATATCAAGGTGGCCGGGATACTGGTCGATCAAGGCAAACATCGCCTTCACTTCGGCGCGTTTGGCAATGTCAGCCTGATAGGCCACTGCCTCGCCGCCCCCAGCCTTGACCGTGGCGACCACCTCGTCCGCACCGGCCTTGCTATGCGCGTAGTGGGCGATAATTGTTGCCCCGTCCTGCGCCAGCCGCAGCGCAATCTCGCGCCCGATCCCGCGCCCTGCGCCAGTGACGAGCGCGACTTTGCCGGCCAGTGGTTGCTCAGCCATCACGCATCCCCCTGCACAAATTCCATGAACTCATTATAGGCCTGCTGGCTCCCGGCGCAGGTGATCTTGTCGTCGCCGCCTTCGTTCTCGGCAAAGCGCCGGATGGTCTTGCCGATGCGCGGGCTGTCCCAGCCGCAATCGCATTTGCCATCCCAGTGGACTGACACCTCGTCGCCCGAAGTGAAGCCGCCCCAATAGGACAGCGGCACCAGATCGACCAGCACCAGCCGTCCGGTCTGCACCCCTTCGCGCGGCAGCGCCTCGCCTTCCTTGCCCATCAGCAGCGGCACCGAATAGGGCGGCAAGTGAAAATAGCCGGCATCGCACAGCGGACCGTTGCCGATGCATTCGGAGAAGCCATATTGATTGGAGAACTTGGCTACGCCGAAGAAGTCCTTGATCTGCTGCTCCCAATCGTCCGGCGCGTCTTTGTAGCCCTTCATGCCGCCGCCACCGGTGACGATCGTGCCGGGAGCGAACTGACATTCCAGGCCGCGGTCCTTTGCCGCCTTGACCACGCGGTAGAGGTCGGAAAACGTACCACCGATCTTCACCCTCTGGCCCCGGAATTGCTCGATCAGTTTCATGAACCACGCTTCCATATCCGCCTCGCGGCGGCGGCCTTGTTCCAGCATGGTCTGGCGCTGTTCAAGCAGAGCGGGGTCGAGGCCGAGCGAGGCAACCTCGCCCTTGTCCTCGGCCGATTGCAGGCGACCGGAAAGCGCCATCAGATCGGCCGGAACGTGCGAGTTGTAGAGCGTGTGATAGTTCTGTGGCCCACCCGCCATGTCGACATTGAACAGATCCATCATCTTGAGCATGGTCTGATAGCCGCCACGATAGCCGGGCATGAAAGTGGGCAGCTTGGTGACCCAACCATCGACCCCGGTGCCGGCCTTGTTGACGTTGAAGAAATGGAATTTCCAGGGGCCGAATTCGTCATAGGAGCGCGGCACGAAGGAGAGCTTGCCGGTGGTGCCGCTGGAATATGTGACCAGCATGCCGAAAGCCTCGAGCCGCCCCAGCCATTCCTCGATGGTGGTCAGGCCGGTCAGATCGATCCGGGTCAGGTCATGCGCTGTGAGCTTGCCGAGCCACTGGGTCAGCTTGGCGAAATCACGGTTCTCGATGATCTGGATCGGATAGTTCTTGAGAACCCGGTGATCGAAGCAGACCGGGAGAATGTCCTCGATCTTGTCGATAGTATCGACGCCCTGCCGATCAGCCAGCTTCTTGAGCGCCGGGATCTTGTCGCGCATGCGGCGAAACATGATCCGCGTGGCGTCCAGCTGGAGCTTCTCCCGCTCCTCGCGCGGGATCGCCATGAGATCGTCCCATTTGCGGTAGGCCCAGGCAGCGGGATTGTCGGGCAGGAGGGAAATGGCCATCAGTGATCCTCTCGCAAAGTTTTGCTGATCACTTTGTTAGCCGGGCCGCATGTGGCGGTCAATCGCCGAGGAGGAAAACCCACCCCGCTGCGACTAACTTCGCTGCGCTTCGTATATCTCGCTCCCCTCCCGCTTGCGGGAGGGGCCGGGGGTGGGTCAGTGTGCCCCTATGATCCGATCCACAAACGCCGACACTTCCTCGAACGTCTCCGCCGCGCCCGGCATTTCCAGACTGCGCACCACTGCGACATGCTCCATACCGCCAATCGCGCTGAGGCGGCTGTCCAGGCCTGCGGCCTTGAGCTTGTCATGGAACAGCAGGCTGTCATCAGCGAGCACTTCGCCGGTGCCGACGCTGATCAGGCAGGGCGGATAGGCTGTGATCTCCGCCAGCAGCGGCGAGACCAGCGGATGGGTGGGATCATAGCCCTGCAGATAGAGCTCGGCGGCAATGCTGGCCGATTCGGTCGAGAACATCGGATCGGTCGCGGCATTGGTGACATAGGACTTGGCGTTGACACGCAAGTCGAGCCAGGGCGATAGCATCACCAGTCCGTCGATCAATTCGGGTGCCAGCAAGCCAAGGCTCGCCGCCAGACCCCCGCCCGCGCTGTCGCCGCCGACGATCAGCGGGGCATTGCCGATCTCTGCGCGCAGGGCTTTGAGCGCTTCATAAGCATCGATCAGCCCGGCCGGGAATGGCCCCTCAGGCGCGAGACGGTATTGCGGCACAACCACCTCGACATGGCAGCGCTTGGCCAGTGCCTCAGCGAACAAGCTTTCGAATTCCGGCCGTCCGATGCGAAAGCCACCGCCGTGGAGCTGGAGTACATAGCCACGGGCCGCGCCCTCCGGCTTGAAGCGCAGGCAGCGCCGCCCGGCGAGCGTGGTCTCAAGCGGCGGCTGCGCGGTTTTCCAGGCCCCGGCATCGACCGCCGCCTGCATCTGGCCGCGGCGGGTCGCGAGGTCCGGGTCCGGCGCGCGGCCAGGGCGTTCGGGGGGAAGTTCAAAGGTCACTGCTAGCCCTTCATCACATTAAGCGCATGGCGGTTAGAGCCACAACCTATGCAACCACGCTCGTCATCCCCGCGAAAGCGGGGACCCAGCTCCTGACCTTGGCATATACGCAAACCGATAGTCCAGGAGATGGGTTCCCGCTTTCGCGGGAATGACAGAGGATGGGAATTGCACGCCCCGCAAACGGGATGGGGACGTCTATTCCGCCGCCGCCTGCATCGCAATCGACTGTTCGAGCCCCTTCGCCGTCCGGTCCGCCCCCATGCGCTTGAGCTCGGGGATCACATAGTCGCCCAGCAGCGAGATCGACTCCAGCACAGCCGCTTGCGGCAGATAGCCAAAATTAGTGTAGCACAGCACCTGGTCGACGCCTGCTTCCTCATACTTGAGGAACTTCTTGAGGCATTCCTCCGGCGTGCCGATGATCACCATGTCCTGTTCGTCGAACGAATGGATATCGAACTCGCCATCAGCCTGAGCCTTGAGCAGCGGGAAAGCCTTCTCCTGCGCCTCAGGCGGCATCATCGCCATTTCCCACTTGAGGATGAATTCGGCCGTGCCCTTGTACCACCACCAGATCGAGTCCCACACCCGGTTGGTCTCGAACTTGGACCGCGATTCGGTGCAATGCACCATGGTATAGACGCCGACCTTGTTGGTGTGGATCTTGGTCACTGGCTGGGCGGTCTTCTGCTCCTCGCGGTACATCGCGATCAGCTCGGCCAGCTTGTCGAGCGGCTGCATGATCGAGAAGCACAAGAGGCCGAGGCCGTTCTGCCCGGCCATGCGGATGGTCTCTTCCGAGCTTGCCGCCATCCAGCATGGCGGGTGTGGATACTGATAGGGCTTGGGGGTGATCATCCGCGCCGGGAAATCGAAATATTCCGAGTGCTCCTCGTAATATTCCTCTTCCCACATGCCGACCACGGTCCTTGCGGCGGCGAGCATCTTCTTCTTGGAATTGGGCACATCGACCTTGAAGGCTGCCTGCTCCATCGGGGTGCTCCGCCCCATTCCCCATTCGACCCGTCCGCCAGACAGCAAGTCGACCGTTGCCACCTTTTCGGCGATGCGTGCGGTGTGGATGAATTCATGCGGCATCAGCGAGACTCCGAAGCCTAGCCGGATATTCTCGGTGATCTGGCTGAGCGCGCCAAGCACCACGTCGTTGCACGGCATGTGGCTGCGGCCTTCGCGGAAGTGATGCTCGACCAGCCAGGCGGTGTGGAAGCCCTTCTTGTCGGCCAGCGCGATCTGTTCGATGCAGTTCTTGTAGGCGATGCGCTCCGCCGTGCGCTGGCCCCATGGGTGCGCTTCGGCCCAAGGCTTGGGGGCTTCGAATTCGTAGAGCAGTCCGAGTTCCATTTTTCTGTCCTGACTATTGAGATTACTGAGATGAGATTACTGAGATTGCATGGCTTCCTTGCGGCTCTTGCGGGCGCCGCCGGAAAATTTGGTGCTGAGCGAACGGTCGACCGTCAGGTTCTGACCGGAAATGCCCGAGGCAAGGTCGCTGAGCAGGAAGGTGATGGCATTGGCGAGTTCAACCGGCTCGGAGAAGATCACCGAGTCGCTGGCATCGCGGCTGTTCTTGGCGGCGTCGGACATATTGGCCGACTTGTCGATCACCCGCTGGCTCATCACCGCGCCAGGCGAGACCGAATTGGCGCGGATGCCGAATTCGTGCCACTCGTTGGCCATGGTCCGGCTCAGCGAGATGACCCCCGATTTGGCGGCGCCATAAGGCCCATGCCAGGGCGCGGCGTCCTTGGCGCTGATCGAGCCAACATTGACGATCGCGCCCTTGCGATCGTTCTCGATCCACCACTTTGCAGCATCGCGGCAGATGAAGAAGGTGTAAGCGAAATTGAGCTGCATCGTCTTCCAGAAGATATCGGTCGGGGTCTGGTCGAGCGGCAGCCATTCCTGCGCGGTGGTGCCGCCAACCACGTTAGCTACACCGTCAATCGGGCCGACATCGCGCAATACCGAGGGGATGACCGCTTCGCAGGCGGCGACATCATAGAGATCGGCGACCATGGTATGCGCCGTGCCGCCCAGCGCGCGCACTTCGGCGGCGCAGGCATCAACCGTCTCATGATCCTTGTCGAGCAGCACGACCGTTCCGCCCGCTTTGGTCACCTGCCGCGCGGTTGCGCCGCCGATGCCGCCCTTGTGGCACCCGCAGATCAATATGGTCTTGCCGGTAAGGTCCACCGCCAGTGTCATCAGCCATCTCCCCAATCGCTGTGTCGCAAAGATTATTTTTGCAATATAGAAAACAATTATGTAATATGGATAGTATGCGAATGCCGCTTCGAGTCAACCGGGAACGATAATGGTCCGCCCTGCCCTTTCCGCTTCGCGCAGTCTCGACATCATCGATCTGCTGGCCGCCGCGCCGGATCGGCGGCTGAGCCTCTCAGAAATTGCCCGGGCAGCAGGGATCAATGTCGCTTCGTGCCACGCTGTGCTCGGCGTGCTGGTGGAACGCGGCTATCTGACGCGCGACCGCCAGACCCGCACCTTTGCGCTGGGTCCTGTGCTCCACGCCATCGGCCAAGCCGTGCCCGCCTGCCAGCCGCTGCTGGCGCAGGCACTGGCCGCAGCGCAGGCCATGGCCAGCGCGCTGCAGGTTCCCGTGCTGATCAGCGCCGGGATTGGCGACGAGATTGTCGGCATCCATGCGATCAGCGATTCGCGAGGGGTGCACACCGGACTGATGCTCGGCGAACGCCGCCCGATGCTGCCGCCCACTGGCGCGCCGTTCATTGCATGGTCCGGCGACGAGGCCATCGAACAGTGGTTGGCCAAAGCACCTGACGGCGATCCCGATTGGATAGCAGGCCTGCGCCGCGGCGCCGAAACCATCCGTGCCTGCGGCTTCGAAGTGCTGCTGCGCTCAAGCGAAACGGCAGACCTTGCCTCCGCGCTGATCGAGTTCTCCGCCGGGACCGACCTGGCCCAGCCGCCCCCGCGCGAGCGCGCAAGCTTCTACCGGCTGGGGCCCAACATGACTCTGCCCGAAAATATCGAACCCGATGAAGCCTACGATGTCATCATGATCGCCGCGCCGATCTTCGACCGGTATGGCAGCTGCATCTACAATCTGTGCGTCGGCCCCTTCCCCGGACTGCTCAGTGGCCGGCAGGTGCTCGATCACGCCGACCGCCTGTTGCGCGCCTGTGTCGAAGTGATGCAGGCCGACCGGACGCGTTAGGCTTTGGCCGCCGCCTGATCGGTTTCCGACATCGACGAAGAGTGGCTGCTCAGCCCGACCCGCACGAATGTGCAGCCGGTCTCGCCAGTGTGCAGGCTATAGGTCTTGTCCTTGGGCACGAAAATCGCATCGCCCTCGCCCAGCACATCGCGGCCGAAGTGGATTTGCCCCCTCAGGATGAAAAGAATCTCATCCTCCGGGTGCGAATGCGGGGCTTCGTGGTGGCCGGGGAAGTATTCGGTGCGCTGCATGTTGGCCGATGCCGCGCCTTGCGGGATCAGCGTCTTGAAGCGCAGCCCGGGGTTACCCGGCTTCTGCCTTGCCTGCCAGAACTCAGGCACTTCCTGCCATGGCTCCGCCGCATCGCGGATCAGCATGATTTCCGGCATGACTGCCCTCCCCGGCGCTCGCCTTACACCGCTATGTTGTAGAGCTTGGCCGAATTGAGGCTGAGCACCTTGGCGCGCTCCTCATAGGTCATGCCTTCGAGGCGCGATTCGACATCGTTGAAAGGATAGAGCGACGTCGGGTGCGGGAAGTCGGTTTCGAACAGGCAATTGTCGATGCCCACCTGGCGAACCATGTCAGCCAGGTGCGGCCCCTGTTCGAACCAGAAGCAGGCATAGAAATTGCTCTTGAAATACTCCGAGGGCTTTTTGTTGAAGCTCTTGGTCTCGGCGATTTCCTTGAGCTGATAGTCGAGCGCCTGCATCAGGAATGGCACCCAGCCAATGCCGCTTTCCACCGAGACGAATTTCAGCTTTTCGAAGCGATCAAGCAGGCCGGAATAGATCAGGTTGGAGACGACCTTGCCGTTGTTGAAAAAGATCATCGCGCCCTGGATGCCCGAATAGAGATCGCGGGTCAGCGAAGGCCAGCCCTGCGTGCCCATCCAGTCGATCGACTGTTCGCTGGCGCCGATGTGGAAATTGATCGGGATGTCCTTGTCCTGGCATAGTTCCCACAGCGGATACCAGTGCTCGGTGCCGAGATCCGGGATCATGTTACCGTCGTCACCCTTGATCGTGTGCGGATCGGAATTGATGTTGATGCCGCGCAGGCCCATGTTCGCGCAGCGCTCGGTTTCCTTGATCGCTTCTTTCACGTCCCACCATGGCAGCAAGGCCATCGGAAACAGCCGCTGGCCGCTCTCTTCCTGGATTTCCGCCATGGCATCGTTGTAAATTTGGGTGACGACCAGCCGCAGCTCGGGATCGACTTTGGCCGAAGCCTGGCCACCGAAGCCGAGGATGTTGGGATAGACGATCTGGGCATAGATGCCGTTCTCGTCCATCACCGCGAGGCGTTCCTTGATCGAGCTTGAGCCGAGGTGGACTTCCTCGAACTGGACTTTCAGGAACGTGTCGAGATCGCGGATCTTGCCGCCTTCCTTCAGAACCGCAGAATTCGGGTGGGCGCCGAAGCCGATCGACTTGTCGCCATCGATGATCCAGCTGCGCGTGCCTTCGTGCATCTTCACCTGCGGCACCCGGTCCTTGTATTTCGCCGACGCGCGCTTGAGCCACATATCGTGCGGCTCGGTCAGGTGGGTGTCGGCGTCGATCACCTTGATCGGTGCCTGGGTGCTTGTCGACATCTCTCTCTCCTAATGGCGCTTTGCGGCCTATGATTCGCGTCTAGCCCTTTGCTCGCCAAATGGCCAGACCTGCGCTGAGGCCTAGCCCGCAACCAGTTCCAGAAACCGGCTCGACACCCAGCCCGAAGTGCATGGCCCGCGATAGGGGCGCTTGCGGGCGATCGGGGTACCTACCCCGCAATCCATGTCCTTGCCCGGCGCCGCATAGACCACGCCCTGCCATTGATGGTCGGGCGATGAATCGCAAAGATAGCCGCTCTGACCGCTTGGCAGCCGCGCCAGCTCCCTGCCCGTGGTCGAGGGACGGCTGCGCAGCGACACGAAATTGTCGCCGCGCGGGTTGAGGCGGATCACCTGATAGGTCCCGCCGCAGGCATCCTGCTCGCTGTCTCCGCCAACCATCACCGGCACATCGGGCTGGATCGGCGCAGCTGCTTGAACAGCCGAACACAGCAAGGCTGCAAAGACTGCGCCCCGGTTCAAATTACGCATCAGATTGTCCTTCCAACTCAAAAATCGACCAGCAGTTCCAGCGTCCCCGAACGGCTGGGTACATAAGTGAAGCCGCCGCTGGAGGACACATTCCAGCCATATGAGTTGAACAGATTCTGAACATTTGGGCGCAGCAGCATCTTCAAGCCCGCCATGGTGAAGCGATAACGCGCGCCCAGGTTGATCGTGGTGTGCGGCGGTGCGCTGAGAGTGCCCCTGGCATTGGCATTGCGCGCCGAGAGATCCTCCAGTGCCAGATCGAACGACCAGGCGCTCTTGCCACCCTGCAGCCGCCAGTCGAGATTGGCGACCGAGCGGCGGCGGATCTGGCCGACCGGTCGAGGCCCGATCAGTCCGCTGTCCACTGCCTCGCCGGAGATGCGCGGATCGAGCAGCAAAGTGCCCGCCACGATGGTCACCCCCGGCACGATCTCGCCGGTCAGCGAAAGTTCGATGCCGCGATTGCGGATGGTGCCGAGCTGGCGGAAGCGCAGCGACGGATCGAGGTTGTAATAGGGCTTGCTGATCGAGAATACCCCAGCGACGAGGCCGATATGCGGGGTCAGCGCATAGCGCAGGCCCGCCTCCAGCTGTCGCGTATGGACCGCCGGGGGGGCCTCGTCGCGGTTGATCGCGATATCCGGCGCGATTTGCGCTTCCTCCTGCCCATGCGCCGCACCCGCGTATATCGTCAGTCGCCGGGTGAGCGCATAGGAGCCGGCGACGTTGAACATCACCGGCGCATCGCGGGTGACTGCATCGAGCCGCGCCGGGTCGGCAAAATCGAGTGCCTTGCGATAGGATGTCCTGGAAATGCTGGCATCGAAATTGGCCCGGCCGGTCCAGAACAGGTTGTAGGACAGGCCGTAGGTCAGCTGTTTGACATCGTCACGGCTCTTGGCGCCGACGGTAAAGGAAGGCGCAGAGCGGAAGTCTTCGGCGATCGCGCTGCTCTGCCCCAGCGCAAAGGTCTGGCTGCCGCCGAACAGACGCTGCTTGTGCCGCCCGCGCAAGCTCAGCGTCAGCGCATGATGCACCGCACCTGTGCCCCACTCCCGGACCAGCCGCGCCTCGCCCGAAAGCGACTGGTCCACATTGCCGCCATCGGCGATGATGAACCGGCTGGCCACTGCGCCGCTGGGCGAAATGCCATTCAGGATATCGGCATAGAAAGTGTGAAAATCGCGCTCGATATAGAACAGCCCGGCTTCGAGGCGGAATGCACCGATCGGCAGCTTGACGACAGCACCATAGAACGGCGTATCGAGGGCACGTTTGGCCCATGACTGGCCGAGGAACACGCGGCGCGGCACTTCGGGCGGCAGCACACTGCCGGTCGGAAACAGCACCGGGCGCGCTTCATCGTCGCTGGTGTGTGACAGGCCGCCAAAGGCCATGATCGTTGCCCCGGCATAGGGTTTGGCCTGCAGCAGCGCCGCATAGTTATAGACGAAGCTCTTCTCGCCTTCGGCCCGGTTGAGAAAGCGCATTCCGCCCCCCGCGAACAGCCCTAACCGGTCGCCATCCAGCGGCATCTTGAGCTGCAGCCGCAGGTCGGGCGAATTGAACTCGGCGATTTGCAGCTTGGTATGGCCTTCGAAGTGATCCGAGAGCTTGACCAGTTCATAGTCGACCAGGCCAGTTGGCGCCGGAAACGGGAAACGCTGCGAGGAAAGCCCGACGCGGATCGTCTCGACCGGACGCAATCGGCCCGGAATGCGGTCGATCTGATCGAAATAGAGCCCCTCGATGCGGGCATTGCCGGCCTCGACCGGGTTGAACCCGCGCACGTCGTCCGAATTGTAGAGCCCGGTCCGCTCGGTACCGACAGCCCGGCCAAAGGCATCGTTCGACTGGGTTGCAGCATTGTCGGTGGTGCTGTCGGCATGCGCCGCGCTCGGCGCCAGCAGCGCGCCACTGGCCAGCGCCAGTGCGGCCATTCTGCGCCTTGCCTGCCCCATCCCCTGATCGCCCCGCTAAGTCTTTGTTGTGCGGCCTAATCTAGGGTCAGGACCTGTTAAATTGCTTGCATGATGGGCTGAGGGTTGATTCAATGGTGGCACCAGGAGGTGCTGCTTGTGGACGATCTGTTTATGCTGAGCGAGGTGCAGATGCGCCGGATCAAGCCATTTTTCCCGCGATC
>CANJCQ010000051.1 GCA_947473355.1 Sphingomonadaceae bacterium | reverse complement strand
GCCTCAATGCAGGGCCGTCAAAATCATCACGCAAGCCAATCGCTGAACCCATGATCGCGCCCTCCAAAGCACAACCTCATAGATTCAGACTTTCAGCCGACAGGGAATCCCCCCATGTGAGTCACCCACAGCGCAGTTTGGTATAAGGGCGCAGAAGCCCATTCTCAATAAGCATTTCCCAAAATGCCCGGAAGCGGCAATAGTCGCCGCAACAAGGCATTTCCGGGGAGCGGAGCGCGCATGAACAGCAAATTTGCCACCGGCTGGCGCCAGGTTGCCCTCGGGTTTGTTCTGTTGGCGACGATCTCGATGATTGCCTCCTGCTATTCGGTGGTGGCCGTGCCGCTGCTCAAGGAGTTTCATCCCACCCGTTTCGTCATGGGGCTGGCGATGTTCGTGCTGTCCGCGGTTTCCGCACTGCTTTCCCCCTTTCTCGGCAATCTGATGGACCGCTCGTCGCTGCGGCGGATGATGCTGATTGGTGGCACATTGATTGCAGTGGGCTATGCCTCGCTGTCGCTGGCGACTTCCTTCAACCATGTGCTGATCATTTTCGGCCTGTTCATTGCGCCAGCCAATGTCCTGCTTGGGCCCATGGCAGTGACCGTGCTGCTGTCACGCTGGTTTTCCCGGCGGCGGGGGCTGGTTATCGGCATCGCGATTGCTGGAGTTGCGACCGGGAGCATTGTCTATCCAGTGATAATCCAGGCCCTGCTCAATCATTTCGAATGGCGGGCGGCATTCCAGGTGTTCGGGCTGCTGCTGCTGGCGGTGACCGTGTCGGCGGCGGCGCTGGTGGTAAACCATCCGCATGACCGGGGCCTGCACGCTGACGGCGCTTCCGAGGATTCGCCCGCAGTCAAGGCCGCGCGCGATGCGCCGCCGGTTTCGGCCATGTCTGTGCTCACCGATCCGACTTTCTGGCTGGCCGCTGCGGTTTTTGCGGTGGTTACTTCGGGCATGAAAGGCATGATCACCAATCTCTCCCCCCTGGCGCTAGACAACGGCGTTTCGGCCACTGCCGCCGCCGGGCTGATCTCGGTCTATGGCGCAGCCGGCCTTGTCGCCAAGGGCGGCTTTGCGCTGCTATCCGACCGGGTAAGTCCGCGCGTGCTGATGTTTGCCAGCCTCGCCGGTTTCGCTGCGGGCATGGCGATGCTGACCCAGGCAAGCCTTGGCTATGCGGCCATTATCAGCGGCGTAGGGCTGATCGGCATGTTCGGCGGGATAATGGTGCCGATGCAAAGCCTGCTGATGCCGCGCATCTTTGGCGAGAACGTCGTTGGCAAGGCCTATGGCCTGATGAGCGGCGTCTCCTTGCTGGCGCTGATGACCACGCCGGCCCTGTTCGGTCTGATCTTTGACCGGACCGGCTCCTATGCCGCGATCTTCGTCACCTTTGTCGGCCTGGCTGTGGTGGCTTCGCTGGCAGTGGCGGCAATGCGGATGCATCCACGCTATGTGGCCGAGGATGCTGGGGCGGTTGCCGCTCTGACGTAGTGATCAGCCCAGTGCGCTGGCGAAGGTCGTTTCGGGTCCGGTAGGTAAGGCCATTGCGCGCTCCAGCACAGTGCGCTGGTGGGCATGCGGCGTGCCCCACGCCTGGTTCAGCGCAGTAATGCGCTTGAGGAAAAGGTGGACGTCGACTTCCCAGGTCATCCCCATGGCACCGTGGACCTGCACTGCGGCGCGCGCTGCACAGTCGGCGGCAGCCCCGGCGGTGATCTTGGCGTGGGCTACGCGCGCACGGGCAGCCAGCGTGCCGAGCGGCAGTTCGGCGGCGGCGGCATGGACCACAGGGCGGGCAAATTCGATCTTGACCTGCGCCGTGGCGATCAGGTGCTTGACTGCCTGATAGGAGCCGATCGGCTTGCCAAACTGCGTGCGATCCTTGGCATAAGCTACGGAAATATCAATGCAGCGCTGGGCCAGGCCAATCATCTGCGCGGCGGCGAGCAAGGCCCCGCGATCCGCCACGTCACCCCACCCTTTGCCAGCGCGAGTCGTGGGTGAAGGCGACCATTGCACCGCGAAGAGGCGGCGGAAGGGATCGAAGCTTTCCTGCCGTTCGAGTTGGACGTCGATCCGCTCGGCCAGATGGAGATCATCGCCATCACCCAGCAGCAGCGCCACAGACGAATCGGCATTGGCGACGAGGCGGGCCGCCGGATGGCCAAGCGCGATGAAATTGCCGCCCAGCGCGCTGCCAAGCAGATCACCCGCATCGGCAAAGCCCTGGCTGCGCAGTCGGGCGAGCAAGGGAATGGTGATCCCGGCCAGCTCGATCAGCGGTTCGGGCAGTGCCGCATAGCCTGCAGCCTCGGCAATGCCGACGAAGTCGGTCAGCTCCATGCCCATGCCGCCCGCAGCCTCAGGCGCGAGCATGCCGAGCAAACCCATTTCGCAGATCGTGCGCCAGCGATCCTGATCAATCGCGCGCCCATCCTTGAGCATCGCGCGCATGCTGGTTGTCGTGCAAGTCTCGACCAGCATCTCGCGCGCCGCGTCATTGATTGCCAATTGATCTTCGGTGAAGGCGAATTCCATCGTCAGGCCGCCTTTCTAAGCTCGGGGCAGGCCGAGCATGCGCTCGGCGATGATGTTGCGCTGGATTTCGTTCGATCCGGCATAAATCGGGCCGGACAGGGCGAAAATGGTATCGGCCAGCCAGGTGCCCACATCACCCGCTTCGCTCGCGCCCGGCATCAGTTCGCCGCGCTCGCCGAGGATGTCCATGGCGGTGGAAGTGATGGCAAGATCGAGCTCGGACCAGAAGATCTTGTTGGTCGAGCTTTCCGGCCCGATTTTGCCGCCCTTGTCGAGCTTCGAGACCATGGCATAGATCGCCAGCGCATAGGCATCGGCGTCCATCCAGCACTTGGCCACGCGCTCGGCCATTGACGCGGGAAGTTCGTCCTTGTGTGCCTGATACAGCGCGATGAGCTTGCTTACCCCGACCTGATAGCGCGCTGGCGAGCGCAGCAGCAGGCCGCGCTCGAAGCCGGCTGTCGCCATGCAGACGGCCCAGCCCTGGCCTTCGTCGCCCAGCCGGTCGGCCACGGGGACGCGGACGTTGTCGAGGAAGATCTCGGCGAAAACCATTTCCCCGTCCATCCGCTCGATCGGGCGGCGGGTGACGCCGGGGGCATCGAGCGGGAACAGGATCAGGCTCATGCCCTTGTGGCGTTCGCTGCCCGGCTCGCGGAACAGGCCGAAGGCCCAGTCGGCAAAGACCGCGCGGCTCGACCAGATCTTCTGGCCATTGAGCACGTAATGGTCGCCGTCACGGGTGCAGGTCGAACGCACGCCCGCCAGATCGCTGCCCGCGCCGGGCTCGGACCATGCCTGAGCCCAGACAATGTCGCCCGCTGCCATTGATGGCAGAAAGCGCTGCTTCTGCTCGGGGGTGCCATATTCCATCATCGTCGGACCGAGCAGGAAGATGCCGTTCTGGTTGACCCGGGTGGGGGCGCCGGCGCGGTAGTATTCTTCCTCGAAGATGAGCCAGCGGATATAATCAAGCCCGCGCCCGCCCAGTTCTTCTGGCCAGGTGACCATGCCCCAGCGGCCGTCATTGAGCTTGCGCTCCCAGTCGCGGTGGGCCTCGAAGCCTTCGCGGGTGAGGTCGAACGAGGGCTGGGGGCCGGAAGGCACATTGGCCTCAAGCCAGGCGCGCACTTCCATGCGGAAGGCCTTCTGTTCGGGGGTATATTCGAGCTTCATCAGCCTGTTACTCGCCAGCCTGCTTCTTGTTAGCCGCTGCCATCGCCTTGGCATCCAGCCCGGCAATCGAGCTGCCCATGGTCAGATCGTTCTGGGCATGGGCGAAATGGTGCATGTGATAGGTGCTGGTGATCGCCGAGCTCTTGCCGCGCAGTTCCTCGACCTGGTTGACCGCCTGCTTGGTCAGCCATGCGCCGAGCCGGGGCTGGGCGGCGAGCTTGGCGGCAATGGCGGCGACTTCCTCGCGTAGCACGTCGCGGGCCACGATCTTGTTGACCATGCCGAAGCTGTAGGCACGCTGGGCGGGCATACGCTCGCCGAGCAGCAGGAATTCCTTGGCGACGCGCGGCGGCAATTCGAACGCGTGGGCGAAATATTCGACGCCGGGAATGCCCATGCGGACCACCGGATCCTGGAAGAATGCGTCTTCGCTGGCGATGATGAGATCACAGACCCAGGCCAGCATCAGCCCGCCCGCGATGCAGGCGCCTTGTACCATGGCCACGGTCGGCTTGGGCGCCTCGCGCCAGCGCTTGCACATGCCGACATATTGCTCAGCCTCGCGGGTATAGAGCAGCTCGGCGGCGGGCTTGTTGGTGTGGCCGGGGATCAGCAGGCGGTTTTCGAAGTCCTTGTGCAGATCGCGGCCGGGAGTGCCGATGTCATGCCCGGCGGAGAAATGCTTGCCTTCGCCTGCCAGGACGATGCAACGTACTGCGTCGTCCTGCACCGCGCGGTTGAACGCATCGTCGAGCGCATAGGTCATCTGACCGTTCTGGGCATTGTTGAACTGCGGCCGGTTCATCGTGATCCAGGCGACCGAGTCGATGACTTCGTAGCGGACCGGTTCCTCAGTCTCGTAAGTGATGTCCACTTTCTGCGGTTCGACCAGATCAGACATGTCTATTCCTCTTTCAGCAGCACCAGCGCATCGACGGCGACTGCGCCGTTTCCTTCAGGCAGCACCAGCAACGGATTCACTTCGACTTCGCGCAGACGCTCTCCGCCCGCTAGCACTGCTTCGCCCAGCGCGGCAATGGCGCGGGCGGCGGCGGCGACATCGGCCTTTGGTGCGCCGCGATAGCCATCGAGCAATTTGAAACCCTTGAGGCTGCGCAGCATGGCCTCGGCATCGGCGTCGCTGACCGGCAACAGCGCATGGCAGGCATCCTTCATCAGCTCGGTCCAGACCCCGCCGAGCCCGACCGTCAGCATCCAGCCGAACACTGCGTCGCGGGTCACCCCGGCGAGGATTTCGACCCCGCCTGCCAGCATCGGCTCGAGCGTGACGCCTTCGATATGGACATTCATCGAAGTGGCCTTGACCATCATCGCGTTGAACGCTTCGGCGACGGCATCTTCGCTGGCGAGGCCGAGCCGGATCAGGCCATGTTCGGTCTTGTGCGCAACATCGGGGCTGACCAGTTTGGCGACCAGCGGGAAACCGATCCGCGCCGCTTCGCTGCGGGCCTCGGTCTCGCTATGCACCAGCGCATCGAGCACCACCGGCACGCCGAAGCGGGCGAGCGCCTCTTTGCCTTCGGTCTCCGACAGGGCAGTACGACCGGCGGGGAAGGGGGGCCAGGATACTGAAAGCCCCTCCCCTTCAGGGGAGGGGTTGGGGTGGGGGCTCTCGACAGGAGCTGTTCCATCCGGACAACCCCCACCCCCGGCCCCTCCCCTGAAGGGGAGGGGGGAAGAGGACCGCTTCCATGCGCCATATGCGCTGATTGCCCGTGCGGCGCGGTCGAAGTCGTCGAAATAGCCGATGCCGTGCTGTGCCAGCCGGGCCTGGTCGGCCATGGCGAATGTGTCGATGACAACTATTGCCTTGTTGCTCGCCGCCGCTGCCTTCTCGACCTGATCGAGCGCTTGAGTGAGGAAATTGCCGGGCATGTATAGCAGCAGCAGATCGATATTGTCCGGGCTCAGCGCGAGGCGGATGCATTCCAAGACGAATTCGTTCGAATTGACCACATTACCGGTCATGTCGATCGGGTTCGAGACCATCGAATGGCCCGGAATCTGGGCGGTCAGGCCGTCCTGCACGTGCTGCGGCAATGTAGGGGTGTCGCCCCCGGCCAGCGCCAGCGCATCGGCGAGAATAGCGCCTGCCGCGCCTGAAATGCTGAGCACAGCACAGTTGCCGCCGCCGATCTTGTCGCCAATCGTGTGGAGGTAGGCGAGGTCTGCCAGCTCGGCCAGCGATCCCGCGCGCGCCACGCCTGCGCGGGCGAATGCTGCGTCATAGGCCGCCGTGTCGCCGGCAAGGGCTGCGGTGTGCGAACGCGTCGCCTCCGCGCCCTTTTCGCTGGCGCCGACCTTGTAAACGCCAAGCAGCTTGCCCGCCGCGCGGAACTTGGCGGCGGCAGCTAGGAATTTCGGGCCATTGCGCAGCTCTTCGATATAACACACCGCCGAAGTGGTGGCGGGGTCGCTGGCAAGATAATCGAGGTAGTCGCTGAATTCGACCGAGGCCTCGTTGCCGGTGTTAATCACCTGGCTGAAGGTCACGCCCGCACGTCGCGCCATGCGGAACACCGTTGCGCACATGTTGCCGCTTTGTGTCAGCAGCGCGGTGCTGCCAGCAGGCTCGCCGGGCTGGAACGACTGGCCGAACGTGGTGAAGATCGCGGCGGAGAAATTGGCATTGCCCATGCAGTTGGGCCCGGCGATCTGCATGCCCGATCGCCTGGCGAAAGCGGTAAGTTCGTCCTGCTTGGCCTGACCTTCCGCCTCATTGGTTTCGGCATAGCCCGAAGCATAGACCATGGCTGCCGGGATCCCCAGCGCGTGGCAGCGCTCGAGCATTGGCAGGGTCAGATCGGCGGACAGCGCGATAATTGCGAGGTCCACAACTTCAGGCACTGATTCGATATCGGCAAAGGCGGGCAGGCCTTGCACCGACTCGTTCTTCGGGTTGACCGGATAGAGCCTGGCAAAGCCAGCGCGCTTCAGCAGATCGACCGGCACTCCGCCGATCCGCGCCTTGTTGTCCGACGCGCCAATCACCGCGATCGAGCGCGGGCGCAGAAGCGGTTCGAGGCTCATGCGGGGGCCTTCTCGTTCCTGATGACATATTCGTCGGTGTCGAATTCGGCGGTCATGTTGCGGTAACGCGACAGCCGCCAGGGGTTGTTCGTGACGACGCGGCCCGACTTGTTCTTGTACCAGTTGGTGACGCCGGGATGGGTCCAGACGAGCTTTTCATGTTCGGCGTCGAATTCGGCCTGATAGGCATCGAACGGTTCACGGCGAACCTCCAGGCTGCTCGCCTCGCGCTCGATCAGTTCGCGCAAGGCCAGCATGGTGTAGCGGACCTGGCATTCGGAGTTGAACACTGCGCTGCCGCCGTGCCCGCCGTTGGTGCCGGGGCCATAGAGGATGAACAGGTTGGGGAAATCGGGGACAGTGATGCCCAGATGGGCGCGCGGATTATCGTCGCCCCACTGATCGCGCAGGGATCCATTGGTGCCGATGATCTCCATCGGAAACAGCGGTGCCTGCGCCTTGAAACCGGTCGCCAGGATAATGACGTCCGCTGGATGTTCGACGCCGTCCTTGTCGACCACGCTAGTCGGGGTAACTTTCTGGACCGTGCCAGTAACCAGCTCGACATTGTCGCGGGTCAGCGCCTTGAACCAGTTGCTGTCGCGCAGCATGCGCTTGCCATAGGGTGGGAACTTGGGCGTGACTTTCGCCAGCAACTCCTCGTCGCCCTTCAACTCACTCCGCATGTGCGCGATAAGCTGTTCGCGGATATCCTTGTTGAAGGCGTTGAGCGAGGTTTCCGGCTCGGGCCAGTTGGGATCCTTGCGCAGATGCGGCAGCATCCCGTCCGAGGTCGCGTAGAGCAGCTGGAAGCGCCACCATTTGGTGTAGAACGGAACGTGTTTCAGCCCCCACTTCAGGCCATCGCTGACCTCGGCATAGAGTAGCGGATTATGCCGCGCCCAGTGCGGCGAGCGCTGGAAAATGGTAAGATGGTCCACGATAGGCGCGATCATCGGACCAAGCTGCATCCCGCTCGCGCCGGTCCCGATCTGGACTACCCGCTTGCCGGCAAGATCGACAGTGTGATCCCAGCGCGCTGAATGGAACTTGGGACCAGTAAAGGTTTCAAGGCCAGGGATGTCCGGAATCGATGGCCGGTTGAGCAGGCCAGTGCCGCTGACCAGCGCATTGGCCGTCATGTCATACTCGGTGCCATCCTTGCGGCGGATGGTAACCTTCCAGACTTCGCTGGCCTTGTCCCAGACAGCGCGGGAGACTTCCTGCTCGAAACGCATGTGCTCGGCCACACCGGACTCGCGGTAAACGGTGCGGATGTACTCGATAATCTCCGGCCCTTGCGCGAAATAGTGGTCCCAGTCGGACGAGGTGCGGAAGGAATAGGAATAGAAGTGGTTGGGCGTATCGACCGCGACGCCCGGATAGGTATTCTCATACCAGGTGCCGCCGACCTGGTCGTTTTTCTCGATGACGGTGAAGGGGATTCCCGCTTCCTTGAGCTTGATCGCCATGGCGAGCCCGGAATAGCCGGCCCCGATCACCAGCACATGATAGCGGCCCAGCACTTCGGGAGAGACGGGCTTGCGCCAGCGCACGGTTTTGGCGTCGGTCCGGTCGAAGTTCAGCTCCTCCAGCACCATCGGCAGGTATTCTGCAGGGACCGGCTGGCCGACCGCGACGTCGCACATGTGTTGCAGCCGGGCAGTGTCGGGCGCCGGAGGCAGGGGGCGATCGTTCGCGGCATAGTCCCTGAAGGTCGCAATCGTCTTTTCACGCAGTTCTGCCTGGAGTTTTTGCGGAATTTCGGCCTCGAAGCTCCATGCTCCCTTGATGTGTGGCCGAAACCGTTCGAGCAGCGATTCGTCGCCGGAGAGATGCGTGTAGACCAGCAGCAGTGGCACCGGATCGAGCGCGGCGAGATGCGCGTCAAGGTCTTGCGGCTGCGATGCGACAAGTGCCTTGAGGTCTTGCGGTTCTTTGGGATTAGCCATTGTCACCATTCTTGCCCTTATTCTGACCGGTAGTGCTCTGATCGGGAGTCAGGAACCGTTCCCGGTCCCCTAGCGCGCGGCATAAATAATGCAACTGGGGATGTTCATTGATCTGGCGCAAGGCTATAGTGAGGCCAACGAGATTCTTGCCGGGAGAGTGCCGATGGCCGCCGATACAGTGACACTTGCCAAGCCGGGGCACAAGGCGATCCGGATTGCCGCTGATGGTAGCGCCTTCATCGAAGGCTTTCGCTGCGATGCCTGCGGTGCGGCTTTCCCTGAAGCCACCATGGCCTGCCGGGCCTGCGCCAGCCGTGCGGTGCCACACCCCTTCCGCGCCGCCGAGACCGGCAAGCTCTTCACCTGGTCGGTGGTCAGCCGAAGCTATCCCGGGATTGCCGTTCCGTTTGTTTCCGCCATCGTCGATCTCGATGATGGGCTGTCGCTAAAGGGCACTCTGCGCGATGTTGCGCCAGACCAGGTAAAGGCCGGTATGCCGGTCCGTCTGGTCATGGACAATGCCGGCGGCGCGACTGACAAGGATGGCGCGCCCTATGTCGGATTTCACTTCACCCCAATGGGAGACGCATGATGAGCGACGCATTCATCGCCGGCGCAGACATGATCGCATTCGGCCGCTATCCGGACCGCACCTATTTCGAATTGGGCGCGGAGGCGGCGCTGCTGGCGCTCGATGACGCGGGGCTTTCGATCTTGGACGTCGGCGCGGTCTATGCCTCGTCGTGCTTCAACGCACAGTCGATGCTGGGCCAGAAGATCCTGAAGCTGGTCGGCCAGACCGGGGTGCCCTGCATCAACGTTTCCAACGCCTGCGCTTCGGGCGCCACTGCGGTGCGCGAGGCGACCATGGCGGTGCGCAGCGGCATGGTCGATGTGGCATTGGCAGTCGGCGCCGAGAAGAACCCGCGCGGCATGCTGGGCGGTGCGCCTGCCTTTGGCCCGCCGGTCGAAGGCCTGTTCGGCTCGGAATCGATGCCTGCGGTCTTCGCTGAGGCGGGCATGGTCCACGCCAATGCATACGGCACCACGCTGGAACAGTTCGCGCAAGTCGCGGTCAAGAACCACTACCACGCGACGATGAACCCCAAGGCGGTCTACCGTAAGGAAACGCCGATGGAAGAAGTGCTGGCCAGCGAAATGATCGCCTGGCCACTGACCAAGCTGATGTGCTCGGCCAATGTCGATGGCGCGGCGGCAGTAATCATCGTCTCGGAAAAGAAGGCGCGCGAACTGGGGATGAGCCGCATGGTCCGCATTCGCGGCTCGGTGCTGACGTCAGACCCATACGAATCGCGCAACCCCGAGATGTTCGATGCCTCCTCGGTGACGCGCCTTGCGGCGGCGCAGGCCTATGAGATGGCAGGCCTTGGCCCTGAAGATCTCGACCTCGTCGAACTCCACGACTGCTTTGCCACTGCGGAAATCCTGCATTACGAAAACCTGCGCCTGTGCGGCGAGGGCGAGGCCGGGCGTTTGATCGATTCGGGAGCGACGGCGCTTGGCGGGCGCATCCCGGTCAATGTTTCGGGCGGACTGCTCTCCAAGGGCCACCCGATTGGCGCGACTGGCGTGGCAAATATTGTCGAGATCGTCGAACACCTGCGCGGAGAAGCGGGCGCGCGGCAGGTTGCGGGTGCCAAGATCGGCCTTGCGCATGTGCTGGGCTTTGGCGCTGCCGCGGGCGTGCATATTCTCGAGAAGGCGTGAGCGCATGAGCGATAAATGGATTGACCTGACTGGCCGCAACGCGCTGGTGACCGGCGCGGCCGCCGGGATCGGCCGGGCAACGGCGCTGGCCTTGGCCGAACGCGGAGCCGAGGTGCTGCTGCTCGATCGCGATGGAGCTGGCGCGGAATTGGCTGCCGCAGCCATTGCCGACGCAGGCGGCAAGGCCTCGGCCCGCGCAATTGATGTCACCAGCCAGCAAGAATGGGATGGGCTGGGCGATTGGGTCGCGGAAAAATGGGGCCGGATAGACATTCACGTCAACTGCGCCGGAATCGCCCGCTTTGACCGGGTCGATGATGCCATGTTCGACACTTACCGCGAGGTCTTCGCCATCAATGTCGAAGGCTCGCTGCTCGGCATGGCCATGGCTTTGCGCTTCATGCGCGAGGCAGGGGCAGGGGCCATCGTCAATGTCTCGTCGACGGCATCGCTCAAGGGCAATCCGGGCATGGCCTCCTATGGCGCCAGTAAGGCGGCCATTGCCCATTTCACTCGCAGCGCCGCGCTCGAATGCAACCGTGCCGGAACCGATATCCGCGTCAATTCGGTCATGCCGGGCTTCACCGAAACCGCCATGGCGCAGCAGATCTATGATCAGTTCGACGCCAAGATGGGCGGACGTGAAGCCACGATGAAAGTGTTCAGCAGTGGCCGCTCGGCAAGGCCGGAAGAGATCGCCGATCTGATCGTCTATCTGGCCTCCGACCGGGCGAGCTTCATTTCGGGTTCGGTGATTGCGTGCGACCGGGCGCAGAGCGCCTAGAGGCTTATCCCCAGTACCTTCGCCGCATTATCCCGCAGGAACTTCGGCCAGACCGAATCCTTGAACGGTACCTGGTCCATCTCGGCGAAGATCCGCGTCAGCTCCAGCCCCATCGGGAAATAGCCGCCGTAGATGATCTTGTCGGCACCGCGCGAGTTAGCGAACTTGATGATCGCTTCGGGCCAGTATTTGGGCGCGAAGGCGCTGGTTGAATAATACAAATTCGGCCACTTGAGCAGCAGCTTGACCGCCAGATCCTCGTCCGGCTCCGCCCCGTGGCGCATCACCACTTTGAGCTCGGGCAGGTCATAGGCGACTTCATCGAGATGGCCGACCCATTGCGGCATCATCGGAATGCGCGGGCCGGGCACGCCGACATTGATGAAGATCGGCAGGTCCAGCTCGATGCATTTGGCATAGATCGGATAAGCCAGCTTGCTGTTGATCGGCACCGGCGGGTTCTGGCCCGAGGGGAAGAAGCTGACACCCTTGATCTTGCCCTCGGCATGCTCGCGCGCGATCAGGCGGACCGCGTCCATGCCCTTGTTGGGATCGACCGGGCGGATCGCGGCGAAGCGATCGGGATAGCGGCGCAGGGCTTCCTCGGCGCGATCGTCCGACATGTGGATCACGCCGACCCGGATATTGTGCGCGTCCATCGCCGCCACGGTTTCCTCGATCGCCGCCAGCCGGTCGTCGCTCTCGCTGATTTCTTCGGGAATGTCCTTGAACATGTATTCCGCCGGATGGCGCTGCCAATCACCTCTGGTGCTGGCGACGCCCATCTGGTGGGTATCGCGAAAGCCGATCAGCGTATCGATGACGCCGATATCGCGGGGACGGGGCATGGCATTTCCTCTTTTTGACTTGCGGTATAAAGGCGGTATTGCAACAGGGGATGTGTATTGGCAAGGCCGCCGCCCAAGCGAATGGCGCGAACCCAGAGGTGAAGTGTGAACTTCGATTATACCGACGACCAGAAGGAGTTGAAGGACGAGGCGCGGCGATTCCTCGCCGATGTCGCGCCGCTCACGGTCGCGCGCGGCGTGCTGGACGATCCCGCGCGCGGCCATGACGCAGCGCTGTGGGCGCGGATCGGCGAGCAGGGCTGGTGTGGCGCGGCTATCCCCGAGCTCTACGGCGGGCTGGGGTTGGGCTATGTCGAGCTCTGCGCGCTGGCCGAGGAACTGGGCCGCGCAGTAGCGCCGGTGCCCTTCGCTTCGAGCGTCTATTTGTTCGCAGAGGCTCTGTTGATTGCCGGAAGCGAAGCGCAGAAGGCCGAATGGCTGCCGAAAGTGTCCACCGGTGAGCTGATCGGCACGATTGCGGCAACCGAAGGGGCGGGCGTGCTTGTCGCCGAGCGCATCGCAACTCGCTTCGAGAACGGCACTCTGACAGGCACCAAGCTGCCCGTGACTGACGGGATGGCGGCAGACAGTGCAGTAGTTTTGGCAAAAGAAGGCCTGTTTCTGGTTGATCTCACTGGGCCGGGTGTCACGCGCGAGTCCGTTTCAACGCTTGATCCCACTCGCGGCGCGGCGAAGCTGGTGTTCGATAAAGCTCCGGCCGAGCCGCTCGCCTCTGGCAATGCGCGCGAACAGCTCTCCCGCATCCACGACCGCGCCGCCATCCTGCTCGCCTTCGAGGCGCTGGGCGGGGCCGACCGCGCGCTCGAAATGGCGCGCGACTATGCGCTGGAACGCTATGCCTTCGGTCGCCCGATTGGCTCTTATCAGGCGATCAAGCACAAGTTGGCCGATGTTTTCGTGCGCAACGAAGTCGCCCGCGCCAATGCCTATTATGGCGCCTGGGCGCTCTCCAGCGATGCGCCGGAACTTGGCCTCGCCGCTGCCGCTGCCCGGGTTTCCTCCTCGGCGGCCTATTATCTGGCAGCGAAGGAAAACATACAGACCCACGGCGGCATCGGTTTCACCTGGGAAGCCGACTGCCATTTCTTCTATCGCCGTGCCCGGCACCTGAGCTTGATATTGGGCGCGCCGCGTGTGTGGAAGCGGCACCTCGCCGATCGGCTCGTCGCACGGCTCGCAGCGGAGGAAGTCCAATGAACTTCGAAGACAACCCCGCCGAGGCCGAATATCGCGCCAAGGTTCGCGCCTGGATCGCCGCCAACCGCCCCGACATGTCGCATCTTTTGCCCGAGGAAAACCGCAACTGGCACCCCGCGCACAAGGAAGTCGCGCGCAAGTGGCAGCATATCAAGGCTGATGCCGGCTATGCCTGCCTGTCGTGGCCCAAGGAGCGCGGCGGGGCCGGTGGCACCCAGATCGAGGAGGCCATCTTTAACCAGGAAGAGGCCCGCGCCGGCATCCAGTTCACTTATTTCATGACCGGGCTGCACATGCTTTTGCCCGCGATGATGGAATTCAGCACTGACGAGGCCTCGCTTGCCCGCGTGCCCCCTGCCGTGCGCGGCGAGGAAATCTGGTGCCAGCTGTTTTCCGAGCCGAGCAGCGGCTCCGATTCGGCGGGCATCCGCACCGCTGCGGTGCAAGATGGAAATGACTGGGTCATCAACGGCCAGAAAGTCTGGAACAGTGGCGCGCAGATTGCCGACTATGGCATGATGGTCGCCCGCACGGATCCCACTGTGCCCAAGCACAAGGGCCTGACCGCCTTCTGGCTCGACATGAAGACGCCCGGCGTCGAAGTCCGCCCGATCATGATGATGTCGGGCGATAATGAGCTCAACGAAGTGTTCCTCACTGATGTCCGCATCCCTGACAACCAGCGCGTCGGCGAGATCGGCGGCGGCTGGAAAGTTATCATCTCGACGCTGATGAACGAACGCGCCGCGCTGGGTTCGGGCACCGGGCTCAACTGGCGCGATGTGATCAAGCTGGCGGGGCAGGTTCCCTCGTTCGAAGGCACCGCGCTCGATGACCCGACCTTCCGCGAATGGCTGGCCGATCTCTATGTCGATGCCGAGGCGATCCGCCTGCTCAGCTTTCGCACGCTGACCGCGCTGAGCCACGGCAAGACGCCGGGGCCGGAAGGCTCGGCGGGCAAGCTGCTGTGGTCCGGGCTGGGGGGTAATCTCTCCAGCCAGGCAGTGGATATTCTCGACCACGGCGGGCTGATCGACGATCCGGCCATTGCGCTGGCATCCGGCGCTTTCCAGCACCGCTTCTTGTGGGCGCCGGGGCTGCGGCTCGGCGGTGGGACGGATGAGATCATGAAGAACATCATTGCCGAACGCGTGCTCGGCCTTCCCGGGGAACCGCGGGTGGACAAGGATGTGCCGTTCAGGGATATTCCGCGGGGTCGCTAGGCCCGGCGGACCGGAGAACGTAGCCATGACGATTTCATTCGACGGCCAAGTCGCCATAGTCACCGGGGCAGGCCAGGGCCTGGGGCGGACCTATGCGCTCGATCTTGCCCGCCGGGGCGCGAAAGTCGTGGTCAATGATATCGGCGGGATTGATCGCCCGGAAGGTTCCAACGCCGAAGCCGTAGTGCGCGCGATCGAGGCGGAGGGCGGCACTGCCGTCGCTTCGCACGATACAGTGGCGACGCCCGAGGGCGGGCAGGCGATTGTCGCATGCGCGCTGGATGCATTTGGCACGGTTGACGCGGTGATCCATAATGCCGGTGTCTGGCGGCATGAACTGTTCGAGGACATGACTCCCGATCAGCTCGATCCGGTGCTCGATGTCCATCTGCGCGGCGCTTTCTTCGTGACGCGGCCGGCCTGGAAGGTGATGCAGGCGAAGGAATATGGCCGCATCGTGCTGACCAGCAGCTCCACCGGGGCTTTCGGGCGGGTGCTTGGCACCAATTATGCTGCCGCCAAGTCGGCCATGCTGGGCATGGCCCGGGGCATGTCGATCGAGGGCGCGGAGCATGGCATCAGGACCAATTGCATACTCCCGGTTGCGCCGTTCGGCGACAAGGGCCCGGTGCCCACGACTTTCACCGAGCAGCTGCACAGCAAAGGCATGGCGCCCGAAGATGCGGGCCCCGAGCAGGTCACGGCAATGGCCGTGTGGCTGGCGAGCAAAGCATGTTCGGTCAATGGCGAGGCTTTCTCGGCGGGTGGGCGGCGGTTCGGACGGGTGTTCATTGCCGTCGCTGATGGCTGGCTCGCCCCTGATGGTCCACCGGCCACGGCCGAAGATATCGACGCGCACCTCGCCGAGATCGAGGACCGCAGCTCTTATGCCATTCCGCCGACTTCCATCGACGAGCTGGGAGTGATCGGAAAGATGCTAAAGGCCCGGCGGGGCACATGACGGAGATTTTTATGACCAGCACATCCCACACAGCCGATCGCGGCTATGCCTCGCTGCCGATTCCCTTCGGCTGGTTCGCCGTCTCGATGTCGGACGAAATCGAAGTAGGGCATATCCGCACGCTCCACTATTTCGGCACCGAATTCGTCGTGTGGCGCGGCGAGGATGGCACGCTCAATGCGGTCGATCCCTATTGCCCGCACCTCGGCGCGCATCTTGGCGTCAACAGCTCGGTGCAGGGCAATGATCTGCGCTGCGCCTATCACCACTGGAAGTTCAACGGCGGCGGGCAGGTGACGCATATCCCCTACAACGAGAACATTCCGCCCCAGCTCAAGCGCGGCTGCCTGCCGACCTGGCCGATTCAGGAGAAGGACGGGGTGGTCTATGTCTGGAACCACCCGAACAAGGCTGCGCCGAAGTGGGAGCTGGCCGGGTTGCCGGAATGCCCGGGCGGCGGCGAATGGGTCGAGTCCGAGCGCCACGAGTGGCTGATCGACATCCACGTTCAGGAGATCACCGAGAACGGCCAGGACTACAAGCATTTCAACGCGGTGCACGGTGTGCAAGGGCCACCCGAAGGCGATTTCCAGCTCGATGGCTGGGAGCGCCGCAACAAGGTCGTCGCCGAAATGGTCACCCCGCGCGGGCCGATGACCGGGATCATTGACGTGCTGGCGACCGGGCCGGGCCAGTCGATCACTGAATTCATCGACGTGTGCCACGTCGTCATGGCGCAGGAAGTGACGCCGATCGATGCCGAACACACGCATCTGCGCTGGCAGCTCTATCACCCGCCCGGCATCAGCGACGGCAAGATGCGCGTCACCAAGGCGCGGATGCGCGATCTGGTGAAGCAGGTGGAGCAGGACATTCCGATCTGGAATTCCAAGATCTATCGCGCCGAGCCGATGCTGGTGAAGGGCGATGGCCCGATGCTGGCCTACCGCCGGCAATATGCGCGGTTCTATGATTTCGGGGATGGCTCGCCGGAGGGGATGGCGGCGTAGAATTCTGGCTTAGATCCTCCCCGAGACAAGCTCGGGGAGGGGGACCGCCGCCGCAGGCGGTGGTGGAGGGGGAAAGCGACCCAGCCGCCGCTTCGTGCCGGCGCCCCTCCGTCATTGCTTTGCAATGCCACCTCCCCGAGACAAGCTCGGGGAGGATTTATTCATCCCATCCCCAAAACGAAAAATGGGGCCGGCATTGCTGCCGGCCCCACTATCGCCTGCGCCGTTTCCGGACGAATGTTGGTCGCCTTATCCCTGCCTGACCTGCTGCGTGGCCGCTGTGATGCTCATCGAGCGCCGCGAGTGCAATGGGCACCGGGGGTGCTTCGCATCGTGATGCTCGTCGCATCGGACCTGATCGGCTCCGGGGTTAGCCTTCACGCGATCATTGCATTGTTTCAGACAGTTCCGCCTGCTTCAATCTTGCGACATCCACAGGTCAGCTTCCTTCGGCCAGTGTGACTGCACCGACGTCTGGTCCCGTCAGGCGGTCAGAAGTTCTCCCGAAGGATCGCTTCTTTCCACCTGGCGGTTCCAATGGGCGCTCTCAAGCTTCACCTTCCGGACGTAGCCCTTGCAGACCACGCTCCCTTCCGGATTCCGTCCAGTACTTCTGTTCCGCCCTTTCCGGGTCTTGCGACCTTTTAGAGGCTTTCCTTACGCACCTTCCGGCCCACCTGGAGCCTGCCGATAGCCTCGCGCCTCTCGCGGCATCTGCGGTTCGCTTGGGCTACTCCGAAGAGCTTTCCAGGCGCGTTTTCCGACGCTGCTGCGGGCATCGCTGCCATCCCGATCAGGTTAAACTTTCCTGTTCTCTTTCAGGTGGTTAGACCCGGAAGAGGAGGCCAGTTCTTCCCTCTCGACAAGCCAAAGCTGCGCCTGAATTATGAGTCGCACAAGCAGGCTTAGCGTGAGTTATCCACAGGCTGCGATTTCAGCGGTGCACAAGTCGGCACCTGCGGTGGACAAGTCTGGTTGCAGTGCAGCGAAGCTACCTGTCGCGCGCCGCCAGCAGCCGCAACCGAAGCGCATTCAGCCGGATAAAGCCCGCCGCATCCTTCTGGTCATAGGCCCCGGCATCGTCCTCAAAGGTCACATGCCGCTCCGAGTAGAGCGAATTGGGCGACTTGCGCCCTACAACTGAGGCTGAACCCTTGTAGAGCTTCAGCCGCACCGTGCCCGAAACCTTGACCTGCGAATGATCGATCGCTGCCTGCAGCATCTCGCGCTCGGGGGCGAACCAGAAGCCGTTGTAGATCATCTCGGCATATTTCGGCATCAGCTCATCTTTCAGATGCGCCGCGCCGCGATCGAGCGTGATGCTCTCAATTCCGCGATGCGCCCGGGCATAGATCTCGCCGCCGGGCGTCTCATACATGCCGCGGCTCTTCATGCCGACGAAGCGGTTCTCGACCAGATCGAGTCGGCCGATACCATGCTTGCGGCCAAGCTCGTTGAGCGCGGTCAGCAAGGTTGCGGGGCTCATCGCCTCGCCATTCAGCGCCACCCCATCGCCGCATTCGAAATCAACAGTGATGTATTCGGGCGCATCTGGCGCGTCTTCCGGATTGACCGTGCGCGAATAGACGTATTCCGGCGTTTCTTCCCACGGATCTTCCAGCACTTTGCCTTCCGACGAGGTGTGCAGCAGATTGGCGTCAGTGCTGAAGGGGGCGTCGTTGCGCTTGTCCTTGGGAATCGGGATCTGGTGCTGCTCAGCCCAGGCGATCAGCGCGGTGCGGCTGGTCAGGTCCCATTCGCGCCACGGGGCGATGACCTTGATGTCAGGCGCCAGCGCCGCAACCCCAAGCTCGAAGCGCACCTGATCGTTGCCCTTGCCGGTCGCGCCATGCGCCACCGCATCGGCGCCGGTCTCGCGCGCAATCTCGACCAGTCGCTTGGAAATCAGCGGCCGGGCAATCGAGGTGCCTAGCAGATAGTCACCCTCATACCGCGCATTGGCGCGCATCATCGGGAAGACGAAATCGCGCACGAACTCCTCGCGGAGGTCGTCGATATAGATGTGCTTGTCGGGCACGCCCATCAGCTTGGCCTTGGCGCGGGCCGGCTCCAGCTCGCCTTCCTGGCCGAGGTCGGCAGTGAAAGTCACGACCTCGCAATTATAAGTGACTTGCAGCCACTTGAGGATGACCGAGGTATCGAGGCCGCCTGAGTAGGCGAGGACGACTTTCTTGATGTCCGACATGGCTAGAATTCCGCTGGTTAGGCATTACGTAATCCGCGCGCCCCTAAGCCATGGGGTGCAAAGCGGCAAGGGACGAAGGCAATGAGCAACAGCGATGTTTCCCTCAAGAAGCCGACGCTGTGGCCGCGGGCGACGGAAATGGCGGCCAAGGCCCCGCCGGAACGCAATCGCTATGTCGATTTTCTGCGCGCCTTCTCGATCCTCGCGGTAGTCGTCGGTCACTGGCTGGTCGCGGCACCCTACATGCAGGATGGCGCGGTGAAGGGCGGTCATCTGCTGGGCATCCTGCCCTGGACCCAGTGGCTGACCTGGGGCTTTCAGGTCATGCCGCTGTTCTTCCTGGTCGGGGGCTTTTCCAACGGTGTTTCCTGGGCGGCGGGCTTGCGGAAAGGAGGCAACTGGCCGGACTGGTTCGGCGCAAGGGTGCAGCGGCTGATCGGCCCGGTCCTGCCGGTGCTGCTGATCTGGTCACTGCTGGCAGCGTTTGGCACAGCGCTGGGCATGGAGCGCGGCGTCGTCAGGCTCGCTTCCGAACTGGCTCTGGTGCCGGTGTGGTTTCTTGCTGTCTATCTGATTGTCACAGCCCTGGTGCCGTGGAGCCATGCTGCCTGGCGCAGGTTTGGCATGGCCTCATTCTGGATATTGGTCGCAGGCGCCGTTGCGGTCGATGTCGCGGCGCTTGTCCTGCATGTGCCCTATGTTAATTTCCTCAACTTCCTGTTCGTCTGGCTGGCCATCCACCAGCTGGGATACGCATGGAGCGCGGGCAATTTTGCACGGCCAGTCAAGGCGCTGCTATGGGGGCTGGGCGGGCTCGTCGCGCTGGTGGCACTGGTGTGGTTTGGGCCTTATCCGATCGCCATGATCGGGGTGCCGGGAGCGGAACTCAGCAATTCGATGCCGCCAACGCTGGCCATGCTCGCGCTGGGTTTGGCCCAGTGCGGGTTTGCGCTGGCGATCGAGCCGCGGATGCGGGCCGGTCTTGATTCGTTGCGGCTGTGGACCGGCGTTGTCTTGCTCAACGGCATGATAATGACAGTCTATCTGTGGCACCTTACCGCTTTTGTCCTGGTGCTGGTCGCCGCCTGGCTGATGGGCGGGATCGGGCTGGATGTCGTCCCGGGCAGTTCGGGCTGGTGGCTCGCCCGGCCGCTGTGGTTCGCGCTTTATGTTGCTGCCTTGCTTCCACTGATTGCCATATTTTCGCGTTTTGAGCGGGTCAGCAGCAAAAAAGCGGAGCGCGAACCAGTGCCTCACTGGCGTTTGATAACCGGCTGTCTTCTGATCTGCATCGGCCTCGCCGCGACAGCTGCGATCAGCATCGCCAGCCCGCTCGGCGTGACCGGAGTGCGGCTGTGGGTGGTGGCGCTGCCCGTGATCGGCGCGGCATTGGTGCGGTTCGGGCCGGGCTACCGGCTGGTGGGACGGGTGCGGGGCAAAAGATGAGCGCCGCCTGCAGAAGCCTTGTCCAATCTTAGCCATTGATGGCGCTGGCCGATGCCGGGTTTTTCGGCTGGAAACGGCGACAAGCAGTGTGTTATGCCAGACCATGGTCAAGGGGAGACTGTGTCATGCGCAAGATTGTCTTTTGTTCCGCCGCCCTCCTGGCGTCAGCTTTGATTGCCGGGCAAGTGGCCTCGCAGGTCACGTCCAGCGCCATGCCCGATCCGGCCAAGGAATATCAGCAGTTGGTCGATTGCCACAATGCCTATGACCATGCGCTGAGCGACAAGTCGGGCGGCACCGCGCCGAGCGCGGCAGTCGCGGCATGGATGAAGAGCTACGAGGATAATGCCCAAGCCAAGACCAATTGTCCGGCACCGCTGCCAGAAATGGTCGCGCGCGGCGGACGCTGGCTGCTGAAGACCGATCAAGGGGCAACGCCTTACAGCGCTCTATGCTGATCAGAAGGACCCTTCGGCGATCAGCGAACTTGGCCATTCGTGGATTTCGGGCACCGGCAAGCTTGGCACCCCGCAGCAGGGTATGGCGCTGGTCCAGCAGGCCGCCCAGCTTGGCGATGTGGTGGCAACCTACACCACCGCCACGCTCTATGCCGCCGGCTATATCAACGGCCAGAAGGACCAGACCACCGCCTATACCATGATCAAGCGGGCGGCCGATGCAGGGCATATCGATGCGGCCTACCGCTCCGGAATATATCTGATGAACGGCATCGGCACGCGTAAGGACAACAGGGCGGCCTATGCCGCCTTCCAGAGCGCCGCCGAGCGGGGGCACCTTTATGCTACGATCATGGCCTGGGACATGCTCAACAGCGGCAATGGCGTGCGGCAGAACTGGGACGAGGCTTATCGCCTCAGCCGCGTTGTTGCCGCGCAGGGCGAAGTCTATGGCGCGGTGATGGCAGCATCATCATTGCTGCAGGGCAAAAGGCCGCAGGATCACGAAGATGAAGTGCTCTATTGGGTCGATCTCGCTTTGCGCAACGGCGATACCAATATCCGCAATTCAGTCGGCCCGATGCGCGAAAAGGTCGTTGCTGCATTTCGCAAGGCCAATGCCCCGCCGCAATATGTCCCGCGTGTCTACCGAGCCTGCCCGATGAAGACAGTGTGTCTGGTCGATCACTATTCAGGTGCGCGGCAATGCACCACCAACAAGGACTATTGGCACGATTGCGACGGGTGATCGCTGTCAGTCTGGCGCCAGCGCGGCAGCATAATCCGCGCTCCGCGCCGCATCGTCTGTAACCACGAAGCGGCAGCGCCTGCAGGCATCCGCTCCCGCATCATGCCACCAGCGGCATTCGCTGCGGATGGCGCAGGCGGGCAGCGCCATGGCCTCTGCCGGGTTGACATGCGCCACCGTGGCAACCGCGACCCCGCAGTGACCCTCGCGCCACTGGCTGCAAGCGCCTTCCTTGCAAGGGGCGGTGAAGCGGAACACCTCGGTCGGCGTCACCGGCTCGGCCAATGCCAGCAGTCCGGGGGTCACCGGGCGAGGCGTCACGAAGCGCACTTGCGGCTCGTGGGCGCTGCCTTCGACCACCCCGATCAGCTGGGCGCCTTCCCATTCGGGCGGCGCGCTGGGGCAGGCGAGCGGTGCCGCCGCCGGGCTTTCGCCACGGCGGCGGAGCGCGCTCATTGCCCGGCGATGCCGCCGCTGATGCCGCCGCCAAAACCACCCTGACCTGGCAGTCCGCCATGGCCCAGAATATCGGGGTTGATCCTGCCGCCGGCGCGGATGATGAAATCGACATTGAAGCCGGCCTTGACCAGATCGCCAAAGTGCATCCCTTCAACCCGCACCTTGCGCGCTTCGAAAGCGCGCAGCACGCCAGTTGTTGCTGAAGCAATGATATCGTCAATACCGACTTTGATTTCAGTAGGTATAGTAAGATCCTCCGAGTGAACAGGCCAAATAGATACGAAATATCGCGCCGCGATTAGGCGGTCGGATTGCTTGCGAACCGTAATATGAAGGTGAACCTGGTTCAGTTGAGTCGCAATCGTGAAAATCATCACTTCAGCGCGATTTTGGCACGAGAAATAAACTTAACTTGGTATTAACCAGTCTGCCGCTTTAACATCTATAAAAGGCGAAGTTAAAATTTTTTGACTGTTTGATGCAAAATGGCAGGCGATCACTTCGCCAAATGCCAGACCGGCGCTTCCTCGAGCCCCGACAGCCGCAGTGCCTCGGCCTCGATATAGTGCCGCATCATCGGCACAGCGCCCCGCTGCTTGACTGTTTGCAGCTGGTAATTGACCAGATTGGCGAGGCGGAAGCCTTGCTCGCAGCCGACCAGATAGAACTGCCACATGCGGAAGAAGCGCGCGTCATACAGCGCGGTGATCTCGGCCTGATGCAAGGTCGTGCGGCGATACCATTCGGCGAGTGTATAGGCGTAGTGATAGCGCAGCACTTCGGCATCGGCGACTTCCCAGCCGTCGTTTTCACTGGCGGTCACCAGTTCGCTGAGTGCGGGGAGATAATGGCCCGGGAAGATATATTTGCGGGCCCAGGCGTCGGTCGGCCCCGGCGGGCCGACGCGGCCGATGGTGTGAGTCAGCATCACGCCATCGTCCGCCAAGAGCGAGAAGCACTTGCTGAAATACTCGCCGTAATGCCCCTTGCCGAGATGTTCGATCATGCCGATGCTGGAAATGCGATCGAATTGGCCTTCCACGTCGCGGTAGTCAATCAGCTCGAACCTGACCTTGTCGGCGACCTCTGCCGCCTCGGCGCGTTCGTTGGCAAAAGCCACCTGATCGGGGGCGAGGCTTACTCCCAGCACTTCGCAGCCATAGTGGCGGTTCAAGAACAGGCCGAAGCCGCCCCAGCCGCAGCCGATATCGAGCACGCGCATGCCTGGCTTGATGCAAAGCTTCGTCGCGATCAGCGCCTTCTTGTCGATCTGCGCGCGCTCGAGCGTGTTGGCCGGATCGCGATAATAGGCCATCGAATACATCCGGTCCTCATCGAGGAACATCTCGTAGAATTCGCGGGTCAGGCCATAATGGTGGACGACGTTGGCGCTTGCCCGGCTGCGCAGATTGATCTGATCGAGCCGCGAGGCGACCCGGTCAATGGCGCGCTTCAGTCCGCTCGGCGCTTCAAGCTTCTGACCGGGCCGGTTGGCATTGCCCATCACCAGCAGCACCATGTCGCGGATATCGTGCGGTGGCTCGACCACCAGCCGCCCATCCATATAAGATTCGCCCGCGCCGAGGCGGGGGTCTTTGGCGATGTCCAGAGCCGCGCGCTTGTCGGTCAGGCGGATCCGCACCGGATCGGCCGAGGTCTCGCCATAGCGATAGACCTTGCCATCAAAGTCCGTCACGATCAGCTGGCCCTGGCGGATCAGCTTGCCCAGCATTTTGTCAAGCAACCACATGGTCAGGACCTTACAGGGCAGGGCCCGCGAGACATAGGGAAAACGCGACAATGGCACCCAATTGGGCGTTCACGCGTTGCTATTGGGCGCGCGCCATAAACAACACGTCACGCGGCCCGGGCAACAGATGCAGTCCGGAATCGACGATCAGTGTCTCGCCGGAGGCCAGCCAGCCTGCGCTGAGGAACAATGCGGCCTCGGCCAGTTCTTGCGGATCGGTCAGTCGCCCCAGCAGGTTGAGCCGTCCGCTGACTTCGTGCTCGGCGTCGTGCTGATCGAACGAGGGCAGGCTGGCACCGGGGGCAAGGCCGTAGATGCGGTCTTCTGCTTGCTCGGCAGATTCTCCCATTGCCATGGCCATCATCGCAATCGTCGCGCCCAGCGCGTGCTTTGACATGGTGTAGGACAGGAAATCGGGATTGGGATTGACCAGCTTCTGGTCGGTCACCTGGATCATCCGGCGGCCGCCATTCGCTTTTGCATGTGCCAGATAGGCCTGCGTCATGCGCACCGGGCTGGCAGCGTTGACCGCCATTGCTTCGTCGAAAGTGGCCGGATCGAGCCGCAAGGTATCGTCGTGGTGGAACACCGAGGCGTTGTTCACCAGCACGCGCCAGTCGAGCAGCCGCGCGGCCAGCGCTTCGATCATGGCGACTGCCGCATCGCCGTCGCCCAGATCGCAGGAAATCACTTCCGCCGAGGGTAGGGCACTGGCCAGCGCCTCGGCCTCGTCATGCGAATCGCGGTGGTGGATGACGACATGCCAGCCAGCCGCGCCGAAAGCGCGGGCCAGGGCTGCGCCGATGCGTCGCGCTCCGCCGGTTATGAGGACTGCTGGTTGCATCAGCGCAGCCAAGCACAGCGCGCGGAGTTTGGGTAGAGGAGAAGTATCAGCGGCAGCGCGCGGAGCTGCGCTCGATCTCGCGGCCCAACAATGCCCCGCCAGCCGCGCCCAGCAATGTGCCAACAGTCCGGTCGCCGTGGGTATCGATGGAACGCCCGACCAGCGCGCCTGCCACGCCGCCGATCAGCAGGCCGGTGGTGCCATTGGGCTTGCGGCAATAGGTGCGCCCGTCCTCGCCCTGCCAATAGCGGATGCCGTTGTCGGTGCGGCGATATTCGCGTCCACCGTTCCCCCGGCCGTTGTCGGCCATGGCGGGTACAGCTGTCAGGGTTGCGGCGGCGAGCGTTGCTGCCAGAATGATCTTTCGCACAGGGTTTCTCCTCTGATTGACGGGCCTGTTGCCCATCCACACCGAGTGGCTCGCACCATGCGTCACAACCCCGGATGAACAAATCTCCGGAATTGCGATTGCAGGATGAGCCGCCGCAATCGCGCGACGAATCGCAGTCGGCCTAACCCAGCGCCGCCTGTTTTTCCGCCCAGACGGCAGCGGCTTGCCGCTCAAGCTCGGCGCGGCTCTTCTTTTCGGCACTGGTTTTGAGCTGGCCGCAGGCAGCATCAATGTCGCGCCCGCGCGGGGTGCGCACCGGGGCGCTGATCCCGGCATCGAATATGATCGTCGAGAAGCGTCGGATGCGCTCGGGATCGGAGCATTCGTAGATCGCGCCGGGCCAGGGGTTGAATGGGATCAGGTTGACCTTGGCGGGCAGCTTGTAATGCTTGATCAGCCGGATCAGCTCGTATGCGTCCTCGTCACGGTCATTCTTGCCCTTGAGCATGACATATTCGAAAGTGATCCGCCGCGAATTAGACGAGCGCGGATAGGCGGCGCAGGCCTCCAGCAGTTCCTCGATGCCATATTTGCGGTTGATCGGCACAATCTCGTCGCGCACCTCCTTGGTCACCGCATGCAGCGAAACGGCGAGGTTGACCCCGATCTCGGCTCCGCAGCGCTCGATCATCGGCACAACGCCGCTGGTCGAAAGCGTGATCCGGCGGCGCGACAGGCCGAGCCCGTCGCCATCCATCACCAGGCGCAGCGCATCGCGGACATTGTCAAAATTATACAGCGGCTCGCCCATGCCCATCATTACTATATTGGTCAGCAGGCGGCCCTTGGCGGAGTAGTCGCCCAGATCCTCGTCGTCCAGGTCGTCCTCGTCAGCCTCAGGGCCAAACCCGGCCATGCTGCCCTTGGGCCATTCGCCCAGCGCATCGCGCGCCAGCATGACCTGTCCGACGATCTCGCCCGGGGTTAGATTACGCACCAGCCGCATCGTGCCGGTGTGGCAGAAAGTGCAATTGAGCGTGCAGCCGACCTGGCTGGAAACGCACAAGGTGCCCCGCGTCTCGTCGGGGATGAAGACCATCTCGAAATCGTGCGCATCGGCGGTGCGCAGCAGCCACTTGCGGGTGCCATCAGTCGAAATCTGCGCCTCGACAACTTCGGGGCGGCCGATCACGAAGCGCTCCGTCAGCCACGGCCGCATGGTCTTGGCAATGTCGGTCATCATGTCGAAATCGGTGACGCCGCGATGATAGAGCCAGTGGAAGCACTGCTTGGCGCGGAGTTTCGCGGCTTTGGCGTCCAGCCCCGCGGTCTCGAACAGCGCGGCGATCTGGGGGCGAGGCAGGCCGATCAGATCGACGCGGCCATCCTCACGCGGGGTAATGTCACGCGGGATGGTGAGCGGATCGATGTGTCCGGGGATTTGCATCAGCTGGGTATCGGCCATGGCCTGGGCCTATAGTCCGGTTGTTGCGCGAAAGCTACCGCACCCCCGCACAGCCGATCGCCGCTGCGTCCATCGCGGTCGCTGCGCCTGCCAGCGGGTATGTATTCGAAAACCCGCGATTGCTCGCGTCACGCGCACTAACACTCATGCTTTGCGCCGAGCGCATCGCGGCGACAATGCCTGCATCCATGCGCCGGTCTACCGCCCAGCCATCGCCGCCGCCGCCGGTCAGCTCGAAGCGCTGGTCGCCGATGGTGAGCACGATCTTGCCGCCCGGCAGAAGCCGGCGCGAGAGGCGGAAGTGGATCTGGCCCCGCACGCCCCGGCGCGGCCAGATCGCGACATCGGCATATGGTTGATAGTCGCGCTGCATGGTGCTCGGCATGGCCTTGGCGACTGCATAGCAGCGCGGCTCATTTGCATCGCGGAAGGCGCCCCAGGTCTCGAACATGCCGAGGCTGTCGCGCCCAAGGGCAGGCGCGGCGGCGAGCGCCAGCGCGGCTGCACCCATCAACTGCAATCTGGTCCCGCGCCCGGTCATGCCAGTCCGCTACACCGGGTAAGTGATCGCGACAACTTCCCATTCCTTCTCGCCGCCGGGCAGCAACACCCGGCGCAGATCGCCGATGCCTGCGCCGCGCAAGGCCCGGGCGAGGGGGGCAGACCACCCGATCAGACCAAGCGAAGCATCCTGCTCGTCATCGCCGACCAAGGTCAGCACGCGCTGGTTGTCGAGTTCATCGGCGATGGTGACGGTCGCGCCGAAGCGTACTTTGCTGCGGTCCTCCTGCTGGCAGGGATCGACCACCCGTAGCAGCTTCATTCGCCGCGCCAGATACCCCAGCTCACGGTCAATCTCGCGCATTCGCTTGCGGCCATAGAGATAGTCGCCGTTCTCGCTGCGATCACCATTGCCCGCCGCCCAGCTGACTACTTCGACGATGGCCGGGCGCTCGGTGCCAAGGAGGAGGTCATAGCGCGCGCGCAGCGCGGCCATGCCGGCGGGGGAGATGGGCGGGGAGGTGGGGTTCATCAGGGTGGCACCGTAATTCCAGCATTTCAGCGCTGCAACCTGTTACGAAGACCCTGCGGCTTTCCTCAGTTCGATTATGACGTGGCTGGTGAAATATTCTCCCAGGCCCGGCAGATTTGCGGCGATGCGGGTGAAGCGTTCGAGTCCCGGACGATTGCTGAGCAGGCCAAAGCGCTCGAAGCGCACGAATTCCAGGTTGTTGCGCGCGACCATCTGGCGGAATGCACTGGTCGTCAGTTCGTTGACATAACCCTGCGCGGCAAAGCTGCGCCACTGTCGCCACTTGTTGGGCAGCTTGTTTCCGTCGGCGTCAAGATCCCAGTGTCGGGGCTGGAAGGCGGCATCGTCATAGAGGTGCTGGCAGGTTTCAAACAGGGCGCGTTGCCCGAAGATATGGTGCGCCCAGGGCAGCGGGATCAGCGAATCCATATGCGGCCCATGGGGTCCGGCAAACGGAAACCATTCGATCAGGACTTTGCCACCGGGGCGCAGCACCCTGGCCCATTCGGCCAGAACCGCCTCCGGCTCCATGACATGTTCGAGGCAATCGAATGCCAGGATCGTGTCGGCACTGTCGTCGTCGACTGGCATTCGATCAGCCGAAGCGGTCCTGAAGGCAACCGGGGCAGCGGGTGGCGGCACCATCGCCGCCAGCGCCGCTTCCGCCCGAGCGATTGCATCCGCATAAAGATCGACACCGACTATGCTGCGCGGTTTGCGGGTGGCGGCGAGAAACAGCGTCAGCGGGCCATTGCCGCAGCCGAAATCGAGGACATCGCGGCCATCAATGTCGCTATCCGAAAACCGCGACCAGCTCGTTGCCAGTCCGGAATTGCGCCACTCCTGATACGAATCGACTTTGGCCATCTCAGAGGGAACGGTTTTGCGCAATGTTGGCCGGGAAAGGGCAAGACACAGCGCCCCGCGCCGCGAGATCTGATGGTCCAATGGCAATGCATTTTGTGTCATGGTGCGAGGTGGACTAGCAACATGGAGTTAAAATTTGCATTCTTGGGGAGCAATGGCCGTGACTACCCCGGCGTTCGCTTGCCCAGGAAATGGCTCAGCGGATTGGCGCCCTTGTAGCTCGCCCGCCCCGGGTTCATCGCCTCATAGACCACTGCGTTTTCCAGCACGCGCTGAACATAATTGCGGGTCTCCTGCAGTGGGATGCGCTCGATCCAGTCGATCCAGTCGATGCCGCCATAGCGCGGGTCGCCGTTGTTCGCGAGCCAGCGGTTCACGTTGCCGGGGCCGGCATTGTAGCCGGCAACTGCCAGCGGATAGGAGCCGCCATAAGTGTCCATCAGCCGCGCGAAAAAGGCATCGCCCAGCCGCATGTTGTAATTTGCGTCGGAAATCAGCGAGCCAGCTTCGTAATACAGCCCCATCTTGCCTGCCTGTTCGCGCGCGGTGCCGGGCATCAGCTGCATCAGCCCACGCGCCCCGGCATGGCTTACCGCGTTCTGTGCGAACTGGCTTTCCTGCCGGGTGATCATGTGGACCACGGTCCAGTCGGTGCCGGGCGGGTTGGGAATGGTCGGAAATGCAAGGCTTGCGAACTTGGCAAAGCCGTCATTCTCGGCGGCCTGCCCGGCGATCACTGCCAGATCGCGGCGACCCAGCATGCGGGCGAGATCGCCGACGAGCATATGGTCACTCTCGCTTGTCGCCTGATCACTGATCTCGCGGAAAAAGCGCACCGAGGTCGACCATTCGTAACCGTTCGCTACTTCGCGCACGGCGGCGGTCAGCGGCCTTGCATTGAAAGCGGCGCGCTCGGCCGGTGTCGGCACGGCTGTGGGCCTGCCGCTCATATCAGGCAAAGGCCGCCCCAGCCGCTCCAGCGCCAGCATGCCATAGAACTGGTCAGAATATTGCGCAGCCAGCTCGAAATAGCGGGTTGCTTCGGCCTGGTTGCCGCGCAGCGCCAGCGCCCGCCCGGCCCAGTAAAAGCCCTTGGAGCGAGTTTGAGGCGTGCGCGCGGCGGCGCCATAGCGCCAGAACAGCGGTGCCGCACTGGTGCCGTCACCCAGCGAATTCAGCGCCTTGGTGCCACCCAGCCACATCAGCGAGGTGTAGTCGTCGCGCACCTTGAAGAGCTGGCGGCTGACATCGGTGCCCGGCGCGAAGGCATCGTCGACCGAAGCGGCAATGCGCACTGCGCTCGCCGCGTCTGCGCCCTTGGCCGCAGCCAGCAGTTCGCCGATCCATTTGGACGGGTCGAGCGGCGGCGTGTCTGCCTTGGGGCGGACCAGCAGTAGCTGGGTGACTCCGGGGTAATTGCCGGATTGCTTGAGCTGACGGATGCGGCTGTAAACATAGCCTGCGTCGCGCAGCATGTCGGGGGTGACCTGAATGCCGAGATTTTCCGGGCTGTTGCCCTGCTGCATGGCGAGGCGGGCGGTGAAAATTGCGCGCGCGGCGGGTGTGACATTGTTCAGCGCCTGCTGCGCCTGGAAGGTTTCGCCCTGCCACAGCAGCGCATTCATCCGCGCGTCGTTGTCGGCGGGGGTGAACGCAGTGCCATATTGCGAATAGAGCGCCGCCGCTGAGGTGTCGCTCATCGATCCGCCGCGCCAGGCCTCGATCGCCATGGCTTTTGCCTCCGGGCGGCCCGAGGCAGACAGCGCCAGCGCATAGAGCGCCCTGGCCGGATTGGTCAGTGGCTTGATCCGGTCAAAGAAAGCAATCAGCCGCGGATATTCCACTGTCTCGCGCGTCAGCGCCGTTTCGGCATAGCCCCGGATCTTGCCCTCATCGGGAAAGCCCGGATAGGTCAGCAGGAACCCGGCATATTCGGAAAAGCCATAAGAGCTCGACTGCGAGAGCATCTTCCAGCGCTCTATCGCCTGGCTCATCGTGCCGCGCTGGCCGGACATCAATTGCTGGCGTGCCTGATCCCACTCCGCCCCGTCCTGACAGCGCGCCGGGACCGAAGTCATTGCCATGAACAGCAGCAGGAGAAAGGTAGCGGCGCGGTGCATGCTGGACATTTTGGGAAAAGGCTCCTTATCAGGGCATGAATGAAGGCATGCGCTGGTGGCTGCAAGAGCGGCCTGGCGCAAAGATGAGGGAAAAGTCGATGTTCTCCGGCTCAATACCGGCTCTGGTAACACCTTTTCGTGACGGATCGTTCGACGAGCCCGCATTTCGCAGGTTTGTGGAGTGGCAGATCGAGCAGGGTTCCTCCGCACTGGTGCCCTGCGGCACGACGGGTGAATCGCCTACGCTCAGCACTGACGAGCACATGCGGGTCACTGATATCTGCATCGAAGTCGCCAGGGGGCGGGTGCCGGTGATCGCAGGCGCAGGCTCGAATTCGACCTCCGAGGCCGTCAATCTGGCACATCATGCCGAAAAGGCCGGTGCGGACGCCGTGCTGTTGGTGACCCCCTATTACAACAAGCCCAACCAGGAAGGGCTCTATCAGCATTTCAAGGCAGTCCACGATGCGATCGGGATTCCGATCGTGGTCTATAACATTCCCGGCCGCTCGATCGTCGATATCAGCCTTGAAACCATGGTGCGGCTGGCCGCATTGCCGCGCATCGCCGGCACCAAGGATGCGACTGGCGATATTGCCCGCGTTTCCGACTACCGGCGGGCAATCGGCACGCAATTCTGCCAGCTATCCGGCAACGACGAGGCAGCGCTGGGCTTCTATGCCCAGGGCGGCAAGGGCTGCATTTCAGTCACCGCAAATGTCGCCCCGCGCCTGTGCGCCGAGTTCCAGTCCGCCTGCGCCAGCGGCAATATGGCGCTTGCGCTCGAACTCAACGACCGGCTCCACCCGCTGCACCGCGCGATGTTTTCGGACACCTCGCCCGGCCCGGTGAAATATGCGCTGACCCGGTTGCATGACTGGATCGGCAGCGAACTACGTTTGCCGATCATCGCCTGCAGCGAAGCATCGCGCAAGGCGGTCGATGCCGCGCTGGTGCATGCTGGGCTGGTGTAAACGCCTCAATGCATCCACCACTTCCGTTTGCCCTGAGCTTGTCGAAGGGCCGTCCTTGTTCTCGCAGTTTGGAATGACCTTCTGGGCCTATATGCTGCATTGCCGCGGAGGCAGTTTCTATGTCGGCCAGACCGATAATCTGGATCAACGCATGGCCCAGCATTCAACAGGCCATTTCCCTGGTTTCACCAGCGAACGATTGCCGGTCGAGTTGGTCTGGTCACAGGAATTCACAACTCGATTTGAAGCGATAGAGGCTGAGCGACGGATTAAGGGTTGGTCTCGGAAGAAGAAGCTGGCGCTGATACGAGGCGACTGGGATGCCATCAGCCGTTATGCGCGCGGCAAAGAAGAAAAGGACGACCCTTCGACAAGCTCAGGGCAAACGGAAGAGAGTGAGAATCTATAGCGGGTCGCCTTGCGCGGGTTCACTTTGCTGTGCGTTGGTCTAGCCCGGCTTATTCATGACAGCGGCGTAGTTCGCCTGGATTGGCGGGCGACGGCACTGGCGGCGTGGACGGGACGAGCGTTTCCGTTGCGCCTTTTCCATCGCGGAGGTTCGAGGGGCTTGCGGGATTGAAGGAAGGGTCTCGGGC
>CANJCQ010000050.1 GCA_947473355.1 Sphingomonadaceae bacterium | reverse complement strand
GTCTCGACTTCGCTCGACACGAACGGGCTGTGGTTCAAAACCGCAGAAAGTGGCAAGGCGCCATAGATATGCGGGAACAACTGCCCGCCGCGCGATGTTTCCCAGCGGACGGCATCGCCCAGCTCGCCAAGATCGACCGCCGCAATATGCAGCCCGGATTGACCGGCAAAATGCTTGGCCACCGTCTCCGCCAGTTGCGACGCAGTTGACAGGTGAATGTAGCCATCCTCCAGATCGATCGGCGCACCGGCAAAGGTACGTTCGGCCAGCAGCGCTGCCATCTGTTCAGATGTCAGCACTTTGTAAGCCGTCTCCGGCCGCCCGCTCATTCGGCCCAACTCACTCGGCAGTGTCATCCGGGCCGGGCGCTGCTTCATCCGCGACAGACGCATCGGCCAGAGCCTCTTCGCTTTCGTCCTCGCCCGCATCGGCCAGACGCACTGCGCCCACCACATGTTCCTCGCCCGCGACATTGAACAGCCGCACGCCCGCCGTGCCGCGCCCGATCACCCGCAGGCTTACGAGCGGCAGGCGGATCAGTTTGGCCTGATCGGTCACCAGCATCAGCTGATCGGCCACTGCCGCCGGGAAGCTGGCGACAACCGGTCCGTTGCGGGCGATGTTGTCGATATTGGTGATGCCCTGGCCGCCGCGGCCGGTGCGGCGGTATTCGTAGGCCGAGGAGAGCTTGCCATAGCCGTTGGTGCAGACAGTGAGAATGAATTGCTCGCGTTCTTGCATTTCGGCCATGCGCTCTGCCGAAAGCGACGGCTCGCCCTCGCGCTCGCCTTTCCACGGAGCGAAGCGGACATATTCCTCGCGTTCTTCCGAGGTGGTCCCGACGCGGTGGAGGATCGACAGCGAGATTACCTCATCGTCTTTCTTCAGCGTCATCCCGCGCACACCGGTTGAAGTCCGGCTCTGGAATTCGCGGACTTCGTCGCCAGCAAAACGGATCGCCTTGCCCTGGCGGGTCGCAAGCAGAACGTCGTCATGCGATTCGAGCAAGGCGACACCGATCAGACGATCATCGCTCGGATTTCCGTCAGGATCTGGCTCAAAGCGCATGGCAAACTTGCCATTGGACGGTACGTTGGTGAACAGGTCCATACTGTTGCGCCGCACATTGCCCTTGGCAGTGGCAAACACCACCGATAGCTTGCCCCATTCCGCCTCGTCCTCGGGAAGAGGCAAGACAGTCGCAATTGTTTCGTCCTTGTCGAGCGCCGGCAGCAGATTGACGATTGGACGCCCGCGCGTTGCCGGGCCGCCTTCCGGCAAGCGCCAGACCTTGAGCCGGTAAACCTTGCCAGCAGTCGAGAAGAACAGCACCGGATTGTGGGTGCTGGTCACAAACATCGCCGAGACTACGTCTTCGTCCTTGGTCGCCATGCCGGCGCGGCCCTTGCCGCCCCGGGCCTGCGCACGGAACGTGGAGAGCGGGGTGCGCTTGATATAGCCGTCCATGGTTACCGTCACGACCATGTCGTCGTGCTCGATCAGGTCTTCGTCTTCGAGGCCATCCCAGGCGGCAGTGATTTCCGAAACGCGCGGGGTGGCATAAGTATCGCGCACGAGCACCAGCTCGTCCTTCATCACGCCATAGAGCTTGACCCGGTCGGCCAGGATCGAGAGGTATTCGGCAATGGCATCGGCGAGGATCTGCAATTCGCCGCCGATTTCGTCGCGGCCAAGCGCGGTGAGCCGGTGCAGCCTCAGATCAAGGATCGCCTTCACCTGCACTTCGGACAGCTGATAAGTGCCGCCTTCCTGCTCGGCGCTGGGCTCGATTGCTTCGACCAGAGCAATATATTGCGCGATCTCGCCGATCGGCCATTGCCGCGCCTGAAGAGTCGCGCGCGCTGCCGCCGGATTGGGCGAGCCGCGAATGATCCGCACCACTTCGTCGAGATTGGTCACCGCTATGACCAGACCAAGCAACAGATGCGCCCTATCGCGCGCCTTGTTCAGTTCGAACTTGGTGCGCCGGGTGATGACTTCCTCGCGGAACGCGATGAAGGCCTGGATGATATCGCGCAGCGCCAACGTTTCCGGGCGGCCGCCTCGGATCGCGAGCATGTTGGCCGGGAAACTCGATTGGGCAGGCGTATGGCGCCACAACTGGTTGAGCACGACTTCTGGGGTGGCATCGCGCTTGAGATCTATCACCACACGCACGCCCAGCCGGCTCGATTCGTCGCGGATGTCCGAGACGCCTTCGATCCGCTTGTCCTTGGCGGCTTCGGCGATCTTCTCGACCAGACTGTTCTTGCCGAGCTGAAATGGCATCGAAGTGAGCACAATCGACCGGCGGTCGCCGCGTCCCTCTTCGATGACATGGCGGCAGCGTTGCAGGATCGAGCCGCGTCCGGTGAGGTAGGCCGAACGCGCGCCATGCGATCCGAGGATCAGCGGCGCAGTCGGGAAGTCAGGCCCCGGGATAATCTCGAACAGTTCTTCGGTGGTGATCGCCGGATTGTCGATGAAGGCGAGGCAGCCGTCGATCACTTCACCAAGGTTATGCGGCGGGATATTTGTCGCCATGCCGACAGCAATGCCGCCTGCGCCATTGACCAGCAGATTGGGAAAGCGCGCCGGGAGCACCGTCGGCTCCTGCCGCGAGCCGTCATAGTTGTCGGCGAAGTCGACTGTGTCTTTGTCGAGATCGTCGAGCAGGCTGTTGGCGACGCGGGCAAGGCGCGCCTCGGTATAGCGCATCGAGGCCGGATCGTCTGGATCCATCGAGCCGAAATTGCCCTGGCCATCGACCAGTGGCACTCGCATTGACCAATCCTGCGCCATGCGCACCAGCGCAAAGTAGATCGCGGTGTCGCCATGCGGGTGATAATTGCCCATGACGTCACCGACGATCTTGGCGCATTTGCGATAGGGCCGGCCTGCGACCATGCCGCCTTCCTGCGCCGCGAACAGGATGCGGCGGTGCACGGGCTTGAGGCCATCGCGGACATCGGGCAGCGCGCGCGACACGATCACGCTCATCGCGTAATCGAGATAACTCGCCTTCATTTCATCGACGATGTCGATGCGGGTGTACTCGCCGAGAGGCGAGGGGGGATCAAGAATTTCGGTATCGTCGCTCACGCGGAAAATTCATATACAGTTGGTGGGAAGGGTGAACCCAAGGCCCTAGGACAGGTCTGGGGGGAACACCAGCAGAAGGGGGCAAAAGTGCCGGAATTCGGCTGGCTTTTCCACATATGTGACAAATTTGCTGAATGGCCCATTCAATCGTGGTTCACGGCTGATCCGCCATCCGCAACTATGGTTGCCAATCCGGCAAGAGCCGGACTATGGCAGTGTGAATGGTTTTGTTGCGGCGGGGCAATTCCCGCCGCGATCACGAGGAGTTTTTGCCATGATCCGCATAAGCAAGCGCGTAAGCAATCAGGGGCGCGCCGCCCTGCTGGCCATTGGCCTGATGACTGGCGTTGCCGCTCTGTCGGTTCCGGCAATGGCTGCTCAGAAGGCTCCGGCTGCGCCGAAGATCACTCTGTCGAAGACCTTCCAGCCACTTGCAGTCGCAGCCGACAAGGCTCTTAATGACGCCAAGGTGCGCGCCGATGTGGTTGCCGCCCGGAACAATCTGGCTACAGCGCAGACTACCGCGCAGCAGGCGCAGGGCTCTGCCCGCGCGGCGGCACGCGCAGGCCTTGATTCGGCGACCTCTGCACTGGGTGCTGCGCTTGCGCCGGAAAAGACCCTGGTCGACAACGCCTTTGCCGGAGCAACCACTCCCGACGATCGCTATATGGCTGGCAATCTCGCCATCAAGCTGGGCGATCTGGCCAAGGACACGGTCATTCAGCGTCGCGGTCTCGAAGCCATGCTGAACAGCGGCAAGGTCGCCCCTGCCGATGCGCCGCGCCTGCAATATTACCTTGGCCAGTTTGCTTATGATCAGAAGGATTTTGCTGGCGCGCGCACCGCGCTTCAGGCCGCGATAACCGCCGGCTTCCATGAAAACGACATCGATGCTTTGCTGGCCGAGTCCTATCTTGCCGATAATCAGGTGCCGCAGGGTCTCGCTGTCCTCAAGCAGGCCATTGCCCAGCGCAATTCCACCCCCAACAAGGCGCCAGCAGGCTGGTATCGCCGCGGGCTCGGCGCTGCTTACAAGGCCCAGCTGCTCGATCAGGCGACCGACTTTGCGATGAGCCTGGTTCAGGCTTACCCCAGCAATGACAACTGGGCCGGAGCGATCACCGTCGTGCGCGAAATCGGCAAGTTTCCTGCACAGGAAACGCTTGACCTGATGCGGTTGATGGGACGCACCAATTCCTATGCGGAAGAGCGTGACTATATCGAATATATCCAGGCCGCCGATCCGCGCCGCCTGCCGGGTGAATCGCTCAAGGTGATTGATGCCGGTCTTGCTGTCGGCAAGCTGCGGGCCGCTGATCCCTTTGTTACGGAAGCCCGCGGCATAGCCAGCGCCCGCATCGCCGCTGACCGCGCCTCGCTGGTCGGGCTTGAACGCGATGCCCGCGCGCCCACAGCAACCGCCGCGACTGTCGGGGGCGCTGCCGACGCGTTCCTGAGCTATGGCGAATCCGCCAAGGCCGAAGCACTGTTTAACATCGCGCTGGCCAAGCCCGGTGCGGAGCAGGACCGGCTGCTGACCCGGCTTGGCATCACCCAGGTCGATCAGGGGAATTATGCCGGGGCACAGGCCACTTTCGCCAAGGTCGGCGGAACGCGCAAATACCTGGCTCAGCTTTGGTCGATCTATGCCGGACTGAAGGCGGCGCCTGCGCCTGCTGCGGCGCCCTGAGTTTGATAACAGGCGTTTGAACGGGGGCGGCGGGCAACTGCCGCCCCTTTTTCATGGATGATCAGCTCAGCGCTTGAAACTGGTCGCTCTCTTCATCGAGCACGTGCAAAGTGCCGCCCGAAATGGTGAACCAGGCGCCGCGCAATTTGAGCTGCCCCTCGCGCTCCTTGCGGCGAATGCAGGGGAAGGTGCGCAGGTTGGCCAGGCTTACCCTGACGGCTGCAAATTCCATTTCCTGCTGGGCCCGTGCGCCCTCCAGCCCATTGGCCTGAACCACCGGTTCGCGCGCAGCATCCAGCAAGCCAATCCAGTCGGCGATAAATCCGCCTTCGCCCGGCTTGTTGCCGTGCATTTCCTGCGTCAGAGCCGCCGAGCAGCCGCCGCACATGCCGTGGCCCATGACGATGATCTGCCGCACGTCCAGGATCTGGACAGCAAACTCCAGCGCCGCCGATACGCCATGATGCCCCGGCGTCGTCTCGAACGGCGGCACCAGCGCGGCGACATTGCGCACGACGAAAATCTCACCGGGATCGACATCGAATATCTGAGCCGGGTCAACCCGGCTGTCGGAACAGGCAATGACCATCAGTTTCGGCCTTTGCCCTTCATCCGCCAGCCGGTCGTAGCGCTCCTTCTGTGTCGGGTAAGCGTTCGCCCGAAATCTTTGATAGCCCTCTAGAAGGCGGGCAAACTCTGGCATCAGAAACGCTCTCCACGGATGACTTCGACATCCCACATCGTCAGCAACAGGCCATGGCTGGTGAGCAGTGGGGCAAGCTCTTCCGCCAGCCTGCTTGCATGTGCCTGCGACGCCACCGTAAGCACCAGCGACTTGTCCGCCCCAGTGACGCGTTCTTCATGCCACTGCCCTTCGCGGCCCTTGCCGGAGGTTACCGGGAGCACCGTCCAGCCAGTGATCTCGCAGCGGTCTATCGCGGCAGTGACCAGTCGCACCAGCGGCGTGTCCGCGAGAATTTCTATACGCTTTCGGATGACAGTTTCGATCATGGCTTGGTCCTCAACTGCCTGCCAGCGCACGTGCGGCCCATGCGATCAGGCCGATGTTGATGATGAGATTGAAGGGAAAACTCAGTGACAGTGACATGGTGAGGTAAATGCCCGGGTCGGCCTGAGGCAAGGCAAGCCGCATCGCCGCCGGAACAGCGATATAGCTGGCGCTGGCGCACAGGACGCCAAATGCCGCCGCCGACCCCGGATCGAGCCCGATTGCCGTTGCCACAGCAACGCCGAGCATGCCGTTGACCAAGGGGAACAGGATCGCCAGCGTGACCAGACGGGCATTGATCGCGCGCGATTGCAGCAGCCGCCGCGCGGCGATTAGCCCCATATCGAGCAGGAAAAGGCACAAGATGCCTTTGAACAGTCCATCGAACAGCAGCTTCACTTCCTCGAATTTGACAGGTCCCGCGATCCAGCCAATGGCAAAGCTGCCAAGCAGCAACACAACCGAGGCGTTAAGAAAGACCTCGTGCCACAACCCTCCGCCGCCGTCATCGCCTGCTTTGGCCACGCCGCGCCGTGCGAGATAAAGGCCTGACAGGATCGCTGGTGTTTCCATCACTGCCAGCACCGCCACCATGAAGCCGGCCGGAATCATGCCGACGCCCTTGAGAATCTCGCCTGCCGTGACAAAGGTCACGACACTGACTGAACCATAATGCGCCGCGACTGCACCTGCATCGATGCGACTGAGTCTGCCGAAACTGCGCAGCAGGGCATAGGCAGCAAAGGGAATTGCCAGACTGGCGATGATGCCGGCCAGCAGCGCTGCACCGACTTCGCCATTGACGCCCGATTTCGCCATGGCAACCCCGCCTTTCAGGCCGATTGATGCCATCAGATAGAGCGACATACCCTTGGCCATCGCCTCAGGAATCGACAGTTCTGACCTTGCTGCGCCTGCCAGCATTCCGAGAATGAAGAACAGGATGACTGGTGAGGTCAGGGTTTGCAAGGCGACTGAATCCATGCTGCGTTCTTAGCCTCGCTGCTGCCAATTTCCAGTGGCCATTGGCAAGTTGCCATCCGGCAACTAGATGGGCCGAATGAATGATCTCTCTAATACGACAGAGCGCCAGCGCAAGCCCGACTGGATCCGCGTCAAGGCGCCTACATCGAAGGCATTTGGCGAAACCCGCGACCTCATGCGCTCGCTGAACCTCAACACAGTGTGTGAGGAAGCAGCCTGCCCCAACATCGGCGAGTGCTGGACCAAGAAGCACGCCACGGTGATGATCCTGGGCGACACCTGCACCCGCGCCTGCGCCTTCTGCAACGTCAAGACCGGTATGCCCGGCAAGGTCGATGCCGACGAGCCGGAACATGTCGCCGAGGCCGCAGCGAAGCTCGGTCTGGAACATATCGTCATCACTTCGGTTGACCGCGACGATCTGGCAGACGGCGGGGCAGGGCAGTTCGTAAAGGTCATCGAAGCACTGCGCCGGACGACGCCCGCCACCACCATCGAAATCCTTACGCCAGATTTTCGCGGGCGGATGCAGGCGGCGGTTGAGGCCATCGTTGCTGCCGGGCCCGATGTCTATAATCACAATCTCGAAACCGCGCCCCGGCTCTATCCGACCATTCGCCCCGGCGCGCGCTATTACGCCTCGCTGCGGCTGCTCGAGCAGGTCAAGGCCCACGATCCCGCCATATTCACCAAGTCCGGCATCATGCTGGGGCTGGGCGAACAGCGGCTCGAAGTGCATCAGGTGATGGATGACATGCGCTGTGCAGGCATCGATTTCCTGACCATGGGCCAGTATCTGCGGCCGACGCCAAAGCACACCGCGGTGATCGAATTCGTCCACCCCTCGGCCTTCGATGCCTATGGCGCAATTGCGCGGGCCAAGGGCTTCCTGCAGGTTGCTGCGAGCCCGCTTACCCGCTCCAGCTATCACGCTGGCGACGATTTCCGCGCAATGCGCGCAGCGCGAGAAATTCAGCTCGCCCAGAGGAATGCGGGGCCCCAATAGTGGCCGGTCTCCAAGAACGCCGGGTGCTGCCCTATAGCGCCGAGCAGATGTTCGATCTGGTCGCCGATGTGGCGCGCTATCAGGAATTCCTGCCCTGGGTGGCGGCGACGCGGGTCCGCTCGAATGGCGAGCACGAAATGATCGCGGACATGCTGGTCGGCTTCAAGAACCTGCGCGAGAAGTTCACTTCGAAAGTAACCAAGTCGAGGCCCGAGCGGATCGAGGTGCAGTACCTTGATGGCCCGATGCGCGATCTTGACAATGTCTGGCTGTTCCGCCCACTGGACGATCAGAGCTGCGAAATCGATTTCTCGGTCAGCTTCAGCTTCCGCAACGCACTGTTCGAAAAACTTGCCGGACAATATGTCGACAAGGCTTTCCGCAAAATGGTCGCCGCTTTCGAGACCCGCGCCGAAGCGCTCTATGGCAGCAGCAATTCCAGCGCGATCAGCGCCGCCTGATGGCGAACCGCTGAGCGGCTCGATCCGTCAAGCCGCCGCTCCTCGGCATCGACATCTTCGCTTTCAGCGTGACGGATTGCCCGCGCGAAGACCACGGTGCCGACCGGACGCTGCGCAGTCCCGCCATCAGGCCCGGCGATCCCGCTGATCGCCACTGCAACATCGGCGTGACTGTGTTTCAGAGCGCCTTGCGCCATGGCCCAGGCCGTGGCGACCGAAACCGCCCCGAAAGCATCGAGCAAGGTCTCCGGAACGCCCAGCAGTTCGCGCTTGGCTTCGTTTGAATAGGTCACAAAGCCCCGGTCAAACACGGCTGACGAGCCCGCCACTTCGGTCAAGGCTGCTGCAACCAGCCCGCCGGTGCAGCTTTCAGCAAGCGCGATGGTGCGGCCTGCAGCCTTGTTTTCAGCTACCACACGGGTGGCGAGGGCGACGATGTCGTCGGGGAGGAGTGAGTCGGTCATTGTGGCGGACATGCCTGCACTTCGCTTCCTTTTCGTCCGGCAACGCCAAAGATGGCGGCCAGGAGTTGAACCATATTTTCGGCAGGCAAGGGGTCGAGCGGCGCCACAATGGTCTCGATATCGCGGCACATTGTCAGCGGCAGCTCGGTGGTCAGCTTGGCGACCATTTCATTGTCAATCAGCGAGCGAATTGTTCGCTCCGAAAGGCCCGCCTTGGGTTGCCCTTTGAAATCGCCGCCCATCTTGCGAAACGCCGCCCTTGCCATTGGCCAGGCTGCTTCCTTGCCGACAGCCAAACGGTCTGCCAACTGGCCGCCGCGCGTGTTGATATAGCCATCCGGCCGTAAGGTCGGCCCGCATTTGGTGACCACACTGCCGACCAAGTCAGGCAAGACATATCCGACAAATCCCTTGATCTCGTCTGGATTGATGCAGCTTTTGGCCGGGGCGGCATGAACCGAACTTGAGACGAGCAGTGCCATCATCACGGTCGTGCAAGTCAATCTGAATCGCATTGGGAATTCCCTCCGTCTTGATTCGCTTCGAAATGACTGCCCGGATATCAGGCCTGGCAAATGCTGAAATTGCCGATGCGGGCGCGCCCGGTCCGTGCCCCGAGGCCCGCCGCAACGGCAATCAATTCAGCAGTGTTTTCAGGCGGCAGCGGGGCGAGCAGCCGCACCAGCTGATCGATCACGCTGCAGCGTTCGGTGGGAAGCTGCTGGCCGACCAGTCCTGAAATAAAGGCATCGGCCATCTGCTGCTGCGAGCTGTCAGGCAGGCCCTTGATGAGGCCAGCGGCATCATTGTTGGCGCCATTCCCGGCCAGTTTGAGGAACGCGGTCTTGGCGGCAGGCCAGGCACGGGATTTGCCGGTGGTATAACGCGCGGCGAGCTGGTTGCCGTTGCGCTTGAGCCAGGCATTGGCGGGCAGGCTGGCGGCGCAGCGATCGGTGGTGCCGGTGATGATGCTTGGCAGGGCATAGCTGGAGAGAGCGGTGAATTCCGCCAAAGTCAGGCATGGCGGCTCGGCAGCCTGCGCGGCGATTGGCGCGAGGGCAAGGGCTATGGTTGCCAGCCTGGGAAAGCTTCGCATGGGTACTGCTCCATTCATATCGCTGATAGCGCAGCAACCGCCTGGGCGGCAATGCCTTCGCCGCGCCCGGTAAAGCCGAGCCGCTCAGTAGTCGTCGCCTTGACACTGACTTGGGCGCTGTCAATGCCCAGTATTTCCGCCAACCTTGCGCGCATCGCTTCGCGGTGCGGGCCAATTTTCGGCGCCTCGCAAATAATCGTCAGATCGACATTGGCAATTGCATAGCCCGCTTCGCCGATCAGCGCGGCGGCGTGGGCCAGGAACTGATGCGAGGCAGCGCCGCGCCACTGCGGATCGCTCGGCGGAAAGTGTTGGCCAATATCGCCCGCGCCGATTGCGCCGAGCAGGGCATCGACCAGCGCATGAATGGCAACGTCGGCGTCGCTGTGTCCGGCAAGGCCCTGACTATGCTCGATCCTGATCCCGCCTAGCCACAGTTCTTCGCCATCAGCGAGCTGGTGGACATCGTAGCCGGTCCCGACCCGGAAGGCCGGCTTTCCGGATGCGAAATCGCTGGCAAAGGTCAGCTTCTGCAAGAGTTCGTCTCCATCGACCATGGTTACCGCAATGCCCGCCGCTTGCGCCACCTGCGCGTCGTCGCCTGCATTGGCTGCGCCCTGCCACGCTTGATGCGCGGCGAGGATCGCGGGAAAAGCGAAAGCCTGAGGAGTCTGCACCCGGCGCAGAGCCTCGCGATCGGCGGCGGCGGCCATCATCCCGCCATGCTCCTGCGCGAGGCTGTCGACCACCGGCAGGACCGGGATGACAGCCTGTTTACTTTCCAGCGCTGCAATCAGGCGGTCAATCACGCTGGCGGGCAGGATTGGCCGCGCCGCGTCGTGAATCAGCACCAGATCGGGCGCATCCGCCGCCAGCGCTTCAAGCCCCAGCCGCACCGATTGCTGGCGGCTCGCACCGCCAGCGATCAGGCGGACGTCGGCAATGCCTGCAAGCGCCGTCTCGGCGATAGCCTCAGCCCCTTCGGGAATGGCCACGACAATCGGCGCAATACCTGCCGCCGCCAGCGCCTCGACGGAATGCCGCAGCACCGGCTTGCCGTGCCATGTAACGAATTGCTTGGGGAGTGCTTGCCCGGCGCGCATGCCTTGCCCGGCCGCGACGATGACGGCAGCAGTGCGGGGAATGGGGGCAGGCGTGTTCATGCCCCGCGCGGGTAACGGCTTGCTGTCCTCCCGGCAATCCACTATGCGCTGCCCAAATTTTAGGCACATCCATGAACGCGCTCCCAACTCCTCCCAAACTGGCGCCTATCCAGATCGGCCCACTGCGCATCGATTGCCCGGTGATCCTCGCGCCGATGACCGGCGTGACGGATCTTCCGTTCCGCAAGCTGGTCCGCCGCTTCGGCTCGGGGCTCAATGTCACCGAGATGATCGCATCCCCGGCGATGATCCGCGAAACACGCCAGTCGCTTCAGAAAGCCGCGTGGGACCCGGTGGAAGAGCCGGTATCGCTGCAACTTGCCGGTTGCTCCCCCCGCGAAATGGCCGAAGCCGCCAAGCTTAACGCTGATCGCGGCGCTGCAATCATCGATATCAACATGGGCTGCCCGGTGAAGAAAGTGGTCAACGGCGAGGCGGGCTCCGCCCTGATGCGCGACCTGCCGCTGGCAGCTTCCCTGATCGAGGCGACAGTCAAGGCAGTCGACGTGCCGGTGACCGTCAAGATGCGGATGGGCTGGTGTCATGACAGCCTCAATGCACCTGAGCTCGCCCGCATTGCCGAAGACCTGGGCGCAAAGCTGATCACCGTCCACGGCCGCACCCGCAACCAGATGTACAAGGGCGACGCTGACTGGGCATTTGTACGCAAGGTCAAGGAAGCCGTCTCGCTGCCAGTGATCGTCAACGGCGATATCTGCACTCTGGCCGATATGGCACGCGCGCTGGAGCTTTCGGGCGCCGATGGCGCGATGATCGGGCGCGGTGCCTATGGCAAGCCGTGGATGCTCGGTCAGGCGATGCATTGGTGGCGCACAGGTGCCTCATTGGCTGCGCCGAACCTCGCCGCACAATTCGATCTGGTGCTCGAACATTACGATGCGATGCTGGCGCATTATGGCAAGGAAACCGGCGTCAAAATGGCCCGCAAGCACCTCGGCTGGTACACCAAGGGCCTGCCCGGCTCGGCCGAATTTCGCAACCGGGTCAACTTCATAGACGATGCCGCTGCCGTGGTGCGCACGCTCACAGAATATTATCAACCGCTTATCGCTACACCCCAGCTCCAATTGCAGGCCGCATGAGCCTCGTCCCCGATGCGCAGCGCCAGATTGCCAGCCTGCCGCTGGCCATCCTGCTGCTCGCGCCCGGACAGAAAATCGCCTCGGCCAATCCCGCCGCCGAGCAGTTCTTTGGCCAGAGCCTGCGGCGTCTGTCGGGCCGCACGCTGTCTGAAACGCTGCAATTCAGCGAGGCTCGGCTAGCCGAACGGCTTGGCGACAGCGAATCGCCAGTCTCGGCCCGCCAGATCGACGTGCTGGTCTATGGTGTCGGAACCCGGCGGCTTGATGTCACTGCCGCGCCGGTCGTCGATGCACCGGGCTGGCAAGTGCTGACACTGCACGATTCCAGCGCCAGCGATGCCATGGGCGAAAATGCCGGCGGCGGGGATGACGCCGTGCTGCGCGCGCCCGAGATCCTCGCTCACGAAATCAAGAATCCGCTGGCCGGCATTCGCGGCGCAGCGCAATTGCTGGGCCGTAAGCTGGGCGAGGGGGATCAGGCGCTGACCCGGCTGATCGCCGACGAGGTCGATCGCATCGCCAAGCTGATCGATCAGATGCAAACCCTGACCCGCCGCACCACCGCCTTGCTCGAGCCGACCAATCTGCACGAAGCAGTGCGCCGCGCCATCGCCGTGCTCGGTGCTGCCGGGACCGGAAGCTTGCGTTTCGAGGAGGAATTCGACCCATCACTGCCGCCGGTCACCGGCAATGGCGATGCGCTGGTCCAGGTGCTGATCAACCTGCTCGCCAATGCCCGCGAGGCTTGCGATGGCGTGGCAAATCCCAGGGTCGTCGTGCGCACCCGTTTTGCCAGCGGCCTGCAGCTCCAGTCGACCGGCAAAGGTCCGCCCGTGCGCCTGCCGATTGAGCTGAGAGTCAGCGACAACGGACCCGGCGTCGATCCGGCGATGCGCGAACACATCTTTGATCCTTTCGTCACCAGCAAGAAGTCGGGACAGGGGCTGGGGCTGGCCCTGGTGCGCAAGCTGGTTGGCGAAATGAACGGACGGATCAGCCATGAGCGTGACGAAAGTGGCGGCTGGACACATTTTCGCGTCCATTTGCCGCTTGCGGTTGAGCCGCAAAAGCGGGCGGGCAGGGGAGTGGAAGCGGCATGAACGTGTTGCTGCTGGAAGATGACGCTTCGATCGCCATCGTGATCACCGCCGCTCTCGAGGCCGAGGGCTTCGCAGTGACCCGATGCGCGACTATCGCCGAGCGTGACAAGATGCTCGCTAATATGCGTTTTGCGGCCTTTGTGAGCGATGTCATGCTGCCCGATGGCGATGGTATTGCCACGCTCGATGCAGTGCGCGCTCTTCATCCCGCGATGCCGGTCATCATTCTTTCCGCGCAAAACACCCTCGACACTGCCGTGCGCGCCAGTGGCACCGGCGCATTCGAATATTTCCCCAAGCCCTTCGATATCGATGAACTCGCGCGCACAGTGCGCCAGGCCGCTGGCAAGCGGGCTGCATCAGAAGAAGAAGTCGATGATGACAGCGCCAGCCAGGCGCTGCCACTCGTCGGTCGCAGCCCGCCGATGCAAGCGGTTTACCGGATGATTACGCGGGTCTTGCGGAACGATCTGACGGTGCTGGTGCTGGGCGAATCCGGCACTGGCAAGGAACTGGTCGCCGAGGCAATCCACCAGCTTGGCCACCGAGCGCATGGGCCCTTCATTGCGGTCAACACTGCCGCCATTCCCGCCGAGCTGATCGAGAGCGAATTGTTCGGGCATGAGAAGGGCGCCTTCACCGGCGCCGTCGCGCGCCATATCGGCAAGTTCGAACAAGCCGCCGGTGGCACGCTGTTTCTCGACGAGATCGGTGACATGCCGATGCAGGCGCAGACGCGCTTGTTGCGTGCTCTTCAATCGGGCACGATCCGCCGGGTCGGCGGCATCGAAGACGTGAAAATCGACGCGCGCATCATCGCTGCAACCAATCGTGACCTGCAGCCGATGATTGCTGCCGGACAGTTTCGCGAGGATCTGTTCTATCGCATCAATGTCGTGCCGATCGACCTGCCGCCGCTGCGCGATAGGCCTGACGATGTCGAAGCCTTGGCCCGGCATTTCCTGCAACAGGCAGCCAGCGAGGGCCTGCCGCGTCGCCGCCTCTCGGACGATGCCGCCGCTCTGCTCTCACGGCAGACCTGGCGCGGAAATGTTCGCGAGCTCAAGAACTTCATTTTCCGCCTGGCGCTGCTGGCGCGCGAAGAGCTGATCGATGCTGCCGCCGTGCAACCCTTGCTGGAACAGATCCGCCCGCCTGAAACCGGGCAGTCAGCTGATCTGGGCGCCGACCTCAACAGGTCGATCGCCCAGTGGTTGGACGAGCATCGGCCCGAATCCGGCACAGTCTACGACAGTGCGCTTGCAGCCTTCGAACGCCCCCTGTTCGGCGCGATTCTCGAAAAGACCGGTGGCAACCAGCTGCGCGCTGCCCAGATGCTGGGGATCAATCGCAACACCTTGCGCAAGCGGCTGGGGGAGTTGGCGATTGATCCGGAAGCGTTTGTCCAGCGTTAGGCCGGAGTCAGGCCAGAGTCGGGATCATCAGCAGTTCTTCGCAATTTTCCTTGCAGATGGGCAACAGTGGTGTTGTAATGCTGCAACGATGACGGCTGAAACATCACCCCGCAAGCGGCGTTGGCCACGCTGGTGGCGGCGCGCACAAGTGGCTGCGCGGCGGGCCAATATCTTTGCGACCATCGAAGTGACTGCGGTCGTTACATTCGTTTTGATGACCATCGTCACCTGGCGCGCACTGGCGGGTCAGCCTGAAAAAGGCCAGCTGCTGTCATACAATCTGACCGCCATTCTGCTGGTCGGCATGCTGGTTCCGGCCATGACAATCCTGGTTCTGCTCGGAAGGCGACTGGCGCTGCGCCATGCGGCCGTGAGCTTCGGCGGAACCGGCAAGATGCATGTCCGCCTTGTGTTCCTGTTTTCGATGGTCTCTGCAATTCCGACGCTGCTGGTAGTTATCCTGGCGTCATGGCTGTTCCAGTCGGGCGTCGAGTTCTGGTTTTCCGATAATTCGCGCGGGCTCCTCGAAAACGCCAACAAGCTCGCGCGCGGCTATTATGAGCAGACCCAGACCGATGTAAGCCGTGAGACAGTCACCATGGCCAGCGATCTGCGCGATTTCCTCAGCGCGGAATCTATTGCCAGTCCGTCGTTCGCCCGATTCTATTCCGATCAGGTCGTGTATCGCAAACTCAACGAATCGGCGATTGTCCAGAAGGGCGAGGATGGCCAGCTGCGTACAGCGGCGATTGTCGATCCCGATAGCAATACCAATCGCCAGCGGATCAGGCCCGAGGTGCTGCGCCGGATCGATGCCGGTGAGACGATTGTCGTCGAAGCCAGCGCCAACAAGATCGAAGCCGTCACCCCGATTGACCGGCGTTCAGGGGTCTATCTGTTCACCGCCCGGACTTCCGACCTTCTGGCGCTCAGCCAGGGCAAGCGGGCGCAGAATATCGTCAGCGCCTATGAAGTGCTGACCAGCCGCGCGCGGGTGCTGCAATTGCGCTTCAACGTGGCGCTGTTCGTGCTGTCGCTGGCGCTGGTCGGCTTCTTCGTCTGGCTGGCGCTGCGCTTCGCCGACCGGCAGGTCAAGCCGATCTACGAGCTGGTCGATGCTGCGCGGCGGGTTGGCAGCGGTAATTTTGCGCTTCGGGTTGAAGGCCGCACGGGGGCCGATGAAATCGGCCTACTCAACCGTGCCTTCAACCGCATGACTGTGCAGCTCGAAAAGCAGACCCAGGCGCTGGTGAGCGCCAATCAGCAACTCCATGATCGCCGGGCGCTGATTGAGGCAGTGATCGAATCGGTGAGTGCCGGGATCGTCTCGACCAATCTCGATGGGCAGATCCTGCTGATGAACAGTTCGGCGCAGCGCCTGTTGTTCGACCGGGCAGGCCCGGGACCGCTCGGCGTAAAGCTCGAATCCGTTGCGCCGCAAATCGCCGGGCTGGTCGAGGCGGGCCTTGCCAGCGGCATCGTGCAATATGCCAAGGGCGGCGAGCTGCTGACCCTCGCAGTGAAAGTCGGCCAGAGCGGAACCGGCAAGGTCATCACCTTTGAAGACATTACTCGCCAGTTGCTCGATCAGCGCCAGGCCGCCTGGTCGGATGTGGCGCGCCGAATCGCGCATGAAATCAAGAACCCGCTGACCCCGATCCAGCTAGCCACCGAACGGCTCAGCCGCCGCTATGGCAAGCAGATCACCGACAACCCCGAATTGTTCGCGGAACTGACCGCAACGATCATCCGCCAGGTCGGCGACTTGCGTAAAATGGTCGATGAGTTCTCGTCATTCGCCCGGCTGCCCAAGCCCGCCTTCCGCAGCGAAGACCCGGTCGATCTCGCACGCCAGTCGCTGTTCCTTCAGGAAGTCGCGCGCCCGGACATCGCCTTTTCGTTCAACGACAAGGGGACTTTCCGCTCAGTAGCCTGTGACCGCCACCAGTTCGGCCAGGCCATGACCAATGTCCTCAAGAATGCCGTCGAGGCCATCGATGCGCGCGCCAAGGGCGATGAAGCAGGTTTTTCCGGCAAGATAGCAGTGTCCATGGAGAAGGACGGCAGCAGCATCGTCGTGACCATCAGCGACAATGGCATCGGCCTGCCGCAGGATCGTGAGCGTATTGTCGAACCTTATATGACCACGCGTGAAAAGGGCACCGGGCTCGGCCTCGCCATCGTCAACAAGATCGTCGAGGAACATGGCGGCGAGATGACATTCGCATCGATGCCGGGGGGCGGGGCCAGCGTCGCCATGCGGTTCGCCTGCGATCCGCTGGCCGGCAGGCGCGGAGCAGAAGCGGCGGAATGACCCTTTTAACCCACCTGGAGGATTGATGGCGCTCGACATTCTGATCGTTGATGATGAACGCGACATTCGCGACCTGGTCGCCGGTGTGCTCAGCGATGAGGGCTACGATTGCCGTACTGCGGGGGATAGCGAAGCAGCGCTTGCTGCGCTCGATGCCCAGCGCCCCTCACTGGTGCTGCTCGACGTCTGGCTGCACGGCAGCCCGATGGACGGGCTCGAAGTGCTCGATGCAATCAAGGCGCGTGAGCCCGATCTGCCGGTCATCGTCTTTTCCGGCCATGGCAACATCGATACGGCCGTGGCGGCGATTGGGCACGGCGCAGTCGATTTCATCGAAAAGCCGTTCGAAGCCGAAAAGCTGCTTCACCTCGTCAGCCGCGCCACCGAGACCGAGCGCTTGCGCCGTGAAAATGCCCAGCTACGCCAAGGCTTCACCACGGCTGACGAATTCACTGGCAACAGTCCGGTGATCAATCAGGTCCGTGCCACGCTCAAACGGATCGCCAACACCGGCAGTCGCCTGCTGATTTCAGGCCCGGCCGGGGCAGGCAAGGAAGTTGCAGCGCGGCTGCTGCACAGCTGGAGCAGCCGCGCCGACAGTGCTTTCGTCAGCGTAAATTCGGCGCGGATCACTCCAGAACGGTTTGAGGCCGAATTGTTTGGCCTCGAAGCGGAGGGCAATCTCGTGCGTCCGGGCCTGCTCGAAGCTGCCGACGGCGGCACGCTTTATCTGGACGAAATTGCCGATATGCCGCCTTCGACCCAGGCTCGCATCCTGCGCGTGCTCACTGATCAGGCCTTTGTCAGGGTCGGCGGCAACCGCCAGATCCGCGTCGATGTCCGTGTCGTATCCTCAACCTCGCGCAATCTCGAGGAGGAAATGGCCGCCGGGCGCTTCCGCGAGGATCTGTTCTATCGTCTCAATGTCGTGCCGATTACCGTGCCCGCGCTGGCCGAACGGCGCGAGGATATTCCGGCGCTCGCGGCCCACTTCTTCGCCCGCTACGCCCGCGAGCAGGGCATTCCGCCGCCCGATGTCGGATTTGACGCCATGGCAGCGCTGCAGGCCTATGAATGGCCGGGCAATGTTCGCCAGTTGCGCAATGTCGTCGAGCGGACGATCATCCTGGCACCGCGCGACCGACTCGGCCGCATCGAGGCGGACATGCTGCCACCCGAATTCCTCAGCGAACGGGTGGAGAGCGATTCGCGCCTCTCGGTCCTGATGGGAGTGCCGCTGCGCGAGGCGCGGGAGAATTTCGAGCGCGAATATCTCAAGGTCCAGATTCGGCGTTTTTCCGGCAATATTTCGAAAACGGCCAGCTTCATCGGCATGGAACGCTCAGCCCTGCATCGCAAGCTCAAGCTGCTCGGCATCGGCGAGCGGCGCGATGAAGATGAAGACGAATAGCCACTGTCATCGATGTTTCACATTTACCTGTCAGTCAGCGGGGAGTAAGAATGCCACTGCTACCGGCCGAGTCAGTCATGACCCGGCCAGATTGCGGGCCGCACAAGCGGTTCGCCAAAAACAGGAGAATACCATGGCCGAACGTACACTTAGCGCGCGCCCGCGTCCCGCGCCGCCAGTTGAGCCAGATGCGCCCGAAGCTGCAATCGCCGAAATCAGCAGCAGCAAGGGCCAGAGCCTTCAGGATCAATTCCTCAATCTGTTGCGCAAGAACAAGGTCCCGGTGACGATGTTCCTCGTCAAGGGCGTCAAGCTGCAGGGCATTGTTACCTGGTTTGACAACTTCTCCATTTTGCTGCGCCGCGATGGCCAATCGCAGCTGGTCTACAAGCATGCCGTTTCGACCATCATGCCAAGCGTGCCAATCGATGCCCGCCAGTTCAATTCGAGCGGCGAGGGCAGCAAAAAGGTCCGCCTGCTGCAGGATGTGTTCCTGGCATCAGTCCGCAAGGAAGGCGTGCAGGTGACGATGTTCCTGGTCAACGGCGTCATGCTGCAGGGCCGGGTTGCCGCCTATGACCTGTTCTGCATGCTTCTCGAGCGCGAAGGCTATGTGCAACTGGCCTACAAGCATGCTGTCTCGACTATTCAGCCGCTGACCCCTGTCGACCTCACCGGCGACTGGGAAGGCGAAGCGGAAGCGGGCGACTGACCAACAGCGAAGACCTTGCAGGCGAGGTAGCCCGCGGGGCGCGGGCCGTTGTCGTGTGCCCGCAAATGCGGGGCAGGGGCACAGCCGATCCCGATCTGCGTCTGGAAGAGGCGCGCGGGCTGGCGCTCGCCATCGGTCTGGTGGTGACCGAGGCCAGCATCGTGCCGATCCGCACGCCGCGCGCAGCGACGCTGTTCGGCGAAGGCCAGATCCGCAATATCGCCATCGCCTGCGAGCAGAACGAGGCTGAACTGGTCGTGGTCGATGGTGCGCTGACCGCGATCCAGCAGCGCAACCTGGAGGAATCGCTCAAGCGCAAGGTGATCGATCGCACCGGGCTGATTCTCGAGATCTTCGGAGAACGCGCCGTGACAGCCGAAGGCCGGCTCCAGGTCGAGCTTGCCCACCTCGACTATCAGGCCGGACGACTGGTGCGCAGCTGGACTCACCTCGAGCGCCAGCGCGGCGGCTTTGGCTTCCTTGGCGGCCCAGGCGAAACCCAGATCGAAGCCGACAGACGGATGATCCGCGACCGCATGGCGCGGCTGCGGCGCGAACTCGAACAGGTCAAGCGCACGCGTGGGTTGCACCGCGACAGGCGCGAGAAGGCACCCTGGCCAGTCGTTGCCCTTGTCGGTTATACCAATGCCGGAAAATCCACGCTATTTAATCATTTGACTGGCGCAGATGTGATGGCGGAAGACCTGCTTTTCGCCACGCTTGACCCCACCATGCGGGCAGTGCGGCTGCCGGGCGTCGACAAGGCTATCTTGTCGGACACAGTTGGCTTCATCTCCGATCTGCCGACGCAATTGGTTGCTGCCTTTCGCGCGACACTGGAGGAAGTCACTTCGGCCGATGTGATCCTGCATATCCGTGACATCGCCAACCCCGATTCGGACGGGCAGAAGGCGCAGGTTCTGCGCATTCTCGAGGAATTGGGATTGATCGGGGAAGAGGGAGGCGAACCGGGGGTCCGGATCATCGAAGTCTGGAACAAGTGGGATCTGCTCGATGCCGACCGTGAACATGAACTTGAAGCGGTTATTGCACAGCGCAGTGACGAAATTATCATTCCCGTTTCAGCACTTACCGGCGAAGGCTGCGACCACTTGTTGGAAGTGACCGGGCGATTGCTGAATTCCGCTGCCAAATTGCATGACTTCGTAATCCCGGCCCGAGCTGGCAAACAGCTCGCCTGGCTTCACGCCCATGGCGAAGTCGTCGGCGACGAGGATGCAGGCGAGGGGGAGGAGGGGCCCCAGCGGCGGCTCAAGGTATTGCTCACCCCGCGAGAACTAGGCCGGTTTAGCCGACTCTGACCTCTTTACCGCTTGCCACAGCGCTTCCTGATCATCGAGCGATAGCGAAGCGAATTTGCCATCTGCCAGCGCTTCCATGGCGCGGTAGCGGCGTTCGAATTTGCCATTAGCGGCGCGCAGTGCGTCTTCAGGCGCGATGCCATAGGCGCGCACCAGATTGACCGCAGCGAACAACATGTCGCCAGCTTCCTCCAATTGGTGCGCAGGATCAGCCTCGGCCAGTTCGGCCATTTCTTCGAGCAACTTGTCTGCGGGGCCTTCTGTGTCGGGCCAATCGAAACCCTGCCGCGCGGCGCGCTTCTGAAGCTTTTCGGCGCGCATCAGGGCTGGCAATGACAGAGCAACCCCATCGAGCGCACTGGTTGCGCCAGCAGTTGTTCGCTCTGCTGCCTTGAGCTTCTCCCAGCTATCAGTCTGGTGTTCGTCGCTGGCTTCCGCATCGCCGAAGATGTGCGGATGGCGCGCTTCCAGTTTAGCGGAGATCGCTGTAGCAACATCGTCAAAGACAAAATGCCCGGCTTCCTCAGCCATGCATGCGTGGAATACGACCTGCAGCAGCAGATCGCCGAGTTCATCGCGCAGGTCTGCCATGTCGCCGCGTTCGATGGCATCGGCGACTTCGTAGGCTTCTTCGATGGTATAAGGGGCGATCGTCACGAAGTCCTGCGCACGGTCCCATTCGCAGCCTGAAACCGGGTCGCGCAGACGGGCCATGATCTGAAGCAGGCGCTGAAGTGGGGGTTGGGTTTCCTGGGTCATGTTGGACTGATAATATATATTATGTTAAATGAAAGAACGGCCAGCGCGGCTGCCCTTCCGGATAAACCGGCGATCAATAGCCCATCCTCGTCAGTACAAAAGCAAGTAAGGCAATGACCACGGCCCAACCAACCGCCATCGCCGTCTTCTGTTCGAACGACAGCCCGTGCGATTGCAGAGCGCGCCAGTTGAGGAACAGCCAGCCGGTCAACGCCAGCATTGAAACAGCCATGGTGCCCAATGCGATCATGCAGCCAGTTCCATGCCGTCATAGCCGACCAGTACATGCGGTGGCACTTGCTGGCTCAGCATCGCATAATCAAGGCTCTTGTCGAGATGCGTCAGCACGGTTTGCCCAGCGCGAACTGCATCGGCCAGTTCCAGCGCCATGGCGAGATGGGCATGCGTCGGATGCGGCTCGCGGCGCAGACAGTCGGTCACGAGAATGTCGCAGCCACTGAACAGTTCGACCATCTCGCGGGTAATGGCACTGAAGTCTGTCGCGTAAACGATCGATTTCCCGTCACAATCGAAGCGGTAGCCGGTGCTGATCGTGTGCCCATGCGGCATTTCGCAGCTGGCCACACCAAACCCGGCGCAAACCCGCAATCGCTCAAGCGTCTTCAGCGCAATGATTGTCGGATAGCCGAATTGCCCGGCGAACACATAGTCGAAACGTTGCCGCAATTTGCGAACGGTTTCATCCGATCCATAGCCCGGCATCGGTCCGCCGCGGCCATAGCGGAACACGCGCAGGTCATCGATGCCGTGACAGTGATCGGCATGGTCATGGGTCCAGAACACGGCGTCGAGCCTATCAATATTGTTGGCGAGCAACTGGCTGCGCAGATCGGTAGACGTATCGATCAGCAGCCGTGAACCGGCTTTGTTCTCGACAATGATCGAGACGCGCGTGCGCCGGTTTTTGGGCTCATCCGGGTCGCAATCACCCCAGTCGTTGCCGATCCTCGGCACGCCGGTCGAAGTGCCACAGCCCAGGACGATAAGCTTCACAGGTGCGCTTTGCTGAACAGTTGGAAGAAATTCCGGGTAGTTACTTCACCCAGCGCTTCCATCTCCACCCCGCGCAAGCCAGCGACAAACCGCGCGGTGTCTGCCGTGAACCCCGGCTCGCAGACCTGCCCCCGATGCGGGATAGGCGCGAGGAACGGTGCGTCAGTTTCAATCAGCAGCCGATCTTCAGGTATTTCCGCAGCTATAGCCTGCAAGTCTTTAGCATTCTTGAACGTTACAATGCCCGACAGCGAAATCGTCAGGCCCAGTGCAAGCATCTGACCCGCAAAATCAGCCGATGCCGTGAAGCAATGGATCAGCGCCGGGAAGGCCCCCTTCCCCATTTCGTCGGCCAGAATCGCGGCGGTATCTTCCTCGGCGTCGCGGGTGTGGACGATCAGCGGCAATCCGGTTTCGCGGGCGACCTGGATATGGGTGCGAAACAACGCCTGCTGGGTCGCGCGTTCGGAGTGCTCGTAATAATAATCGAGGCCGGTTTCACCGATGGCGATGACCTTGGGATGCTCGGAGGCCGAAATCAGCGCCGCCTCACCGAGATCGGCATGCGCATCCGCCTCGTGTGGATGGATCCCGACGCTGGCCCAGACATCACTCTCCCGCGCTGCCGTGGCAATCACCTGATCCCATTCGCGCTGACGAGTGGAGATATTGAGAAAACCGCTGATGCCTGCCGCGCGGGCACGGGAGAGGACGCCTAGTTGGTCCTCGACGAGGCCCTTGTATTCAAGGTGGCAGTGCGAATCGATCAGCATCAGGCTTCGGCTTCGACTGGGAGTTCGAGGCGGGGGAAGATTCCGATGGGCTGGGCGACAGTGAAGCCGCTTGCGACAAGGTCTCCAAACCAATCGCGGTCAGCCAATGCGGCGAAATCGCGCGTATCTGCGCCAATGCCGAGTTGGTCCAGCAGCCTGTCAGCCGATTCCGGAACGATGCAGTGAACCGCGATTGCCAGATCACGCACGCAGCGGAACAGCGTCATGAGCACTGCGACCATCCGTTCAGGATCGGACTTGCGCAAGGCCCAGGGCGCTTGATCGTCGACATATTGGTTGCAGGCGAACACTGCCGACATCCAGCTGTCGAGCCCTTCGCTGAAACTCAGTTTCCCGAAGCTGGCCTGCATGGCGTCAATATTGCTGCGCACCGACGCTTCCAGACTGGTGTCGGCCTCGCCAGATTCCAGGTCCGAACGAAGTTTTCCATCAAGGTTCTTGAAAATCATCGATAAACTGCGCTGAGCCAGATTCCCGAAACTGTTGGCCAGTTCCGCATTGCACCGCGTCACGATCGCCTCGGCGCTGTAACTCCCATCCTGCCCAAAGCTAACTTCGCGCAGCAGAAAATAACGCAAGGCATCGACCCCGAAGCGGTCAGCCAATTCAATCGGATCAACTACATTGCCCAGCGACTTCGACATCTTCTCGCCGCGCGCGAGCAGGAAGCCGTGGCCGAACACCTGCTTGGGCAATGGCAGCCCCGCCGACCACAGAAAGGCCGGCCAGTAAACCGCATGGAAGCGGACGATATCCTTGCCGATCAGATGCAGGTCAGCAGGCCAGAAGCGGCTGAATTCAGCCCCTTCCCGGTCGGGAAAGCCAATCCCGGTGAGGTAGGTGCACAGCGCATCAACCCAGACATACATGACATGGCCCGGCGAGCCCGGCACCGGCACGCCCCAGTCAAAGCTGGTGCGCGAGACCGAGAGGTCCTTGAGGCCACCCTTGACGAACTGGATCACTTCGTTGCGGCGGCTGTCGGGCTGGATGAACTCGGGGTGTTGCTCGTAATATGCGAGCAGGCGGTCCTGATACTTCGACAGGCGGAAAAACCAGCTTTCCTCGACCGTCCATTCAACCGGCGTGCCCTGCGGCGAGAGCTTTTCGCCCCCTTCCCCGGCGATCAGCTCCTTCTCGTCATAGAAGGCCTCGTCGCGGACTGAATACCAGCCTTCGTAGCGATCCAGATAGAGATCGTCCGAAGCCGCCATCGCCTGCCACAAGGCAATGCTAGCCAGCTTGTGGCGCTCCTCGGTCGTCCGGCAAAAATCATCATACTGCACATTCAGCCGCGCACACATTTCGCGGAAATGATTCGACATTTCCGTGGCGAATTCGAGCGTGTCTTTGCCCGCCGCGCGCGCCGTCTGCGCCATTTTCAGGCCATGTTCGTCAGTGCCGGTGACAAGGCGCACGTCCATGCCCTGCATCCGGTGAAACCGTGCAATGGCATCAGCGGCAATGGCCTCATAGGCGTGGCCGATGTGCGGCTTGCCATTGGGATAGGCGATGGCGGTGGTTATGTAATAGGGATCGGCCATGGGCGGCGCGCAGACTTTCTTTGCAAACGGAGGGCTTATGCCGACTCTCTTAGAGCATCGTGCGAAAAAGTGGGAACCGGTTTTTCGCGAACAGCGATGCGAAAACAAAGAATCACAGTGCCGCCGAGGCCAGCAACCCGCCAATTTCGAGCGCCAGCAACTGGGCATCGAAGTTGTAGGTCGGTGCCTGTGCAGTCAGCTTGGCGAGAGCGCTGTGCGCAGCGATGATGCTCTGTTGCCGCGCGCGCGGCGCCTCGGCGACTTCGCTGGCGAGCGATGCCCGTGCCAGATCAAGCATGGCCATGATCCGCTCGCGATCCGGCCGCGCGCCCAGTTCCTCGGCAAGCGCGCCGCGCAGGGCGAGGTCTGCGTCGCCCTCGTGGGCCAGTCGCTGCATCAGCGCCTGCAGCTTGCCGAGCCCAAGCCCGACGAAATCAAGCGCTGCGCCCGGCGAACCCCGCGCCGCAGACACCGCCGCCGCGCGGCCCGCTGAATCGGCTTCGGGCGCATCGCGGCGCACCACCGCTTCGACTTCGGCATCACTCAAGGGCGCGAAATGCAGCGACAGACAGCGCGAACGCACCGTTGCGAGCAACCGTCCGGGGCGGTGTGACACCAGCATGAAGAAGGTCCCGACTGGTGGCTCCTCAAGGCTCTTGAGCAGCGCATTGACCGCGCCCTTTTCCATATCGTCGGCCGGATCGATAATGATGACCCGGCGCTGGCCGAGCGTCGGCCGGGTGTTGAGCCGCTGCTGCATGCGGCGGATCTGGTCGACGGTGATATTGCGCTTGGTCTGATAGGGCTTGCCTTCGGCGCGCTTCTTTTCCTCGTCGTCGTTAGACGGCAGATGGTCGAGAATTATGATGTCGGGATGATATTCGCCGTCATTCTGCGCTACGCCCGGTTCGGCCACCAGTTCACGCGCGGCGGCCCGGGCGAAAGCGCCCTTGCCCAGCCCCTTGATCCCCGAGATGATCCAGCCATGGTGCATCCGTGCCCCGGCCATGGCGCTACGCCATTCGCGCCAGGCCGCTTCGTGGCCGGTGTAGGTCATGCCGGAAGGTCCGGCAGCGCGGCCATGACTTGCGCGTGAATCGCATCGATCTCGCCGTCGCCATCGATTGTAACGAAGCGCGCTGGCTCAGCGGCGGCGAAGCGCGCGAAGGCTGCCGCAACTGCCGCGTGATAGTCGGCATCGCGGCCACCGATCCGATCCGCGCCGTCCGCATCGCGCAGGGCGAGGCGCCGATCCGCTTCGGCAGGGGAAATTGCGATCAGCAAGGTCTTGTCGGGTAGTAGCCCGCCGCTGCCGATTCGGTGGAGATCAAGAATTTCGGTGTCGGAGAGCCCCCCCGCCTCGCCTTGATAGGCCCGGCTTGAATCAACAAACCGGTCGCAGATCACCCATTTTCCCGCTGCCAGCGCCGGCCGGATCAGCCGTTCGACATGGTCCGAGCGCGCAGCTGCAAACAACAGCGCTTCGGCGCGCGGCTGCCAGCCTTGTCCATCAAGCCCCAGCAGCAGCGCGCGGATAGCCTCGGCTCCGGGCGTGCCCCCCGGCTCGCGGGTCTGCACCACATCAAGCCCGCGCGCACGCAGGGCATCGGCGAGCAGCCGGGCCTGGGTCGATTTGCCCGCCCCTTCCCCGCCTTCGAACACGATGAATTTGCCCATGGTCATGGGATCAAGGCCATAAGCCCATTGCACAGCCGGTCCAAGGGGCCAGCCTTGCCGACGGATTGTGCGGCTATCAGCGGAACACGCGAGGGCGGCATGCCGTCGACCCGAATTTCCAGCTCAGCGACTTCGGCGCCCTTTGCCAGCGGCGCCCGCAGCGGGCCACGATAGACAATGTTGAGTGAAGCCACTTTGCCCGCAGCTCCCGGCAAGACTGCGGCAATCGGCCGCGCTGCCAGCAGATCGACCTGACGCGCGTCGCCGCCCTGGACTTTTGCCTCACCCACCCGCGCACCGCGCGCAAACAACGTCCGGCTCTGCCATGCCGCAAAGCCCCATTCGAGCAGCGCGCGCGAGGCCGCGGTGCGTTGATCCTCGCTCTTCGCCCCGCCCACCACCATCAGCAGCCGCCTGCCCCCACGCTCTGCCGAACCGAGGAAATTGAAGCCCGCCTCGTTGGTATGCCCGGTCTTGATGCCATCCGCGCCGGGGATCACCCCGACGGTCGGATCGTGGTTTTCCTGGGTGACATTGTTCCAGGTGAACTGTTTCTGGCCGAAATAGCGATGATAGAGGTCGCCATGCCGGGTTATCAGGGCATCTCCGAGCCGGACCATGTCGCGGGCGCTGACGAAGGTTGCGCCGTTGTCGGGCCAGCCATTAGGAGTGGCGAAATGGCTGTTTGTCATTCCCAGATTCTTGGCTTCGGCGTTCATCAGGGCCGCCCAGCCCGGCACGCTGCCGCCTGCGCCCTCAGCCAGCACAACCGCCGCATCGTTAGCTGAAACCGTGGTGAGTCCGTGCAGCAATATTTCAAGCGAAGCGGTCTGGCCGCTGCGCAGGTTCATCGAGCTGCCCTTGTCGTGCCACGCCGCCCAGGTCTCCGGGCCCATGGTGAAAGTCTGCTCGGGGCGAAGTTTGCCTGCCGCCATCTGTTCGAAGGCGACATAGGCGCTCATCACCTTGGTCATAGAAGCCGGGACAAAGCGCAGGTCGGCCTGGCGCTCGAACAGGGTTTGTCCGGAGTTCTGGTCAACCAGCAAGACGACGGGAATATCCCCGAGTTCCTGTGGCGGCGCTGGCGTTGATGCAGCCACTTGCCCTGCTGCTGTCTGCGCAGCATCCAGCGGAATGGCGATCAGCCAGGATCCAGCCAAAAGTGCGCACAACAACCCGAGAAAGCCAATTCGCCGCAATCAATCCGTCCCTCATCTGACCGAGGAGGGACGCGGGACTTTAGCTCCCTTAACGACCGCCCTGAATCTGCGCGTCCTGATAGCCTGCCGCCCGCGCTCTTGCCAGAGCTGCCTCGGCTTGTGCCCGGGTGGCGAATGGACCCATCACGACGCGAGACATCCGGCCATTGCTGCGCAGGCTGCCGCCGACCTTGCTCGACACCGCATTGGCGTTGACGGCATTGGCGAAGCTGCCGACCTGGACGAGGAAGGATCCGCCTGGTGTGGGCGCCGGGCTGGCGACGGGCGCAGGGTTCGGAGCCGGGCGCGGAACTGGCACCAAGCGCGGCTTGGGCGTCGGGCGCGGCTGCGGCAATGCTGTGGGGCTCGGCGTCGGCGAAGGCGTGGCGCTGGGCGATGGGTCCGCGGTCGGCGTCGGCGGCGTCACCAATGCCGGGTCAAGCTTGCGCTTGAGCACGGTCAGCAGCGAAGGCGGCGTATCCATGCGGGCTGAAGCCTGACGGCCGCCGCGCAGCATGGCGCGCTCCATTTCAGGCGGATTGACACGGCGAATCCGGATCGGGGCCTTGGAAGTCCCGGTCAAGCCAAGCTGTGCGGCCGCACCAGGCGACAATTCGACCAGACGATCATTGACCATCGGCCCACGCCTCTCGACCCGCACCAGGACAGTCTTGCCGGTATCCAACGAAGTCACTTCAGCATAGCTCGGCAATGGCAGGGTCTTGTGCGCGATGGTCACCCCGCCCCCGCCCTCTCCGCCCGCTGCGGCATAGCCAACTTCGTCATAATTGAGCCGGTCAGTGGGTGTATAGGTTGTGCCCTCGATGGTGAACGGATCACCAACGACGATCGGGTAATCAGCCGAAGGCCCGTTAACCCCGACCGGATTTGGCTCGGCGAGCGGCTTCGCCCCGCCGCCACCGCAACCGGAGACCAGAACAAGCGCCGCAAGCGGCAGAGCGTAGTTAACGGGCAATCTCATCTGCAAGCAACCCCACGGAAAGAGCGTAGTAGTTCGAGCAGTTATATTGCAGGATAACCCTATAATTCCCGGTTAATAGGTAGGCCGGGGTGCCGGGCCCGTCGGGTTCGAACAGGCTGGCCAAGGTATCGTCACTAATCGCGGCGAGCGGCGAAATGCCCAGCGCGCGCCATTCAGCGACAGTCTTCCACTGCGAGTGGCGCGCATGCACCCTGCTGCAACTGCCAGGCGCGAGGCGGCTCGCCACCGCGCTGCGGTTGAAGCTGGCGGGCACTGAGGCGCGCACTCCCCATGGCTCGCCTGCCCGCCATCCGGCATCGCGGAAATAGTTGGCGATGGAGGCCACGGTATCGGCGCGGCTGTTCCAGATGTCACGGGTGCCATTGCCATCGCCATCGACTGCCGTGCGCAAATAGACGCTGGGCAGGAACTGCGGGTTGCCAAAGGCCCCGGCATAGGATCCCAGCATCCGCTCGCGCGGTACGCCTTGATCAGCCATTTTGAGCAACGCAATGAATTCATCGGCAAACAACTGCCGCCGCCGCCCCTCATAGGCCAGCGTGGCGAGCGAACGGGCGAGGTCGAAAGTACCGGTATAGCTGCCATAATTGGTCTCATGCCCCCAGATGGCAATCATCATCTTTGACGGGACGCCATAACGCGATTCGATCCGGGGCAGGAGACTGGCCATATTGTCGTGCATGTTGCGCCCACCCGCGATCCGGTTGGCATCGACATGCGTGGCGATATAGGGCGCGACAGGAGGGGGCACCGGCGCGATGCCGGGCTGGCCGCGATCAAGCTCAATCACGCGCTGGTTGAGCGTCAGCCCCCAGGTCATACGCTGGATCGAAGCCTCGCTCACCCCTTCCGAGCGGGCCCGGGCGGCGAGCAATTGCAGATAGCCCTGAAAGCCATCTTCCGCGCTCGACTGCGCTGAAAGCGACGACTGGCCCAGAAATCCGAGCAGAAGCGGCAGGACCAGCAGTTTGAGGCGGCTGAGCGGAATCATCGCCGCCATCATTCGCACAAGGCTGGCCAGATGGAAATGGCCACCGCCCCTCGCCTGAGCGCTTTATCCCGCGATTGCGGCAAGATGGCCCAGTCTGCCCTCGCGGGCGTCAATATGAAGTGCATCGAACACCGATTCGACATGAACGTCAGGCGTGGTCTGCAGCACCGCCGGATTGCCGCCCGACCACAGCGTGCGGCAGGTGCGATGCGCTATCCGCCAGCCCGCCGCTGTTCGCAGCAGCTTGTCGTCATACCAGCCCGAAGCTTCATACATATTGCCACCATCTGAGACATCGCGCAGAAACCGGGCGTGGAAATAACTGAGACACGTTGCGCCATCACCGCTGACCGACACATGATGCCCGCGCGTCGCATGCTGGGTGGCATCAAAAGGGGCATGGATAGCATCGAACATTTGCTTGATCGTCCCCAGCCCGGAAAACATCGCGGGGCCCCCAAAGTCGGTCACGGCATCCTCGGTGAACACCTGATCGAACAGCTGCCACTGGCGCGTATCGACGCCGATGGCATAGAGGTTGATCGTGTTCACCACAGCGGCGATGTCTTGTGCTTGCATGGTCCTGCTCCACTACTGCATGAGCCAAGCTTGCAGGTTTGGCGCTTTGGCGCTAGCCGCGATTTCCCGCCACGCGGCGCAAGCCGCGTTTGCGTATCAGTGGACAGGTGGCCGAGTGGTTTAAGGCAACGGTCTTGAAAACCGTCGTAGGTGAAAGCTTACCGTGGGTTCGAATCCCACCCTGTCCGCCAACATCTCAATGCGAAACAATGAGATGGCCCTTTGAAGGGCAAAAATCCCCAGCTTCCGCGCCGTTTTGGCTATGCCATCTGAACCTCGGAGACTGCTGGGGCGGCCAAAATCGGTCTCTGATCGGCTTTTGTCTCTTTTCACCTAAACCTTGTCGCAAAAGGTTTAGATCCAGAAAACGGCAGATTTCCGAGGTTTTCCGGGCTGGCCTCACCCAAACGTTTTTGGCCATATCCCGGTAGGCAAGGTGATGTGAGAATCTGAGGTTTACGTTTTGGCGAGCAGCCCAGCGGGGGACTGCGGCGTCGATCATCACCGCGCGGCGAATTTTCTGATAAAGTTCCACTCTCTTCATCCTCCGCCTCCGCGCAAAGGCAGAGGTCTATCAGGACTGGCCCCTTTTTAATCCGGGGATCCCGGCCGACGAGTGGCCCCTTTATTGCCGGTGTTCTCAGATGTCGAACTTCGTCAATATCCGGGAACCGGGCTCTGCCGGTTCCAATCCTCGATCGCGGCGAAAGCCTGATCGAAACCGGCGATAAGCCCCGTTTGGGCAGAGGGAGCGAGCTTGCAACGCTGCGGAAACTCCTTGATCAGAGTATGGAGCTCCGCCTTAACCCCCGTCAATCGGCTGGCTTCCGCCTGCGCCAGATCGAGCATCGCGATGGAGCCGCAGCCTCCGACCCCCAGGTCCATCCGCCGGCCGAGACCAGCCATTACGCTATATTCGAGATTGCCCTCGCCAAAACTGCGGCGCATCCGCAGTTTACGTTCGCCCATCTCGGTGACGTCGGCGAGTTTCCAGCCTGCGACCTCCTGAGTGCGGTCGGCTGTGGGGGCAGCCGGAGCGGCGGCATCGCGCGCCGACGCCAGGCGCTCGGCTGCCGCATAAGCATCGTCGAAGCCGGCCAGGAGGGCGTCACCCGTCTCTTGGTCTACCCCGCACTTTTCGGAGACCGACTTCAGCGTCTCGAACAGCTTGTCATAAACGACATCGTGGCGCGCCGCCGCATCGCCCGGCGGCGTGTCGAACCCCCGGTCGGTGCCGCAAACGGGCAGCCTTAAGGAAATGACGAAGGAGCGAACCGTTTCGACGCCAATCTGATATTCCAGTTCGGCGCCATTTTCGAGCCTACGCGACGCCGTGATCCGGGCCGGATTCCCCTGCCGACCGACCGTCCACCCTTCGATAGCCTCGGGAGCACTGGCCGCCATGCCGAGAGCGAGGAGGATCATGACGCAAAAGCCCGCATGGTGATGATGGGGCCTACGCCGATGATCCGGACGGAGGAGATATCAGTCTGATTGGGCAATATCGCCTTCCGATATATGTTTCTCGTCGCCGAGGTGCTGTCAGTCAAAGTTCTACAAGTCTCTGCCAAGGAAGCAGCATGCGCCCTATGACCTTGCCCTCGTAAAATGCTTCCCTTTGCGGCCTCCTTATGCTGCCTGTTTTTGCTGGTTGGCAAGCCAGTTTTTCTCAAACGCCATGGCCCTCACATAGCCCAGCGTTCGGGCTATCGCCGATACCTTCTCACCGCCATGCACAAGCCGCACCGCCTCCCGCTTGAACTCAAGCGTATAGCGTGCAACTGATCTTGCTGGCTATTCGTAAGTTGATGCTGCCCTTGTCAGAGCGTCAAAGTGCTCAGGGGCCGCCCTGCCAAACCTTGTCTCGGTGCCATTTCAACCGCTCTCGGTGTTCATCGGTCAAGCTCAACGGCGGGGCGGATTCAATCCGAAGTTCAGCGGCAGCTTTGCTGCAAAGCCGCGGCGAAGCGATGGCACGCCCCATTTCGTCGAAAGTGACTAGCCCTGCATCGAATGCGGCATCCCAAAG
>CANJCQ010000049.1 GCA_947473355.1 Sphingomonadaceae bacterium | reverse complement strand
GGCACTTGATCGAAAACCTGTTCGCCAAAATCAAGGACTGGCGGCGCATTCACACCCGATATGATCGCTGCGCCCACACCTTCATGTCCGCCATCGCAATCGCCGCTACCGTCATCTTCTGGTTGTGATCAATGAGTCCTGACCCTAAGCCCGTAAACTATTCACTGACAAGCAAATTATTATCAGGGCAACTACTTAGACCTTGCCACGAAGAATGCTGCCAGGCTGACAATCACCCACAAACGCCCGCCGCCGCCAGCACGGCCAAGGTCAGCACATCGGGCGCAATCGCAGTCATCGGGGCGATCTGGACCGGCTTTTCCATGCCGATCAGCATCGGGCCGATGGTGGCATTGCCCGCCAGTTCGCGCAGCAGCTTGGCCGAGATATTGGCTGATTGCAGCCCCGGCATGACCAGCACGTTGGCTGGCGCGGTCAGGCGGCTGAACGGGTAGTTCTTCATGACATTGGGGTTGAGCGCAGCATCTGGCGCCAGTTCGCCTTCATATTCGAAAGCCTGCTTCTTTGCGTCGAGGATAGCCACCGCACCACGTATTGGCTCCAGCCACTTGCCCGAGGGGTTGCCGAAGGTCGAGAAGCTGAGGAAGGCAACGCGCGGTTCATGGCCCAGACGGCGCGCGACGGCAGCGGTCTGCGTTGCGATAACGGCGAGGTCTTCGGCGCTGGGGCGTTCGTTCACCGTGGTATCGGCGAGGAACACGGTCGAATTCTTGGCGATCATCAGGTGGATGCCGAATGGCACCTGGCCCTCTTTGGGATCGAGCACATGGCGGACTTCCTGCATGGTCTGCGCGAAAGTGCGGGTCATGCCGGTGATCAGGGCATCGCCAACACCGAGCTTGAGCAGGCCGGATGCAAAGACGTTGCGATCCTGATTTACCATGCGCTGCACGTCGCGCTGCAGGAAGCCGCGCCGCTGCAGCCGCTCATAGAGCATTTCGACCATGGCCGCGACATGCGGCGATGTCGCCGAATTCTGGATCTCGTAGCTTTCGGGATCCTGCACGCCGAGCTCAGCCATCTTGGCAAGCACAGCGTCCGTGCGCCCGACCAGCACCGGATCGCCATAGCCGAAATCGCGGTATTGAATGGCCGCGCGCAGCACGACGTCGTTTTCCGCCTCGGCAAAGATCACCCGCTTTGGGTTCGCCTTGACCTGATCATAGACCTGCGTGAGCACTGAGGTCGTGGGGTTGAGCCGGGCCTTGAGGCTGTGGCGATAGGCGTCGAAATCCTCGATCGGCTTCTGCGCCACGCCCGAATCCATTGCCGCCTTGGCGACAGCACTTGGCACTACTTCCATCAGGCGCGGATCGAACGGCGCCGGGATGATATAGGCACGGCCGAATTGCTGAGTCTTGCCATAGGCAACCGCAACTTCCTCGGGCACCTGCTCACGAGCCAGCTCCGCAATAGCCTTGGCGGCGGCAATCTTCATCTCCTCGTTGATCGCAGTTGCCCGCACATCGAGCGCGCCGCGGAAGATGAAGGGGAAGCCGAGGACATTGTTGACCTGGTTGGGATAGTCCGACCGGCCAGTGGCAACGATGGCATCGGGGCGCACGGCCATGGCATCGGGCGGGGTGATTTCCGGATCGGGGTTCGCCATGGCGAAGATGATCGGATCCTTGGCCATGGTCTTGACCATATCCTGCGACATCGCGCCTGCGACCGAGAGGCCGAGGAACACGTCGGTGCCGACCACCGCTTCGGCCAGCGTGCGCTTGTCGGTATCGATGGCATGGGCCGACTTGAACTGGTCGACGCCTTCGCGGCCTTTCCAGATCACGCCCTTGCTGTCGCACATGATGACGTTCTCATGGCGTACGCCCATCGACTTGATCAGCGAGGTGCAGGCAATGGCCGAGGCCCCTGCCCCATTGACCACAACCTTGATGTCTTCAAACTTGCGATTGGTGATCAGGCAGGCGTTGACGAGGCCAGCGGCAGCGATGATCGCAGTGCCGTGCTGGTCGTCGTGCATCACCGGGATCTTCATCCGCTCGCGCAGGGTCTGCTCGATGATGAAGCATTCGGGGGCCTTGATATCCTCAAGGTTGATACCGCCGAAGCTGGGCTCCATCATCGCGATGGCCTCGATCAGCGCCTCGGGATCTTCGCTGTTGAGCTCGATATCGATCGAATCGACATCGGCGAAGCGCTTGAACAGCACTGCCTTGCCTTCCATCACCGGCTTGCTTGCCAGCGCACCGAGATTGCCCATACCGAGAATGGCCGTGCCATTGGTGATCACCGCGACGAGGTTGCCCTTGGCGGTATATTCATAGGCATCGGCGGGATTGTCGTAGATCGCCTGCACCGGCACCGCGACGCCAGGCGAATAGGCCAGGCTCAGATCGCGCTGGGTCGCCATCGGCTTGGAGGCGATGATCTCGATTTTTCCCGGGCGAATGGTCTTGTGATAGAACAGCGCTTCGCGGTCGGTAAAACTGACGCTGCTTTCAGTAGTGGGGCTTTCTTCGGACACCGTTAATCTCCTGAATCGCTTCGCCCCTAACCGAGGTTGGCGCGCCGCGATAGGGGAAAGCTGGACCGTTTCGCTTTGCGAATCGGAAGAAGCATCGCAAACCGGATTTGCAATGCACGGCTCCACCACCCCGATGATGACGCAATACCTTGGTCTCAAGGCCGAGGCGGGCGATTGTCTGCTGTTTTACCGGATGGGCGATTTTTTCGAACTGTTCTTCGATGACGCCAGGGCAGCCGCGCAAATCCTCGATATTGCGCTGACCAGCCGGGGCGAACACCTCGGTCAGCCCATCCCGATGTGCGGCGTGCCGGTGCACGCGGCGGAGGGTTATCTGGCGCGGCTGATCAAGGCGGGCTGCCGGGTGGCGATTGCCGAGCAAGTCGAAAGCCCCGCGCAGGCGAAGCAGCGCGGCGGATCGAAGGCACTGGTGGCGCGCGATATCGTCCGCTTCGTCACCGCAGGCACGCTGACAGAGGAGGCGCTGCTGGAGCCGCGCCGGGCCAATGTTCTGGCGGCAGTCTGCGAGATGCGCGGGGTGATCGGGCTTGCCGCATGCGATATTTCGACCGGGCGGATGGAGCTGGAAGAATGCGCGCCCGATCTGCTCGGCTCGGCACTGGCACGGCTGGGGGCGAGTGAGGTCGTTGTGCCCGAAGGCTGGGACAGCGCGCCTGACGCCGCCACCATGCGCCCCGCCCGCGACTTTGCCAGCGACAGCGGCGAAGCGCGGCTGAAAACGGCGCACGGGGTAGCGACGCTCGATGGCTTCGGCAGCTTCACCCGCGCCATGCTGGCAGCGGCAGGCGGCCTGATTGCCTATCTCGAACATGCCGGGCGCGGATCGCTGCCACTGCTGTTGCCCCCCATCGCGCGCTCGGGCGAGGCGCATCTGGCGATGGACGAGGCGACCCGGGCCAGCCTCGAAGTGCTCACCAGCACTCAGGGCACGCGCAAGGGCAGCCTGATTGACGCCATCGACCGCTGCGTGACCGGCGCAGGCGCGCGGCAACTGGCCGATGATCTGTCAGCCCCGCTGACCAATGTGAACGCGATCCGCGAACGGCTCGAACTGGTGCAGTGGCTGCTGGGCGATCCCTTGCTGCGCGAAGATCTGCGCACTGTGCTTCGCGCCTTACCCGATATCGGGCGCGCGCTGGGCCGGATTGTCGCAGGGCGCGGCAGCCCCCGCGATCTTGGCCAGTTGCGCGACGGGCTAGGCGAAGCACGCCGGCTGCACGATCATCTCCGGACCAGGTCAGACCGCCCGGCACTGCTGGAACTTCTACTCCCGGCCTTGACCGGGCACGGCGCGCTGGTCGAACTCTACACCCACGCACTGGTCGCCGCGCCGCCTACCGAACGAGCGCAAGGCGGCTTTATCGCTGAGGGCTATGATCACGCGCTCGACGCGCTGCGCCAGACTTCCGGCAATGCCCGCCGCGCGATCGCCGCACTGGAGGCGAAATACCGCGACGAGACCGGAGTCGCCGCGCTCAAGATCCGCCACAACGGCGTGCTCGGCTATTTCATCGAGGTTCCTGCGCGATCTGCCGACCGGCTCATGGAAGCGGACAGCGGCTTTACCCATCGCCAGACCATGGCCGGCGCAATGCGGTTCAACGCCGTCGCGCTGCACGAGGAAGCCAGCCGCATCGCCGAGGCCGGCGAACACGCACTCGCCGCCGAGGAAGCGCATTTTGAGGAACTGGTGGGCGAGGCGCTTGCCGCTCGGCTCACCATAGCTCAAACCGCCCAGGCGCTGGCGCGCATTGATGTCGCAGCGGGTCAAGCCGAGCGCGCGGCAGAAGGCGGCTGGTGCCTCCCGCATATCGCGCTTGAGCCAGTGCTGGAAATCGAAGGTGGCCGCCATCCGGTGGTCGAGGCGGCACTGGCGGCGCCCACCGGAAATGGGGGGGGCCAGCGCTTCATCGCAAACGATTGCAGGCTTGCCCCCGAGGACCGGCTTTGGCTGCTTGGCGGGCCCAACATGGGCGGCAAATCGACCTTCCTGCGGCAGAATGCGCTGATCGTGCTGCTGGCCCAGGCGGGCGGCTTCGTGCCCGCGACGAGTGCCACGATCGGCCTGGTCGATCGCCTGTTCAGCCGGGTCGGCGCTTCGGACAATCTCGCGCGCGGCCGCTCGACTTTCATGGTCGAAATGGTCGAGACTGCTGCCATTCTCTCTCAGGCGACGGAGCGCAGTTTCGTCATCCTTGACGAAGTCGGACGCGGCACCTCGACCTATGACGGGCTGGCGTTGGCCTGGGCCGTGGCCGAAGCCGTACACGGGCAAAACCGCTGCCGATGCCTGTTCGCCACCCACTACCACGAACTGGCCCGCCTCGCCGACACATGCGAGGCGCTGAGCCTGCACCATGTTCGCGCGCGCGAATGGAAGGGCGATCTCGTACTGCTGCACGAAGTCAGCGAGGGGCCGGCGGATCGCTCTTATGGCCTCGCCGTTGCGCGGCTGGCGGGGATTTCTGCGCCGGTTCTGGCGCGGGCCAAGGAAGTGCTGGGGCGGCTCGAGAAAGGCCGCGCCGAAACCGGCGGGCTGGCCGCAGACCTCGGCGATCTGCCGCTGTTCGCCGCCGCGCTCGATGCAGTGGAGGAGAAGCTCGACAGCTTGCGTGATCGCCTGATCGATCTCGATATCGACGCGCTCAGCCCGCGCGAGGCACTCGATCTGCTGTATGACCTAAAGCGCGAAGCAGGCACTGATCGTTAACCTCGCAGGGTTAGACTATGGCCATGTTCGGACCCAGCATCATGACTGTTTTCACCAGCCGCTGGAAAGCGCTGTGGTGGTCGGCTGGCGTATTGCTCACCGCCTATTGCTCAGTGCCCTCGGCAGAGGAAACTGCGGCAGATGCCAAGGAGCAGGCCCAGAGCGCTAAGGATGCCCAGCAGGCCGCCGATGCCCTGAAGAGCCTGAACAACCCGCAAAGCACGTCCAATCAGGACTGACACCCCGCGTGTTTACTCACCTCCTCTTTCGCAGCCGATGGATTGCCCTGGCCTGGGCCATTTCGCTGTGCCTCACCATCGCCCGCTTCTTCAGCGCGGGCGGCGGCGCCGAGGGTTTGCAGATTGCGAAAGTGCAAGCGCAGGACGCGCAGACCGAGAAGATCAACCACCCCAATCCCTGGTCGATCAAGAAAAAGGGCGATGATGCTGAGGCCGGGAAGGCGGGCCATTAGCGGCGGGGATTGAGGAAATGAATCACATTACCCCATCGCCGTTTGTCCTGAGCTTGTCGAAGGACTGCTTTTTCTTCAAGCGGTTGCGCGTGAGGCACGAAGTCAAGAACAGCCCTTCGACAAGCTCAGGGTAGGCGGGTTCGGTTCAGATTTTGTTGGCTTGCACTAACCAGCCTGGTCGCGGCTCGCCCCCGGCACCCACAGCACGTCTCCTGCCCCGGCGGCATTTACTGCCCGGGCCAGCACGAAGAGATAGTCCGACAGCCGGTTGACATAGGCCAGCGCTGCCGGATTGACTGGATCAGCTTCGGCCAGTGCAGTCATCGCCCGCTCAGCCTTACGCACCGAGGCGCGCGCGATATGGACTCGCGCTGCGTCCTCGCTGCCGCCCGGCAGGATGAAGCTGGTGAGTGGGGGAACGCCTTCATTGAGGGCATCGATCTGGCCTTCCAGCCAAGTGGCTTGTGAAGCGACCATCCGCAGCACCATTTCCGAGGGCGCGAAATCCGTTCCGGGCGTGGCAAGGTCTGCGCCCAGATCGAACAGATCGTTCTGGATGCGGGTCAGCGGCTTTGCATGCACGCTATCCGCTAGTGCGACCACGGCCAGCCCGATAGCGCTGTTGGCCTCGTCCACCGCGCCGATTGCTTCCATCCGTGCGGCGTGTTTGGGCAGGCGCGAGCCATCGACGAGGCCGGTGGTGCCGTCGTCGCCGGTGCGTGTGTAGATCTTGTTGAGCTTGACCAAGCTTCTAGTGCGCCATCGCCAGGGCGACGCCGACCACGACGATGGCCAGGGCCTGCCACTTGATCCGCGCCATCATCATCTTGTTCTGCAGCAGCTGGTTTTCGCTCGGCCCAAGCGACGGATCGCGGCCCAGGTCTTCCTTGTAGCTGCGCAGGAACGCCACGATGCCGCGCACCAGGCTGTAGACGACCATGATCATCAGGCCGATGATCACTATGGCGAAGAATGCGTTTTTCATGGGGGCGCTCCTACGCCAAGCCCGAGTGAAATGCCAGCGGGGAAGCGATGGGCGCGCAGTGCGCCCGCCAACGCCAGCCCGTCTTCACCGGCATGGCGCAGATCGGCGAGCGCGGACGAACCCCGCCGCTTGGCGAGTTTCTTGCCATCCATGTCGACCAGCAAGGCGTGATGATGCCACTTGGGCTGTGCCAGGCCGAGCAGCGCCTGCAACAGCCTGTGCACATGAGTCGCCGCGAACAGATCGGCGCCGCGCGTCACCAAGGTAATGTCCTGCGCCGAATCGTCGAGCGTCACCGCGAGGTGATAGGAGGCAGGCGCATCCTTGCGCAGCAGCACGACATCGCCGAACAGATCGGGATGGGCGCGCTGCTCGCCGGCCAGTTCATCGGTCCAGCTGAGCGGCCCGGCGAGCTTCATGGCCCGGGCCATATCGATTCGCCAGGCCGCGCTTTCGGGATCGAGCGCCCTGCCCCGGCAGGTCCCCGGATAGACCGGCCCGTCCGGCCCGATGGTATGCGCGGCAGCGGCCACTTCGGCGCGGGTGCAGTGGCAGGGATAGAGCAAGCCCATGACCTTGAGCCGTTCGCCCGCCGCCGCATAACTATCCAGCCGGGCCGACTGGAAGGTCACTTCGCCAGCCCAGCCTAGCCCCAGCCACTCGAGATCGGCGAGAAATTGATCGACCAGCCCCGCCCGGCTGCGAGTGCCGTCGATATCTTCGATCCGCAGCAGAAACTCGCCGCCATGCAAGCGCGCCAGATCGTGCGCGACAATCGCCGCCCAGGCATGGCCCAGATGCAGCGAGCCATTGGGGCTGGGGGCGAAACGGGTGCGGATCATCTCCGCTTCCTTCCTGTGGATTGTCTGGCATGGCAAGCCTTGACGCGCGCAGGGGGCCCGTGTTGTTTAGCCTCATGCAGTGCCATCAAACCGTAATGCCAGTCTGCAAATTGGGAACATGCTCAAGTCGGAGCTGATCGAGCGCGCGGCACACTTCCGCAGCGCAGGGGATGATCCCACCAGAAGTCTGTCTGCGTGCCCGGCGCTCGTGCTCAATGCCGACTACACCCCACTCTCCTATTTCCCGCTGAGCCTGTGGCCTTGGCAAACCGCGATCAAGGCGGTGTTTCTTGAACGCGTCGATATTGTCGCGAGTTATCAGCGCGAGGTGCACAGCCCCAGCTGGTCGATGCCGATTCCCTCGGTGATCGCTCTCAGGCAATATGTGAAACCATCGGAATTCCCCGCCTTCACCCGCTTCAACCTGTTCCTGCGCGACCGCTTCATCTGCCAGTATTGCGGCAGCCCTCAGAACCTGACCTTCGACCACGTCGTGCCAAGGCGGCTCGGCGGCAAAACCAGCTGGGAAAATGTCGCCACCGCCTGCGCACCATGCAACATGCGCAAGGGCGGGCGCACACCGGCGCAGGCGAAGATGCCGCTGCTGCTCGAACCGATCCGACCGACGAATTGGCAATTGCAGGAAAGAGGCCGCGCCTTTCCGCCGGGCTATTTGCATGAGACCTGGCGGGACTGGCTTTACTGGGATGTCGAGCTGGAGGCTTGAGGGGCTTGATTGGCCGCGCAATTCTGGCAGGATCGCTGTATGGCCCTCGATAAACCACCCCCTTCGCGATACCGCATTGAGGAAAAGGACGGTCGGCTGATCGTGCATGACAGCATGGCTGGTGTTCAGGTTTCATCACCAGCCCCCTTGGCTCAGCCGCGATCCGCGCTTGACGGAGTGAGCCGCACTCCGACTGCAGCGCCATCACCTTCATCGCCGGCTAGCGGCATTGGTCGCGCAGATACTGGCGTCGATAACGGCAGGGCAAAGCGCGCGGCCACAGTCGCCGCCATCGGGATAGGGCTGGCGCTGTTCCTGTTCATCACCAGCCTGTGGCCGATGGCCGTCCTTGCCATGGTGGTCACGCCGATACGCAAGCAGTTGCTCGGCAGCGTCCTGCCTGCAGTGAAGCGCTATATCGAAGAAGGCCGGGTCGGTTAGTTTGGATTATGAGCGCATAGTTGCGTGGAATCGGCCAGGACGCCCATGACTGCTGAAATCCTCTCGGTCCAAACTGGCACGATCACCCCATTCCGCGCGCCCGATGAGCCAAGCGCCATTGCCAAGTTTCCGAAGTCAGGTCTCGTGGCCATCGGAATGCTCGGCCTTGCGGGTGACGAGCAAGCCGATCCCGTCCACCACGGCGGCCCTGACAAGGCCATCCACCACTATCCTTTCGATCACTATCCTTTCTGGCACGGCAAGATCGGCGATCATCCGCTGCTCGGTGCTCCCGGCGGCTTTGGCGAGAACATCTCGGCGCTCGGCATGATCGAGACCGAAGTCTGCATCGGCGACCGGTTCCGGCTGGGTTCCGCGCTGGTCGAGCTCAGCCATGGCCGCAAGCCGTGCTGGAAGATCAGCCACCGCTTCGGCCTGCCCAAACTCACCGCGCAAGTCGTCAAGACCGGGCGGGCGGGTTGGTATTACCGCGTGCTGGAGCCAGGCGCAGTGCAGGCTGGCGACAGGATCGAACTGATAGAGCGCAGCCTGCCCGAATGGACAGTCGAGCGGACCTTCGATCTGATCGTCCGGGGCGCGGGCAAGCAAGATCCCGCCGCGCTGCGCAGGCTGGCCGGGATGGAAGTTCTGGCCGCCGCCTGGCGCGAGTCTGCAGCGAAGGCACTTGCTCAATTGAGCTGATATCGCAGTGCAGCAATTTGCCGGTGGTGTTTTTTGCAACTTGCGCCTATGGGCGGGCAGCTGGCCACGGTCGGCCACCCCCAGGCGCTTCCCTGATCGACGTGCAAGCCCATAAAGGCCTGTCGCCATCCGCGCCCCATCCCATCGAGGCCCATGCTCTTTTCCGAACTGCCCGTCCCGCTCGCCACTGCCCTTGCCGCCCGCGGCTATGCCGAGCCGACTTCCGTCCAGGCCGCTGTCATCCAGGACGAGGCGCTGGGGCGCGATCTGGTGGTTTCGGCGCGGACCGGCTCGGGCAAGACCGTCGCCTTCGGCCTCGCCATTGGCGTGCAGCTGCTGGCGGACGACGCGACCATCCCGCCGCCGGGCGCGCCGCTGGCGCTGGTAATCGCGCCAACCCGCGAGCTGGCGCTTCAGGTGAGTCAGGAGCTGGCCTGGCTGTTCGCCCCGCTGGGCCTGCGCATGACGACCTGCGTCGGCGGCATGGACCCTTCGCGCGAGCGGCGCGCGCTGCATGGCGGCACCCATGTCATCGTCGGCACTCCGGGCCGCCTGCGCGATCATCTCGAGCGCGGCGCGCTCGACCTTACTGCGCTGCAATTCGTGGTGCTGGATGAAGCCGACGAAATGCTCGACATGGGCTTTCGCGACGACCTTGAGGAAATCCTCGACGCGACGCCTTCCGGGCGCAAAACCCTGCTGTTTTCGGCGACTATGCCCAAGCCGATTGTTGCGCTCGCCAAACGTTACCAGAACGACGCCCTGCGCATTTCGACAGTCGACGACCAGCAAGGCCACGTCGATATCGCATATCAGGCGATGGCGGTTTCACCGTCCGAAATCGAACATGCGGTGATCAATCTTCTGCGCTATCACGAAGCGGAAACGGCGATGCTGTTCTGCGCGACGCGCGACAATGTCCGCCACCTCCACGCCACGCTCGTCGAACGCGGATTCACTGCCGTGGCGCTGTCGGGCGAGCACAGCCAGAACGAGCGCAACCATGCGCTGCAAGCATTGCGGGATAAACGCGCACGGGTCTGCGTTGCGACCGATGTTGCCGCGCGCGGCATCGATGTCGCTTCGCTGAGCCTCGTCATCCATGTCGAAGTTCCGCGCGATGCCGAGATTCTCCAGCACCGTTCGGGCCGCACCGGGCGCGCCGGCAAAAAGGGCACAGCCGTGCTCATCGTGCCCTATCCGCGCCGTCGCCGGGTCGAGATGATGCTGCGTTCGGCGCGGATTGATGCCGAATGGGTTTCGGTCCCGACCCCGGAGATGATCCGCGTGCAGGACCGCGACCGCCTGCTCACCGCATTGATGGAACCGATCGAGGCGAACGACGAAGAGCGCGAACTCGCCGCGAAATTGCTCGAGAGCAAGACGCCCGAGGACATCGCATTGGCCTTGGTCCGCGCCCATAGCAGCCGCCTGCCGGGCGCTGAGGAAATGATCGACCTGTCTTCGCAGCCCCGCGACGCAGGGCAGCGTGAGCCGCATCATCGCCCCGGCTTTGATGACACCGTCTGGTTCCGCATGGACATCGGCCGCCAGCAGAACGCCGATCCGCGCTGGATCCTGCCCTTGCTGTGCCGCCGCGGGCATATCACCAAGAACGAGATCGGTGCGATCCGCATTGCTGCCTCGGAAACCTTCTTCCAGGTCCCCCGCACCATCGAAGCCAAGTTCCGCGAAGCACTCTCCCGCACCTCGGTTCCCGGCGGCGAGGACGAGAGCGGGATCACCATCGAGCTTTCACCCGAAGCCCCGCGCGAGAATGCGCGAGAAAACCGCCGCGCCCGGCCGGAACAGCGCAGCGGCCCAACCCATGCCATTCGCCATGCGCCGCGCGCAGAAGAGCGGCGAGAGCACAGGCCACGGCGTGACGAAGCACCGCGCCCAACACCGCAAAACGAATATCGCCCCGAAGCAGGCCACACCCCGAGCGAAGAATATCAGCCGCAGACCCTCCAGCAGCAAGGCGAGCGCTCGCAAGGCCAGCCCCGCACTACGCTGGCGCCGCGCACGGGTGATGGCGCTGGTAAGGGTAGCTACAAGGCCAAGCCGGCCTTCGGGGCCAAGTCCGGCTTTGCCGCCAAGCCCGGTTTCAAAGGCAAGCCGCCGTTCAAGGGCGGGGGGGGCGCCTTCAAGGGCAGGCCGGGTTTCAAGGGCAAGCCGGGCTACAAGGGCCCTCGTCCGTGATTTCCAGGAATCCGTAAATGCCGGAAATCCGCATCCTGGTCGATGCCGATGCCTGCCCGGTCAAGGAAGAGATCTACCGGGTCGCTTTACGCCTCGCCGTACCGGTGGTGGTGGTCAGCAACAGCCGGATGCGAATCCCCGAGCATCCGCTGGTCAGCCGCATGATTGTCAGCGACAGCTTCGATGCCGCCGATGACTGGATCGCGGAGAACTGCGATCAGGCGAGCGTGGTGATCACTGCCGACATCCTGCTCGCGGATCGCTGTCTGAAAGCTGGCGGCACGGTGCTCGCCCATAACGGCAAGCCCTTCACCACGGCCTCGATCGGCAGCGCGGTTGCCACTCGCGCGATCATGGCCGACCTGCGCGCCGGCGGCGACATCATCGGCGGCCCTGCTCCGTTCAGCAAGGCCGACCGGTCGCGTTTTCTCTCTGCGCTCGACGAAGCGCTTGTGCGCCTCGCACGGTCCGCTAGAGCCGCTCCGCTTTGACCGGATACAACCACCCCTCCCCGTTCGTGTCGTGGGGATTTCGACATGAAACTTTGCAGAGCTAACTGACCCGCACATGCTAAACCTTACCGATATAACTGTCCGCCTCGGCGGCCGCACGATCATCGACGACGCCACTGCCAAGCTGCCACCGCGCAGCCGCATCGGGCTGATCGGCCGCAATGGCGCGGGCAAATCGACTCTGGTCAAACTCATCGCCGGAATGATTGAGGCCGATGGCGGGCGGATCGATATGCCGCGCGGCAGCCGCCTGGGTTACATCGCGCAAGAGGCCCCCGGCGGCACGGCATCGCCGTTCGACACCGTGCTCGCCGCCGACACTGAACGCGCCGCCTTGATGCATGAGAGCGAGATCAGTGACGATCCGCACCGACTGGGTGATATCCACGAGCGACTGATTGCTATCGACGCCCATTCCGCCCCCAGCCGCGCCGCGCGGATCCTCAGTGGTCTCGGCTTTGACGAAGAGGCGCAGCATCGCCCGCTTGACAGCTTCTCGGGCGGCTGGCGGATGCGGGTCGCGCTGGCCGCGCTGCTGTTTTCGACGCCTGATCTGCTACTGCTCGACGAGCCCAGCAATCACCTCGATCTCGAAGCCGTGCTGTGGCTGGAGGATTTCCTCCAAAGCTACCCGGCAACGATCCTGCTGGTCAGCCACGAGCGCGATTTCCTGAACAATGTGGTCGATCACATCCTCCATCTGACCGGCGGCAAGCTGACGCTTTACCCCGGCGGCTATGACCAGTTCGAGCGGTTGCGCGCCGAACGGCAGGCCCAGCTGGCCTCGGCCAAGGCCAAGCAGCAGGCGCAGCGCGAGCATTTGCAGGAATATATCGCCAAGAACTCCGCCCGCGCCTCCACCGCCAAGCAGGCGCAATCGCGCCAGAAAGCGCTGGCCAAACTGCAGCCGATTGCCGAGCTGATCGACGATCCCTCGCTAAGCTTCGATTTCCCCAATCCCGACGAATTGCGCCCGCCGCTGATCACGCTGGACCTTGCTTCAGTGGGCTATACCGACGAGCCGATCCTCAGCCGCCTCAACTTGCGGCTCGATCCCGACGACCGCATCGCGCTGCTGGGGCGCAACGGCAACGGCAAGACCACGCTGGCGCGGCTGCTGGCGGCGCAGCTGAAGCCAATGGAAGGGGCGATGAACGCTTCGGCCAAAATGCGGGTCGGCTATTTCACGCAGTATCAGGTCGAAGAACTCGATGCGGCGGAAACCCCGCTGCAGCACATGACCCAGCTAATGAAGGGTGCAACCCCCGGCGCGGTGCGCGCGCAGCTTGGCCGGTTCGGCTTTTCGGGGCCCAAGGCGACCACCGAAGTCGGCAAGCTTTCGGGCGGCGAAAAGGCGCGGCTGGCGCTGGGGCTGATCACCCGCGAAGCGCCGCACCTGTTGATCCTCGACGAGCCGACCAACCACCTCGATGTCGATGCGCGCGAAGCGCTGATCCAGGCACTCAACGACTATTCCGGCGCAGTCGTGATGGTCAGCCATGATCGCCACATGCTCGAGATGACCGCCGACCGGCTGGTGCTGGTCGACAGGGGCACGGCGAAGGACTTTGATGGCTCGATCGACGACTATATCGGCTTCGTGCTGGCCAAGGACCCGGGCGCGGCCAGCAAGGGCAACGACAAGGCGCCGGGAAGTGCCGGCATCAACAAGAAAGACCAGCGCCGCGCCAATGCCGAAGCGCGCGAGAAGGGCCAGACCCTGCGCAAGGCCGCCAAGGCTGCTGAAACTGAACTCGCAAGGCTCACTGCCGCGCTCAGCAGCATTGACCGGGCAATGTTCGATCCCGCTTCTGCAGAGCCGGCATTGGCCAGCCTGAACATGTCCGAAATGATGAAGCGGCGCGGCGAGACCCAGAAGTCGCTGGCTGCGGCAGAAGAAGCGTGGCTAGCAGCCAGCGAGGCGCTCGAAGAGATTGCGGCATAATGGATTTCGACGACCAGATGCGGCGCTATTTCGGCACGGCCGATCTGCCAACGCTCACCCCCGCGGCGCTGGAGGCCGGAATCGAGCACATGCGCGTCGAATTCGGCCTGGAAAAGGACCACAGCCGTCGTTTTGCGCTGTGGACCCTGATGTTCATGCTTGGCGCCGCCCCCGATCTGGATGTCGCCTTCAAGGACAAGGCAGACCAGGAAGCAGCTCGCGACTTCATGGACATGATGGACCGGGCGACAGAGGGCGATTGAGCCCCAATCCGTCCCTCAACTCAGGACCGGTCGAAGGATGACCCCAGCCGCAATTTAAGCTCGTCCAGACCCAGTGCGGCCAGGGCAGCGACCGGGCACTCGGCACGCAACAGTGCGGCCAGACCGCGCTGCTTCTGTGCGATCAGGTCGAAAGCCTGCAATTCCTCCATGTGCGCCGCGGCCACAGCCGGATCGCAGCATAGCGAGACGCCAAGCGCCCCCACTTCATTGCCGAGCTCGCCAAGAATGTCGGCGACAGCGGCAAGGTCGACAAATGTGGGGACCAGACTCACGCAGCTTCGCGGGCAACGACGGCATAGAGCGCCAGCAGAGCTACGCGATTCCAGCCGCCCCCCGCGACCGCAATGGTGGCCATTCTGGCGGCATGATTGCCCGACATCCCCGCATGGCGATTGCCCCTCCCCGACATTTCGCGGCCTCAGGTTAGCAGACTAGGGGACATCATGGCAGGTTGTTGCCTGAACGCTGGTGGCTGCCGGAAGGCCTGCGATCACTGAGCGAGGAGCGCACATGACCCCGATCGAACGCCGCCACTTCCTGGCCGGAGCCGGACTGTCGCTGGTGGCGGGCCCGGCGCTCGCCGCGGCGAAGTCAGTGGTCATGCCGTTCGATAACGGCGAGCGGCCGCTCGTGGCCCTGCCGCAGAAGCGGCCGATGATCCTGCTCTCCACTCGCCCGCCACAGCTCGAAACACCGTTTGCGGTGTTCAATCAGGGCACCCTGACCCCCAACGATGCCTTCTTCGTGCGCTATCATCTGTCAGGCCTGCCCACGCTGATCGATCCTGCGACGTTTCGCCTGACCATTGGCGGCCAAGTTGAAAAACCTCTGGAGCTCTCACTGGCTGCATTGAAGCGGGACTTTCCGGTTCATGAGGTGGTGGCGGTCAACCAGTGTTCGGGCAACAGCCGGGGGTTTGTCGAACCGCGCGTTGGCGGCGGGCAGCTTGGCAACGGGGCAATGGGCAATGCCCGCTGGCGAGGGGTGGCGCTGAAGGACCTGCTGGACCGTGCCGGGCTTCGCGCAGGCTCGCGGCAGGTTACTTTCAACGGGCTCGACAATCCGCCGCTCGATACCATTCCAGATTTCGTCAAGGCGCTCGATCTCGATCAGGCGCGGGATGGCGAAGTGATGGTCGCCTATGCCATGAACGGGCAGGTCCTGCCCTTTCTCAACGGCTATCCGCTGCGGCTGGTGGTGCCGGGCCATTATGGCACCTATTGGGTCAAGCATCTGAATGAAATCAACGTGGTCGATGCCCAGTTCGATGGCTACTGGATGAAAACCGCCTACCGCGTCCCTGACAATGACTGTGCATGCGTTGCGCCCGGCCAGAAGCCCGACAAGACACGGCCGATAACCCGCCTCAACATCCGGAGCTTCGTGACCAGCCATGCCGACGGCGCGAAAGTTCCCTCGGGGCGAGCGGCCGAACTGCGCGGAATTGCCTTCAACGGCGGCAGCGGCATTGCCCGGGTGCTGGTTTCTCCCGATGGCGGCGCAAACTGGCTCGAAGCGCGGCTGGGCGCGGATATGGGGCGTCATTCGTTCCGCGAATTGCGGCTTGGTGTGACTCTGCCCAAGGGGCGCCAGAAAGTGCTGGTCCGCGCCTTTGCCTCCGACGGCGAAGCCCAGCCGCTCGAACCGCGCTGGCAGCCTTCCGGCTATATGCGCAACGTGGCCGAAGTGCTGACGCTGGAGGCCGTATGAACCGCGCTGCTGTCCTCACTGTGGCCTTGGGCCTGGCCACCCTGCCCGCCGTCATCGCCGCCGCGCGGCCGGTGACCTACAACTTTCCCGCCGACACCATTCCCGCCGCGTTCGCCGAGCCGGATACCGAGATTGTCGTGAGCAACTGCTCCGCCTGCCACTCGCTCGACTACATTGCCACCCAGCCGCGCCACAAAGGCCCGCAGTTCTGGCGCGATGCAGTGAACAAGATGGTCAACGTCTACAAGGCGCCGATCGATCCCGCCGATGCCGATGCCGTGTCAGCCGCGCTGGCCCGCAAGTTCGGCTGATCCGCTTCAGACTTTTGTCTCGATTGACCGCATCCGCTCCACCGCAGGGGCGAACAGGCCTTCCAGCACGCCCGCCGGATCATCGCCGATTGCCGAAGCCATGATCGTGTGGGCACCCGCCGCCGCATAGGCCTCGGCCTCGCGCAGCACATCGTCAGGGGTCCAGCCTGGCTGCGCCTGCAGCAGGGCCGTCACCTCGATCTCGCGGTAATCGCGGCCCACCGCCTCACAGTGCGCTTTCAACACGCCCAGCTTGTGCGCGACCATATCCGGGTTGCCGAAGAAATTGCAGGCATCGGCATATTGCGCGACCAGCCGCAGGGTCTTCTTCTCGCCGCCGCCGCCGATCATGATGCGCGGGCGCGGCGCCGAGACGGGCGCGGGCGAGCACAGCGTTTCGGCGAGTTGATAGTGCTTGCCCGCATAAGCCCCGTTGTTGTCGCTCCACATCTGGAGGCAAATCTGCAGCGCTTCCTCGAGCCGCTCGAAGCGTTCACCGAGCGGCGGGAACGGTACCCCTAGCCCTTTGTGTTCGCGCTCGTACCAGGCCGCGCCCAGCCCCAGCTCGGCGCGCCCGCCCGACAGGACATCGAGCGTGGTCACGGTCTTGGCGAGCAGGCCGGGGTGGCGATAGGTGACCCCGGTGACCAGCAGGCGCAGCCGCAAATGCTGGGTGAGCGCGGAGACGAAGCCGAGCGCGGTATAGCCTTCGAGCATCGGATCTTCGCCGGGCGCGACCATGTCCATCTGGAAGAAGTGATCCATGAACGACAGCGTCTTGATGCCGATTGCCTCGGCCGTGCGGGCAAGATGCGCGACGCCCGGACCGATGCCGGATGGCCCGCCGGCCCAGTCGAAACGGGTGACGTGAAGATCAAGATCCATGGCCAGGCATCCTTGTTGACTGCCGCGCTGAGTCGTTTGCTCGCACTATAGATCAGCTAATTGTCCCTAGAGCCAGATGGGGCATCGCCGGGCATTACTGCCTTTCAGCAACCGGCCTGGCCCCGCCGCCCAACGCCTTGGTGAAACCGACATAGGCAGCGGCGGCATCGGCGCGGGCAGCGAGGGCCAATAGTTCGGCCTGCAGCGCGGCGGAGCGGGCTTCGAGCATCTGGATACGATCATCCTCACCGCGCCGGAAGCGCTGTTCCGCCAGCCCCGCCGCGCCCAGCGCTGCGCCCAGTGCGCTCTCGCGCGCGGCGCGGGCAGAGGTGCTGGCAGCGAAACGGTTCGCGGCCGTTTCGCTGTCGGCCAGCGCGCCCAGCACGGCCTTCTCATAAGCGGCGGCGCTGGCGTCTGCCCTGGCCCCTGCAGCGCGGATCTGCGCGCGGATGCGGCCGAAGGAGAAGATCGGCCAGCTGAAGCTGGGCCCAATGCCAAAACGAGTGCTGGCGCCATCAGCGAGATCGCCGAGACTGCGCGCCTGCTGCCCGACATTTCCGGTTAGTGCGAAGCGTGGGTAGAGATTGGCGGTCTCGACCCCGACATCCGCGGTGGCCGCCATCAGATCGGCCTCGGCGGCGCGCACATCGGGGCGGCGCTGGAGCAGTTCGGAACGGATACCTGCGCCGACAAGGGCGGGCGGCATGGGCAACGGCGCCATCCGGGTCGCCATGGCGGCCAAGGCCTCGGGCGGGCGCCCGGTCAGCAGGGCCAGACTATAGGCTGCTGCATGCGCAGAGGCATCGCCTTCGGGGAGCTGGGCGCGGGCAGAATCAGCTCGCTGCCGCGCAGTTTCCGCATCCGAACGCGAAGATTCCCCGCCCCGATAACGCTGATCGACCAGCCGTGCGATTTGCTCGCGCAACTGTGCCTCCTGAGCGAGCAAGCCCCCTCGCGCCTGGGCACTGCGCAAGTCGACATAAGTCCAAACCACTTCGGCGACCACGCGCAACCGGGTATCCTCAGCGCGGATAGCCGCAGCCTGCGCGCGGGCATCGGACGCCTGCACCGATCGCGCCACCCCGCCCCACAGATCGAGCTCCCACGAAGCATCCAGCCCCACATCAAACAACGAATATTGCCGCTGGAAGCCCGGGATATTCTTGACCGGCAACTGACCGTTCTCGCTGACCTGCTGCTCTGCCGCCGAGTCAGTGGCATTGATCTGCGGCGCTGTCCGCCCTCGTGCCGCGCGGCTACTGGCGCGCGCTTCCTGCAGCCGCGCTTCGGCAATGCGCAGATCGAGGTTGTGCGCCAGTGCATCACCAACAAGCGCATCTAGCTCGGCATCGCCCAGCGCCCTCCACCACTCGGCATCGACTGCTTCCGGCGAGCCAGGCGCGAGCCATTGCCCCTCAGTGCCGCCGACTTGCGGCCGAGCATATTCGGGTCCGACCGCGCAGCCTGACAGCAGCGTGGCGACCAGACAGGTCAGAGCTATGGATCGCATCATTTCACTCCACACGCGCGCGAAATTGCCAAACCGCCACGGCCATGGTCACCATGCCAATCACCGCGATTGGCCAGACGTTGGCCAGTACATCGGCAGCGCTCATCCCCTTGAGGAACAGCCCTTCCGCAATGATCAGGAAATTCTTGAGCGGATCGGCCTTGGCGATCACTTGCAGCCAGCCGGGCATGTTCTCGACCGGACTGGCGAAGCCCGAAAGCAGGATCATCGGCACGATCAGCACGAACATGCCCAGAAAGGCCTGCTGCTGGGTCTTCGTTATGACCGAGATCGCCATACCAAGGCCGATCACTGCGAACAGGTAAACCAGTGTGGCTGCATAAAACAACAGGATCGAGCCCTGCATGTGGATGCCATAGACCAGCGGAATGATGATCATGTAGGCCGTGACGTTGAACAGGCCGATCAGCAGCGGCGGCATCATCTTGCCGACCAGCACTTCCCAGGTGCGCAGCGGCGAAACCATCAGCTGGTCGAACGAGCCCAGCTCGCGCTCTCGGGCCACCGACTGGGCTGTCACCCCCATCGCCGAAATGGCCCCGATCTGGACGATCAGCGAGGGCAGGATGAACCACAGGTAATCGAGGTTGGGGTTGAACCAGTTGGTCACGGCAGTCTGGCCGCCGAGCCTTCCGGTCTGCGGGCGTAAGGTCATCCCGGTGGAGGCGGCGATCTGATTGAGATAGCCCATGACGATCTGCGCCGCGTTCGACCTGCGGCCATCGAGGATCGCCTGGATCTTGGCGGGGCGGCGGGCTGCGACATCCCGGCTGAAGCCCTGATCGATCACAACCACGGCAATGGCCTGTTGGCCGTCGATGGCGGCATGCAACTGCTCGGGCGTTTCAATGCGGATCAGGCGCTTGAAGTTGGGGCTGCCAGCCAGTTGGTTGATGAATTCGCGCGAGGCGGCGCCGTCGTCGCGGTTGTAGATGCCGATGGTGACATTCTTGACCTCGAGCGTGGCCGCCGCCGAAAACAGCACCAGCTGGAGGATCGGCGGCACTACCAGGATGATCCGCCCGCGCGGATCGCGCAGCACCGCCCACAGCTCCTTGATGATTATCGCCAAAAGCCGGGTGTTCATGCGATCCTCCAGCGGGTCGCGCCGATCGCGAGTGCGAAAAACAGCGCGCCGAAACCCAGCATCACCGCAATGTCCCGCCCGAACATGCCCCAGTCGTCGCCGGTGAGAAACACTGTCTGCAGCGAGGGGATCAGGTAGCGCGAGGGCACCACATAGGTGATCGCCTGGACCCAGCGCGGCATCGAGCTTATCTCGAACAGGAAGCCGGACAGCATCAGCGAAGGCAGAAACGCAGTCAGCAGGGCGACCTGGCTGGCGACGAACTGGTTCTTGGTCGCCGAGGATATGAACAACCCCTGGCCCAGGGCGGGTACCAGAAAGGCCGAGGCTATCGCCAGCAGCGCCAGCGGCGAGCCGCGGAAGGGCACGCCGAAGACAAACACGGCAAGCAAGGTGCAAACCGTCATCGAGCCCAGCCCCAGCACGAAATAGGGCACCACCTTAGTCGCCATCAGCTCGAAACGGCGCAGCGGCGTCGCCATGATCGCCTCCATCGTGCCGCGCTCCCATTCGCGGGCAATGACCAGCGCGGTCAGCAAGGAGCCGATTATGGTCATGACGATGGCAATCGCGCCCGGGACGAGAAAGAAGCGGCTGGCGAGTTCGGGATTGAACCAGAGGCGCGAATTTATGGAGATGGGTGGGGTCAAAGCCGCCCCCTTCACGCGCCCCATCGCGTCTGGGCGGCTGGCCAGCCAGGTCTGCCGCACGCCTTCGGCATAGCTGGCTACAAAGGATGCGGTGTTGGGCGAAGAGCCGTCTGCCACCACCTGGATTGTGCCGCCACCGCGCAGCGCCATGCGGCCGAAATCCTGCGGGATCACGACAAAGCCGCGAATGTGCCCGGCGACCAGTGACTTGCCCAGCGCATCGGCGTCGGCAACTTCGGCCACTTCGAAAAAGCGCGACGACTGGAAGGCCACGGCCAGACTCGCCGCCGCCTCGCTCTGGTCCTGCACCGAAAGGCCAATCCGGGTACGCGAGGTGTCGAGATTGACGCCATAGCCGAACAGGAAAATCAGCATCATCGGCAGCACGAAGGCGATCATCAGGGTCGAGGGATCGCGCAGGATCTGGCGCGTCTCCTTGCCAAGCATCGCCGTGAACCGGAGGAGATTGAACTCGCCGCTCATGCTGCCTCGCGCAAGCGGTCGGCCGCTTCAATCAGCGCGATGAACGCGTCCTCCATCGTCTCGCTGCCGGTCTGCGCCTTGAGCTCGTCAGGCGTGCCGGTGGCGATCTGGGTGGCGCGGTAGATCAGCGCGATCCGGTCGCAATATTCAGCCTCGTCCATGAAATGGGTGGTGACCAGCACGGTGACGCCCTTCTCGACAAGACCATTGATATGGCTCCAGAATTCGCGACGCACGATCGGATCGACGCCCGATGTTGGCTCGTCAAGGAACAAGACGGGCGGCTCGTGCATGACAGCGCAGGCCAGCGCGAGGCGCTGCTTGAAGCCCAGCGGCAAGGTCCCGGCATTGACCGATGAATAGTTTTCGAGATGGAAAATGGCATTGACCCGCTCAATCGCGGCGCGGCGCGCGGCGCCCTTCAGGCCATAGATTCCAGAAAAGAAATCAAGGTTCTGCTTCACCGACAGATCGCCATAGAGCGAGAATTTCTGCGCCATATAACCCAGCGACTGGCGGGCATCGGCCCTGGCATGGCGCAAGTCGAACCCGGCGACCGATCCGGCGCCAGAGCTTGGCGTCAGAAGGCCGCAGAGCATTTTGAAAGTGGTCGATTTACCTGCGCCATTGGGGCCGAGCAGCCCGAAAATCTGCCCACGCTGCACTGCAAAGCTGATATCCTGCGCGGCAGTGAAATCACCGAACCGTTTGGTCAGTCCGCGCGCTTCGATGGCCGGAGTGTCACTCGCCGGGATCAGGCGATAGGCTTCGGCGAGGCCGCTGGTGCCGCTGACTTTGGCGCCGAGCACATCGATGAAGCCATCCTCGAAACGGGGTTTGGCAGGCACGGCTTGACCGGCAACACCTTCAGGTGGCCCAGCCTCGCGCATCAGCAGGCGCACGCCCTCGCCCTGCAAGGTGCCGTCGGCAACGTCGTCGCGGTCTAGCAGGTGGGCCAAGGTCGTTCGGCGCTCTGTTGCAGGAACCGGAAGCCGGAACACACGGCCCTCGACCCGGGCGAGCAAATCGCCCGGCGGCCCGGCATGCAGCATCTTGCCTTCGCTCAGCAAAAACACCGTGTCACAAGCTTCTGCTTCATCGAGATAGGCCGTCGACCACAAGACGCCGACGCCTTCGCCGGTCAGTTCCCGGACCATCTGCCACAATTCGCGCCGCGACACCGGATCGACCCCGACGCCGGGCTCGTCGAGCAGCAGCAGATCGGGCTGACGCACCAGCGCGCAGGCCAGGCCAAGCTTCTGCTTCATGCCGCCCGAAAGCTTGCCCGCAAGCCGCGACTGGAAGCGCCCCAGATCAGTGAATTCGAGCAAGTGGGCGAAATTTTCCTCCCGCGTCTCGCGGTCCAGCCCGCGCAGGTCGGCATAGAGCCGCAAGTTCTCGATGACGGTGAGGTCCTCATAGAGGCCAAAACGCTGGGGCATGTAGCCGATGCGGGAATGGTCCGCTTTGGTCGCAGCACTGCCCAGCGCCATAGCCTCGTCGGCATCGGGATCGATCAACCCGGCGAGGATGCGGATCAGCGTCGTCTTGCCCGCGCCATCGGGCCCGACCAGCCCGGTCATCAGCCCCTTACGCACTTCAATGCCGACATCATCGAGCGCCAATGTCGCCCCGAAGCGCTTGACTATACCTGTCGCGCTGGCGACCTCATCCGCCATGTCAGCGCGCTGCTGTGCGGGCGGCGGGGACCTTGATGGTGACCGGCTGGCCCTGCCTCAGCGCGTCGTCGGGATCGCTGACATTGATCCGCAGGCGATAGACCAGATCGGCGCGCAGGCTTTCGGTCTGGACCGACTTGGGGGTGAATTCGGCGGTCGGCGAGATAAAGCCGATAGTGCCATGGTAGGTCTTGGGATTGCCGTCTGCCGTGACCAGCACGGCCATGCCGGGCGATATGCGCGAAAGCGCGGTCTGGGCAACATAGGCGCGGACACGCATCGGGCGATCGATGGTCAGAGTGTAGACCGTCTCGCCAGGCTGGACGATGGCACCGGGCTCTCGGGCGCGGGTCAGAACCACGCCGCTTTCAGGGGCGAGCAGCGCGGTGTCGTTGATATCCGTGCGGGCGCGGTTGGCTTGTGCCAAGGCCGATTGGCGCCGCGCCACAGCGGCGGCGACATCTTCGCTGCGGGCGCCTGCGCGCTGCAAGGAAAGCGCATCCTCCGCCGAACGCAGCCGCGCCCGCGACGCCTCGAAATCAGCGCGCGATGCCGTCACCAGCGCCTGACTGACTGCGCCGCTCTCCACCAACGCAGAGCGTCGCTCGAAGTCCGTGCGGGCCTTGTCATAAAGCGCGCGCTGTTCGGCGACGGCTTGTGTTGCGCGGGCAATATCCTGCGCGCGGTTGCCATTGCGCGATTTTGCAAGGTCTGCATCGGCCAGCGCGATCTGCGCCTGGTTGGTGGCCAGCACATCGGTCAGCGGCCGGGCATCGAGCCGGGCGAGAGTAGCGCCCGCCGGAACGCGCACCCCTTCGTCGAAAGCCATGCTCTCAATTCTGCCGCCGACACGGAAGCCCAGCTCTACCTGCCGGATATCGACATTGCCGTAGAGCTTGAGTTCAGCCTCACTCTTGCCGAGCAGCCCGAAGCCGTGCGTGAGCAACCCTGCGACAATCAATGCGGCCAGCGCAACCAGACCAATAATCCGTTGCCGCGTCATGCCTGATGCTCCTGTTCGAGTTGATCGAGGATCGCCCCCAGATGTGACTGGATAACCCTGTCAATCAGCGCGCGTTCCATATCGCCCAGATCGGTCCAGCCGGTCAGCCGCAAGGTCGCCGCGCGGCCGATCCGGAAGCCCATGACCTGGCCCATCAAAGCGATAACCCGGACGCGCACTTCGATGTCCGGGATCCGCCCATCCGCGATCACCCCCAACAGCGCGCAGAGCCGCAACAGCGCGCGGCCCAATCCGCCAGCATAGATAATGTCGAATGCGGCGGTTGGTTCCTGCTGTTCGCGGACGATGAAGCGGACAAAGGGCGCAGTTTCATTGCGGAGCATGGCGTTGACCAGCAGACCCATCAATTGCGCGATCATGCCACGCGCCTCTGCCCTGTCGGTTGCGGCCTGCTCATCGGCAGCTGCGCCGATCAGCAGGCCCAGCGTTTCACTGATATGGCGCGCGCAGGCGAGATAGAGCCCTTCCTTGCCGCCGAAGTGATAGGTGATCGCCGACATGGGTTTGCCGGCAGCCTTCGCGATCTCGCGCGTGCTCGCGCCTTCGAGCCCGCGCAACCCGAAAATCGGCAAGGCGGCATCCACCAGCTTACGGGCGCTGAGCGAGCCGTCGGCCATGGCCAACTTATAGTTCGTTCGAACGAATGAGTCCAGCGGAAGGGAGCGCGAATGTCCGGAATATCCTGCCGGGATGGACAGCACGCGCAGGTTTGGGCAGGACACTGTGATGTTGATCGCGCAGATAACCGACGTGCACCTGGGTTTCGAGCCGGACAATGCCAGCGAGGACAACCGGCTGCGGCTGGACCGTGTGGTTGCGGCGCTGGATGCGCTGTCACCGCGGCCCGATGCATTGCTGGTAACCGGCGACATTGCCGACCGCGGGACCGCCGAGGCCTATGCGCAATTCCGCGAGGCTGGTTCCGCGCTTGGCTGCTCGGTATATTGCTGCCCCGGCAACCATGACCGGCGCGACACCTTCCGCACGGCCCTGCCCCAGCCGGATGGGCTTGCCGGCTTCATCCAGTATGGCTTCGATCTGGGCGAACTCCGGGTGCTGGTGCTCGATACGCTGGAGGAAGGGCGCCACGGCGGCAGCTTTTGCGAGTCGCGGGCGGAGTGGCTGGCGGCTGAACTGAAGCGCCACGTCGATCGCCCCACCCTGATCGCTCTGCATCACCCACCGATCGCCAGTGGCGTGGCCTGGATGGACCCCGCGCCTGCCGCGCCGTGGATCGAACGGCTATCCGAAGTGCTTCGCAGCCAGCCCCAGGTGGTCAAGATCGTCTGCGGCCACATTCACCGGCCGATTGCCGCGACGTGGCAGGGACACGGTGTCGCCGTCTGCGCCGCCAGTGCCGCGCAGCTCAGCCTCGACTTCGCACCCATCGACCCGGACACGCCCGATGGCCGCGCCATGGTCACCGATGCCCCGCCCGCCTTTGCGCTGCATCACTGGAACGGGCGCGAACTGGTCACCCATTTTGCCGTGGCGCAGGACGCGCAGGTTCTGGCCAGTTACGATCCGGACATGCAGGTGCTGGTGCGCAAGATCGCAGCTGAGCGGGGACCGAGCTGACATGGATGGCGCCGAACGAGTTGGCGGTCCCCCGCCGACGGCCCGCTGGCGCCGCTATTTCGGCTCCGTCTGGCCGGGCATTGCCACGGTCTTGCTGGTATGGGCGCTGCAAGTGGCAGCCATTCCGCTGCTGTCGCAGCTCGGCCTGCTGGTGTTCGATTCCTATCAGCGCTTTGTGCCGCGCGCATATGCCGATGCCCCGGTGCGAATCGTCGATATTGACGACGCATCGATCAGCAAATTCGGCCAGTGGCCCTGGCCGCGCACTGATATTGCCCGGCTAACCCGCGCGCTGACCGATGCCGGGGCTTCGGTGGTCGCCTTCGACGTGGTCTTTTCCGAACCCGACCGCCTCTCGCCCCCGCGCCTCGCCGCCCGGCTCACGCAAGACGGCGGCGATCGCGCGGCTTATGCGGCCCTGGCCACACTGCCTGACAACGATCGGGTCTTTGCCGATGCTCTGGCGCAGTCCCCCGCAGTCATGGGTTATTTCCTGAATCACGATGGCACGGGCACCGCGATGGCCCCCAAGGCGGGCATGGCCGTCTCGGGCTCTGCGCCCGATAGTTGGGTGCCGCGGTACTCGGGCAGCATCGCATCACTGCCGCTCCTGCTCGACCCGGCACAGGGCAATGGCTTTCTGAGCTTTCAAGGCGATAGCGACGGGATCGTCCGCAAGGCGCCGATGCTGTCGCGCCAGGGCGATCAGTTGCTCCCCTCGCTCTCGCTCGACGCTCTGCGCGTGGCCCAGGGCGCAGGCAGCATTGTGATCAAAACCAGCGACAGCAATGGCGCGGGCGACGGCGCGAAGGGGCAAGTGGTTTCGCTGAAAGTCGGCCAGTTCGAAGTGCCGCTGACCCATGCAGGCGAGCTGTGGATGCATTACACTCCGCCGCGTCCCGAGCGGGTGGTGCCGGCCTGGAAGGTTCTGGACGGCAGCCTTGCGCCGGAAGATGCCCAGCGGCTTTTTGCCGGGCAGATCGTCTTCGTCGGTGCCGGGGCAAGTGGCCTGCGCGATCTGGTGGCGACACCGCTGCAAGCCCGCGAGCTTGGCGTGATGGTCCATGCCCAGGCGACCGAGCAGATGATCCTCGGCAAGTTCCTCGTCCGGCCGGACTGGGCCCCGGGGGCGGAAGCCGCGCTGTTGCTGGTTCTCGGGCTGCTGGTGGCGCTCACCGGACCGAAACTGGGCGCAACGCGGGGGGCGCTGGTCAGTACGGTGCTGGTCGGCCTTGTCGTCTGGGGCAGTTTCCTCGCCTTCCAGCGCCAGCATTTCCTGCTCGATCCAGTCTATCCGGTGGTGGCAATCATGGCCGCCTATCTCGTCTCGACCGGTGTCAGCTTCTATCGGGAAGAGCGCCAGCGCGCCTACATCCACTCCGCCTTTGACCGCTATCTCTCGCCGGTGCTGGTCAAGCAGATTGCCGACAATCCCGGCCTGCTCGAACTGGGCGGCGAAGAGCGGCCGATGACTGTGCTGTTCTGCGATATCCGCAAGTTTTCCACGCTCTCCGAAAAGCTCGGGCCGCAGCAGATCATCCGCTTCCTGATCGCTTTCCTGACGCCGATGTGCGACATCCTGCTGGCCCGCAAGGCGACCATCGACAAGTTCATCGGCGATGCTGTCGTCGCCTTCTGGAATGCGCCACTCGACGATCCGCAGCAATACGAGAACGCCGCCCGCGCGGCTCTCGCGATGAGTGCAAAATTGCGCGAGCTGAACCAGAACAACGGGGCGGACTGGCCTGGGCAGATCGGCATTGGCATCGGGCTCAATGCCGGACCCTGCTGCGTCGGCAACATGGGCTCGGCGCAGCGGCTGTCCTACTCGCTGATCGGCGACACCGTAAACCTCGCCTCGCGGATTGAAGGGCTGACCAAGTTTTACGGGGTTGAGATCGCCATCGGAGCCGCACTGCATGCGAAGCTTGGCAAGTTCGCCTGTTTGGAACTCGACCGGGTCCGCGTCGTCGGGCGCCATGCCCCGGAAGTGGTCTATGCGCTGCTGGGCGACGAAGGCATGGCAGCGAGCGAGGATTTCTCTGCTTTTTCTGCCCAGTATAGCCAGATGCTCAGCGCCTATCGTACGCGCGACTGGCGGGCCGCAGCGAAAATCGCCGATGCGCTCGCCGCACAGGCGGATGCGCACGGCCTCGGCAGGGTGGTGGCCATCTATAAGGAGCGGATTGCCGGATTTTCCGCTGCGCCGCCCCCGGCCGATTGGGATGGGGTGTTCGAATCGGTCAGCAAGTAAGCCTGTGTCGGCTCTGATCACTTTGCGGCTTGCAAACAGCGCCTTGTTGAGGCTTACCGCATCGGAGAAAAATGACCATGCCGCCGAGCATTTGGCGCAGGTTGCACCGGAGAGATTGCCCGATGACTGGAAAACTGGACGGCCGCCGCATTGTCATAACCGGTGCGGCCAGCGGTATGGGCCGCGACATCGCGCGGCTGTTTGCCAGGGAAGGCGCGAGGCTCGCCCTGCTTGACCGCAATGAGTCGGGGGTGCGCGAAGTAGCCGCCGAACTTTCGGCCGCGGCCTATGGCTGCGATGTTTCCAACCGGGCGCAGGTTGACAAGGTGGTCGCTGAAGCCGGGGCTGCGCTGGGCGGGATCGACGGTCTGGTCAATGCCGCCGGTATCCTCGTGACCAAGCAGTTCGACGAGCTTGACCCGGAAAGCTGGGACCGCATGCTCGCGGTCAACCTTACCGGGCCCTACAACATATGCCGCGCCGCCCTGCCAATGCTGCGGGCCGCCGACAAGGCAACCATCGTCAACATCGCCTCGGTCAGCGCGTTGATGCCGATGGCGGGCACGGCGGGCTATTCGGCGAGCAAGGCGGGCCTCGCCATGTTCACCAAGTGCATCGCTTTCGATCTTGGCCCGAAAATCCGCGCCAACACGATCTGCCCCGGCGTCATCAAGACCGAAATGACGCGCTATCTCTGGGAGAACCCGGAACACACCGACCGGGCCGAGCAGCGGGTTGCGCTGAAGCGGCTGGGCGAGACGGATGACGTTTCGCGCGCCGCGCTGTTTTTCAGCACCGAGGATTCGGGCTTCACCACCGGCACAGAACTGCCGGTCGATGGCGGATTTTCCTGGAGGTAGGCATGCAACAGGATCGGACACGAATCCCGGTCATCGTTGGCGTTGGCGAGGTCAATGATCGGCCCGCGGATGATGCGGAAGCACACGATTCACTGGAACTGATGGTGGCCGCACTGGCGGCGGCCGATGGCGACAGCGGAGGCGGCTGGCTGGAGCGCTGCGAGCGCATTCTGGTCGTGCCGCAATTGTCGTTCAGCGAAATCGATATTCCGCAAGGACTGGCCAGCGCCACGGGGCTCGACACAGACACGATCCGGCAGGCCGAAGTGCCTTCGGGTGATACCCCGGTGCGCCTGCTCAACGATGCGGCCAATGCAATCGGCGCAGGAGAAGTTGTTACCTGCGCGATAGTCGGCGCCGAAGCCATGCGCACGGCGCTGCGCGCGGGCAAGCCGCTGTTTCCCAATTCCCAAAAGAGCGCCACTGAATTGCGGCGGCGTTATGGCCTGTTCCAGCCTTCGGAAATCTACCCGCTCTACGAGAACGCCAGCCGCGCTGCCGAAGGGCTGACGCTGGAGCAGGGCCAAGCGGAATCGGGCCAGATCTGGTCGTTGATGTCCGAAGTCGCGGCAATGAGCGAAGGCGCATGGCTGAAAAAGCCCCGGTCGCCTGCCGAAATCATCGAAGCGACAGCCGACAACCGCCCCATCGCCTTCCCATACACCAAGCTGATGGTCGCCAATGCCTCGGTCAACCAGGGCGCGGCGGTGATCGTTACCAGCCTCGCTGCGGCGCTGGCCGCCGGCGTTCCCGAAGAGCAGCTGATCTATATTGGCGCAGGCGTCGCCGCGCACGAAGCGCACGAAGCCATGGAGCGCGCCGGATGGACCACGCCCACCGGCATGCAGATTTCCATCGAGGAAACGCTGGTGCGCAATGGCCTGACGGGCAGCGAGCTCGACATGGTCGAACTCTATTCCTGCTTCCCCACCGTGCCCAAGATGGCGCGGCGGGTGCTGGGCTGGCCCGCCGATCGCCCAGCCACGGTCCACGGCGGCCTGACCTTCGGCGGCGGGCCGGTGGCGAATTACATGAGCCATGCGATAGCCGCGATGGTCCGCAAGCTGCGGACGGGCGGTAAGACCGGGTTCCTGTTCGGCAATGGCGGCTTTTGCGAACACAACCACTGCATCGTGCTGTCGCGCAGCGCCTTGCCCGGTGTCTCATTTCCGCAAGACTATGACGCGCAGGCGCTTGCCGATGCCCGGCGCGGCCCGATTCCGCCGCTGACTGATGAAGTCGAAGGCCTGTTTCCGGTCGAGACCTACACTGTGTTCTATGATCGCGACGGCGCGCCGCGACAGGGTGTGGTGCTGTCGCGCGCGCCAGATGGCCTCCGGATCATTGCCCGGGTCGACGGCGACGACGCACGCTCGCTGGCCTTCCTGACTGATGGCGCGGTCGAGCCAGTCGGCAAGCTGGGCCATAACAAGCGCTCTGCCGATGCCATGGTCTGGACCGCCGCATGAGCGCGGAACAGGTGAGCCTGGAGGCACTGCGCCACCTGTTTACGGCCCGCAATGTCGCCCTCGTCGGTGCCTCGGATCGCTCGACCTGGAGCGCGATGATCGTCCGGCGCTTTGCCGATTTCGGCCATCAGGGCCAGCTCTATGCCGTCAACCGCGATGGCAAGCAGGCGCATGGCCTGCCCGGTTACCGCTCCTGCTGCGAAATCCCGACACCGCCCGACTTAGTGATCATCGTGGTGCCGGCCCATTCGGTCGCGAGCGCGCTGGAGGATGCGGCCGATGCCGGAGTCACCAGCGCGGTTGTGCTGAGCTCGGGGTTTGCCGAGGCCGGTGCGGAGGGCGAAAGGTTGCAGGCCGGACTGGTCGCGACGGCACGCAGGCGCGGGGTTACCTTCTTCGGCCCCAATTCGATGGGCTTTGCCAATATTGCCGGCGGAGCCGTCGCAACGGCGATCGGCACGCGGCTGCCAGTGCTGCACGGCGGGATCGGCATTGTCTCGCAGTCGGGCGCAGTCTCCAACGAAATCAGTAAGTTTGCGCACCAGCAGGGAATGGGCCTGAGCTTCCTCTGCGCGACCGGCAACGAGGCCATGGTCACCCCAGCCGATGTCATCGACTATCTGGTCGACGATCCGGCGACCCGCGTGATCACAGCCTATATCGAAGCCGCCAGCTCTACCGACCGCTTGGCAGCAGCGGCGCGGCGGGCGCTCGCGGCGAAGAAGCCGATCATCGTGCTGAAAGTCGGCACCAGCGCCATGTCGGCCGAAGTCGCCAAGGCGCATACCGGAGCCATGGTGGGCGACGACCGGGTATTCGATGCTGCCTGCGAGCAGCTTGGCATCATCCGGGTCCGCTCGATCGAGGAAATGATGGTGACGGCGGCGCTGATCGAGGCGGTCGGCCCGCTCGAGCGGCCGGGCATTGCGCTGGCCTCGGTATCGGGCGGCGGCTGCGGCATGTTTGCCGATCTCGGCGAGCAGCACGGCGTGCCGACCCCGCAATTCGCGCCCGAAACACGGGCCAAGCTGGCGGAGATTCTGCCGTCCTACGCCTCGACGCTCAACCCGCTCGATATGACCGGAGCAGTGCTGCAGGATACCTCGCTGTGGACCCGGGCTCTGCCGGTGCTGCTCGATGATCCCGGCATCGGCCTCGTCGTGACACTGATGGCCATGCCGGGCAGTGAGGCCGAAATGGCCACCTGCCGGGTGCATTGGCCGGTGATCGCCAAGGCCTATCGCGATGCGGGGAAGCGTCCGATGCTGATCGGCCAGGTGATCCAGCCGATGGGCCCGGAGGCGCTGGCGGTGGCGGAGGAAAGCGGGCTTCGCGACATCGTCTTCGGCATGGATTTTGGCACCCGCGCGCTCGGCCATCTGGCGCGCTGGTCGCGGCGCGTTGCATTGGGAGCCGATGTGCTCGCCGCCCCGGCAGCGCTGGCCGAACCGCCAGACCTGTCGGGCGAGCGGGCGACGCTGGACTTTCTGGCGAGCCAGGGTGTGCCGGTGGTGGCGGGAACCGTGGCCCGCAGCGCCGAGGAGGCTCAGGCTACCGCCGCAGCGCTCGGCGGGGCAGTTGCGATGAAAATTGCCTCGCCAGATATTGCGCACAAGACTGAGGTAGGCGGCGTACGGCTCGGAATTACAAGCAAAGATGTGGGCCGTGTCCACGACGAAATCCGCGCCGCAGTTGCCTCGGCCCTGCCCGATGCGCGGATCGACGGCGTGATTGTCTCGCCGATGCGGACCGGTGGACTGGAACTCTTCGTGGGTGTGACCCGCGATGCCGATTGGGGGCTGGCAATTGCTGTCGGCCTCGGCGGCGTCTGGATCGAGATTTTGCAGGACAGCGCAGTGCGCCTGCTGCCAATCAATAAAGGGCAAGCGCGCGAGATGCTCATATCGCTGCGCGCGGCGAAATTGCTCAAAGGCTATCGCGGAACTGCGCCAGTGGATCTGGACCGGCTGGCGGAAGTGATTGTCGCCATCGGCAATGCCGCGCTCGCGCTAGGCCCGAAACTCGCCGCGCTGGAGATCAACCCGCTGTGGGTGAGCGGCGGGGAGATCGAAGCGCTTGATGCGCTGGCTGAGTGGCGGGATTAGATCTCAGGATTTTCACCAACTAAAAATTAGTCCGTTCGTGTCGAGCGAAGTCGAGACACTCTGCACCAGTGTCTCGACT
>CANJCQ010000048.1 GCA_947473355.1 Sphingomonadaceae bacterium | reverse complement strand
GTTCGACTTGCATGTGTTAGGCATGCCGCCAGCGTTCGTTCTGAGCCAGGATCAAACTCTCAAGTTTGTGTCCAATCTCACAACAGCACCAATCCGTAGATTGGCCATCTGACGTAAAATTAATTCAGGGGTCAATTACCCTGCACTTGTCTAAACGTATGGTTACGTTAGGACATGTTAAGCCATCTGCCGAGGAAAACCCCGTCAGAGTGACTATCGGGTAACGACTAATTTAAACTGCTACCCCGAGCCCTGAAGCCCCGGGAGCAGGCGCCGTCGCCCACATGTCCCTTCATCTAAAACCGACAATGTCAAAGAGCCAAACAACAAACAAGCGGACAACAAAGCCTCCCCGATTAGATACCGGGGGACTGCTGCCCGAATGTGTTGGCGACCACTCCGGTTTGGCTCCGTTTGAGAGCCGCTCCGTTGCGGTGGACGGGCCTATATGGGCGACTTGTGAGTCGGTCAACGCCTTTTTGCATAAATGTTTCACAATCCCGGAAAACTGCGGGTTTCAGCCTGGCGGCGACGCCTGGCGATTGGCGCAGGCGCCGCATGTGGCCCGTTCTGGCGATTTGGCAGGTCATCCTCAGGTCATGGTTTGTTTACCTTAATTGGCTATCCCGCACCGGGTCACAATCACCTGCGAACATGACGGAAAACCGGGACTTTTGTCACATGAACTGCCCCTCGATCAGTGTCGCGTTGAGCGTTTACAATGGCGAACGCTACCTTGCTGAAGCGATCGAGAGTATTCTGGCACAGACCTTTACGGACTTCGAATTCCTGATTCTCAACGACGGTTCGTCCGATGGATCAGCGGCGGTTATCGACCATTATGCCGTCCGTGATGCGCGGATTCGCGCGATTCACCGGGAAAATCGTGGGCTTATCGCCAGTCTCAACCAATTGCTGGCCGAATCCCGGGCACCAATCATCGCCCGGATGGATGGCGACGATATCGCCTACCCCGAACGGTTTGAGCGCCAGTTCGCCTTCCTTGCCGCGAATCCCGATTATGGCGTGGTCAGTTCGTGGGCGGACGATATTGACGCGGACGGACAGGTCATGCCGAACATCGGTCAGGATCACCCATCCGATCATGCGGGCTTTCTCGAGGCAGTGCACCACAGCACCCCGCTATGCCATCCGGCGACAATGTATCGCCGCGATCCGGTGCTGGCCGCCGGTGGCTATCACCCGGCCTTCAAGCATTGCGAGGACTACGATCTGTGGCTGCGGCTTGCCGATCTGACCAAGCTGTGCAGCCTCCAGGAACCTTTGCTGAAATATCGCCGCACCGACAGCCAGGTCAGCAACCGGCATATCGTCGAGCAGAAGACCAATGCCACGATTGCCTATTTCGCCTGGCTTGAGCGCCGGGCCGGACGGCCCGACCCCACGGCGGAACTGGACGTGATGCCCCGGCTCGAACAGCTCGATGACTTGTTCGGCCGCCCGGGGATCACGCAGGCGGTGCGCGGGAAAGTCGCACGCGGCCTGGTCTATTCACCCGAGGCCATGCGCGGCGAAGGTTTTAACCTGCTGTTGCGCCATATCGGCGATGGCGGCGGCGGCATGGACCTGTGGCGCACGGTTGTCCGGCTGATCAGGTTCGGCGAGCCAGCGCGCGCCATGCAGCTTGCCTCCTCACTGGCAGGCGCGAGTCGATGAACGTCCGCACGGCAGCGGTCTGGGCCATGGTCTCGCAATATGCTTCTTTCGCCATCCAGTTTGCGACCAGCGTGGTGCTGGCACGCTGGTTCATCACTCCAGATCAGCTGGGGCTGTTCTCGATAGCCTTCGCGGCGATCACCCTGGTCGCATTTCTGCAGGACTTCGGGGTCAATCGCTTCATCACCGGCGAACGCGAGCTTACTCCGGAAAAGCTGGCGACGGCCTTCACCATTTCTGTCGTCTTTGCCGGCGGGATCGCCATCCTGGCCCTGTTCGCCGCCGCACCGATTGCTCACTTCTATGGCAATCCGCAGATTTTGCCCGTGGCGAAGATCATCGCCGCATCCTATTTGCTGGTGCCATTGGCCATCGTCCCGCAGGCGATCTGCCAACGGCGGATGGATTTCAAATCCAACGCGCTCATCGAAATCTGCTCGTCGCTGGCCAATGCAGCGGTGGCATGCAGTCTGGCGATGAAAGGCCACGGCGCGCTGGCGCTGGCCTGGGGCGCATTTGCCCAGCAAGCGGCGCGCATGGTGGTTGCCCAGTGGCGCGCAGGCGTGATGCTGCCCTGGCCGCTGCGACTGGCGGACACCAAGCCGATCTTTCAGCTTGGCGGGACCAATTCGGTGCAGGCCATCTGCGGCTCGATAACCGCACGCGCGCCCGAACTGGTCATCGGCCGGCTGATCGACAATGCCGCAGTCGGCCTGTTCGCGCGCGCCGCTGGCCTTGCGATACAATTGCGGCTGCTGCTGGCGGGCGCGGTCACCGGGGTGTTTTACCCCGCCTTCCGGCAAGTGCGCGACCGCGGCGATCCGCTGGGGCCGCCCTATCTGCGGGTCGTCGCTGCCTATACCGGGATCACCTGGCCAGCCATGGCAGGCATCGCCGTGCTGGCAGAACCGATCATCCGCCTGCTCTATGGCCCGCGCTGGATCGCTGCCGCTCCCTTGCTCACGTGGATTGCGCTGTCGCAGATCTGCTATGTTGCACTGCCGCTCAACACCGATCTGCCGATGCTGCTGGGGCGCATGCGCCAGCTGATCCGGCGCTATGTCGCCGAATCGACAACATCGGTGCTGCTGCTGGCCGTGGCCGCACCTTTCGGCCTGGTCTGGGTCGCGATATCCCGACTGATCCACGGACTGCTGTTTGTCGTGATCTATGTCGGGCTGATGAAGGACATGCTGGGCTTTGCCTGGAAGGGCCTAGCAGTGATCTACCTGCAAAGCGCTGGGGCCACGCTGGCCGCGCTGGGTCCGGCGGTATTGTTTTATGCGATATGGGACGGCCCGGCGCAGGCCGGTCTGGCGCAGCTGGCGCTATCCGGCTTGCTGGGCGCGTTTTGCTGGCTGATCGCGCTCAGGTTGCTGCGCCACCCGGCCTATAAGGAAGTGGTCGATCTGGCAGGCCACCTGCTCCACGCCCTCATCCGGCGGCGGCCCGCACCCGCCGCCTGAGTCCGCTGGCATAGCGAGCCATTTTGCGCCATAAGGGCACGGCGAGAGGCTGGATCATGCCCAAACTGGCTGCCATTGCAGGATCCATGCTGGCCCTTGGCGCAGCCACCCCCGCCTTTGCCTCGGCCGAACCGGTTGCTGCAATCGACATCGAAGTCATCAAGACCCAGATCGACCGCGAAGAGCGGATGACGGTTCCCGTGCGGATCGGCGCAAAGGACACTTTCAACTTCGTCATCGACACTGGCTCGCAGAGCACCGTGGTCGCGCGATCGATAGCCGAGCGGCTGGCCCTGCCCCCCTCGCGCCGCGCCCGCATTATCGGGATTGCCGGCACCGAAGCTGCCGACACCGCGCTGGTCGACGAGATCGGCCTCGGCCGCCGCTCGTTCTACAACATGGAAGTGGTGCTGTTCGAGAGCCGCGACATCGGCGCCGATGGCATCGTCGGGATAGACAGCCTGCAGCGCCAGCGCGTCCTCCTCGATTTCGACAAGCGCCAGTTCACTATCGGCGATGTGCGCAGCCAGGGCGGCAACCGGGGCTTCGACATTGTCGTCACCGCGCGGCGGCGGCTGGGCCAGCTGATCATGACCAATGCCGTGATCGATGGCGTGCGCGCGGACGTCATCATCGACACCGGTGCCAACACCTCGATCGGCAACCGCGCGATGCAACGGGCGATGAGCAAGCGCGGGCTGCAGGAACTGGTCACCCTGACCAGCGTCACCGGCCAGACCATCTCCGCAGAACTCGGCTTTCCGCGCAAGCTTTCGGTGGGCGAATTCGACATCACCAACCTGATGGTCGCCTATACCGACTCGCCCGTGTTCGAGTATCTGGGCCTCACCCGCCGCCCTGCCCTGCTATTGGGCATGCGCGAGCTGAAGCTGTTCAAACGCGTGGCAATCGATTTCGCCGCGAACCGGATCTATTTTGATCTGCCGGAGCTTGGGAGTTAGGCCTTCCGCACTCTTTCCTCCCCCTTGATGGGGGAGGGATACCAAAGCTTGGCGGCTTGCCGACTAGCGAAGGTTGGGTGGGGGTGCGCTCTCAACCGAGCGCGGCGTTTCCGGCCAGATCACCCCCATCCAACTGCGACCAGGCCCTGCGGCGCAGGACCAGGTCTTCGTATCCTTCCCCCATCGAGGGGGAAGAAGAGGGTGCGCCAGTCTGGCTCGAGAAAGCCCTATCCCCCCACAACCCCGCGGAAATAATCAATCGTCTTGGCCAGCCCCGCGCGCAGCGGCACGGTCACATCCCAGCCCAGCTCCGCCCTGGCCTTGGCAATATCGGGCTGGCGCTGCTTGGGATCATCGGGCGGCAGGTCCTGATAGACCAGCTTGGACTTGCTGCCGGTCAGCTCGATCACCAGCTCAGCCAGCTCGATCATCGAAAACTCGCCCGGATTGCCGAGGTTAACCGGCCCGGTCACCTCGTCGCCCGTCGCCATCATCGCCATCAGCCCCGCCACCAGATCGTCAACATAGCAGAATGAGCGCGTCTGCTGGCCCTCGCCATAGATAGTGATATCCTCGCCGCGCAGCGCCTGGACGATGAAGTTCGAGACCACCCGCCCGTCGTTGGGATGCATGTGCGGGCCATAGGTGTTGAAGATGCGCACCACCTTGATCGCCAGATCATGCTGGCGGCGATAATCGAAGAACAGCGTCTCGGCGCAGCGCTTGCCCTCGTCATAGCATGAGCGCGGCCCGATCGGGTTCACATTGCCCCAATAGTCTTCCACCTGCGGATGCACATGCGGATCGCCATAAACCTCGCTGGTCGAAGCCTGCAGGATCGGCACCCTGAGGCGCTTGGCCAGCCCCAGCATGTTGACCGCGCCGATCACGCTGGTCTTGGTCGTCTGCACCGGATCGAACTGATAGTGAATCGGCGAGGCCGGGCAGGCGAGATTATAGATCTCGTCGACCTCGACATAGAGCGGGAAGGTCACATCATGGCGCATCAGCTCGAAATTGGGATTGCCCAGCAGCGAAGCGACGTTCGCCCGGGTGCCAGTAAAGAAGTTATCGACGCACAGCACATTGTGCCCCTGCTCGATCAGCCGCGCGCACAGATGCGAGCCGATAAACCCCGCCCCGCCGGTCACCAGCACGCGCTTCTGGATCGAATAGCGGGCCTGCCGCTGTGTGTCTGTCATTGAGGCCAATTCCGTGAGCTAGATTGAAGGCCAGTGCCGGCCCCATTCGCGCGCCCCATTGCTTGAGGCAGGGCCGCAATACAAGCGGGAAAGTCCCACCAATCCTCCCCCGCCGGACTTGCAAGACATGCCGTCACCTGCCCTACCCCTCTTCGTCATCCCCGCGCAGGCGGGGACCTATCTCCCGGACTAGAAATTTGCTCAAACCGATAGTGCTGGAGATGGGTTCCCGCTGGTGCGGGAATGACGAGGTTTATGATTGGCGCAACAGCCCCCTCACCTCACTCCGGGATCACCCAGCGAATGTTGTTGCTATAAGTCCCCGCCACTTTCGCCCCCGCACCATCGCTCGCCGGCTCGAACCGCGCCCGGCGCGTCAGGTTGTCGCAAGTCGCCCGGTCCAGCCCCGGAAAGCCGCTCGACGCAGTGACCGCGCAAGACAGCACCCGGCCATCGCTGCCAATACTGAGCCGGAACCCCGTCACCCCCGAATTGCCCTCGCGCAGATCGCGCGCGGGATAGTCATTGCTGGTCACCCAGCCCGAAGGCCGCCCGATGGGCCGCGCCGAACGGGGCGCGAACTGCGGCCCCGGCGGTTCGATGAAGGGCTCGGGCGTCGCCATCGGCACCGGGCTGGCCGTGGGCATCGGCACCGGCCCCAGCGGGACGGTCGGCCCGGTCGCAAGAGTATTGCGGGCGGGGATCACATGGTCCGGCTGATGGCTCGGCTGGGCTGACGGCGTGGGATGCGGTATCGGCACTGGCGGGGGCGGAAGGTAGATCTGTTCGCCCTCCAACCGCGGCGGCGGCGGATCCCGCGTGAAAGTAACAGTCAACCCCCGCACCACCGCAAAGATCGCCGCCGCTTCGATTATGGATACGGCAATAATCGTCGCCGTACGGTTGCTGCTATGCTTCCGGTCAATATAGGACATATCGCAGTGCTCCTCCTGATCCAGTCACTGCAGGCATTCTGTCAGGACTTAACTGATCAGAGTCGCGATAATATCACGATACTTTCATTTGAAAGCATTTTTATAATAAGTAATACAAGGATATACTATGTGAGGTTAGCTTTTACTAATTAAGCTTAGTTAGCATTTGAGGCATTTGGCGCACTGTCACCAAACACCGCGTCGCCTAGGTCGTAAACGCGCCGCCATTCAATTCAACGGTCTGCCCGGTAAACCAGCCAGCCTCTTCGGACGCGATATAGAGGCATAGTGCGGCGACATCTTCCGGGGTGCCGCGCCGGCCGACAGGCAGGGATCTGGCCAGCTTGTTGAAAAGCTCGCTATCGTCCTGGCGAATAAGCCCCAGCGCGACCGAGTTGGCGGTAATGCCGAACCGGGCATTCTCCAGGGCTATGTGCCGGGTCAGCGCAATCGAACCGCCCTTGCCCGCGCCGTAATGCGCCATGCCGCCGTTGATCCCCTGCGTTCCGGCCGTCGAAGCAATGGTTATGATCCGCCCCCAGCCGCGCGTGACCATCGGTTTCAGCACGACATGCAGGCAGTTCATCGCGCCGTAGATATTGACCGCCAATGTCGCTTGCCAGGCTTCCGGCGGAAGATCGGCGAAGGGCAGCATCCTGAGCGGCCCCTCGGCCCCGCCATTGCCGGCATTGTTGACCAGAATGTCCACGGGGCCGCCCAGCGCGGATTCCCCCGCCGCAATGCCGCGGCGCACAGCCTCCAGATCCGTGACATCGAATGCCTGTGCGACTGCCTTGCCGCCCGCATCCCGGATGGCCTGCGCCTGCGCCTCGGCCCGTTCGCCGACAACATCGTTGACGATGATTGCAGCGCCTTGCCTCGCAAACAGCGCAGCGATCCCCGCCCCGGCGCCCTGCCCGGCACCGGTCACCAGCGCCACTTTTCCCGCGAGCGAGAATATCTGTGTCATATTGAGCCTCCCCGGGCCGCCGCAAGCCTAATACTTCACGGATTCAGTGGTTATCCTTGCATCGAATTCCTTGCCATCCCGGCCCCGCACCTGGCGCCCGATCTCGGCAAGATACTGGCCACTGTATGTCGTCAGCCCAGTCGAAACATCGGGGTCCACCAGGCACAGCGCGAGAATTGCCTCGGCCATCACTTCGGGATCTTCCGGCGCCTTGAAGCGATCCCGGCTGACCCTGCCCGCATCGATCGACGCCTGAACATTGGGCGTGATCACCGAATTGACCGGCGCGACGGTATTGGCGGAAATGCAGGTGCCATAAAGCTCGGCGGCCAGCACCCGGGTAAACAGGTTCACTGCAGACCTTGCCGCGCAATACTGGGCCGTCCCCGCATTGCGGTGATAGTCGAGGAAGGGCGGACCGGCGGGATTGGGGGCAGAGCGATCAGCAGCCGTGGACGAAACATTGACAATCCGCCCCCACCCTTGCGCCATCATCCCCGGAAGAGCGCGCACGACCAGATCACGCACGGCGAACACATCGATCTCGAACACCAGCCGGAAGTGCTTTTCAGACATCTCCCACACCCGCTTGCCCGAAATTCCCGAAATGCCGGCATTGTTGACCAGCACGTCGATCCTGCCAAATTTCCCGAGCACCCAGTCCATGAATTCGGCCCGCGACGCGGGATCGGCAACATCCAGCATATGGGCATAGGCCTCGCCGCCCCGCGCACGGATTTTTGCCACGGTGTTGGCCAAAGTCTGCGGCTGCGGATTCGCCTCATCCCCCACAGTTCTCGCCCCGCAGACAACAATCGCGCCAGCCGAAGCCAGCCGCTCGGCCGCCGCCTCGCCAATACCGGCGCTTGAGCCGGTTACGACTGCAATACGCCCCTTGAGTTCATCCATGCTCCATCTCCCCAAAGCGGCTTTTTCCTGATGCTTGCCAGGAAATGCCCGATTGCAGGCAGGCTTGCAGCTTGCAGCGGCCGGATGCAACCGGATTTGGTGGGGACCCACATACCGGGGACACCCTATTGGGTGTCCCCTTTGTCGTTCCATCGCGCCCCATTCGCGCACTACTCAGGGGACACTCAATAGAGTGTCCCCGGTCGCGCCATCTCCCGTCGCGCTCCCCTTCGGCCCGCGCTTGCCCGCCGCCAGCACTTTCCCCGTTCGCGCTTCCATCTCGGCCAGCCATTCCTTCGAACCCACCGGCCGTCCGACGCTCTCGGCCTTGCGCAGCGCCGCATAGGACAGCGCCTCGTCAAACTCCTCGCCCAGAAACGCGCGAGCTCAAAGATCTGATTACGGTGACAGTTTACTTAACCCCCAAACTCACCCCCGCCGTTTGTACCCCTCCGGCAGTTCATCCCCTGCACGCGGCGGCTCTCCGTCTGTGCGGTCCATGATCGCCAGCGCCGTGCTGACATCTGCTCTTGCCCTGCGCTCCTCGAAAAAATCGGCCGTGCGCAGCGCTGACAGCTTCTCGGCGACTGCCGTCACGATCAGCTGGTTGAGGCTGGTCCCATCCTCGCGCGCGACCTTTTCCAGCTCGCGCTTGAGCGAGGCGGGCAGGCGAAGGGCATAGTTGCTGGCAATGCTCATTTCAGTGACTCCATAGCCCTGCCCGGGACTACCGCAACTGCTTGCATAATACCAAGTCGCAATGATCCGGTGCCATTAAGCCCCCCCATTGGGGAGGGGTTACCGTGACAGTTTACTTAACCCTTAAGTGTCGCCAGCCCCCAACTCACACCATGGCTCGCACCTCAGGCGGGGACACGCAATAGCATGTCCCCGGTTCCCGCCACCGCAACCACGGAACCAAACACTGCGCCGCAAGTTAGCGCCAGATGATCCAGACACAGCCATTGCCCCAGCCGCGCACACCATTACATCTCATGCCGCAAGCAGGCCGAGGCAAATGAGGACCAGGAGCATGTGGTTGATCGGTGTGGCCGGGGCGCTCGTGCTCGGCGCTGTGTTGTGGGGTCCGCTGGTGAGCAATGTCGAACAGCCCAAATATACTGTCGTGGAAAGCGACGGCATCATCGACATCCGTGACTATCCGGCGATGATCGTCGCCGAGGCGGAGGTGAGTAGCGAACGGGAAAAAGCCATTAATCAGGGCTTCCGCCTGATCGCGGGCTATATTTTCGGCAACAATCTTTCATCGCAGAAAGTGGCGATGACAGCGCCTGTTACGCAGGAAGTGTCCATCACCGAGCAGACTGGCGAGAAAATCGCCATGACCGCGCCGGTGACCCAGCAGGGTGCCGGCTCTTCATGGAAGGTGCGCTTCATCATGCCGGCGAGCTACACCATGGAAAGTCTGCCTAAGCCCAGGGACCCCAAGGTCCAGCTCAGTCAGATCGCGAGCCGCCGTTTCACCGTGATCCGTTTTTCCGGTATGGCCGGGGAAGCCAGCCTGCAGCGCCAGACCGCGCGGTTGACGCAGTTCATCGCCGCGCGAAAGCTGACCGCTGTGTCTGCCCCCAGCTATGCCTTCTACAACCCGCCCTGGACACTGCCCTTCATGCGCCGCAACGAAGTGATGATCGAGATTTCGCGCTGAGGGTTTGCTTGGACGTCAAACTCCCCGCTCTCCGGAAGGCTCCGGGAAATTAGTTTCACGCAAAGGCGCAAAGGACACAAAGGTGATGCGCCGCCCGGGCGCATACCATCTGCCACTTCAACCGACACGTCATTCCCGCGCAAGCGGGAACCCATCTCCTGCACTATCGGTTTGAGCAAGGTTCAAGTTCGGGAGATGGGTCCCCGTATACGCGGGGATGACGAAGATTGGTCAGGGTAGGTGACTGCTGGTATCACTCCGCCCTTTCCTACATACTCCCACCCATGCCATAATGCCCGCTCGGCTCTTTGATCCTGTGAAGTGCTTTCTGCGAACCCGTGCCCCCAAGGCGCGGGTTTTGTTGCATCTGGGCCCCGGAGCTTTCGCAAAACCATTAAGGCGACGGCGCCTTGGTCTAAACTTCGTAAGGTTCCATATTGTGAATTTCTGTTATTTGCTGTTTTATCAATGGCCTGTGGCTCAAATTGCCGTTCCGGAAGTCGTGCGGAAGTTGAGCCTGGGCTGCACGGAAGTTGAAACTGGCGCAATCGCGATGCTGCTGGCGTGACAAACAGGGCAATTGCATGCCGATTCAACGAAAATGGTTCGCGCAGAGACCGCAGAGTAAGCAGAGAGCGCAAAGCGGTCAGGTATCCGGCGAAGGTGTCTGTTTTTCGATTTTCTCGGGATTTGGAGCAAGCCATCCAGCACAGCGCCAACGCCTCTGCGGCCTCCGCGCTCCTTTGCGGTCTCTGCGCGAAACCCGAATGTTCAAATGCAATGGCCACACACTACAAAGCTTAGCCATGGACTTGGTTCGGAATATGAATTAGCGGGCGCTCCCGAACAAACCCCGCCCCGGAGCCCAAGCACGATGTTTCGCGATATGCTGAATGGAACTGACCCCTTCCGCCTTTGGCTTGCGGCATTTGTTATCGTCGGCATCGCTGTCGGCGTGGGCACCGGTTATTTCCGGGCACGCAAGATTCAGCCCAATGGCTTCAGGTGGAAGCAGTTTCGGTTTGAGGCGATGGTCGCGGTGGTGAGCGTGGCCTTTTCAGGCGTGGTGATCGGCGGCGCGCAGGGCTGGCTCAAGAGCCACGGCTACATCGCCTTCCAGCAAGGGCCGGCCGCCTGGTATGTCGTGCTTTTCGAATATGCGCTTTATTTCATCAGCTTCGATACCTGGTTTTACTGGCTGCACCGCTGGATGCACAATGAGCCCTATTACAAGTGGATCCACAAGCTCCACCACCGTTCGACATCGACCAACCTGCTGACCACGCTTTCGGTGCATCCGTTTGAATCGTTCATCAACGGCGGCTGGATGGTGATCTTCATCACGCTCTATGATGTCCACCTGAGTTCGATGGCGCTGATCGGCGCGACCAACATCGTGATGGGGCTCTATGTCCATTCGGGATACGAGCTGTTCCCGCGCTGGTGGAACAAGTCATGGGCGACCAAGTGGTTCATCACCGCCACTTTCCATGATCAGCACCACAAGTATTTCACGGTCAATTTCGGCGGTTACACGACAGTGTGGGACCGGATTTGCGGCACGATGCGGCCCAAGTTCGAGAGCGATTTCGTCAAGATCAAGGACCGGGCGCGCGATTGGCGCGGGGGTGCTGAGGAGCAGCCTGAGGCAGCCTAAAAGCCTTCGTCAAGGAACCGCAAGGCCAGCCCGGCCAGCAGCGCCGCCCCTTGCGGCAGCGCGTCCTCGTCCAGCATCATGCGGGTCGAATGAATGCCGCAGCATGAGGCCCAGTTATCGCCCTGCGGCGCAACGCCCAGGAAGAACATCGCGCCCGGCACCTTGTCGAGCACATAGGCGAAATCCTCCGCCCCCATGATCGGATCGGGCAGCCGCATGAAGGCCGAGGGGCCGAACATGGCGCGGGCGGTGGCCTCGCCGAAATCGACTGCGGCGGCGTCGCAGATGGTGACCGGGAAGCCTTCCTCGATATGGACCTCTGCCGTCAGCCCATGCGCCCCGGCGATGCCCACGGCGAGCAGGCGAACCGCATCGGCCAGCCGCTCGCGATGTTCCCGGCTGAGCGATCGCATCGTGCCCTTGATCGCGGCCCTGTCGGGAATGACATTGTGGGTGCTGCCGGCGTGGATTTGGGCGACCGTGATCACCACCGGATCGTGGGCATTGAACTGGCGGGTCACCAGCGTCTGCAGCGCCGTGACAATCTCGCAGGCGACGGGGACCGGATCGCGCGTCTGGTGCGGCATCGAAGCATGCCCGCCTGCGCCCTCCACCGTGATCTCGAGCATGTCGGCCGCGGCCAGCAAGGCCCCCGCCCGGCCCGCGACAATGCCGTGCGGCGCATTGGGCATGATGTGGAGCGCGAAGGCGGCATCGGGCAGCGGATCAAGCAGGCCGTCATCGAGCATGAAGCGCGCGCCGTGAAAGCCTTCCTCGCCGGGCTGGAACATGAACTGGACTTCACCCTTTAGCCTCGCAGCCCGGGCGCAGAGCAGCTCCGCTGCGCCGACCAGCATGGCGGTGTGAGCATCATGTCCGCAGGCATGCATCGTTCCAGGCACAGTCGAGGCGAAGGCCAGTCCCGTCTCCTCTGGCATCGGCAGCGCGTCCATATCGCCGCGCAGCAGCACCGAGCGCCCTTCCCCTGCCCCGCCCTTGAGTGTGGCAACCATCCCGCTGGTCGATGGCCCCTCGCGCCAGGTCAGCGGCAGGTGGGCGAGCGCCGCGCGGACCTTGGCGCTGGTCTTCGGCGTCATCAGGCCCAGTTCGGGCTCGGCGTGAATGGCGCGGCGCAGGGCGACGATGTTGTCGCTGCGAGCCCGTGCCTCGTCGATCAGCAAGGTCTGGTCCATGGCGCGCTCCGGCTAAACAAGGTGTCATGATAGCCGCGCCGCTGCATCTGTCGAGCGGGTCAGATGACGAATTTTCAGGCGGCGATTTTTGCAGCGATCCGCCGCGCCGCCGCATTCTGCTTCGACACCGAGATCATCATCAGTCCATTGAGCACGACAGTCTGATAGATGAAATAATAGAGCGGACTGCCCGCCAGCATGGAAAAGCCAAGCAGGATTGCCCGCGGGTTGGGGCCAAGAACCTTGAGGAGCGGCATCAGCGGCACCACTTCGGCACGGGCCAATGCAGCGATGCGCTCCCCTGCCGCCGGATCGCCCGCCGACGCTTCGACCGCAGCATCGACGTTCAGCGCTTCGGGGGTCATGCCGCTCGCAAGGCTGAGGTAGCCCGATACGATCTCGGCAAAGCCGAAGCGGCCGGTCTTGGACTCGCCCTTATGGGTATTGCGCAGCCAGGGCACGCGATAGACCCACCACTGGTATTGCCGCCGCTGCACCTCGACATGATTGGCCTGAATGAAATGGCTGACCCCGGCAGCGATAGCAATCGACCATGCCCAACCGGCCCCGATCTGGGACGACAGCAGCCAGGCAAGGACAAGATAAAGGACAATGTGGCTGGAATAATCGCAGATGCCGTCAACCAGTTCGCCAAGCGGGCTGGTCCGCTTGGTGATCCGCGCCAGATCGCCATCGGCGCCGTCGACGACGTGCCACGTCATGTGGAGCAGCATCCCGAGCAGGGCCCCCGGCCAGCCCCATCCATGCTGAAGGGTCAGGGCATAAACAATGCCGGCCGCGACCACAAAACAAGCACCGATCACCGAGACAATGTTGGGCGTGAGTGGTGTTTTCGAAAGCAGCAGGGCCAGCCGCCAGGCCAGCGGATGATAGAGATGAAAGTTGAGCGCATCCTGCAGCTCACGCGGACGTGTCGGTCGCGGCGGAATTGTCACTCTCGCGCGATCCACTGCTGCTGCCCCATCTGCAGAGTGTACTGCTTCACCCACTGATGCCCCCTGAAATCTGTTGTCAGGCCTCACTGGCCGCCTGCCGCAATGGCAGTGGTCTCCATATAGACAGATTGCGGCAATGGAACAGAGGGTTCGCCGGATAGCACGCCCATGGCTGACTGCATTTTGTTGGGGATTGCGCATAAGCGATGCCGCCGAACAGCGCGGATAGCCGTGGATTGCGTGCCGAAAGGCGACATGGTGCTGCGCAAACTACTTGCTTTTGCCGCGCGATTTCACAATGGAGTGCGCTGTCCACCGGGTGAACTATGCCTGTCGGAAGGGATTTGAATTGATGAAGCCAATAAAGGTCGCCGTGATCGGCGTAGGCAACTGCGCCAGCTCGCTGGTCCAGGGCGTTGCCTACTACCGGTCGAATAATTCCTCGCAGGGTCTGATTCATGACCGCATCGGCGGCTATGGTGCGGGCGATGTTGAGTTCGTCATGGGCGTCGATGTCGACGCCCGCAAAGTTGGTCTGGATATCTCGGAAGCTATCTTCGCCGCGCCCAATTGCACGGCCGTGTTTCAGGAAGAAGTCCCTGCTTCCGGCGCCAAGGTGCTGATGGGCAAAGTGCTCGATGGCGTCGCCGAACATATGACCGGCATGGGCGAACGCGGCTTTATGCTGAGCGACCATGCGGAAGCAACCCATGAGTCGATCGTCGCCGAGCTGAAGCGAACTGGCGCTGAAGTTTTGCTGAACTTCCTGCCCGTCGGCTCGGAAGAAGCAACTGAATTTTATATGGAATGCGCTCTCGAAGTGGGCGTGGCCGTGGTCAACTGCATGCCGGTGTTCATCGCCAGCCGCCCCGAATGGGAACGCCGCTTTGCCGAAAAACGCATCCCCATCGTTGGCGACGACATCAAGGCGCAGATCGGCGCTACCATCGTCCACCGCGTTCTTTCCAGCCTGTTTGGCGCGCGCGGCGTTGATGTTGGCCGGACCTATCAGCTCAATACCGGCGGCAACACCGACTTCATGAACATGCTCGATCGCCAGCGTTTGGGCAGCAAGAAGGAATCGAAGACCGAGGCCGTGCAGGCCATGCTGGCGCAGCGGCTTGCCGATGAGAACATCCATGTCGGCCCGTCCGATTATGTTCCCTGGCAGAAGGACAACAAGCTTTGCTTCCTGCGGCTTGAAGGCAACCAGTGGGGCAATGTCCCGATGAATCTGGAGCTGCGCCTCTCGGTTGAAGACAGCCCCAATTCGGCGGCTTGCGTCATGGATGCGATTCGCTGCTGCAAGATCGCGCTGGAGCGCGGCGAAGGCGGGGCGCTGATCGGTCCGTCCGCCTATTACTGCAAGCATCCGCCGCAGCAGTTCAACGACGATACCGCCGGCCAGATGGTCGAGGAGTATATCGCTGACACCGCGCTTGCTGCAGAGTAAGCGCGAAATTGAGAATAGTCGAAGCGGCGCTGGGCAATCCCGGCGCCGTTTCTGTTTGAGGAAATGACCTTGTTTGAAGGAATAGCATGGACGCGCTGATTATTGCTGCGGGCTATGGTAGCCGGCTTCGGGAAATTTCCGATTCGAAGCCACTCACCCCGGTGGCCGGGATACCGCTGCTAGAACTAGGTGTGCGTCAGGCGGTTGCCGCGGGTGTGACGCGTGTGGTTGTCGTAACCGGTCATCAGGCAATAGAGATCGAGAAATTCCTGCCTGGCCTGTCGTCCCGCTTGGGCATCCCGGTCGTTTCCGAGCGCGTACTCCATTGGTCGACCCCTAACGGCTATTCGGTGATCGCGGGTGCGGCGCGGATTGCCAGGATGGGTGGGGGCGATTACCTGCTGATGATGGCCGACCACATCTTCGAGGCTTCGATCCTGCAGCGCCTGGCACGGGTAGGCACGAAGAGCCGCGGAGTGACACTCGCCATCGATCGGCGCACCGACAATCCCCTGATCGATCCAGACGACGCTACCTGGGTCAAACTGGACGCCGACGCGCGGATCGAGTTTATCGGAAAGACCATTGCCGATCATGAAGCCGTCGATTGCGGCGCGTTCCTCGCAACCCCCGAACTCTCCGCCGCGATCAAGGCTGCCATCGCTGATGGCAAGAGCGGCAGCCTGTCCGACGGCATGCAGCGCCTCGCCGATGCCGGCCGTGCGGCAACAATGGATATCGGCGACGCCTGGTGGCTCGATGTCGACGATCCGCGCGCCCATGCCCTGGCCGAAGCCGAAGCGCCCAAATATTTGCCGGAAATTTACGGCAAGGACTGAGATCCTTCACCAGCATTTCGCAAGCGGCTTGATTGCCGCCGCATCGCGCCTATGCTCCCGCGCAGACCGCAAACCGGCCAGCGAGAGAGGATCAACCCCATGAAGAAACTGCGCGTCATCCAGTGGACCACCGGGAAGGTGGGCAAGCATTCGACCCGGGCAATCATCGACGATCCGCGGCTTGAGCTGGTCGGGCTTTATGCCCATTCGAAGGACAAGGAAGGCCAGGATGCGGGTGCGCTTTGCGGCCGGCCGGAGACGAAGACCGGTATCAAGGCAACCTCGGACGTCGCAGCGCTGGTGAAGATGAAGGCCGATAGCGTGCTTTATGCGCCATTCGAGGCCAATCTCGACCATGCCCTTGCCCTGCTTGAAAGCGGCAAGGACGTGGTTTCGACCAACCTGTTCCTCAACGTCGGCGGGATTGTCGGCAAGGTGAAGAAGAAGCTGGAAAAGGCCTGCAAGAAGGGCAACTCTTCCCTCTACATTACCGGGATCAACCCGGGCTGGGTCAATTCGATCACCACAGCGCTGACGGCAGTGTGTCGCAAGGTCAGCCAGGTGCACCTGATCGAATCGGCGGACTGTTCGGTTTATGAATCGGTCGAGACCTGGAGCTTCCTGGGGATGGGCGAGTCGGGCGGGGCTACGCCCGAGCTGATGGAAAGGGCGCGGGCCTGGCTGATCCTGTTTCGCGACGCGGTCCAGCGGATCGGCGATTCGATCGAAGTGAAGTTCGACGATATCGACTTCTTCTGCGAATATGCGACGGCAAAGCAGACGGTCGATCTGGGCTGGTTCAAGATGAAGAAGGGTACCAATGCCGCGCTGCGCGGCGGCTGGGAAGGCAAGGTCGGCGGCAAGACAGTCGTGAAGCTGACCGTGATCTGGTATCTCACCACCAAGCTGACCGAAGGCTGGGAAATCGATCCCGACCAGCACCGCATCGAGATTCTCGGCGAACCCGATGTGACCATGCGGCTGCGCTATACCCCGACACCGGGCTGGACCAACCACGACTGGGACGTGATGACCGCACTACCGGCTGTATCCGCCCTGCCGGATATCAAAAAGGCCCGCGCCGGTATTCTCGGCCTGGTCGATGTGGGCCTACCGAGAGCGCCGGTTGGGCTGTGGACCTAGACCTGCCCTTCCCCTGCTCACTCGTGCCCCATGACCGGATGGGGCACGTAAGGCGCCTCCAGAGCGGCCACTTCATCGGCTGACAGCTCAAGATCGAGCGAAGCCAGCGCCTCGTCGAGCTGCGCCATGCTCGAGACGCCGACAATCGGCGCGGTAATCCCCGGCTTGGCCCTCACCCAAGCCAGCGCGACATGCGCCATCGGAACCCCGCGCAATGTCGCAATGCGCTCGACCTCGCCGATCACCGCGCGGTCATTCTCTTCGGTGCGGCCATAGAGTGTGCCTTGAATCCGGTCAGTCTCCGAGCGCTCCGTCGCCGTGCCGAAGGGCCGGGTCAGTCGCCCGCGCGCCAAGGGGCTCCACGGAATGACGCCGACGCCATATTCGCGGCACAGCGGCAGCATCTCTCGCTCTTCCTCGCGGTAGATCAGGTTGACATAGTTCTGCATCGCAACGAACCGCGCCCAGCCATTAGCGGCCTGCAGGTTCAGCGCCTTGTGAAACTGCCAGGCATGCATCGAGCTTGCCCCGACATATCGCGCCTTGCCCGCTTTCACGATGTCATGCAGCGCTTCCAGCGTCTCTTCGATCGGGGTCTCATAGTCCCAGCGGTGAATCTGGTAGAGATCGACATAGTCAGTGCCAAGCCGCATCAGACTGTCGTCGATCGCCTGGAACAGCGCCTTGCGAGACAGCCCCGCCTGATTGGGCCCCTTGCCCCAACGGCCATGCGCCTTGGTGGCGATGACGATTTCGTCGCGCCGGGCAAAGTCCTTAAGCGCCCGTCCGGTGACTTCCTCCGATGTGCCGGCGGCATAGATGTTGGCCGTATCGAAGAAATTGATCCCGGCCTCGATGGCGCGGCGGATTATCGGGCGGCTGGCTTCCTCGTCGAGGATCCACTTGTGCCAGCCCTTGGCCTTATCGCCGAAGCTCATGCAGCCAAGGCAGAGCGGCGAGACTTTGAGGCCGGTCTGGCCGAGATTGGCATAGTTCATGAGGCCGGGTCCTGCGTTGGAAGTTGACGAAGCTTAGGCCAAGGGGCCTCGAAAGTTTAGGGGTGCGATTCTTGCAGTTTTCGTATTTTTATTGTTTTAAATCAGATAGTTGGTCAAAAAATAGGCTCGCGGCGCAAATTCTGGCACGAGTGGAGCCTATCGCAAAGGCAATTTGGCAGGTGAATGACGCTGCCTGACTGCGCCCTAGCCCTGCGGCATCACCGCCCCGCCCAGCAGCGAGATCACCTCGGCCTGGCGTTTGCAGCCGGTCTTCTCCAGCACCCCGCGCACATGGCTGCGGATCGTGCTGGGCGCCACCCCGCTGCCGGCAGCCATCTGCTCGACGCTTTGCCCGGCAGTCAGATTGCGCGCGACCCGGGCTTCCGCCGGGGTCAGATCGAACAGCGACTGCACCAGCTCGACCGGCGGCGCTGCCGACAAGGTGAGCGGGGTCAGCATCAGCACGCCCGCCGACAGCGCAAATATGTCGCGCGCGGTGCGGCGCACCGGCACGATGTGAGCGACCATTGCCGGGCGGCCCGCGCCGCTGCGGATCGCGAAAGACCAGGGCGCTGCTCCAGCCGGTGCGTTGAGCGCCGCCAGCCCTTGCTGGAACTGCGCGTCCGCAGCGCGATCGGCAAAAGCGATGCGGTCCGCGCTGCGCCATTGAATCAGCCCTTCCAGCGCCTCTATGGCATTGTTGGCTGCGGTCACTTTACCATTGGCGGCGAAGACCAGTGCCGGCAGGCCAAGCATGTCGAGCGCCTGGGTCGCCGCCCGGGCGCGTTCCTGCGCGAGCCGGGCGGAGGTCAGCATGGTCCGCGCAAGGTGGGGCCGCAAGCCATCGAGCTGCACAATCGTGGCATCGCTGGTCTGGCCGACCTGCGTTTCGTTCAGAACGACCAGCACCAGTTTGTCGCCTGTTGAAGGGTGAACGATCGTGCCGGTAACATGACCAAGGCCAGCAGGCACCAGCACGTCCCGAAACAGCGGGTCGCCAGCCATTTCGCACTCCGACACAAGCTGGTTGCCCCGCAGGAAGCCGGCATGGTGCGACTGGTTCATGCGGCCAATGAACGGGCTTTGCATCAGCAGGCCATCGGGAATGCCGACGGGGGACGCAGCAATGAATTTCTGCGAGCCAATCCAGCTGATTTTTGCTTCCGAACGGGCACAAAGCAACGATCCCCTGGCTCCGGCCATCTGCGAGATCGATTCCAGCGTATCGGGCCATTGTTCTGCAACAAAGGCGCATTCGTAGATCCGGTCGATCAGACCTCCATCCATGGTGTCGGGTCCCGAACTGCGGCGAAGTGCCGGGTCATCAGGCGTCCCGCAGAAGCAATTGCCTGAGTGTCAGTACGGGTGCGGCCATCCCTATGCGCAATATTGTGCGCTGTCTCCACAATCTTGGGGAGGCGGGCGCTGGCCGAACCTGCGCAGGGTCTTTGCCACAGGTCGCATTCGCTCCGGACTTCTCAGCCATCGCAGAGGCCGGACCACACTCACGAATCATGCGCGCTATTTTGCCCAACACAGGGAAATTTTTTCATGACCAATGCTCATCTTCTTGTCCGCAATTTCAGCCGCACTTGCGCCAGCGTGCTGGCACTATCCATCGCCACCACTGCCTCGGCCGACGCGACCGCGCCGTGTAATGTCGGGGCGGGCGCAAATTCGACTGAGTGCGGCGTTAACTCCGCAGCCGCCGGATCAAATGCAACAGCGATAGGTGACAGCGCAAGTGCCGCAGGCAACGGGAGTTCCGCGCTGGGCGACCATGCCCATTCAAACGGGCCCGGCTCCATCGCAATTGGATTTCAACCGGATGCGACGGGCACCAGTGCCATCGCTATAGGCACCCAGGTGACAGCCTCGGGCGACGGAAGCACCGCGGTCGGATCCCAGTCCCAGGCAGTCGGAATCAGCTCCTCGGCATTCGGACAATTTTCCGGCGCATTTGGCTTGAAATCGATCGCAAGCGGCTATGGCGCTGTTGCTTTTGCTGACTTGTCGGTAGCAATCGGCGATCAAGCCAGCGCCCAAGGCATCGCGTCGATTGCCATTGGTTCGCAGTCCAAAGCTATTGGCACATCATCATTAGCAATCGGTGGCAGCGCGACCGCGAGTGGCCTCACCTCGGTTGCGCTTGGTTTCGGCAGCTGGGATGGTGGTCAGAACAATGTGGTATCGTTTGGCATCGTCGGCAGCGAGCGCCGCTTGATCAACGTCGCGGCGGGCACCGCCAGCACCGACGCGGTCAACAAGAGCCAGCTCGATGCCGTGGTAACTGCGCAAGTGGCAGTTGATGCCACCCAGAACACTCGGTTGACCGCGGTTGAAGGCGTCAACGCTACGCAAAACACTGCGATTGCTGCCATCCAACTGGTCAACACTGCGCAGGATGCCGCCATCGCCGCCATTGCTGGGTCAACTACAGTTGTCGCAGGCAACGGCACTGGCGCACTGCAAGGCAAAAACGGCGGCAACTCAGCAACCGGCGAAGGCGCGGTGGCGCTCGGCAAGGGCCAGACCGCCAAGGGCAACGGTGCGGTGGCTATCGGCGACCCCAACACCGCCACGGGCATCGGCGCAGTGGCTATTGGCGCAGACAACAGTGCTATCGGAGACGGGGCAGTGGCCATCGGCAATCTGTCGATTGCCAATGGTGCAGGCACAGTCGCGCTCGGCAATGGTGCGCAGGCCAATGCCGCGGTGGGCACGGGGGCGACCGATGCCATCAACAAGAGCCAGCTTGATGCCGAAGCGACGCTCCGGACCGCGGCAGATGTCGCGGAAGCTGCGGCACGGACTGCCGCCGACACCACACTTACCACGCGCATCGCCTCGGAAGAAAATGCCCGCGCCGCGGCGGACCTTGCGATCAATACGCAGCTTGGCACGCTGAATGGCCGGGTCGGTGCGCTGGAAACCGGGCAGGCCCAGCTGTTCGGCATAGTCAATGCCAACCAGAAGGAGGCCCGGCGCGGGATTGCAGCCGTGGCAGCGATGACCGCAGCGCCCTTCCCATCCGAGCCGGAGCGCACCAGCTATGCCGCCAACGGCGCCACCTATCGCGGCGAATATGGCTTCAGCCTGTCGCTTGCTCACCGCTTCAAGGGCGATACCCCCTTCGCGCTGACCGCCGGTGTCTCGCATTCGGGCGGCAGCGACACGGCGGTTCGGGTCGGGGTGGCCGGCGAGTTCTGAACAAGGTTCCGGTCTGCACTTCCCTGTGTTGGATCGGAAGGGGCGGAGGTGGGTGCCGGTGCGACCCGGCAACCCGGCTCCGCCCCGATAACGCGCCATTCAGCGGGCTGCCTTTGCAGTTCCGGACCGGACAGGACTCAGTTGGCGATCCAGGCGATATCAGGGCACATTGCGCCCCCAGTCAAACGGCACGATCGTATGAAACGGCGCCGCCAGAAGCCCCGTCACTGCGCCTGAAACCCAGCGGGCCCTGGCCAGATCGCCCAGCGCCGCAGCGCAAGCGACCGGGTCCTCGTCGAGGAAGCAATAGGTGATCTGCTTGCCGGGCGAATGCACGCCCATGCCGCTGGCCTCGGCAAAGCCCTGCCACCACCAGATGCCCGCGACGCCCGGCGCATCGAGCATTGCTACAGGCGAAGCGTCACCTTCTTCGATCAGGACATAGACGCCGAGCGCAGGCCGCCAGGGCATGGTGTCGGCCCCGGCAACAGCGCGCGGGGCAGCGATCATGCCCTGGCGCTCGGCGGTGAGGTAAGTGATGCTGGGCAGGCGGTGGGGCATGCGCCCGCCGCGATCAAGCGCGGCGCCGAGATCGGTGAAGGCCGGCATCGCGCTCGGATCGGCGAACTGATAGGTCATGATGTGATCGACCTGATCGAACGGCGCTGCCTGCGCCGCGCGGGCCGCCCGGGCGGCAGGTGTCGAGACCAGCCGGATCGAATTGCGCACGCCCGCAAGGCGATATTGTTCGGGCCGGTGATCGAGCGAATGCCATTCGATATATTCGGCATCGCGGCCATCGGGATCGCGCCCGGAGCAGGAGAGGAAGACGAAATTTGCATCGCTGGCGCCGGTGGCCAGAACATCGGGCAGCCTATCGCTTGGGGTACCTACAAGTTTCATCGCGCTCTCCATCGCATGTTATCGTTATCGCGCGATTGTTGCCGAATCCGCGCCACATGCAAGGGTAGATTGCGCTCCACCTGAGTCAATCGGGCCTTCAGTCAATCCGCTGCGGCTTGCTTCTCCGGCACCTTGCGGCCTCGTTTGCGGCGCAGGGCCCAGTCGGCGCGGGCGCCATGCCTGGGCCAGCGGCGGCTGAAGCGGACATAGTGCCGCTTGGCCCAGAGCGAATGGCGCAGCATCAGCGACAGCCCTGCGGCCACCACAACGATCCCGCCCGGTCCCGGCAGCAGGCCGGCCAACGGAGCGACGACCAGCACCAGCAGCACGCCCAATGCGAACATGGTCCGCGGGAACAGCGAGGACTCCCAGAAATGCTTCATGATCCGGAAGTCCTCAATTTGCTTGACTGGCTATGCCACTGCTCAACCTAACCAGAGCTGAACATGCGGATGCACATCGAGCCAGCCTTCCCAGATCATCTTGCACGCCACCCAGACGATGACCGCAAGGCCGGCCCAGGCGATCCAGCGAAACCGCTCGATATATTTGGCGATGATGTTGGCAGCGACACCCATCAGGATGACCGACAGGACCAAACCGAAGACCATGACCCCCGGATGCTCGCGCGCGGCGCCAGCGACGGCAAGCACGTTGTCGAGGCTCATCGAGACATCGGCCAGCGCCACCGACCAGGCCGCAGCGGCGAAGCTTTTGGCCGGAGCAAGGCCGGAATGGCCGTCGCCGGCCACCTCGGGCGATCCGGCGTTGACTGCTCCGTGATGCAGCTCGCGGTACATTTTCCAGGCAACCCACAGCAGCAGCAGGCCGCCAGCAAGCACCAGCCCGATGATGCCGAGCAACTGGCTCACCATCAGCGCGAAGACGACACGCAGCACCAGGGCTGCCATGATCCCGATCAGGATAACGCGCTTGCGTTGCTCTGGCGGCAGACCTGCCGCCAGAGCGCCTACAACGATGGCATTATCGCCAGCCAGCACCAGATCGATAGCCAGGACCTGAACCAGCGCCGCGAATGCGGCTGGCGATACTGTCAGCGCTTCGATCATGCCGGGTTAAGCCTGCGCCTGCCGAGCGACAGCGCATGCAGCTGGTCCTTGATTTGCAGCTTCTTCTTCTTGAGCGTCTGAATGCGCAAGGCATCTGGCACACGCCGCGCCATTTCCATGCGCAGCGCCAGATCAGTCTGCTGGTGCGACAGCATCAGGCGTAAAATACTCGGTTTCATTGACCACTCCTTGGAACAGATGTTTGTCCAATCGAGCAATCCGGTGGTCTGGGGTTTCGCTTAGCCACGGACCCAAAGCACCGGAATTACCCGATGCGGTCCGACATCACGAGCCACATCAGAAGTGGCTCGCCAGAGGGGCCCGGCCCGCAAGTGCAATCTAATAGGTCACCAATGCTTTGCAAGATGCTAACGCGCATATTCGCCAATTGCCGCGGTCCCGCGCATTCCCCTATCTTTTCGGGCTGCGGCGTGCTAGGCGGGACTCGCTCACGTCGCTTTCGACGGATGATCGGGCCCCGCGCAAGCGATCCGCTTTATCTCCCCAACAGCTTCACGACGCAGGAATTCGCGGCTCTTCGCGGATGCCTCATACATGACTACAGGAACTACCATCATGATTACCGGAACCGTCAAATTCTTCAATACCGACAAGGGCTATGGCTTTATCGCACCGGAAAGCGGCGGCGATGATGCATTCGTGCACATCTCGGCTGTTGAGCGCGCAGGCATGTCGACTCTGAACAAGGACCAGCGCGTATCTTACGAGCTGGAAACCGACCAGCGCGGCAAGACCTCGGCCGTCAACCTTCAGGCTGCCTGAGGAACGAGCAGCTATGCGGGGTTATAAAGAACCGAGCTTCCAGGAGCGGACGGCAGCTGCTGCCCGCGCCCGGGAGACCGCATTGGCCAAGCTGAAGGCGCGCCCGGTGCCCAGTCAAGAAGAACTGGATCGCCGGGCCGCCGCAGCGGCAGCCAAGCAAAAGGCCGATGCCGAAAAGCGCGCCGCCAAACTGGCTGCGCGCGAGGCTGAAATTGCAGCCAAGGAAGCAGCACGGCACGAAGCCGAGCTTGCAGCCATTCAGGCTGCCGAAGCCGAAGTCGCAGCCAAGCTGAAGGCCGAGGCCGATGCCAAGGCTGCCCGCGATGCGCGCTATGCCGCGCGCAAGGGCCGTTAGCCGGACAAATGATCCCGCGCGAACTGCTCGGCACAGCGCAGATTCCCGGAGGCGGGGAGCTGCGCCTGTTCCGACATGATCGTGCCTTCATGATCCTGCTGGATCGCAATGAACTGATGAGCAGCCGCATGGCCGGCTCGGAAGAAGCGCTGGCCAGCATGAGCTGCGCACGGATTGTCGGTGCTGCGGAGCCGCAGCTGCTGATCGGCGGCTATGGCATGGGCTTCACCTTGCGTGCAGCCCTCGCCGCTTTGCCGGCAAGTGCCGGTATCACTGTCGCGGAACTGGTGCCCGAGATTATCGCTTGGGCGCGCGGGCCGATGCAGGAGCTGGCGGCGGGCTGCCTTGATGATCCGCGGGTGCGGCTGGTGCAGGGCGATGTGGCCGAAGTGATCCGGTCATCGCGCGGCGCTTATGATGCCATATTGCTCGATGTCGACAATGGCCCCGATGGCCTGGTGCGCCGCGCCAATGACTTGCTCTACAACGAGCAGGGCCTACGCGCTGCCAAAGGAGCGTTAAAGCCCGGCGGCGTGCTGGCGGTTTGGTCAGCGGCCAAGGACGATGCATTTGCGCGCAGGTTGAAACGCGCGGGATTTGCTGTCGAAGAAATTGAAGTGCGCGCCCGCGCGAATGGCAAGGGTGCTAAACATATCATCTGGTTTGCGTGTCCCAGCCCGCAAATCCAATAACAAGACCAAACTAAGGAGCGAGCCCATGTCCAGAGATAGTATTCTTCCCTTTCTGATCAACAAGGACACCGAGGGTCACTTCCGCCTGACTGTGCGCGACACGCGCTACAACTCGCAGGGCTATCCGATCGTCACCTCGAACCTCCAGACCGAACAGTTCAAGACGGCCACCGCAGCGCGGACTTTCGCGCGCGAAAACTTCAAGGCTGAAGCCGGACAGTTCACGACGAAGTAGGTTGGCCTAGCCGGAAATCCGCCCCACTGCGCTCTTCAGACGCAGCCAGGGGAAGAGAAACGGCCTCAGGATCGGCGACACTCCGTTAGGCGTTTCGACGTCGATGTTGCTGCGGCTGAACTGCCAGTAGAGCACCACGCTCAGCGTCGCGGCATAGAAGCACCAGACCGACGCGAAAGCATAGGCCTTGGCCAGGTGCGCGATGATCACGCCGATCACGTTGAGCACGCCATAGGCCCTGACAACGCGGTGCGTTGACAGCAGCATCGCGCCGCAGGTGGCGATGACATACATCACCGACACCGTGAAATTGCCGGTAAACGGATTGCGATAGGCAATCGAATGCTGCTCGACGAAGCACTGGCTCTCGAAGAACACCAGCCCGTAAATCATCCACACACAGACGAAGGCGCCCAGCACAGTCAGCGCAGTGATCGCTTTCCGGCGCCATCCGGCCGGCTCCATCAGCAGGATCGCGAGCGGCATCAGAAATGGCAGAATGCCTTGCGCATAGACCATGAACAGGAAAGTCACATGCCCCAGCGCCACCGGCCCGACGCGGCCTTCAAGGCCCAGCCAGACGAAGCCTTCAGTGAACTGGTGCAGCGAGAACAGCAGCGGCACCGCAGCAAACAGCAGTGCGCGCGGCTCGCGGACATGGCGCAGGGTCATCAGACCAATGGTCCCGATCACGCCGGAGGCAACAAAGCTCGCGGTAGCCGAATAGCACATGCGATTCTCCTGGAGGACGGGCGTGAGGGTTGGTGTGCAGGGTTTGGGGGGGGTGGCCTGCGGGATAGCTGAGGGTGACGACTGATGGTTTTGACCAGGGGCTTGGCCTTTGGCTGAAACCAGGCGGCTGGCTTATGACAGGGGCGAGATAGATTCAGTCTCCAATTCGCCGGAAGACTTTCGCATCTGCCGGAGATGATTTGGTCATATATTCGGCGAATAATTCAAGCAGCCTTCGCCGATCGACGATCCTGCATTTGCTGGAAGCATCTTCGGCCGGCAACGCATATGCGCGCAGGTAGCCGTCCCTATCGCAGTCCGGCATTCGGATCGTGAACGAGGCGGGTGACGACTGGGTAGCAAGCGCATATTCTGCGGATCCGTTACCCGAATCCTGCGCGACGATAAATTTATCGACGGCGAGCGCTGCCATGACAACGCGATCGACGGCTTTCTCACCGTCCCAGGTCAGCCGGTAGGACCCATCCGGGCTTGTAGATATGCGAACCCTTTGACCGCAATAGCGCCGCGCCGAGATGGCTCTGCAATGCTTTCCGGACCTTTCTCTGGACGTCATTGCTGCCCATTCCCGGTCAGGAACAGGAACCAGATTCTCCCAAAGCCCCGCGCGAATGGGCCGAACGTATTCGGATTGGGTGAGAAGCGGCGCATCGCTGTAAAAACATCCGGAACTCAGCAGGATGCCGCTAATTGCCAACAAAGTGCCGAACAGCTTGCGGGAGCGACATAATACCATGGCGATCATCTTTCCGCTGCAGCGGCGATCACGAAACCTGACGCCGTCGTATTATGGGGAAGCCTGGACTTCGCACCTGATTGCGCCGATCCAACCTCGAGGCAATGTCAAATCATGGATAGCTTTCGGTTTGCGCTCTTTGCCCCGCCCCCTCACCCCATATACCGGAACACCCCCCGGTCGATCACCACCCGGCCTTCGCCCACCACGGTCATGAACCGCGCGCCGCCTTCGGTGTGCCAGATCAGCGTGTCGAGCCGGTCCCCCGGATGGACCGGCTGCGAGAAGCGGGCGTCCATGCCGCCGAAGCGGGTTACGTCGCCATCGCACAGGCCTTTGATGAGCGCGCGGCAGGCGAAGCCGAAGGTGCCGAGGCCGAAGAAGATCGGGCGGTCGAAGCCATCGCCGCTGGCGCGCGCGGGGTCTGTGGCGTGGGGGTTGTTGTCGCCGAGCAGGCGGTAAATCAACGACTGGCCGATCGGCACTTCGATTGAAACTTTGAGATCGGGCGGGCGGTCCGGCTTGGGCCATGGCTCTTCGTCCGCAGGGCCGCGCGGACCGCCGAAGCCGCCCTGCCCGCGCACGAACATTTCGGCGCGCGAAGTGCCGAGCAGTTCGCCGGTGTCGGCCAGCGTCGCACGCACTTCGGAAATGGCGAGCGCGCCTGAGCCCTTATCAAACACCCCAATCAGGTGCTGCGTGAGATTGACCGTGCCGGCGGGCGGAATCGGGCGGGCGAGCGTGAAACCCTGGCCGCCATGGACCAGCCCTTCCGGATAGCCCCATTCCATCCCGTCCCAGCTGCGCGCCTTGAAGCCCAGCTCGCGGATCCAGCCGCCGCCTGGCGACATTAGCGCGATGAACGAGGGGATCACCTGCTGCGGTTTGCCCAGCGTGTTCTCGGTGGTGAATTCGAGCTCCTGGTATGGATCGGCCAGCCCCGCACCTACCCCCACGGCATAGAGCATGGTCCGGTGCTCATCCCAGCTATAGGTGCCGCTTTCCAGCTCCTTGCCGACGAGGTGTTCGAAATTGGGCATGGGGTGTTCGCTCATGATTATCCCCTCAATCCATTTCCCCAACCTTACACTCCCCGTCACCCTGAACTTGTTTCAGGGTCCATCGTGCCGCATGCCTTGCGCTAGCTGGAGAGGAGCCAACCGTCAGGTTTGCGCCGTTCCTGCACTGGCGGGACAGGCCGAGAAATGCATCCTGAAACAAGTTCAGGATGACGATTTCGGCACGGTGTTGACGAGTTGCGCTCCTACTTCAACCCAAAGAACTTCTCGGCGCAGCCCGCCAGAATCCAGTCGCGCTCTGCCTTCGGCACGCCGACAAAATTGCGCGCAATGGCCTTGTGCGAGTGCGGGAAAGTCGTCTCCGAATGCGGATAGTCGCTCGACCACATGATGTTTTTCGCGCCCGACTTGTGGCGCAGTTCGACGCCGACCGGATCCTCAATGAACGAAGCATAGACGTTCTGGTCGAAATAGAAGCTGGGCTTCTCCTTGTTGGGCACTTCGGTCCAGTGGCGCTGCATTTCCCAGGCGCGGTCCATATATTCGCAGGCCCACGGGATCCAGCCCACGCCGCTTTCGATCAGGCCGACGCGCAGCGCTGGGAAGCGATCGAACACGCCCGAATAGAGCAGGATGTTGATCATCTCGAGCATGGCCGGCTTGCCCATCGGCAGATCGCACAGAAAGTTGGTCTTGTCCTTGAAGCGCGATGTCCGCGCGCCGAGGTGGAAAGTGATCGGCAGGTCCAGCTCGACGGCAGCAGCCCACATCGGATCGAATTCGGGGTCGCGATACTGGCGGTCGCCGGTGGCATCGCCGGTCATCGCCTGCCAGACCGCGCCTTCCTTGGTGAACTGGCTGACTGATTGCGGGAAAGCCGGCAGATTGACCGCGACATCGCCGCGAGCTTTTGCTGCGCGCATGCCCTTGATGGTGTGATCGACATCGACAGTGGTGAGGTAAGCGCAGGCATACATGCGCCCGCCCGAATCTTTGCAGAAGTCCGACTGCCAGCGGTTGAAGGCATCGAAGCTGTCGAGATAGAGATCGAGATTGCCGGTGCCCAGCGGGCCGCCACCAAAACAGACTGCCTTGTCGATACCGTCGCGATCCATGTCGTCGAGCCGCTGCGGCACCATCCAGCCCCCGCTGCGCATGTCGCTCTGCTTTCCGGAGCCCTTGTATTTGTCAAACGTGCGCCCAGCCTGGCTCTGCATCAGGTTGATCGGGCGGCGATTGCCTTCGAAAACGACGTAATCGCAATCGTTGCCCTCTTCGAGCTTGGGCGCGAGATCGCGGAATTTGGGGGAGAGATATTCGGCCCAGAAGGTTGGCGGCGGGGTCACATGGACATCGGCATCGACGACATAGTCGGCTACGCGCGGTTCCGCCTCGAACTTGCGGTTAATGTCGATATCGGCTTCGGCCATGGCAATTCTCCCGGGGATTTATCTGCCTGTTGCAGCTTGATGAGTCGGCGTTATCAGCAGATGCCTTGTCAGGCAAACTGTCCGCAAGAACAGGTCATTCCCAGCGCACCGGCTCGGCGAGCAGCATCGGCAGCTTTGGCGAGGCAATGCGCGATTCGCTGCCATCTATGTGGATCAGCACGACCCGCCCGGCGCCGGGGGTGGCGACCACGCCGCTCACCGAATCGACCCAGCGATGCAGCACTTCGCGGGCGCGGGCCAGCGCGTCGGTTGCGGTGGTGGCATTGCTCGCCGATTCGAGTTCGGCCTCGAGCTGGGTGACCCGCTCGACCGCTTCGGCAAGCGCAGTTTGCGGCGCTTCTTCGCGGGGTTGGTCCATGGCACTTCCTTCGCTGTTTTCAGGCGGATCAATTGTGGCATAGTCGCTTCAACAAAGAGAGGAAACGCCATGGACTATGTTTCAGTCGCCGAAGCGCGGGAAATGCCCGGGCTACGGCTGGCTCTGAGCGCTGGCACGCCGGGCCCCTGGGGCGAGGCCGCCAAGGCAGTGCTCAAATTGCGGGGAGTGCCTTTCGTGCCGGTTCGCCAGCATATCATGCAGGCCAACGAGAAATTGGTCGAATGGACCGGATTCCGCAATGCGCCGGTCGCGGTCTATAACGACGAGCCGGGCGTGGCGGGCTGGATTGAGATCCTGATGCTGGCCGAGCGGCTCGGCTCCGGCCCCTCGCTGCTGCCTGAGGACGAGCTGGAGCGGATCACGGTGATGGGCATCTGCACCGAGATCTGCAGCTCCGGCGGCTTTGGCTGGGAGCGGCGGCTGACGATGATGGGCTCGGGGCCGCGCCTGCAAGCAGGCGGTTCGCCGGATATGATGACCCCCGATGTAATGACGAGGGCCTATGGCGTGCGCGAAGGCGTGGCCGGACCTGCCACCGCGCGGGTCATCGCCATTCTGCAAGCACTTGCCAGCCTGCTTGCACGCAGCCGCGCGGCTGGATCGGAATATCTGGTCGGCAAAAGCCTGACTGCGGCGGACGTCTATTGGGCCTGCTTTGCCATCCTGATCGAGCCGCAACCGCAAGCGATCTGCCCGATGTCGCCCGAGATGCGCGCGGTCTATGCCAATATCACGCCCGAAATCGCGGCGGCGGCTGATCCCGCATTGATCGCACACCGCGACATGGTTTGGCAGCGACATATCGGGCTGCCGATGGCCTTCTAGTGAGCGCTGTCATCGTGCTGAAACATTGCGGCTGGATCGACCCGGCTCCAATGCAGGAGAAGTCCGATTTCCGAGACCATGAAAGCAGCCCTGACCAAGGTTCCGGCGGTGACGCTGGCCTTCTGGATCGTCAAAATTCTGGCGACGACGCTGGGCGAAACGGCGGGCGACGCAGTCTCGATGTCGTGGCTTGGCGAGACTACCGAGGATGCCGCGACGGACTTCTGGCACAATGGCTATCTGATCGGCACCGGCATCTTTGGCAGTGCGCTGATCGTGATGGTGTTCCTGCAGATCCGCGCGCGGCGGTTCAATCCGTGGCTCTATTGGGCGACGATCATTGCCTCGACCACGGCGGGCACGACCATGGCCGATTTTGCCACGCGCTCGCTTGGGATCGGCTATCCGGGCGGCTCAATCCTGCTGCTGGCTCTGGTGCTGATGTCGCTGTTCATCTGGCACCGGGCCTTGGGCACGATTTCGGTGAGCTCGGTGCATGAGCCGCGGGCAGAGCTCTATTACTGGCTGACGATCACTTTCTCGCAGACTTTGGGCACGGCGCTGGGCGACTGGATCGCTGATGGCCCGCTGGGCTATCTGGGTTCGGCCGTGATCTTCGGAGGGCTGCTCGCGCTGATTGCGCTGGCCTATTGGCGGACCTCGATCAGCCATGTCGCACTATTCTGGGCGGCTTTCATCCTGACCCGGCCGCTGGGCGCAGTGGTCGGCGATTTCCTCGACAAGCCGGTTGCGAGCGGCGGGCTGGAGCTAAGCCGGGTGGGCGCTTCGGCGGTGCTGCTGGTGGCCATTGGCGCACTGATCCTGTTCGTCCGGCAACGCCCGGCTGAGGCGGCCCATGCGGGCTAGACACGGCTGGTTGCTCGCCGCCAGTGCTGTGATCGCGCCCGGCACCGCCTGGGCCGGCCCACCCTTCCTGACGGACGATCCCGAGCCAACCGAAACCGGCCACTGGGAGATCTACGCGCCGCTGTTCGAGGCCGAGGGGCGCGGGATTGATTACGAAGGATCGCTGGGCGCCGAGATCAATTACGGGCTGGCAAAGGACGTCCAGATGACGCTGGGCCTGCCGGTGGCCTTTGCCCATGATGATACGGGCATGCATTGGGGCGCGGGCGATGTCGCGGTTTCGGTCAAGTATCGCTTTTACCATGACGAGGCGGCCGGGATCTCGATCGCCGCTTTCCCCGGCATGACCCTGCCCACCGCCAGCCACGGCATGGGCCATGGCAAGGTCACTGGCTTCCTGCCGGTCTGGGCGCAGAAGGATGCTGGCCCGTGGTCAGTGTTCGGCGGCGGCGGCTATGCGATCAATCCGGGCGCGGGCAATCGCGATTACTGGACCGGCGGAATTGCCGTGTCGCGGCATCTGGGCAAAAGGTTGCTGATCGGTCTTGAGGCTGACCGGCAGGGCGCGGAGAGGGTTGGCGGCAATGGCTCGACCAGCCTCGGGCTGGGCATGATCTTGCAGCTGAAAGCACCGTTCCGCCTGCTCGCCTCGGTCGGGCCCAGCTTCGAGGATGGCGGCGGCGCGGCGGGGTTCCATATGTTTGCGGCGCTGGGGCTGGATTTCTAGAGCAGTTCTGCTTCAGTCGTATCAAATCAACTTCCGTTCGTGTCGAGGGGAATGGGGACACATTGGGGGGGGGCTGCCCATACC
>CANJCQ010000047.1 GCA_947473355.1 Sphingomonadaceae bacterium | reverse complement strand
TCTAGGCCGTGTGGACGAATTGTGGATAGATGAGATTTTGCGATTCCCAAGATGAATCTGGGGTGATTCATAGGGTTCCGACTGAACGAGAGGGTCGGAACGATGTCTACGAAGATGAGCGAGGAAGATTGGGAGCACACATTGCTGGTGTTCCGGGCGTGTTTGCCGCGTCGGGGCCGCAAGGCGGCGGACGACCGGCGGTTTCTGGAGGCGCTGCATTTTTTCACGGTGGAGAACGTGCGCTGGCGGGCGCTTCCGAAGGAATACGGCGACTGGAACACGGTGTGGAAGCGGTTCTCTCGGCTGAGCAAGGCTGGGGTGTTCGAGGCTTTTTTCGACACGCTGGCTGCGATGAGCCCGTCGGCACATCTAATCCAGATGTTCGATTCCACGATCGTGCGGGCGCATGTTTCGGCGGCAGGCGCAAAAGGGGGCAGAAAGGCCAGGCACTCGGTCGCTCGAAGGGCGGGTTTACGACCAAAATCCACGGAAAATCAGACGGTTGCGGAGACCTGATCGCTTTCGATCTGACCGGCGGCGAAGCCTCGGACTGCCCCCACTTCGAGACCCTGCTCGACATCGGGCCAGACATCACCCCGCGCGCTGCCATCGCTGACAAAGGCTATTCCAGCAAGGCGAACCGGGCTGCGGCAAGGGCGCGTGGTATCGCTCCGGTTATCCCCTACAAGGCCAACGAAAAGAACCAGCCAACCTTCTTCGCCAAGACACTCTACAAGGCGCGCGGGCGCATCGAGCAGGGCTTCGGAAAACTGAAGCGCTTCAAGCGGGTCGCTCTGCGATGCGAAAAGACTGCTGAAAACTTCCGGTCAATCGTAAGCTTCGCAGCAGGACTATGCTTGATCAAATTCGTCCACACGGCCTAGCACTACCAGCACACCGCAGTCTCTATCAAGTACGGGAGATTCTGTTTCGCAAGGGACAGCCAACATTGCCAGCAAGCCTACATTCAAACCAATCTTGACGGATGGATGGGTTAATCAACCAGTACCAGACACATTGAAAGCTGTTGGGGCAACGCTTTATGCTCTGAATGGTGCTTTTGATGGTGGTTTGCTGTATTTCCCAAACAATCGCTCAGACGTTTCTGATTTTAAGATGTTTGCTGAAGGGCGCAGGGCTATACAAGCTACCGCATTGAAAAATGCTTCCAAAAGCGAAGTGCGCTATTTCGAAATTAACGGACACAAAGCCGCATCTTTTGAAGTAACTGGTGAAACGAGTGGGCAGAGATTTACGTATTTTTACACCATCGTTGAGACAGGGAGTGAAGTTCGAATTCTGAATATGTGGGCATTAGTTTCCAACTTTGCTTCAGCTAAGCCGTCATTCGAGGTCTTTGCTAGACAGTTGGGTCAATAAGATTTTACAATGACCATGTCACCGGTGTCGTTGAGGGATCGCTATTCCCTCAACGTCCCTGCCTTTCTGCAGCACGATAATCTGACGGTGGCTCGAAACCACCATTCCAGATGTTCAACCGTTGACCATGTGCCATCCGCTCATCCGTCACGTAGCGCATGGAGTACCTGCGATAAGCCACAGCCCATCCTGATCCGACGAGCCACTGGTTCAGATTGATCGCCCCCGACCAGCAGGTACCGAGTGAACGGCCATATCGATCAGTGCCAGAAATCTCACAGCGCACAGATTGGTTGCCGACCTTCTGGATCAATGCCGCTTTCGCTGCCTCGCCACATTGCCAACCTGAACCATCTCCTCGGGTGCATCGCTGTGACATTTCCGGCGCATCAATGCCTTCAAGCCTTATGCGTGTTTCACCAATCCGGATGGTGTCACCGTCTGTGACATTCGGTGAACCTTGCACGAGTGCGAAAGCTGCGGCTGCAAGGTAGGTGAAGGCTCCGTCCATATCGGAGTGGATTATCTCCATTTTGGATGGAAATGAACTGCCAGCCGTCTCTTTTCCACACACGTCACATGCTGCTTGTGATGGCCACCCATTGACGAATCACGTGAACATGTTCCTTATATGTTCCATCATGTCAGCCCTTCCAGCCAACACTCTCAAATTCACCGATTCCCCGTCAAAGCTTCGACTGTGCGTCTTTTCGTCCAGCGTTCCTGCCGGATTTCCATCCCCTGCCGATGACCACATTGAAGGCAAACTCGATCTGAACGAGCATCTGGTTCGTAGGCCAGCGGCAACATTCTTTGTCCGTGCATCCGGTGAATCCATGAAAGATGCAGGAATTTTCGACGGTGACCTTCTTGTCATCGACAGGAGCGTAAGCCCCAAATCTGATGATATCGTCATTGCTTCGATCCATGGCGAATTGACTGTCAAAAGGCTTCAGCAGTCCGGCAAGGAATGGTTGCTGGTACCAGCGAACACCGATTATCCTGTGATGCGCCTTGATGGTGCTGACAGTGAAATTTGGGGTGTCGTGACCCATAGCATTCGGCGGCATTGTGGACGCTGATGGCCACCTTTGCGCTGGTGGACTGCAACAACTTCTACGCTTCCTGTGAACGCCTGTTCCGCCCCCACCTCAAAAATCAGCCAGTGGTGGTCCTGTCGAACAACGACGGATGCGTCATAGCAAGATCGCAGGAAGCCAAGGCCATCGGTATCGGCATGGGCGCTCCACTTTTCAAAATTCGTGATCTGGTGGAAGAGCATGGGGTTGCGGTCTGCTCCTCCAATTATGCGCTCTATGGCGATATCTCCGAAAGGGTGATGACCACGCTTGGATCGAATGCGCCCAGCCACGAGGTTTACAGCATAGACGAATGCTTCCTCGATCTAGACAATCTGGGTGTGCCTGACCTGTCAGCATGGTGCAGGAACCTTCGTCAAAGCACGTACCAATGGACTGGCATTCCTGTCTCCATCGGTGTCGGACCAACCAAGACGCTGGCCAAACTGGCGAACAGGTTCGCGAAGAAATCTGTCAAAGCTCGTGGTGTGATCGATCTAGTCCATCATCCTGAATGGATCGATGCCGCCTTACGGAAAACGCCCATTTCTGATGTGTGGGGCGTTGGTCGTCGATGGTCACAAATGCTTGAAGAGCGGGGCATCGCAAGTGCCCACGATTTTGCCCATGCCCAAGATGGATGGATCAGGCAGCGCATGGGTGTGGTGGGGCTTAGGACTGCACACGAGCTACGAGGCTATGTCTGTCATGCCTTGGAAGACCAGCCACAACCGAAACAGACCACCTGCTGCACCCGAAGCTTTGGAGAGACCGTCACCGACAAGGCTCAGGTCCATGATGCGTTGATGAGCTTTGCTGACCGTGCTGCTGAGAAAGTTCGTGCAGCGGATCAGGTAGCAGGTGCGATGCAGGTTTTTGTCAGGACCGATCCATTTAACCCCAACGCCGCCCAGAAATCCCTGTCAGGCTCTGTGACCTTCAACCAGCCAACATCTGACGCCAGAGCTATCACAGGCGCTGCAACACGCATCCTAGACCGGATCTGGCGTGATGGATTCGCATGGAAGAAAGCTGGTGTGCTGCTGCTGGATTTGACAGCAAAGGGATCGGCACCACTATCGCTCTTCGATGCCATTGCCACACATGATTATGGACTGAAGCTGGCCATGGGCACGATCAAAGCGAAATATGGCCTTGGTAGCGTCGATCTAGGGTTGGCTGGCAAAGATCGAAAATGGCGAATGCAATGGGAAAACTTGTCGCCAAGCTACACAACCAAGTGTGCGGATTTGGCCAAGGCCGTGATGGGGCAATGCTTTAGCTGCACGGTTGAAGCAATTCAGCAGGTGCGATATGATTTCCGTCTAAGCCAATTCCAAAAGGGGGAAAAAGAGGGGGAAGCCCTCAGAGTAAGCGTCCCATATCGTTTCATGTCAGCCCCTTACGTTTCAACTAAGCGGCCACCCGCTCCGCCCTGCCGGCGATCTGCTTCAACCTGATGCAGAACGTTTCCGAGGACGAACAGAAAGCACTCGACGAACAGATCGCGCAGTTGCAGCAGCGGACCGATATCACCGACGACACCAAAGCGCTTGTCATGGGTCTGGCGCTGCTCAACATCGTTGGCGAGCATACCCTGGCAACCGCTGTCGACGCCCTGGGAAAGACAATTCGGACCTCGAAGCCGCTCGACAAGGCGATTGTGCTGGAGCTGGCAAAAATCCCTCCAGCGGCGGTTCTGACCACCCTTCCGCAAGTCTGCAACACGGTTTGTCACGAGTCGCTGCGACAGGACGATCCAGCGCTGCTGGTCGCAGAAATCGCCGCTTTCAACCTGCCTGACGAAAACAAGGCCATCCTCACACTCTACAAGCTCACGCAAGTCTATGGCAGTTCCCCGGTGGCATTGGCGATCAGCACCATGGCTTGATCCCGGGGCTGCACTCGCGCTTGACTCCTCCCTGTTTACGCCTCTAGGGGCACAGCCGCATTCCGGGCCCTTCCGGCCCCACACCGTCCCACCCCCACGCCGAGTCCTGTCGAAGGGCGTGCCGGGGCCACCTGGCAGGTGGAGACGCGTATCCATGGCCAATGTCACCGTTATCGGCGCCCAGTGGGGCGATGAGGGCAAGGGCAAGATTGTTGACTGGCTGGCCAGCCGCGCTGATGCCGTGGTGCGGTTTCAGGGCGGGCATAATGCCGGGCACACGCTGGTAGTGGGCGACCAGACCTACAAGCTCTCGCTGCTGCCCTCGGGCATCGTGCGCGGCACCTTGTCGGTGATCGGTAATGGCGTGGTGCTCGATCCGTGGCACCTGCGCGAAGAGATCGCCAAGCTCGAAGGCCAGGGCGTCTCGATCACTACCGAGAACTTCGCCATCGCTGACAATTGCCCCTTGATCCTGCCGATCCACCGCGAGCTGGATGGCCTGCGCGAAGCGGCGGCGGGTGCGGGCAAGATCGGCACTACCGGGCGCGGGATTGGCCCGGCCTATGAGGACAAGGTCGGCCGCCGCGCCATCCGGGTCTGCGATCTGGCACACCTCGATCACCTCGAGCCGCAGCTTGACCGCCTCTGCACGCACCACGATGCGCTGCGCGCCGGTTTCGGCGTAGCCCCGGTCGATCGCGCCGCGTTGATTGCGGCGCTCAAGGAAATCGCGCCTTCGGTGCTGCAATTTGTCGAGCCGGTATGGAAGCGGCTGAATGAAGTCCGCAAGAAGGGCAGCCGCATCCTGTTCGAAGGTGCGCAAGGGGTGCTCCTCGATGTCGATCATGGCACCTATCCGTTCGTCACCAGTTCGAACACGGTCAGCGGCACGGCGGCTTCGGGTTCGGGCCTCGGCCCTAATGCCACCGGCTTCGTGCTGGGCATTGTCAAGGCCTATACCACCCGCGTCGGCGCCGGGCCGTTTCCGACCGAGCTGGAAGACGAGGTTGGCCAGCGGCTGGGCGAACGCGGCCATGAATTTGGCACAGTGACGGGCCGCAAGCGTCGTTGCGGCTGGTTCGATGCAGTGCTGGTGCGCCAGTCCTGCGCGATCTCCGGGGTCACTGGCATTGCGCTCACCAAGGTCGATGTGCTCGATGGCATGGAGACGGTGAAGATCTGCATTGGCTACCGGCTGAACGGCAAGTTGCTCGACTATTTCCCAAGCCATGCTGCCGATCAGGCCAGTGTCGAGCCGGTCTACGAGGAAATGCCGGGCTGGAGCGGGACGACTGCCGGAGCGCGCAGCTGGGCCGATCTGCCGGCGCAGGCGATCAAATATATCCAGCGGGTGCAGGAACTGATCGAAACGCCGGTGGCGCTGGTCTCGACAAGTCCGGAACGCGAGGATACCATCCTGGTTCGCGATCCATTCGTGGACTGAGTTTGCTGGGCAGGCCTTGCCTATGGCCTTCGACAAGCTCAGGCCGAGCGGGTCTTGGGATTTACGAAAAGGCCCGCTCATGCTGAGCTTGTCGAAGCACCAGTCCCTACGCTCGGTCATTGCGCTGGTCCTTTGCTTGAGTGCTGGTGCGGCACAAGCGGAGGTGCCGCTGACCCTGCCCGACATTGACTATATCCGCGTCGTCAAATCGGCGCGGGAGATGACGCTCTATTCAGCCGGGCAGGCGGTTTATGTCATTCATGGCATTCAGCTCGGCGATGCGCCGCTGGGCCACAAGCACTTCCAGGGCGATGAGCGCACCCCCGAGGGGCGATACACCATCGACTATGGCAACCCCGGCAGCGCTTATCACCTGTCGCTGCACATCTCCTATCCCAATGCGCGGGACGTGGCCTATGCGCGCGCGCAGAGGCGCAGTCCCGGCGGGCTGATCTTCATCCACGGGCAGCCGAACGACTGGCCCGCAGGCAGGGTGCCGGGGGACTGGACTGATGGCTGCATCTCGGTGTCAAACGAGGAGATCGAGGCGCTCTATGAGGCTGTACCCGATGGCACGGTGATCGATATCGAGGGGTGATTGCGCACTTTTCCCTCTCCCCGACGGGGAGAGGGGCACACTTCAAATCCCCATCCGCGCCACTTCCTTCTCCAGCAAGGTGCTGGCATCGCCGCAGATGTGCCGCGCGGCGAGCCAGCCGCCGGTCATGCCGCGGGCATTGGAAATACCGCTCTGCATCACCGCGCCGGTTTCCATCCGCGCGGTCGAATTGCCCGCCGCATAGAGCCCTTCGATCGGCTGGTCGTCCCAGCCCATGACGCGGTTGTGGAGGTCCGTCAGCAGGCCGGTCGCCGGGATCGCAGTGCCGCCCATGCGTTTCAGCTCGACGGCATAGAACGGCGCTTTCACCAGCGAGCCAAGGTTGGCGTTGGGCTTGTGGAACGGATCGCCGCACATCCACACTGACCACGGCTGAGTGCCGCGCCCGAAGAGCGGGTCGAGGCCCTTTTCGGCATTTGTGTTGAAGACAGCAACGCATTCCACGAAGCCCTTGGCATCAATCCCGATCTGCTCGGCCAGCCCGGCCAGCGTGTCAGCCTTGAAGCCGAGGCCTTCGGGCCAGTCCATGCCGGGAGTGAGCGAGGCGAAGGGGTATTTCTCGAGCACCTGGCTGTCGATCACCACCCAGCAGGGCATGTTGGGGTGGGACTGGCTGGCGCCATCGATCTCGTCGATCTTGTAGTAGAACGAGCGGTAGAAGGCCTCGTTGCCGAAGCGCTTGCCTTCGCGGTTGACGACGATGGTGTGCGGCTGGCCGATCACCGGCAGCGCGCTGCGCCACAATTGTTTGCCTTCCTCGTCCTCTTCGCCGGGAATGGTGATGCCGAGCGAAGTGATATCGGGCACCGAGGCGATGCGCGCTCCGAGCGGCCCGGTGAGGCGGAAATTAGCGCCGTTGATGCCGGAGAACAGCATGGTGCCCTGCTCAAGCTGGCGGCTCAGCGTCTTGTTGAGTTCCTGGTTCTGCTCATAGGAGCTGACCGCGACCAGCACGCCCTTGTTGGCCTTGATGTAGAGTGTCTTGCCATCCTGCGTCACCCGCACACCGACAACGCGGTTGCCATCGGCGATCAATTCCTCGGCATTGGTGCCGGTCATCAGCGGGATGCCCCGATCAAGCGCACCCTTGACGAAATAGGCGGCAAGGCCCGGGCCGAGACAGCGCTCGTCCTTGGTCAGCCGCTCGCCCATTAGGGTGAAATCCCATTTCATCATGTTGGCGACCCCGCCGCCGCGCAGCATGTCGTCGTGGGTGAGGCCATAGGGCATCTGCGGCGAAAGCCGGGTCTTGGGCTGCCATTCGCCGAGCGTCTCGCCGGGGAAAGGCACCACTTCGAGCATGCGGCCCTCGGCGACGGCATCGTTGGTGACGGTGTAATAATAGTCCGGGCAGTCTGTGATGACGGCCATCTGCAGGCCGATCTTGTCCTCGAAATACTTCAGCGCCTCGCGAGCGTGAGCGATGATGTTGAGGATGGCGAGATCACTACCATAGTCCATCGACAGCCGCTTGAGGTAGCGATAGCCGCTGTCGACAGAATCCTCGATGCCCTTTGCGGCGGCATGATGGTTGCCTGCCACCCAGACCTCGCCCATCGACAGCGCCGTGACTCCGCCGACCTGTTCGGAACGTTCCAGCACGATCGCACTGGCGTCCAGATCGTGGGCGGTGATCGCAGCGGAAAGCCCGCCGATGCCGGAGCCGATGGCGACGACATCGGCTTCAAGGTCCCACTTTTCGGGTAGGTTGTTCAGCATTTCAGGCTCCTCATCCGGTCATTATCGACCTTGCAAAATTCCCACCGCCCACTCCTCTCCCCTTGCGGGAGAGGATACGAAGGCTTGCGAACTTGTTCGCTAGCCGAAGTTGGAGAGGGGCGCGGAGCAGAACTAGGCCCCCCTCTCCAAGCGTCGCTAGTCCCTGCGGGACAAGCTCTCGCTATCCTCTCCGGCAAGGGGAGAGGAGCAGCCCAATCACCCCCGCTTCGGCCCGCGCTGAATATCGCGGAAGGCCACGCCCTTGTCGCCCGATGTCTCGCGCGGCATTCCGAGTACGCGCTCGGCGACGACATTGCGCGAGATTTCAGTGGTACCGCCACCAATGCTGCCGACCTGGCGCATCAGGAAGTTCATCCCCACCGCTTCAGTCGCGCCTTCCTCGTCCTCGTCCCACACGCTGGCCGTGGCTCCGGCGAGTTCAAACGCAATTGTTGCACGCCGGGCGCTGGCGACGCCGCGGAACACCCGGTCGATCGACGACATGTCGGTGTTGCCCTTGCCCGATGCAGCGGCGCTGGCGATGCGGTGCGACAGTTGCTGGGTGACGATGCCCAGTGCGCGGTGCTCGCCGATCAGCTCGCGCGCGGCGGGATCATCGATCCGGCCTGACCGGCGAGCCAGCGCGACGGTCGAAGGCTCGGCAGGTCCCCCGGCCTTCCGCTGGCCGATCGGGTGGCAAACATAGGGCGAATTGTGCCCTAGCCGCTCGTGATACATCCAGCGCTGGCCGATGGTCCAACCAGCGTCGACTTCGCCCATGCGGTCGCTGTCGGGGATGCGCACGTCGGTGAAGAATTCCTGGCAGGCTTCGCTCTCGCCGTTGAGCCGCTCGATGCGGTGGATTTCGACGCCCGGCTGGTGCAGCGGCATGATGAACACGCTCATGCCGGTGTGCTTGGGCACATCCCAGTTGGTGCGCACCAGGATCAGGCCCCAGTCGGCCCACCAGGCGCGCGAGGTCCAGACCTTGGAGCCGTTGAGGATCCAGTCGCCCTTGTCGTTTCGCACTGCTCCGGTGGTGATCCCGGCTACGTCCGAGCCGCCGCCGGGCTCGCTGAGCAGCTGCACCCAGACTTCATCGCCCTTGAGGATTGCGGGCAAGTGCGCCGCCTTCTGCTCCGCCGTGCCGAATTCGAGGAGGGTCGAGGCGCAGGGGCTGAAGGTGGGGACGGCGAAGCGTGAGGCATATTCGTGCCCCGCCAGCTCTTCGTTGAAGGCGCGGTTGTGATCGGGGGTCAGGCCCTGGCCGCCATATTCCTTGGGGAAGCAGATCCCGGCGAAACCGGCGTCGAACAGCTTGCGCTGCAGGGCGCGGTCGCGGGCGACGGCTTCCCGCTCTTCATCGTCGTCTTCGCAATGCTGGCTCAGATCCCAACCCTGAACCGGGCCGAGATTGGCCTTGATCCATGCGCGTGCGCGCGTCCGGAAATCTTCGACGCTTTCGATCTCGTCGCTCATGCTGCCATCTCCTGATTGATCTGCATGGCTGCAATCAGCCGCTTGTGGTCTGCCGGGGTGCCATAGAGCAGCGCATCGAGCGTGACCCGGCGGAGGAAGAAGTGGAGGTCGTGCTCATAGGTCACGCCGATGCCGCCGTGCATCTGCACGCAGTCCTGCGCCAGTTCGACGCCTTGCACGCCGATGTAGCTCTTGGCGGCACTCGCCAGCTCAGCGGCGCTGCCATCTCCCTTGCCGACGGCCTCGGCGGCGGCATCGCTGATCGCGTGGCTGGCTTCGAGCCATGATTTCATGTCGGCGAAGCGGTGCTTCAGCGCCTGATAGGAGGCGAGCGCGCGGCCGAAGGTGTAGCGGTTGAAAGCCCAGTCGACGGTCATATCAAAGGCGGCGTCCATCGCGCCGACCGATTCGGCGGAGAGGATGACGGCGGCGACCTGAATCTGCCGCGCGACTTCCGCGTCGGCGCCGCCGAATGCGCCGACCAACGCGCTGGCAGGCGCGCGCACCCCGGCGAAACTGACTTTGCCAAAGCGCCGCGTCACGTCGATGGCCTTGAGCGGCTTGATCGTGACGCCTTCGGCATTGGCGGGGACCAGCACCTGGGTCATGCCGCCTTCGCTCATGCCCGTCACCAGCAGGTAACTCGCCTGCGCCGCCGATTCGACCGGCAGCACTGTGCCATCGATCACCAGGTCGTCACCATCGCGGCGGATCGAGATGCTTTCGCTGCCGCTCTGCATCCACGGCGCGGCGCCGAGGCACGAGGTGGCAATGTCCGCGCCAGACAGCAGGCCCTGCAACACCGCGCTTTGCAGATCGCCGGTCTGGCCCGAAAGCGCCGAGGCGACGACATTGCAGTCCACCAAAGGCCCGGGCGCGGCGTGTTTGCCGAATTCATAGGCGATCAGCGCCAGATCGGCCGCGCCATTGCCGCTGACCGAGCCTCCGCCGTCTTCCTCGCTGACCAGAAGCATGGTCCAGCCAAGTTCGGCGCCGCTGGTCCAGTAGGCGGGATCGAAGCCGGCCGGATGATCGCGGTCCTTGCGCATTTTGCTCAGCGGCACCCGGTCGGACAGGAACCGGGCCGTGGTATCGCGGAGCATGTCCTGATCGGAAGTTAGTTCGTGCAACATGTGGTTCAGCCGCTCCCAATTGGTCCTGCCACACTTGGCATGGACCGCTTCCTTGCCATGCCAAAGCGGCGCTGTCGATCCAGTGCGGCAACGACTTTTGCTTACGACCACAAGGCCCTTGGCCCGTCACCCTGAACTTAGGGGCAGGGCTCTTCGCTTACTGATCAGAAGCGGTTTACCAGATTCTCGCACCACTCCTGCCGACCTGACTTTGGTTCGGGCGCGCGGTTGGACTGGATGGCGTGTTCGGCCAGATCGACCAGCGTTGTCGAAGGCGCGTGGACCAGCTTGCCCAGCTCACTCTGCCAGCCGGCATAACGTGCCGCGCGGAAGCTATCGAGCTGGCCATCCGCCACAATCGCCTCGGCACGCAGCAGCGCACGGGCGATGGTGTCGATACCGCCGATGTGGCCGTGGAACAGGTCCGCTGCGTCGATCGACTGGCGGCGCACCTTGGCGTCGAAATTGAAGCCGCCGGTGGTGAAGCCGCCCGCGCGGATCACCTCCAGCATCGCCAGCGTGGTTTCCTCGACCGAATTAGGGAACTGGTCGGTATCCCAGCCGTTCTGCGGATCGCCGCGGTTGGCGTCGATTGAACCGAAGATGCCGAGCGCGCGGGCCATGGCCAATTCGTGCTCGAAAGTGTGGCCGGAAAGCGTCGCGTGGTTGGCCTCGATGTTGACCTTGACCTCGTTCTCCAGCCCGAAGCGCTTTAGGAAGGCATAGACGGTCTGGGTATCGAAATCGTACTGGTGCTTGGTCGGCTCGTGCGGCTTGGGCTCGATCAGGATCGTGCCGGTAAAGCCGATGCGGTGCTTGTGATCGACCACGAGGGAGAGAAACCGCCCGAAGTTTTCCTGTTCGGTGGCAATTTCGGTGTTGAGCAACGTGTCATAGCCCTCGCGCCCGCCCCACAGCACATAGTTCGCGCCGCCGAGGCGGTGGGTGGCCTCAAGGCAATCGCGCACCTGCATCGCGGCCCAGGCATAGACTTCGGGATCGGGATTGGTCGCCGCGCCTGCCATATAGCGCGGGTGGCTGAACAGGTTGGCGGTGCCCCACAGCAACTTGCGGCCATGCTGCGCCTGCAGCATTTCGAGATGATCGACTGCTTCGGCGAAGCTGGCGCGGAAGGCGGAGGCATCTTCGGCATCGGCCATGACATCGACATCGTGGAAGCAATAGAACGGCACATCGAGCTTCTCGACGAAACTCAGTGCGTTGGTGCGCTTGTCGGCAGCGCTGCCGGCATCGTTGGGGCCGGCGTGCCAGGGGCGGCTAAAGGTGCCCGCGCCGAACACGTCGCTGCCCGGCCAGCAGAAGGTGTGCCACATGCAGACGGCGAAGCGCAGGTGGTCCTCCATGCGCTTGCCCAGCACCATGCGGTCCTTGTCGTACCAGCGATAGGCGAGGTCATTGCTGGACTCTGGGCCTTCGTATCGCACGTTGTCGAAAGGGGCGAAATAGTCGGACATTGAACTCTCCTGCAATTCTCTAATATTCGTCATCCCCGCGAAAGCGGGGACCCATCTCGCTCGCTGGAGTTGGGTCCCCGCTTTCGCGGGGATGACGGTGGGTGGTGGGGCGTCATAGGGATTTGAGCGCGGGATATGCCGCGCGGAATTTGGCGAGGTTTGGTGCAAGCCGCTCGGCGAGCAGCCTGTCGGGTTCGATCACATGGGCCACAGGAGGCCGGTTGCAGACTTCGGCAGCGCTCGCGCCAGTCACAGCCATCTGCGCCAGTTTCGCTGCGCCCAGCGCCGGGCCGACCTCGCCGCCATCGAGATAGACCAGCCGCACATCCAGTGCGGCGGCAATGATCGTCCCCCAATAGCGCGAACGCGCGCCGCCGCCGATGACCGACAGTTCCTCGATCTGCGTGCCCGCAGCGCGCAGTGCAGAGATGCCATCGGCCAGGGCAAAGGCGACGCCTTCGAGCACGGCGGCGGAAAGCCGCCCGGCGTCGGTCTCGTTATCCAGGCCAAGGAAAGCGCCGCGAATATGCGGATCGTTGTGCGGTGTGCGCTCGCCCGAGAGATAGGGCAGGAACAGCTCGCTGCCGCCAGATCCTGCCGCCTCGGCGCGGGCGAAGACTTCGGCAGGGCCGCTGGCACCAGTCAGATTGCCGACCCAGTCGATGCAGCTGGCGGCGGAAAGATGCACGCTCATCTGGTGCCACAGGCCGGGCAGACAATGGCAGAAGGCATGGACGGCGCCCGCAGGATTGGGGCGGAACATGTTTGTCGCGGCGAAGATCACGCCCGAAGTGCCCAGCGACAGCAGCGCATCGCCATCCTTGACCACGCCGACGCCCGCCGCACCTGCCGCATTATCGCCGCCGCCTGCAATGACAGGCACCGCATCCATGCCCCAGTCGGTCGCGACTTCAGCGCGCAGCATGCCGGTGATTTCGCTGCCTTCGTGGAGGCTCGGCATATGCTCTACGCCCAGCCCGCAGGCTGCGAGAACTTCCTCGCTCCAAGCGCGATTGCCCACATCGAGCCACAGCGTGCCTGCGCTGTCGGACAGATCGGACGCCGCATTACCGGTCATTTTCAGGCGAACATAGTCCTTGGGGAGCAGTACCTTGGCCACCCGCGCAAACAGCTCCGGCTCAAGCTTGCGCAGCCACAGCAGCTTGGGTGCAGTGAAGCCGGGCATGGCGAGATTGCCGGTGATCGCGTGTAGCGACGGGACTGCCGCTTCCAGTTCGGCGCATTCGCCATGGGCGCGGCCATCGTTCCACAGGATTGCCGGGCGCAGCACCCGATCTGCCGAATCGAGCACAGTTGCACCGTGCATCTGGCCCGCGATGCCGATTGCGCGCACCGAATGGCGCAGCGCCGGGTCGATGGCCTTTACCGCTGCACAGGTCGCCGCCCACCAGTCGCCCGGATCCTGCTCGGACCACAGCGGATGCGGGCGCGAAACAGTGAGCGGTGCGCTGCCTTGCCCGGCCAGCGCCCCATGCTCGTCGAGAACAATAGCCTTGACCCCGGAAGTGCCGATGTCGATGCCGAGAAACATGTCAGGTGGCTCCAATGGTCGAAACTTCAGGCGAAGCCAATTGCCTCTGGTCTGACCAATTGCTAGAGAGACGGCCTGCTTGTCAACCTGTAGACTGCGAGTCTGGTCAGGGCGGGGGAGAAACCGAACGTGTTAAAGTGGCTGAAGCGCTTGTTCCTGTGGGTCGTGCTGCCATTGCTGGTGCTATTCACGATAGGTCTGATCCGCAACTGGGATACTGTCCAGCGAGTCTTTCTGGGCGGCTTGCATGTCCATGAAACGGCTCCGCCCGCGATCCCTGCCGATATCAAGCACCCATCCATACTGGTCTTTTCCAAGACCAACGCCTTCCGCCACGAAGAATCGATTCCGGCCGGCAATGCCTTCTTTGCCGGCTTGGCCAAAGACAAGGGCTGGGGCTATTTCCAGACCGAAAACGGCGCGGCTTTCAATCCGGAAATCCTGTCGCGCTTCGATGTGGTAGTTTTCAACAATGCCAGCGGCGATCTGTTTTCGGCGCCGCAACAAGCGGCATTGCAGAGCTTCATCGAGAATGGCGGCGGCTTTGTCGGCTTGCATGCAGCGGGCGACAGTTCGCATGAAGGCTGGCCGTGGTATCAGAATGAGCTGATCGGAGCGAAGTTCACCATGCATACGCTGAGCCCACAATTCCAGCAGGCAACAGTCAACCTCGACGACAAGGCACATCCTGTCAGCGCCGGGCTGCCTGCCGCGTGGCAGCGCACCGAGGAATGGTATTCCTTCGAAAAATCGCCGCGTGGCAAGGGCTATGGCGTGATCGCGACAGTCGACGAGAAGACCTACAAGCCGGTTGGGCCGCTCGGCAAGGATCTGCGCATGGGTGCGGATCATCCGGTCGCCTGGTGGCATTGCCAAGGCAAGGGCCGCACGCTCTATACTGCTTTCGGTCACCGCGCCGAGGCTTTTGCCGAACCGGAGACCAAAACTCTGCTCGCCAACGCAGTCGAATGGGCGGCGCGGCAAAAGGGCAGCGAGTGTGATGCAGTTCCTGCTGGAGCCAAGGCACCATGAAGCCAATCCGCTATGGCATGATCGGCGGCGGGCAGGGCGCTTTCATCGGCGGAGTCCACCGCACGGCGGCGGCGATTGCGGGGAACTGGCAGCTGGTCGCGGGGGCCTTTTCCTCCACGCCGGAGAAATCCAAGGCCTCGGGTGCCGAGATCGGCCTGCCTGATGCCCGCGTCTATGGCTCGTGGGCCGAGATGCTCGAGTGCGAAAAGACTCTGCCCGAAGGCGAGCGGATCGAGGCTGTGTCGATCGTCACCCCCAACCACATGCATGCCCCGCCCGCGATTGCGGCCTTGGAAGCGGGCTTCGATGTCATCATCGACAAGCCGCTGGCCGACAGCCTTGCCCATGCCCAAGCCATCGCCGATGCGGCAGCGCGCACGGGCAGCAAGATCGCAGTGACGCACACCTACACCGGCTATCCGCTGGTCAAGCAGGCGCGGCGGCTGGTGACGTCCGGTCAGTTCGGCAAAGTGCGCCGGGTTGCGGTGAAATACACCCAGGACTGGCTCAGCCGCGCCGAGGATCTGGTCGATAACAAGCAGGCTGCCTGGCGGGTCGATCCGGCGCAGTCCGGGGACGCCGGGGCCTTTGGCGACATCGGCACCCATGCCGCCAATCTCGCCGAATTCATTACTGGCGAGGCGATCACATCGATCTGCGCCGAGCTGACCATGCTGCCCGGCCGCCGCATCGACGACGATGGCGCGGCGCTTTTTCGCCTGTCGGGTGGCGGCAAGGGGACGCTTACTGCCAGTCAGGTGCTGGTCGGCGACATCAACGATCTCGCCATCGATGTTTACTGCGACGGGGCCGGGCTGCACTGGCGGCAGGAAGAGCCCAACACGATGCGTATTGGCTATCGCGACAAGCCCAGCGAGATATGGCACGCGGGCGCCAACCGGGCCTATCTGGCAGGCGATATTCTGGCGATCCAGCGCACCCCGGGTGGGCATCCGGAAGGGTATCTGGAGGCCTTCGCCAATATCTACCGCGCTTTCGGCGAGCAATTGCGCGGGGCTCCCGCGCCTGATGACGAACCCGGCTATGCGACGATGGACGATGCCTTGAAGGGCATGAACTTCCTGCGCGCTGCGCTTGAATCCAGCCGCCAGGGCGCGGTCTGGGTGAATGTTTAAATGATCCGAACCCTCCCCAATTTCCGTCACCCTGAACTTGTTTCAGGGTCCATCGTGCCGTGGGTCCAGTTCTCTGTGGCGAACCTGAACGGCGCCTTTGAGTTTGCCGGGCGAGCCGCCGGGTGTGCGGCCCGATGGATGTTGAAACGAGTTCAGCATGACGGGATGATTGTGGGGTGGAGTGTGGTTTCAGTTCAATTGAAGGATCAAACACCATGAAAGGCCCCGCAATCTTCCTCGCGCAGTTCGCCAGCGACGAAGCCCCGTTCAATTCGCTCGATTCGATCACCAAATACATGGGCGATCTCGGCTACAAGGGCGTGCAGATTCCGACTTGGGACGGGCGCCTGTTCGATCTCGAAAGGGCGGCGGAGAGCCAGACCTATGTCGATGAACTAAAGGGCATCTGCGCCGATAACGGCGTCGAAGTGACCGAGCTTTCGACGCACCTTCAGGGCCAGCTGGTCGCCACTCATCCAGCCTTCGATGCCCAGTTCGATGGCTTCGCCCCGCCGCAGTTCCACAATAACCCTGCCGCGCGCCAGCAGTGGGCCGTGCAGCAGATGCACCTCGCCGCCAAGGCCAGCCAGCGCTTTGGCTGCACCAGCCATGCGACCTTCTCGGGCGCGCTGATGTGGCACATGGTCTATCCTTGGCCGCAGCGTCCGGCGGGGATTGTCGAGGAAGCCTTCGCCGAACTGGGTCGCCGCTGGAAGCCGATCCTTGATGTGTTCGATGAGAACGGCGTCAACGCCTGCTACGAACTCCATCCCGGCGAGGACCTGCACGACGGCGTGACTTTCGAGCGCTTTCTCGATGCCGTCGATCAGCACCCACGTGCCAACATTCTCTATGATCCCAGCCACTTTGTGCTGCAGCAGCTCGACTATCTGGAATTCATCGACTTCTATCATGAGCGGATCAAGGCCTTCCATGTCAAGGACGCCGAGTTCCGCCCCAATGGCAAGGCCGGGGTCTATGGTTCCTACTCCGGCTGGGCCGAGCGGCCGGGCCGGTTCCGCTCGCTGGGCGATGGCCAGATCGATTTCGGCGGGATTTTCACCAAACTGACCCACCATGGCTATGAAGGCTGGGCCGTGCTCGAATGGGAATGCGCCTACAAGCATCCCGAACAAGGCGCCGCCGAAGGTGCGCCGTTCATCGCACGGCACATGATCCGCAAGGCCGACAAGGCCTTTGACGACTTCGCCGGGACCGGGGCTGACATGGAAACGATCCGCAAGGCGCTGGGTCTTGCCTGACAATAATAATCAGAAGGGGGAGCACATATGAAAGACCATGCAGGCCCACCGGCCAACCACAAGGCGTTGTTCTGGATCAGCGTGCTGGCGCTGTTCACCGCCGCCTTTGCCAATGCTGTGCGCGCCGGGGCCTCCAAGGCGATCAAGGCAGAACTGTTCGATCCGCACGACGCCGCCCATGCTGGCGAGCTGATCGGCGGGGCGCTGGGCAATTCGTTCCTCGGCTTTGCGCTGAGCCTGCTGGTGATCAGCCCGTTCCTTGACCGGTTCGGAGCCAAGCGAGTGATCCTGTTTGCCTCGCTGTGTTTCATCGCCGGCCCGGTGCTGACCCTGCTCGCGGCCAATTCCGCGGACTATGCTTCGATGAACACCTTGCTCAACATCGGCATGGTCGTCTGGGGCCTCGCCTGGGGTGCGACCGAAGGCTCGATCAACCCGCTGTGCACCACGATCTATCCCGGCGACAAAACCGGCAAGCTCAATTCGCTGCACGCCTGGTGGCCGTTTGGGCTGATCATCGGCGGGCTGCTGAGCTATTTCCTGATTGACCAGAACGTGGTCGGCTGGCGGGTGCTGGTGGTGATGAGCATAGTGCCGGGCGTGGTATTTGGCCTGTGGGCGCTGCGCCACGAGTTTCCGCAAACCGAGAGCGCGGTCAAGGGCGTGAGCTTTGGCGAGATGATGGCCGAACCGTTCAAGCGGATCAGCTTCTGGACATTCTTTGCGATCATGCTGCTGACTGCTGCCGCCGAATTGGGGCCAGGCGCATGGGTCAATGTCGCGCTCAGCGCCACGGTGAGCATGTCGGGCATTCTGCTGCTGGTCTATGTTTCGGCGATCATGTTCGTGATGCGGCATTTCGCCGGGCCGCTTGAGCACCGCTTCACTGATGTCGGCCTCTTGTGCATGTGCACACTTCCGGCCGCGCTCGGCCTCTGGCTGCTGGGTGTTGCCAATTCGCCTGCCACCGCGCTGATTGCGGCGACGCTGTGGGCAGTAGGCGTCTGCTTCATGTGGCCGACCATGCTGGCGGCTGCCGCGCGGCGCTTCCCGAAGAGTGGACCCTGGGGCATCGGCCTGATCGGTTTTGCCGGGGCGCTCTCGATCTATTTCGTGCTGCCCCGCATCGGTGCGATCTATGACCAGGCCAAGCTCGCGGTCGGCGGCAACGAGGCCAGCGCGGCGCAGGCATCGTTCCAGTCCGTGGCGGTGATCCCCTTGGTGCTGTTCTTCATCTTCGCAGTCGTGTGGCTGCTCGAACGCAATAACCGGAAAGCCTGAACCCCATGAAAATCGGCATGAACATGTTGCTGTGGACCGGGCACGTCGTCGAGGAACACGTGCCCGCGCTCGTCGCGCTGAAGGAGACCGGGTTCGACGGTGTCGAGATCCCGGTGTTCGATGTGAGCGACGAAAGCCACTATCGATGGCTGGCGGGCGTGCTCGATGACATTGGACTTGAGCGCACAGTTGTCGCACTCATCCCCGACGAGGCGCACAGTCCGCTTTCGGCGGATAGCGCGGCGCGGGGCCGGGGGCTCGATCATCTCAGCCGCGTGATCGATTGCACCGCCATTCTTGGCGGGCAGGTCATGGCCGGGCCGTGGTTCCAGCCATTGGGCGTGTTTTCGGGCGACCGACCGAGCGAAGCCGAACTGGAGCATTGCGCCGAGGTTCACCGGAAGGTGCTGCCGCTGCTCAGCTCTGCCGGGATCATTGCCGGGCTGGAGCCGCTCAACCGCTTCGAGGCCTACCTGCTCAACACTTGCGAACAGGCAATTGCCTATGCAGCGCGGGTGGGTGAGGGCGGCATCGGCATCCTCTATGATACCTTCCACGCCAATATCGAGGAGAAGGACCCGATTGCCGCGCTTCACGCTCTCCATGCCTCGGGCAACCTTGCCCATGTCCATATTTCGGAGAACGATCGCGGCACGCCGGGTCGCGGCCACGCCAAGATCCGCGAGACGATCGCGGCGCTCAAGGCGCTCGGCTATGACGGCTGGCTGACCATTGAGGCTTTCGGGCGCGGTGTGCCTGAGTTGGCGGCGGCGACCAGAGTATGGCGCGATTTCTTTGCCAGCCCGGAGGAAGTCTATAGCGAAGGCTATCAGTTGATCCGCGATTGCTGGGCCGCTGGCTGAATTGGCCAAGCCCAAATTGGTCTGACCAAAAATCGTTTGCATAGTGAACCAAATCCGTGGCAGCGACAGACACTGCCAAGTTCGAAAGGATCCTGCCGATGACTGCACTATCGCTTATGGACCGGCGCACGCTGATCGAACGCGCGGCCTGGCTGCTCGGCGCGGCGGCCGTACCCGGCGAGGCGCTGGCCAGAGTGGCACGGGGGACAGCACGGGGCGCACGGCGCTTCCTCACGCCTGCCCGTCTGACCCTGCTGAGCGCGGTCGCCGATACGATAATCCCGCAGACCGATACCCCCGGCGCGCTGGGTGCCCACGTTCCGGCCAAGTTCGATGCGCTGTTGCTCAACTGGGCCTCGCCGCAGCGCAAGGTCGAGCTGGTCGGCGCGCTCACCAAGATCAATGATGCGGCCATGGCGCAGGAAAAGAAGGGCTTTGCCGCGCTCACGCCTGATCAGCGCAAGGCGCTGCTTACCCCATACGACATCGCCGCACTCAAGAGCGTGCCCGACACGCGCGGGCTCAAGGGCATGGTCGCGATGATGGCGGGCCCGGCCGTGGCCGACCCTGGCTATGCCAAGCTGCGCGAGCTGATCATCCTGCTCTACTATTATTCCGAGGAAGCGCTCACCACCGAGCTGGTTTACGAGCATTCGCCCGGGGGCTGGACCCCATCCGTCAAGGTAACCCCCGAGACCCGCAATACCGGCGGGCTGGGCATGTTTTAAGCGCAGGAGCGACGCAATATGTTCGATGCAATCGTAGTCGGCTCCGGCATGAGCGGCGGCATGTCCGCCAAGGAATTGTGCGAACGGGGCCTCAAGGTCCTGGTAATCGAGCGCGGGCGCAACATGGTGCACGGTGAAAGCTACACCGACGGTCTGCGCCCTTGGGAAGTGCCCAATGCCGGCATGGTTCCCGAGGAAGACCTCGCGCGCCACTACAAGATCCAGAAGGATTCGTTCATCACCGCGCCGACGCAGCAATACTGGGTCAAGGATGATGAAAACCCCTATGAAACACCGGTGGGCAAGCCCTTCGCCTGGATTCGTGGCTATCACCTCGGTGGCCGTTCGATCATGTGGGGGCGCCAGTCCTATCGCCTGTCCGCGCAGGATTTCGAGGCAAATGCCACTGACGGCCACGGCTCTGACTGGCCGATCCGCTATGACGACCTCGCCCCGTGGTACAGCCATGTCGAGAAATTCATTGGCGTTGCCGGATCAAAGGAAGGCCTGCCGCAGCTGCCCGATGGCGAATTCCTGCCGGCCTTCGGCCTCAACGACGGCGAACTGATGTTCAAGGCCGGCGTCGAGAAAGCCTTCCCGACCCGCAAGGTCATTCCTGGGCGCACTGCCAACCTATCGGTGGCGCAGCCGCATCATGAGGAGCTTGGACGCACGTCATGCCAGGCCCGATCGCTTTGCGATCGCGGCTGCTCTTATGGCGCCTATCATTCGAGCCTGTCATCATCGCTGCCCGCTGCCGAGCGCACCGGCAACCTGACGATCATTACTGACCAGATCGTCCACTCGGTGATCCATGACCCCAAGACCGGCAAGGTCACCGGGGTGCGCACGATCGATCAGAACACCAGGGCCGGCAAGACCTTCGAGGCCAAGGTGGTCTTCCTCAATGCCTCGACCATTGGCACCGCGCAGATATTGCTCAATTCGAAGTCGGAAGCCATGCCGCGCGGGCTGGCCAATGGTTCGGACATGGTCGGGCGTAACCTGATGGACCACTTGTTTGCGCTGTCGGTTGCTGGCATTTTTCCCGGTGGGCCGCAGGACAGCTTTTATCACGGCCGCCGCCCCAACGGGCTCTACATTCCGCGCTTCCGCAATGTCACCGAAGCAGGAGACGGCTTCGTGCGCGGTTATGGCTATCAGGGCGGGGTCAGCCGCATGGGCTGGCGCGCCGGGATGGGGCAGCCGGGCATCGGCGCAGAACTTAAGGCGCGGGCGCGCAAGCTGGGGCCGTGGTTCAGCTACATTTCCGGTTTCGGCGAAATGCTGCCCAATCCGGATAACCGGGTGACGCTGAGCCCGACCAAAAAGGACCAGTGGGGCATCCCGGTGGTCGAGGTCAATTGCCAGCATGGCCCCAATGAGCGGGCGATGAGCAAGCAGATTCTCGAGGATGGCCAGGCGATGATGAAGGCGGCGGGCGGGATCGTTATTTCCGTGGCCAAGGAACCCGGCGATCCGGGTCTCGCCATCCATGAAATGGGCACGGCCTGCATGGGCAAGGATCCCAAGACTTCAGTGCTCAACAAGTACAACCAGGCGCATGAAGTGCCCAACCTGTTCATCACCGATGGCGCGGCCATGGCTTCGTCCGGGTGCCAAAACCCGTCGCTGACCTATATGGCGCTGTCCGCACGGGCGGCGCATCATGCCAGCGAATTCCTCAAGGCGGGGACGATTTAACCGGGACTGGCTCTAGCCATCGGCCATCCTTTGCCCCAAAGGCAATGGATGGCCTCCTCCCCGGAAACCTCGACTCGCCCGCCATTGGGCGAGCGCGAATTTGTCGCAATGATGGCACTTTTGCAGGCGCTGCAGGCGCTGGCGATCGATGCAATGTTGCCGGCGCTCGGCGTGATCAGCCAGGATCTGGGTAGCGGCGATCCCAATTCGCGCCAGCTGGTGATCGGCGTATTCCTGCTGGGCGCGGGGCTCGGGGCACTGGTGCCGGGCACCTTGTCAGACCGTTTTGGTCGCCGCCCGGTGGTGATGGCCAGCCTTGCCATATTTATCGTCACTTCGCTGGGCTGCGCGCTGGTGCAGGATTTCCAGTCGCTGGTGCTGCTGCGCTTCATCCAGGGCATAGGCTGCAGCGGGCTGTCGGTGCTGCCGCCGGCGATCATCCGCGACCGGCTGGAAGGCGACCGCATGGCCCGGCTGCAATCGCTGGTCTCGGTGGTGTTCATGACCGTGCCGATGATCGCGCCCGGTCTTGGACAGCTGGTGCTGCTGGTGGCGAGCTGGCGGTGGATCTTCGTCTTCATCGCCGCGATGGGGGTGATTGTCGGGACCTGGGCCTATGTGCGTCTGCCCGAAACCATGCACCCGGAGAACCGCCAGCAGATCCAGCCGCGCGCCATTGCAATAAACATGGCGCGGGTGCTGACGACGCGGGCCAGCATCGGCTATGTTATTGGCAGCGCGCTGACGATGAGCGCGATGTGGGGTTTCATCAACAGCGCGCAGCAGCTGATCGCCGAGCATTTCAAGGCAGGCGTTGCCTTCCCGCTGGTGTTCGGCTGCCTCGCTTTCACCATGTCAGTCGCCAATTTCGGCAATTCGCGGATCGTCGAGCGCTTTGGTGCGCGGCGGGTCTCGCACACCGCATTGCTGGCCTATATCGCGATCAGTAGCCTGCAATTTGTGGCCGCCTCCAGCGAAGATGAGGCCTTGTGGCAGTTCGCGCTGCTGATGGGATCGAACATGTGCCTGATGGGCTTCATCGGCGCCAATTTCACTTCGATCGCGCTGCAACCCTTCGGTGCAATCGCTGGCGCCGCGGCGTCGGTGCAGACCTTCCTGCGCATGGTCACTGCCTCGCTGATCGGCGCGGCTATCGGCCAGGCTTATGATGGCACGGCGCGGCCGTTGGCTATGGCGCTGCTGATCGCTGGTTCGGTTGCGCTACTGGCAGTGCTGTTCAGCGAGAAGGGTCGGCTGTTTCGCAGGCTGCACTATCCGGCCAAGGCGGCTCACTGATCCTCGCAGTCAGACCGTCAGGAACAGCACCGCGATCACCACCATCACCAGAGTCGACAGCCAGCCGCCGAATGCGAGACCCTTCGAAATGACCAGCCCTCCCATCACTTGGCGATTGCGCGCGATCAGCATGGTGATGATCATCAGGGGCGGGGCGAGCAGGCCATTGACCACTGCCGCCCAATAGAGCGCTTTCATCGGATCGATGGCGAGCAGATTGAGCGCGAAGCCTGCCAGCGTCGCCACGGCTATCACGCCATAGAAAGCCTTGGCCTCGCGCGGCTTGCGGTCGAGGCCCTCGGTCCAGCCGAAGGTTTCGCTGACCGCATAGGCGGCGCTGCCGGCCAGTACCGGCACAGCGAGCAGGCCGGTGCCAATAATGCCCAGCGCGAAGAGACCAAAGGCAAGATCGCCGGCAATCGGCCGCAGTGCTTCGGCTGCCTGCGCCGCACTGGTGATGTCGGTAATCCCATGGGCGTGCAGGGTCGCCGCAGTGGCGACGATTATGAACAGGGCAACCAGATGCGAGAAGCCCATGCCGACAAGCGTATCCACCCGGATCCGCGCCAGCTCGCGCCCGACACTGCGCGGCGAGACGCAAAGCGGTTTGACATGGCGGCGGTGTTGTTCTTCCACTTCTTGCCCCGCCTGCCAGAAGAACAGGTAGGGGCTGATCGTCGTGCCGAAAATGGCGACCAGCGCCATGGTATGCGGCTTGTCGAAAGTGAAGCTGGGCACCAGTGTATTGCGCACTGCCTCGCCCAGCGGCACCCCGGCGACAAAAACCACTCCCACATAGGCAAACAGCGACAGCGTGGTCCATTTCAGCACATTGACGTAGCGATTGTAGCTGACGAAAATCTCGAGACCGACGCTGACCAGCCCGAACATGAAGGTGTAGAGCAGCACCGGCCCGGGGATAAGCAACACCAGCGCTGCGGCCATGGCGCCAAGATCGGCCCCCAGATTGATGACATTGGCAATCAGCAGCAGCATGACCACCGCCTGCAGCAGCGCGCGCGGATAGTGCTGACGCAGGTTCTGCGCGATGCCCTTGCCGGTGACCGCGCCGATCTGGGCGCAGATTGCCTGGATCGATGCGAGCAGCGGAAAGCCGAAGAACATCGTCCAGGCCATGCCATAGCCGAATTGCGCGCCGACCTGGCTGTAGGTGCCGATACCGCTGGGATCGTCATCGGCCGCGCCGGTGACGAGGCCGGGGCCGAGCACCTTGAACAGCGAGCGCCGCTTTACCGGATGGTCGCGGCGGCCCGGCTTGTCTGTCATGCATCTTCCTCGGAATTGAGCGCGTTGATCGCTGCCAACACCCGTGCTTCGATTTCCTCGCGCGGCAGGCCAGCGGGTATCGGATCGCCGATCAGGATCTGGATGGTCCCGCGCCGCTTCCAGCGCCGATGATATATCGTGCCGCTGCGCACGGCAATCGGCACAACCGGCAGATCGAGCAGCTTGTAGAGCCCGGCAAAGCCAGCCTGCAGCGCCGGCCGCTGGCCGTGCGGCACGCGAGTGCCTTCGGGAAAGATCACCAGCGGCCGCCCTTCGGCGGACAATTTTCGTGCCGCTGTTACCATGGCGCGCAGGGTCTTCGCGCCTTGCTCGCGCGCCACGCTGATCAGGCCATAGGCAGTGGCAGCCTTGCCCCACAGTGGAATGCGCATCAGCTCTGCCTTGGCGAAAACCGAAGGATTGGCGATCAGTCGCGGCATGTCGATCGCCTCGAAAAAGCTTTCGTGCTTGCAGGCGACGAGCAAGGGACCCTCGGGAAGTGATCCGCTGATCGCGATGCGAATGCCGAGCAGATGGCGCACGCAGAAACGGTGATAGGCCGACCAGCCGTCGGCGTAGCCGCGAAACCGCGACGGCGCCAGGGTCAGCACCGCGACGGCGACAGCCACCAGCCCAATCGATCCGCCATAGAACAGGACATAGAATGCAAGGCTGCGCAGCACATCGCCCAGAGTGGCTATTGGTGTGGTTGCCGCCTCATTTGCCATCTGCGTCATCTGCCCAACAAGTGCTCGGCATAGCGCGCGAGCAGCTTGTGATATTCAGTGAACAGGGTCTCCAACGACGGCTGCGAGGCGACCGCGTCGCGCAGGACCACAACCCCCTTGGGTTGCATCATGGACAGTTCATAAACCGCACGCTGCATATGCCAGTCTGTTGTGATCAGCCGCACCGAGCGGAATTTGTTCGCGGCAATCCAGCGTGCTGCCTCGCGGGCATTGCTGCGGGTATCGACCGATTCGAAGCCCAGGGTGACGCAGCAGGCCATCTGGGCGGCGCTGATATTATAGACGGCGACAAATTCGCGTGGGCGGACCTCGCGGTCCACTCCAGAGACCAACAACTTCTGCGCCCAGCCCTTGCGCAGCACTTCGAGTCCCCGCGCAACCCGCCCTTCGCCGCCGGTCAGCACGATCACCCCGTCGGTCTTGGCTCTGCCGAGCGGCTTGGGCAGGGTCAGGGCAAACCAGGCAAAACCCAGCGCCCATGCCAGCACCACCACGAGGGCGAGACGCTTCAGCATTATAACAATCGCCGCAGCGCCCGCATCACCGACAGCCGCGCGGTCAGCATGGCCAGCGCCGCAGCAAGGATGGGAATCAGCGCAAGCAGCAGCCAGTCGCCCCAGCCCAGCGCTCCGCTGTCGACCAGACCCGCGCCCAGCGATGCAAACCGGCGCCCAAGAAACAGCACCGCAACCAGCCCCATGGCAAAGCCAAGCACGCCGCCGCCAGCTGCGTCGATGCCGATCCAGCGCTGGAAGATCCGGGCAATCTGGCTGTCAGTGCCGCCCAGCAGATGGACGATCTCGATGGTATCGCGATTGGCCCCGAGCGCCGAACGCGCTGCCAGCAGAACCGCCGAGGCCATGGTGAAGGCCAGCAGCGCGACCATCGCCAGCGCCAGCCACTGCAGTGACTGGATTGCGTCGAACACCGGGCGCAGCCATGTCGACTGCGCATCGACCCGCGCGGAGGGCGCTACGTCACGCAGGGCGCCGCGAAGCTGGGCAAGCCGCTGCGGCGTGACCGCTCCGGACATACGCACATCGATCAGCGTGGGCACGGGAATGGCGTCGGCATCAATATCCCCCCGTTCGGCACCGTCGCCGTCTCCGAGCCAGGGTTCGATCAGCGCATCGACTTCATCCTGCGGCACCTGCCGCACCGAGGCGATCCCCGGCAGCGTGCGCAGCCGCGCCATGCTCGCCTGGGCCTGGCGCGCCCGCGTGCCAACTTCGGGCTCGACGATCTGCACCGTAACCCCGCCCGATAGCTCTGCTTTAGCGGCCCGCGCGGTGTTGCGGAGCGAAAGCCCGGTGGCGGCGGCAAGCACTGTCAGCGCCACCATGATCGCAATCACCCAGGGCATCGGCCCCGAAAGGCGCGCCTGCGGCACCAGCCGGGCCTCCGCGCCGCCGGCGGTCGGCTTCCAGCTGCGGGCCAAGGCCGAGACTCCGGGCAGTTTCAGGTTCATGTCGGCATCTGCCGGGGCTGCGCAGGGCGGCGCGGCGGAAAGCGCAGCGCCCCGGTGGGGTCCATCAACCGGCCCTTGTCGAGCCGCATGATCATCGAATCTGGCACCTTTTGCAGCAGATGCATGTCGTGAGTGGCAACCAGCACAGTCGTACCCAGTCGGTTGAGCGCTTCGAACAGCCGCAGCAGCTTGACCGCCATATCGGGATCGACGTTGCCGGTCGGCTCGTCGGCAATCAGTATTTCCGGGCGGCCGATCACCGCGCGGGCGATGGCCACGCGTTGCTGTTCGCCGCCCGACAGAGCCGCTGGCGCCGCATCCATGCGCCCCGCCAGGCCAACCCAGTCGAGCATGTCCCGCACCGGCTTCTCGACATCCTTTTCCGCAGCTCCGGAAATCCGCAAAGGCAGCGCGACATTATCGAAGGCCGAGAGGTGCGGCACCAGCCGGAAATCCTGAAACACCACCCCCAGCCGCCGCCGCAGCGCGGGCAGGCGTTCGCGCGGCAAAGTGATGGCATCGTCGCCGAACATGCGGATCATCCCGCGCGAGGGGCGCTGGGCAAGATAGAGCAGGCGCAATAGCGAGGTCTTTCCGGCGCCGCTCGCCCCGGTGATGAAATAGAAACTTCCGGGATAGAGCGTGAAGCTGATATCGCTCAAAACCTCGCGCTCGGCGCCATAGCGCAGGCCTACATTGTCGAACTGGACGATTTCCCCGTCGGATGATTTGGTCATGATCTGGTCAATAGTCCGGTCCGGCAGGGTGCTATTCGGGTCTATAGCCGTCAATCCATGTGGAAAAAAGGGTAATGCGTCGCGCCAGCGCCCCGGCAAGGCTTGCCGTGCGGCGCTGCATCATGCTTAACACGCGCGACATGATTATCGCCTGCCCCGCCTGCACGACCCGGTATGTCGTGCCCGACAGTGCGATCGGGATCGACGGTCGCACTGTGCGCTGCGCCAAATGCCGCCACAGCTGGTTTCAGGAAGCGGCGCTGCCGGTTCGGGCTGACCAGCCGTTGGCCGCAGCACTTGCCCCACCGCCGGTGCCAGCTCCATCGCCGCCAGCCGGGTTTGCGGAACCAGAGCCGCAGATCACCTCTCCTGAAACCCGGAGCGAGCCTGAACCTTCTGCCACCGCTGAAGTGCCGCCAGAATCTCCGTCGGAATCTGACGCGTCATTGCCTGCTGCCGCCAGCGATGAGTCGGCAGCACAGGATCAAGCCGCAATTGGTGACGAGGCGGCAACCGAAGCTTTGCCGGAACCCGACCTTCCCTTCGCGTCGGCTGAGGAAGCGGTGCCGCCGCCCTCTTTCGCCGATGATGCGCCGTTATTCTCTCCCCTGGCAGAAGAGCGCGGCTGGGATGAAGACAGCGATTCCTATTCGAGCTTCGCGCACGAGCCGCCGTTCCGGCCGCGGCTTAACACGCTCAAGCTGTGGACCTGGGCGGCAGTCGCCTTCGCCATCGTGTCGCTGGCGGCAATCGGCGCGGTGGCCTGGTATGGCCTGCCCAACTGGATGCCGCTGTCGCACCAGACCTTCGCCGAGGCCCAGCCCGATCTGGTGCTCGATTTCCCCGCCAACCGCCAGGACCGGCGGACCTTGCCCAATGGCACCGAGTTCTTCGGTGCCAGCGGCACAGTCACCAATGTCGGCCGCTCGCGCCGCACCGTGCCGACGATCCTGATCGTGCTCCGCGACGCGCGTGAACGAATCGTCTACAGCTGGGAAGTCGCCCCTGCCAAACGCCAGCTTGCCCCGGGTGAAAGCGTCAGCGTGAACGAAGCGGTCACGGATGTGCCCAAATCGGCCAAGATCGCCGAAATCGGCTGGAAGCCGGGCTGATCCCCGGTCGCGGCGGTCTGGTGCCTTGTCCGCCCCGCCGCTTGCAGCATCGCCCTTGCTAGCCCTCTGGTGCTTTGCTAAGGGCCCGCTCCTACCCCGCAAGGTGGCCCGTGAATGGATTGGGCCGCCTTGTCGATTTATGCGGTCGTGGCGGAACTGGTAGACGCGCAACGTTGAGGTCGTTGTGGGCGAAAGCCCGTGGAAGTTCGAGTCTTCTCGACCGCACCAAACAGTCCTGAGTAACTCCCCCTGAAGGGGCCTCTCGCGGTTCAGTCGCCCAGAATGGCGCAGTTCTGCGGGATTTCGTGCGGGTGTAAATCGCAGGTGCAGTCAGAGACTGCCGCTATCGGTGCAACAAAGGCTCAAGAAAGTGCCGCCGTCTCTGGCGCCAAAATCCTGACTGCAGTTGAGAAGTGCGGGGTTTGGGTCTCAGCCGTACCCGAGCAGCGCGCGCTGGTCGGCCCAGGCGAGGGGCAGATCGATGTCCTGCAAGGTGCGGGCGGTGAGCGTGGCCGGCTGGCGTCCCTCGACGATGGCGGTGACGATATCCGGCGCGAGGCAGCCGATTGCTGCGAGCTTGCCGAGCCGGGTCCGGCACCGCCCATTGCTGGCGGCAATGGCCGCGATGGATTGATCCGGGCTGGCAAGGATCATTTGCCGCGCCTGATATGCTTCAGCGACAAGCGCCACCAACCTGTCGTCGCGGGTAGCCTGATCGATGGAGATGGTTTGCGGTCCCAGGATGACCAGTCGAAGCTGGTGACCTCGCCGGACCTTGGTTGCGGGCAGCGTCAGGATGAGTTGCAAGTTGGCTGTGTCAGCTGCGGCCTCCAGCCCCAGAGAGCTTCCCAGCAGGGATTTGTCGACCGTGAGATCGATCCCGGCCTCGTGAAGATCGATGCGCGCGATCATTGCCGGAAGCATACCTGCCTGCTCCCGCGCTGAACCGCTGCGCAGAGTGGCTGCCATGATGTCTGCCCTTGCCAGTACCTGCTGGATGACATCTGCCGTGTTGCCTTCCGCCAGATCGCAAAGGAACTGCTGATCGGTGAGCAGGTCAGAGAGCCGCTCGCAGACCAGTCGCTCAAGGTCATGCGCCGACACCCGCCATGCCGGGGCATCGTCGAGCTGGTCCGGCCGTGTGACATAGTAGCGATATCGCTTGCCCGGTTTGGTGGCATGGCTCGGTGTCATTGACCTGCCTTCGCCGTCGAACACCAGTCCAACCAGCAGGCTTGGCTGCTGGCTGCGAAGGCGCCGCGATGTTCCAGAGGCATTGGCCTTGAGCTTCTCCTGCACTTTGTCCCAAAGGTCTTGGGGTACGATTGCCGGATGCTCGCCAGCGAAGTGCTCGCCCTTGTGGACCATCTGACCAAGATAGATGCGGTTTGACAGCAGGTGGTAGAGCGTACCGCGCCGGAAAATGCAGCCGCCGCGATGCGGGCCGCTGGCGCGCTTCTGCACCTTGGTGCGGTGGCCCTGCCGGTTGAGCTCGTCAGCAAGTTCGACGACCGAGCTCATTTCCAGATAGCTCTGGTAGATTTGCCGGACGAGTTCAGCCTCTTGGGGATTGATGACCAGCTTGCGGGCCTCGACCTCATAGCCAAGCGGCACCGGGCCGCCCATCCACATTCCCTTGCGCTTGGAGGCGGCTATCTTGTCGCGGATGCGCTCGCCTGTGACCTCGCGCTCGAACTGGGCGAAGGAGAGCAGCATGTTGAGGGTCAACCGTCCCATGCTGGTGGTGGTGTTGAATGACTGGGTAATCGAGACAAAGCTGGCACCGGCCGCATCCAGAACCTCGACGATCTTGGCGAAGTCGGCGAGGCTGCGGGTGAGCCGGTCGATCTTGTAGACGAGGATGATATCGACCTTGCCTGCGGCAATGTCGGCCAGAAGGCGCTTGAGGCCCGGGCGCTGCATGGAGCCGCCGGAGAACCCGCCATCGTCATAGCGCTCGGGCACCACAATCCAGCCTTCGTGGCGCTGGCTCAGCGCATAGGCAGTGCAGGCCTCATACTGGGCATCGAGGCTGTTGAACTCCTGTTCCAGCCCATCCTCGGTCGACTTGCGGGTGTAGACCGCGCAGCGCTGTATCTTCTCAGCCATGGCGGCGAAGACCGAAGAAGCGAGGGCCCGACCAGTGGGCGCCCGTCACCTCGCAGGCGATCTCGCTCAGCGAGCGGTAAGTCTTATCTTCCCATAAGAAGCCACTCTCACCGACTTCAACAGCGATAGTCCGGCCATTCCATTCGCGGATGAGCCGGGTGCCCGGTGTCAGCGCAATCTGCCGGCGCACGGGTTCAGCAATCGTCCCGCTCGCTGAGGCAACCCGTTCCAGTTCACGAACCACCAGCAGCGGCAGGGCGCCATGGCGCTTCTCCTGCAGGCGCTGGGCCAGCAGCCTCCGCAGCAAGGGCGTCGGTACCGACGGCGCTGGACTGGCATCAACCAATGCCCACCTCTCACGCAGCTGCGCTGGCGACATTGTCGCCAGCGCAGCCAGATCCCTTGCAAGCCGCGTCATGAGGCAATGGCTGATGCGATGGTATAGCGGGTCTCACCATCGAGCTTGATACGTTCAATCGCGCGGCCCTTCTTGCGCAGGCCAGTGAGGAAGGCTCGGGCTGTATGGGGCAGCCAGCCGGTTGTCTTGCACAGGTCACCCAGCGAAGCGCCGCCCTCGCGCGCCAGCAAGGCTTCGACCTGCGCGGCCTTGGTCTGCGGTTTGGCGGAAGCGACCATCGACTGGGGTGCTGCGTCCACATCTGTGGTCACAGCGTCGGCACCGGCATCTGCCTTGGGCTCGCGCGCCATCTTGCGTGGGCGCTTGGTGGCGGGCTCAACGTTCGTTGTATCGGTCATTGGGGGGTTCTCCATGTCGGAGCAGCACCGTGCTGCTCCCACCACCCCAAGCCCTGCCGATCATGCCGGTCAGGGCTGCGGCCGGTTACTTCGGCCGCGATTCATGCACCGACCAATGCTTCGGTTGGAGGTGAAGTCCAATGGTATCTTGCCCCGGGAAAGCTGGGTCTGGACTTCCTGCCCTGCCTCGGGCGTGGTGTGTCCATGGACGAACATACCGACGACCTTATTGCGCCGCTCAATCTCACGGATCGGCATCCCCTCACGGAAATGCCAGCGCCGGATTACGCTCAATAACGCCATGTCGATCACTCCATGTTCCCCCGACGCAACAGCTACCTGTGCAGACGGGCAACAAAGACGGAGAGGTCGCATATAAGCTCTCGCTCTATAGCCTGCTCTCGGCTCAACACCCCCCTACTTGCGATGCCAAAAAATAGAATTTGGCCCTTTGCCTTGATCCGGAGTTCAGCCGGGCAGGCCCCGAAAGTTTCGGTTTTTTGCGAGGGGCCCAGACCTGGCCACTGGAGCCTGGCCCGTGTCTGCACTTGGTTCTGCTCTATCTCGAATTGCCCCAAATTCCCTTTTGACAAGATATTTGTAGAAACAGGTTGACTCTTGGCGTTCTTTTTGACAAATATATTGTCGAAAGGAACGCCATTGCGACTCAAAGACCTCATTGAACGGACGGAGACGGCAGAGCGTCAGATCCGATACCTCATCTCGGAGGGTTTCGTGCCGCCTCCACGGGGCGGGCGTGCCAACGCAGATTACGGCGAAGACCATGTTGAAGCGGTAACCCGTTATTCGCGCCTCAAGGAGCTAGGTTTCCCCCCCGCGGCTATACGCCTTTTGCTTGGCGCTACCGCCGGCATTCCGTTCCCGATCGCTAAGGGCATCACTCTCGTGATTGACCCGGCCCAGTTGGCGTCGGGCGCAGGCATAGAGCCAATTATTCAGAGCACGCGTGACGTTCTCTCCCGCGCTCTTGGCAAATCCACACATTCAAAATCTTCAGGAGACACTGATGCTTGATCCTATCGCCGTATTTCTGGGCAATGCAATCGCGGAGCGAGGCCTGACCCCGATCCC
>CANJCQ010000046.1 GCA_947473355.1 Sphingomonadaceae bacterium | reverse complement strand
GGGGCGATAAGCCCAGCGCCCCCCCGAAAATCCCTGACGGTCCAGCACCAAAAGGCCTCAAACACCCCAGAACCTCGACCCGGTAGCTTGACGACCCGGTCAAACGCCCAAACTCAACCGAAAATCGTGATTGTTCGAGGTGGCCATTAGTCGCATATTTTGCTCGAAGGCAGAGCAATATTGCGAGGACAATGCTGCGTGGGTCAGCAACATTACCGGCACTCCTCACCTCATGGCGCGGCGCGATATGTATAACGTCACATCATGGTCAGATACTCGGGTCATCGCGGAACTGACGGCTGACTGTCGATCCATACAGCTCCAAATCTCAACGGAAGATAATTCGGTCACGACAATCACAAGGAATGCCAACGGCTGCACAGAATTAGAAAAGCCTCGCCTGACTCGATTGATTAGCGGCAAGGAGCTGGACGACCAACGCCGATAGGCCAAACAAAGCTCACCGTCTCAATCGACTAATCCATCGCGACAAGGGGCGCGTGAACACCTTGGAATGGCTGGGCAGCTATCAGCTATGGACGGAGGCGGATTGACCATTCGCCACACCAGTCTTCGGTCACCGTCATAGGCCAGCCCTCATAGGTTGGCGGGAAGCGGCGGCACTGGCCTATGTCATTGCCGTCCTGATCGTTCACGGGCTTCCAGTAGTCGCACTGGGCGCAGCATGGGGGAGGCTGCATAGGCTCTGATTACCTAGCGCCTACTTCGGATTGTGGCAGTGATAATCGCCGGTGGTGTGGTTAGTATGGCAACCCCGCGAATCCGTCCCGCCGCTGTGCTGTATGTTGGATGTTCCGCTAGGATTGGCGATGGGCTTGGGCTGATGCTATCGGCAACACCTGAACCTATGACCGCTAAGGACGGGCCTGATCAGAGCGTCGAACGGCGGCAATGTCAGCATTTGCGGACGGACCGGCTATCCATCGCTGAGGTCTGCAACGTCGGACGATCCGGAATGTCCACTTCCTAATGCAGGCGGGCCAAAGCCGTCGATAAATCACCTGTGCCCCTGCGGCTGATGACGGCCTCATTAATACTTGAGGGCCAGCTTGCGATCCGGCCCTTGGCGAACTCCAACAACTCATCCATGATCGCTTGGTATGCATAACCGTGACGTCCGAGCGTCAGTTTGGCACTGAGCCCAATCACGAGACAGTGAAGGCATTGTTCGAGAGATTCCTTGCGAGTATCGAACCGGCCCGATCAGATTCAGCGTTGTCAGAATTTACTGGCCTCGCTAACAATCTGACGAATAAGAATATGAAAGCACCGGAGGGGGATTCGATGAAGTTGAGCCGACTCGACATGCGCTCTTGCCCCGGCGCCGCCGTATTCCGGGACATGGCATGCGAGCGCACCGGGCTCAGCGACTTCGGCGATGCAGCCCGCGAGGCCGGGCTCGAGGCCTATGTCGCTTCGATGGCTGAAGAAGTCTGGCCGGGCATGACCGGCAAGGCCCGCGAAGTGGCGGCCGAATATGTCACTCACCAGCTGGCCACCCGGCTGCGCCTGATCGCCGATCGCAAGGCATATCCCGAGATCGCCCGCGAGAAAGTTGCCGCGCCACTGATCGTGGTCGGCCCGCCGCGCTCGGGCTCAACCCTGCTGCACACCTTGCTCAGCCTCGATCCGGAGAACATGGCGCCTGAACACTGGATCTGCCGCGAACCCTCGCCGCCGCCCGCGCTGGGCTCGCCGGACGCCGAGCGCTTCGCCCGCGCCGACGCGCGGATGGCGGGGCTGTTCGGCCTGATCCCGGATATATTCATCACCCACCCCTACATGATCGAGGAAGGCTCAGGCGCGCTTGCCGAATGCGGCAGCGACATCTTGAGCCTCGCCTTTACCAGCCAGCAGCTGTGGTGCTTCTGGGGCGGCGACGGCTATCGGCGCTATCTGATTGAGGCCGATCACACGGCGGCGCTTGGCCTGCATCACGACTTCCTGCAGCATGTGCAATGGGGCAATCCCGCCAAACGCTGGGCGCTCAAGGGCTCGGACCACATGCTGTGGATGGGCGAACTGGCGGCGCAATATCCCGATGCCAAGCTGATCTGGACGCACCGCGATCTGGCCCAGCAGCTCGGTTCGCTGGCCTCTGTCCAGTCGATCCTGCTGGGGCTGCGTGGCCATCCGGTGACACCCGAAGAACGCCGCGCCCAAGGCGAGCGGGCGATCGAGCTGCAGCATGCCAGCGTGATCAAGGCGATGCGCGCGCGCGAAGTGGTTGGCGATGACCGCTTCCTTGATGTCTCCTACCACGACGTCATGCGTGATCACTTGCGCACGGTTGAGCGGATCTATGACTGGGCCGGGCTCACTGTCTCTGGCACCCACGCCGATCGAATCCGCGCCTGGGTCAGCGATCATCCGCAAACCAAGCACGGGGCGCACCGTCATTCGCCCGAGGAATTCGGCATGCACGCCGATGGCATTAATGCGCAGTTCGCCGAATACCGCGAGAAGTTCGGCTTCGGCTTCGGCATCCGCCCCGAACTTCTGGCAGGCTGATGGGACGCTGGCCATGACCTCCGACCTCACAGCCGGGCTCGATCCCATGTTCGAGCATTTCATGACCCGGCGTCCGGACAATCCGGCGATGCGCGACGCGGCGGTGATGTGGGTGTTCGACGACAGCGGCCAGTTCGCCCTGCCGCGCTTCAGCATCGATGCCGTCGGCGAGCACTGGGACGAGCCCGTGGTGACGCTCAATATGGCCGTGGCGGATGGCCGGGTGTTGCGGCTGTGGGAGTGGTTTCCGGCGCAGGCCGGCAATGGCGTCAATGCGCTGGGCGCTGGACCGCTGCGCTTCGAATGCATCGAACCATACCGCCGCTGGCGCTTCAGCTTTGATGGCGAGGCGCGGCAGTCGACAACGGCGTTGGAGATGACCGGGCATTTCGGCGGCGACCTCGTGCCCCTTGCCTTCGATGTCGAAGCTGAAATGGCCGAGCCGCCGTGGCTTATGGGCGGGCTGACTGCTGAGGCGGCCAAGGCCATGCAAGCGGCAGGCAATGCGCTGATGGGCGGGGTGCGCTATGAGCAATTGTGCCGGGTCAGCGGCTGGGTGCGTCTCTCGGGCGAAGAGCGCAAGATTTCTGGCACCGGAATGCGCGTGCGCCGCCAGGGCGTGCGCAACATGGGCGGCGCGCCGGGGCATTGCCAGCATTCGGCGCTGTTCCCGAGCGGGCGGGCCTTCGGCGCCAATGTGTTCTGGCCCGATGCCAATGGCATCTCGCCGTTCAACGAAGCCTTCGTCATCATGGCCGACGGTCGCCGCCTCGCCGCCCGGGTTGCCGAAGCGCCGTGGATGCACAAGCTCGTGCCCGTCGGTGATCAGGCGCCGCTGGTGCTGGAGACCGCCGAGGGCAGGATCAGCATTGAGGCAACTACCGTGCTCAAGATGTTCGATCACCACCTGTTCGAAATGGCCGACACCTCTGTGCTCGAACAGGGCGTCGCGCGCTATGTCTGGGACGGCGAGGAAACACTCGGCCTGATCGAGCGCTGCACCCTGCGCAGCCGGCTGGAAGGACTGCACTCATGACAAGGCCAAACACAGTCGCGCTGGTCACGGGCGGCGGCGGCGGAATTGGCGCGGCAACCTGCTTGCGGCTGGCGCGCGACGGCATGGCGGTCGGTGTGCTCGGCCAGCGCATGGCCAATGCGCGCGAGGTGGCGGATGCCATCATCGCCGAAGGGGGAAGGGCGCTGGCGGTCGAGGCCGACGTCGCTGATCGCCAGGCTGTTGATGCAGCGGTTGCAGCCATTCGCGCGCAACTTGGGCCGATCACCGTGCTGGTCAACAATGCTGGGATCGAGGAATTCCTGCCCTTCGCCGAGATCGACGATGCCGCGTGGGACCGGGTCATGGCGGTCAACCTCAAGGGCAGCTATCATGCGACGCAGGCGGTGCTGCCCGACATGGTCGCTGCCGGCTGGGGCCGCGTGGTCAACCTGACTGCGCTGGGCGCCCAGATCGGCGCGTCCCACATGGTGCACTACACTGCGAGCAAGGGCGGCATGACCGCGATGACCCGCTCGCTGGCAGTCGAACTCGGCCCCAAGGGGATCACTGTCAACGCTGTATCGCCCGGCTTCATCCTCACGCCCATGGCCCAGCGCGCGATCGACGGCGATCTGTTTCCATTGCCCTATGAACAGATCGTCGCGACCTACCCGGTCCCCCGCGTCGGCCAGCCACACGAAGCCGCCGCAGCCATCGCCTTTTTCTGCTCTGAAGAAGCAGGCTACATCACCGGGCAGCTGCTCGGCGTGAACGGCGGCTGCGCCACCTGACATTGATCAATCACGGGAATATCGACGGCGAGCGCACCTAGCTAACATCGGCCTTCTTTGCCCCAGGTGCACCGCAGTTCAACCGCCAGGTCCGCGCAAGAAGCAGCAGATGTGGCCGCACATCCTCAGCCGCTCCCAATATAGGTTTGCTCCAGCGCGAGGGCTGCCGTTCCCTTCCAACGCCAATCCTGATTTGCAAAGACCAGTTCGATCTTGGTCGAAGGCAGCACGCCGGGCATGATATTGGTCTTTAGTGACGTGCCCATTGGTGCGGCTATCGTCGACATGAAGCGTGCACTTGCAAAAGAAATGATGATATTGCCAGGATCTGTGACATTTATGAGATTGGCGAGGGCAACTCCGAGAAAACTGCCTGCCTGTTCCAGCGCCCCCGCAGCATTGAGGTCACCGGATTCGGCTCGATCCATGAATTGCTCGAACCGTGCATCCAGGCTCTCCGTCGGTGGAAACGGGGTACCGGTCAATTCATCGGCAGCCTGCAATATGCCATACATGGAAGCATAAGCGGCCAGACATCCGCGCCCGCCACAAACGCAGGGGCGTGCAAGCTCTCCGGTAATTACCTTGACGTGGCCCAGTTCAGCATTGAGCCCGTTCGAACCAGACTTGGGCAGACCATCTTCGTACTGCGCCGAACCAATCGCGAAGCCGACGTGAACTAGCGTGAATGTTTCGAGATCGCGTGCGCGGCCAAACCAATGTTCCGCCCGGGCCATGCAGACCATGTCGTTCTCGATCGTCACAGGAAGGCCCAGGCGATTTGCAATCGGACCAGCAAAAGGCACCGGCTTTCCAACCGGAAAAGTGGTCATGAAATGGATTTCACCTTGCGCGCTGTCTATCAGCGCTGGCAGGGCGATACCTACCCGGCTGACTCTGCGTTTCCCAAGCGGAGCGGATTCGATTGCCGATGCAATATTGCCGCCAATCGCCTGTGCCATTGCGGCAAGTGAAGGCTCGATCCAAATCCGTGTTGCGATGGAATGCAGGCGGTTTCCGATCAGATCAATGAAGTAGATATCCAGCTTGCCAAGACCGGACAGAGTTGCAGCAACTGACAGTGCTCCATCTGCATTGATCTCAAGGAATGTGCGAGGCCGGCCATTTCGCTTGGCAGTTTCCTTGGCCTCGATAATCAGTTCCCGCCCCAGAAGTTCAGCGGTCAATTGCGTGATAGATCCGCTGGAAAGTCCTGTTTTCATTGCCAGTTCGGTGCGCGCCACCGGCCCCCAGCGGCGGATTGCCTTAAGGACATTCAGCCGATTCAGGGCATGATCAGTGATGCGCATTTGCCACAGTTTTCAGAAAGAATCGAAATTGGCAAGTTGGGTTATTTCAATTGCTGAGAAAACTATTGACTGGCCTGACCAATCAGATGACAATAGCGCGATCATTCAATGTCGCCATTGGGCGGAGAGAGCATTGCTGCCTGCACTGAAGTGCCGGGGCAACGATAGGGAGGAAAGTATGAATTCTCAGAACAGCCGTGCAGCCATGTGCAAGGGATATCGCTCCAGCGTTGCGCTGGCGGGGCTTGCAATTGCTTTGGCGCTGCCAGCGGTTGCGCACGCCCAGAGTGCACCAGCCGATGACAGCACTGCCGCGAAGGACGAAGACCAAATCGTCGTCGTCGGCACCTCGCTGCGCAAGGTTGCGCCCGCCGGTGCCATGGAGTTCACCGTCAGCGCGCAGACGATCGAAGCCAAGAGCGTGCAGAGCACCTCACAGCTGCTGGCTACCATTCCTCAGCTCAATTCCTTCGGCAACCTGCAGACAGTGAACGCTGGCGGCTCGCGTCTTACGGTGAATCGCACAAACGTCCGCAACTTGCCCCAGAGCATCGGTGGCAGTTCGCCGACTTTGGTGTTGCTGGATGGCCACCGGATGGTCGGCGCAGGCGTCGTTCAGAGCTATCCCGATCCCGATGTCATTCCGCCCTTGCTGATTGAGCGGGTGGATATCCTCACCGACGGTGGCTCGGCTATTTATGGTTCCGACGCGGTTGGCGGGGTGATCAACTTCACCACCAAGAAGAACTTCAATGGGGTGCAGCTCGGCATCCGCCAGAGTCTGGGCGATGACTACCGCGCGACTGATGTGAATTTCGCGGCGGGCAAGGCCTGGGACACCGGTTCGGTCTATGTCGCCTACAACTTCGCGCGGCATAATGCCGTGTTTGGCGCGTCGCGTGACTACATCAAGAATATCAACTGGACCACGGGCTTGCCAACGTCCACGAACTGCAGTCCAGCCAATGTGACCATTGGTAGCGCGGTTTATGCGGTTGTCGGTGGCAACTCGCTTGTCCTAAGCAATAGCAATCTGTGCGACAGGGCGAAGACCAATGCTTTCTATCCGGAAGAAGACCGTCATTCGGTCATGGCCGGCTTTCGCCAGGAACTGTCCGATTCGCTTGAGATCGACGTCAAGGGCTACTATTCGAGCCGCTCGAATGTCAGCGAAAATGGCCCGTTGCAGGGCAACGGCAATACTGTTCTGGGTGCCAATGTCGCAGCCAATCCTGGCTACCCGCCGTATGTTCCGGCAACGCCTGCCCAATTTGCCAACCCGAACTATATCAGCATCGGCGGCGGCAGCACGGCGACCCAGACCCTCGGCTTCGATTTCGCGCCAGTCGGCGGATTTCAGACGGTCAGGACCAAGTTGTGGTCGTTTGGCATAACGCCGACGCTGACATGGAAGATCGGCGGCGACTGGCAGATGAAGGCCTTATATAATTACGGACAGAGCAAGACCACATCGGACAATCCGTCGGTCAACGCCGCACTGCTGACAAGTGCAATTACCGCAGGCACGATCAATCCCTACAACATCAAGACGTCCAACCAGGCAGCAATCGCCTCGGTGCTCGACTGGACCGAATATGGCATCGGCAAGAGCACGCTGAGCAATGCCAAGGTGACCTTCGACGGCCCGCTGGTAAAACTTCCAGGCGGCGAACTGCGTGTCGCTGTCGGCGGTGAATATATTCAGGAAAAGTTCTCGGGCACTGTTACAACAAATACCAGAGCCCTCGTCCTGCAAAATCCCCTGAACTCGGCGAGCCGCAATGTGAAATCGGCATTTGCCGAAGCCAACATTCCGCTGGTCGGGCCCGATATGAATTGGCCCATCCACAGCATCACGCTCTCGGGTTCCGTTCGCTATGACAAATACAGCGATTTCGGCGACAACTGGGCTCCAAATCTTGGCATTTCGCTGAAGCCGGTGGAATGGATCAATTTGCGCGCGCGCTGGAACAAGTCATTCCAGGCTCCCAGCGTGGTTAACCTCGCCAATGCCAGTTCTCCAACTCTGAGCGTGCAACCGAGCTTCATTGTCGCTGCCGTGCCTGCGCTCAGGAACCCTGCAGTTCCGGCCAATGGTGGCCCGCTGATCGCCGTGCAGGGCACTGTCTCGCCGCTCAGCCCGCAGCGCGCGCGCGATTATAACCTCGGCATCGATATCAGCCCACCCTTCATCGAGGGGCTGGACCTGCACATGACCTATTTCAACATCGACTATCGCGGCACGATCGGCCAGCCGGCGTTGGGATTTGGTGAGTTTTACACCATACCGGGCTATCAAAGCCTGTTCATCATGTTGCCGACCAATGCCCAGATTCAAACCTTACTGGCAGGGGCGGGCGTTTCTGCGGCGGCCATTGCGAATACCATCGCGCAGGTTCCAAACAATAATGCCTATGTTGTGGCCGATGTTCGCCAGCGCAACCTTGGCATCACGCAGACCAACGGTTTCGATTTTTCGTTCAATTATCGTCACAATGTCTCGTTCGGCACGGTCTATGCCAACTTCAACAGCACGCTGTTGAACCACTCGATCACTGCGGCAGATGGAACCAACTTCACGGTCGAGCAAGCCGGTCTGGATGGCGCAGAGTTCAACTCCGCGACAACGCTTGGGGCCACGGTCGGCGACAACTTCCGCGGCCAGGTGACGTGGAACCACAAATCGGGCTACAGGTTGCTGACAGCGGCGCAGTTGAACCAGACCACTGTCGGGGCGTTCAACACCTTCGATTTGTTCATGCAGTATGACCTGAAGCAGGGCAGCCTTCCGCCGATTGCTCTGACACTGGGTGTTACCAACATGTTCAACACCGCCCCGCCGATCTTCCGGGGAGCGCAAGCACAGGCAGGGAACGCAGGCTTCAACAACGGTTCAACCCTGGGCCGGGTGTTCCAGTTGGGCGCCAGCGTGAAGTTCTGATTGATCAACCAGTCTCCCTCCTGCGGCGCAGGGGGGAGGGGGTGAGAACAACAAGGGGCCTGTCGCGCAAGCGGCGGGCCCTTTTTGTGCCAAGCTCCAGCCAGCCCGAACTTCTGCAAGGCCATCTCCACTGTGATCGCCAGCACCGGGCTATCCGGCCACAGCCGCAGCGAGGGCAGCACTATCCCGGCGCGCTGCACCATCTCCGCCGCCTCGACAAAGCGCGGCGTGGTCCAGCGTGGGCACCAGCGCGACGGGGGCACTGTCGCCAGGTCTCGACCGCACCAGCCGCAGTTGCTGCTAACCTGCTGGAAAATTCACCGCGAGCTTGGCGAAGAAATCGTTGAACATCATCCGCACGTCGATGCTGCGATAGATGCGAATCTTGCGCCCCTCTGTCCGCGGCGTGAAGGTGCCGTCGGGATTGAACAGCGGGCAGATTACTTCGTCGTAGCGGCTTGATCCGGTGCGCTCGAACTTCATTCCGCCAATGAACTCGCTCGGCACCCAGTCCGTTAGTGACGTGAGCAGCGCCAGCGGACTGTCGCCCAGAATCCACATTTCCCCGGTGTTGAGCCTGTTGTTAAAACGCCCCGGGAAATCCACGACCTTCTGGTAGAGCCACTTCCCGATCCGCCCATGCGGCGCAACGTAAGCCTGAAGCTCGGTCGCCGAAACCGCGCATTGCACATAAACCGATCGCGGCACCTGCCAGATGGGCAGCTGGGTTTCATTGTAGAGATACTGAGCGGCGAGGGCATCAGTATTGAAATTGGTTTCGCCCTTTCCGCCCGCCGGATAGTCGTCGCCGCCAATCCAGATCAGCTTCATCCGCGTTGCAATGCGGGGTTCGATCATCACCGCGCTGGCGACCTCGGTCAGCCCGCCTCCTACCGCGACATAGAGCGGCAGTGTGGTGTCTTCACGCATGGCTTCGTCGATGATCGCCTGAACGCCGGGAGTGCGCGCCGGTTCGCGACTGGCGGGCAAGGCGGCAGGCGCACCAGCATGGACCGGGACTTTCCCGGCAAGCCCGCACATCTCGACCATGGCATTCGCCTGTTCCAACGCTTCTTCGACCTTGCCGCGTCCCATCGGATCGAGCGCCCGCGCTGCAACGATGCCGCGCAGCTGCGAAGTATGCGACATCAGCATATGGACCGTGGCAAACAGGCCGTCGATATCGCCGCTCAGGTCGTTGACATAGATCGTGCGCGAACGCGGCCCGGCGCCGGGTGTGAACGGAGCAAGTTTTGCCAGCGCGGCGGGCGCCATGGCCAGGGCTCCGGCCGATGCGGTGAGGGCACCGGCGCTCTTCAGGAAATCACGGCGAAATACATTCATGTCAGGCTCTCCCGGCGGTGATTACAGCCCTACTGTGGTAAACGAGATAGTCTAGGCCATTGGCCTTCGAGATAGTCCTGGTTTCTATCTGACGATGGATAGGCCAACTGCTGCTGCTGTTCTCAGCAACCCATCGACCCGTGTTTCAGGAAACAACTGGTGCCTCCTTGACGCTGCCCTGGAATCAACCAAACATCGGCTTGTAAGCATTGCAATGGACGTGATCAAAGCCGGCCGGGAGGAGAGGGAATGCATCCCAAATATCCAAATGTCTTCTCTCCCATCCGGCTTGGCCCGGTCGAGCTGCCAAACCGCTATTTCTTTGCGCCGCACGGCAGCGCACTCAGCGCGGGCAGCAAGCCGCTCGACGACCTGACAGCCTACAGCGCCGAGCGCGTGCGCGATGGGGGCTGCGGGCTTGTCGTGGTGGCGCTGGCGATCCACGAGCGAGGCCGCACGCGCCAGCCTTCGCCGCACCCGAGTGAGAACATCGCTGCGTTCCGCGCAATGACTGAAGGCATCCATGCAGCGGGCGGCAAGATCTTCGGCGAAACCCTGTACCACTGGGGCGGAGCTGGCTTCTGGCAACCGCTCAGCCCGCCCGCCCCTGCCTTCGGGCCCTCGGTGCGCCATTTTGCCTATGGCGGTCGCGGCTGGTCGACGCGCGCGATGAACCGCGAGGAGATCGCCGCGATGATCGGCGCGATGCGCGACACAGCGGCGCACATGGCCGAGGCCGGGTTTGACGGCATCATGCTTCATGCCAGCCACGCGGCCCTGATTGCGCAGTTCCTGTCCCCCTATTTCAACGAACGGACCGACGAATACGGCGGTAGCCTGGAAAACCGCATGCGCTTCCTGGTCGAGGCGCTGCAAGCCGTTCGCGAGGGCGGCGGCGCCCAATTTGCGGTGGGCATGCGCTTCAACTGCGATGAACAGGTCGAAGGCGGATATGGCACAGACACCGCCTTCGAGATTGTCCGCTTGCTTTGCGAGCGCGGCTTGCTTGACTATGTCGACCTCGATGTCGGGCTCGAGCCGCAACAGTTCCACCATGGGATGCCGACCGGCTTCGAGCCGAAGCAATATTACCGGCCCTTCGTCGAGAAAGTGCGGGCGGCGGCGGGCAAGGTGCCGGTGCTGAGCGTGCTGGGCAATATCACCGACATGGCCGATGCCGATGCGGCCATCGTCGCGGGCGTCTGCGACATGGTGGGCTCGGCCCGCCAGCTGATTGCCGAGCCCCGCTTTGTCCAGAATGCAGGGTCGGGTCAGGAACACCTCAACCGCACCTGCATCGCCTGCAACTGGTGCACTGCGGCGGGCGGCGACGGGGCGCAGGGCTGTGCGATCAATCCCGCCTCCTACCGCGATCGACTGTGGGGCGAGGACAGCTTCACCCCCGCGCCAAAGATCTGCAAGGTGGTGATTGTCGGTGGGGGACCTGGCGGCATGGAGGCGGCCCGGGTGGCGGCGCGCAGAGGCCATGCGGTCACGCTGTTCGAAAGCCGTGCCAGGCTCGGCGGCGCCTTGTCGCTGTGGGCTGACCTGCCCGGGCGGGAACACTATGGCACGGCAGTGGACTGGTGGGCGCGCGAATTGGCGCGGCTTGGTGTCGATGTGCGGCTGGGGATCGAGGCTACTGCCGAGGAGGTGCTCGCCGAAGCGCCCGATGCAGTGATCGTGGCGAGTGGCGCCTGTTACAGTCGCGGCGGGCGAAGCATAACACGCGATGCAGACATTCCCGGCCACGACCTGCCCTTCGTCTTGCGCCCGGAGGAGGTGTTGCTGGGCGGCGCGCGGCCGGGCGGCAAGGTCTTCGTCTTCGACGCTGAGGGCTATCACACCGGCACTGGCATCGCCGAGATTCTGGCTTCCTCTGGCGCCGATGTGCAGTTCATCACCGCCAGCTACTCGCCGGTCTCGAACCGCAACACCGACAACTGGGAAGAGCGCTACATCGTACGGCGGATGAAGGAGAGCGGCGTGCGGCTTCGCCCTTCCACATGGCTGCGCAAGATCGAGCCGGGCGCGGTTACGCTGTTTGACATCCACACCGAGGCGGAGAGCCGCGAGCCAGCTGCTGCAGTGATCCTCGCAACCGCGCGCATGCCGATCGATGGCATCGCCCGCGAGCTTGAGGGCAAAGTGGCGCAACTGTTCACTATCGGCGATGCGCTCGCCGCGCGCATGCTGGCCGCTGCGCCTTACGAAGGCCAGAAGTTCGCCCGCCTTATCGGCGAAACAGGCGTACCTGCTTCGATTGCGCAGGCATGGTTCGGACCGGACGATCCGGCAACCATGATGTTGCCTGCCGATTTTCCAAGGACGCGCTAAGGGAGTTCTGGCACGGATTGCGGATGCGCAGACCTCCAGCCAGTTACCAGCGCGCGCCCGGACCGCTGATCACGTAAGGCCGCTGGTAGGACAGGTCGTTGCGATCGCGTGTGCCCTTGAGGAAACCTTTCACAGGCGGCGTGTGCAGCCAGGAGGCATCGCCCTGCATCGCGGCTTCGACTGTCGAGCGGCGCCACAGGATGCGCCATTCGCCTTCGCGCTTTTCGAGCTGGTCCATGTAGCGTCCTGCTGCGAATGTGCAGGTCAGGCCATCGAGCGACAGCAATGTGCCGACGACATAGGTTTCGCAGTAGGCCGTGTCCCCGTCGATCTCGCATATGTGGTTCGCGAGGTTGTGCTGATTGACTGAAAACGCGCCTGCATGGCCCTTGTTGGCCAGCTCCGGATATTCGGTCGCCCGGAAAGGGACCGGGCCGTGCTCGTCGGCGCCTTCCGGCCAGTAGCAGCTCGCGGTCAGCTCGGTGTCGTGGCGGTCGCGGCCGCGCGATTCGCGCACGATCACGTCGAGAATGTCCTGCCGGTCCTTCAGGCCCTGCACGGTGGCGCGCAGCTCTTTCAATTCGCTTTCAACATCCACGACGATTTCCTTTCCTGTTATTTGCCCTGAGCATTAGCGAATGATCGGCGGATAGTTCGTGTGCGGCGCAACCTTGTGGGTTTCGCGGTAAGACGGCGGCTGGCGTCCGCCTTCATCCTTGATGCCATATTTGACCGCCATCTCCGCCCCGATGAGGGTCTGCCCGCTCAGCTCGCCAAGGTTAGGGTCGTTGTAGAGCGCCCAGATGATGTGGCCGGTGAATTCCGGTGTTTCGATCTGGTCTCTCAGGTAGCCGTATTTCTCCGGATCCGCGGCGATAATCGCAAGCAGCCGGTCGGTCGCCAGAGCGCCCATCCAGATGGGTAAGGCCGCGACATCGACCTTGGCCTCGCGGAAATCGACCGCCATGTCGAAGGCCATCTTGTCGACGCCGGCCTTGTGGGCACCGTAGCCCGGACCATAGACATAGTGGACGGCGCCCGATGCCGAGGTGTTGATGATGAGGCCGCGCCCCTGCTGCACCATGACCGGAGCGGCGTACCAGCTTGCTACATAGCTGCTGCGGATGCCGACATCGATCATGTCGCCCAGCTTGAGCGGCTTTTCCCAGAAGTTGCCGGGCATGTTGAGCTCGTCATAGACGGCTGCAGCATTGTTGACGAGGATGTCGATCCGGCCCTGTTCGGCCATGACCCGGTCGAACAGCGCTTTAACCTGATCGTCGTCGGCATGATCGCAGCGCACTGCCACGCCCTTGCCGCCGGCGGCGGTAACGGATTCGGCGGTTTCATAGATGGTGCCGGGCAGCGCGTGGTCACCCGATTTTTCCGATCGCCCCGTAACATAGACGGTGCAGCCATGCGCGCCCAGCGCAATGGCAATGCCGCGTCCGGCTCCGCGACTGGCGCCGGTGACGATGGCTATGCAGGGTTTGGCTGGCATCTTGGATCCTCATCAGGTTGATTGATTGAATGGCAATTTGGTCGGTTGGTTTCAGGGCGAGGCCAGCGACGCCTCATCCCAGCTTTCGAGCACAACATCGAAACCGGTCAGCGCGCGGCAGCCGATGTGGTGGATTATGCCTGGAGGAACCAGACCAAGATGGTCAAGTTGCGGTGCACTCACTGCAAATTCGTATTGAGAGCTGGAGCGGTTCAGGATTTCCTCCGGATTGCCGGAGCGAAACACCACGGCGATAACTCCCGCCCCATGGCTGGCCAACTGAGTTGCCAGGTCGCCTTGCACACCGGTGGGCTGGCAATATTCGATTTCCATGCCGCCCAGACCGATCCGGAATGACTTGCCGAGCGTTCCGGCCCGGATGTCATAAGGCTTGCTTCTGCTGCCAGGCGCGAACAGCTGGCACAGATTGCCATGCGTGCGCGCGAGGTCATCGACGGTGACAATCAGGCGCTTTAGCGTCAGCGCGCCTCCGGATCCGCAGGGGCGCGGCTGGACGTAGGCAGGGAACTGCACCGACTGGCGACTGACATGGAGGAAATTGGGCTCCATGATCTCGAGATCGAAGCCGAACAGGTGGCGCGATCCCATGAACAGGAAAGGGCGATCGCCGCCGCCCGCGCGGGTGTTGTCAGGGCCATATTCCCCCAGCGCTGCCGCGACATTGCTCGGCCCCTGAATGTGAGTTCTGGCGCCCATTGCTTGGAGCAGGGCATGCGCGTGGGCATGGTCATCAACATAATAGTTGAGATTGGTCACGCTCGGTCCGGCGCGGTCGAGATAGTCCTGGTGGATCGATTTCTGCCCGTTGAACTCCATCGAGGCCGAGGGCTGGTTGATCTGGAAGATCGCCTCGCCGCAATCGAGATGATCGACATCATATTCGTCACCGGGGATCAGTGCGGCAATCTGCCTCGCCAGTTCCTGCTCGGCCGGAACAGCGCCCAGAACATCGATCATGAAGCGGCGCACCGCAGCCAGATCGCGCGCGCTGGTCTCGATCTGGCAGCAGCCATAGAGCAGCGAAATTGTCATTCCGGTCCGGCATCCTCGACTGGTGGCAGGCCCGCAATTCCGCGCTGCGCCCTCGTTCGTCAGAATGTTAGCCGGGGGCGAAACTGTCAAGTGCGCGGTCCGGGGAAAGCTGAGGGGCGCCCCTCCCGGCAGAAGTCAGACTATCCCGGCGCCTAGCCCCACAGCCTTGCGTTCCTGCGACTTGCGTGTCCGCCAGCGGCTCTCGCGGTAGGCTCCCAGCACGTCAATCGCCCCGCCCGCCTCGGCGCGCGCCTTGGCGAGGATCGGGGCGACATCGATGGTATAGGCCCGGCGCAGCGCCTGGAAGGCCATCATCGTATCGTTGGCCTGCTGCGCCCCATGCAGTGCTGCGCGGTCGACCAGCAGCGCCTTGGCATAGCACTGGGTGATCGCCTCCGCCGAGGAGAGCATGGACTCGATCGGATCTGTCACATTGTGCGACTGGTCGATCATGTAGGCGGGATCGAAGCCCTCCCGCGGATTGAGCTCGGCCTCGACCAGCTCGTTGAACACCAGGAACAGCTGGTGCGGGTTGATCGAACCCGAATCGAGATCGTCGTCGCCATATTTGCTGTCGTTGAAATGGAAGCCGCCGAGTTTGCCGAAGCGGTGGAGCCGGGCGACGATCTGCTCGATATTCACATTGGGCGCATGATGGCCGAGATCGACCAGGCACTTGGCCTTGGGGCCCAGCTCCTGCGCGGCGAGGATCGAGCTACCCCAGTCGGAGATCACCGTGGAATAGAAGGCGGGCTCGAACATCTTGTGTTCGAGCAGCATGCGCCAGTCATCCGGCAGCGCTGCATAGACTTGCGCTGCGGCTTCAAGATAGCGATCAAGACTGCGGGCAAGATCCTGCTGGCCGGGGAAATTGGTGCCATCGCCGACCCATACAGTCAGGTCGCGGCTGCCGAGTTGCTGGCCGATCTCGATGCATTCGATGTTGTGCTCGATGGCCTGCTGGCGGGTCGCTTCGAGCGTCGATGACAGCGAGCCGGTGTTGTAGCTGTGCGCTTGCCCCGGCTGGTCCTGGAAGGTGTTGGAATTGACCGCATCGAAGCCGAGCCCCAGGTCGGCGGCTTCCTCGCGCAGGGCCTTGAAGTCGCTGACCTTGTCCCACGGGAAGTGCGGGCTGACCCGCGGCGTGACCCGGCACAGCTGATTGATTACCGCGCAATCTTCCAGCTTCTCGTGGATGTTGGTCGGCTCGCCGGCAATCGGGAACTTGGCAAACCGCGTACCGCCGCGCCCTGCGCCCCAGCTGGGCACGGCTACCGAGAAATCCGCGACACGGGCCTTGATCGCATCGATATCGATCCCGGTGCGCGAGAGTTTGCGGCCAAGCGAATCGTAATCGTCCTCCAGCGCGGCCAGTTCGCGCGCATTGGCTTCGGCGATGAGTTCGTCTGAGAGTGGCAGGTTCATTAGGGCAATCTCCTACCGCACGAATGCCTGGGCGTTGCCTGCATCGACATTGATCATGTTGCCCGTCGACTTTGCCGACTGTTCGCTCGCAAGCCAATAGGCGGCTTCGGCGATGTCTTCGGGAAGCACATCGCGCTTGAGCATCGAGCGGTTGCGGTAGTGCTCTTCGAGTTCCTTGCCGGGATCGATGCCGTGGGTTCCTGCGCGTTCCTTGCGCCAGTCGCCATCCCAGATCTTGCTGCCTTTGATCACCGCGTCCGGATTGACCACGTTGACGCGAATGCCCTCGGGTGCGCCTTCAAGCGCGAGGCAGCGCGCAAGGTGGTTCGCCGCTGCCTTGGCGCTGGCATAGGCGGAGGCCCCGGCGGCGGCGGCAACTGCGTTCTTGGAGCCGATGAACACCACGCTGGAGCCGCCCTGATCCTTCATCCGTTTGAGCAGCGGCCAGGCGGCGCGGCTGGTCAGGAAATAGCCCTGAGCAAGGACGTCGTAGTTGCGGTTCCACAGCTCAAGCGTAGTGTCCTCAATGGCCGCCGAGCTGGCGATGCCGGCATTGGCGACAAGGATATCGAGCCCGCCGAATTCACGCGCGCAAGCATCGAAGGCGGCTTGAACCTGCGCTTCGTCAGTCACGTCGCAGGCGATGGCACTGACCACGTCCTTGCCGAACTGCCGTGCAAAGCCCGCGCGCACCTCTTCGGCGGCAGCGGCATCGCGGTCGGCCAGCATGACGCAGGCGCCCTCGCGCATGAGCCGCGCTGCCGTTGCAGCGCCAATCCCGCCCGCGCCGCCGGTGACCAGCGCGATCCGGCCAACCATGGGTTTGGGCGCGGGCATTCGCTGCAACTTGGCTTCCTCGAGCAGCCAGTATTCGATGCCGAAAGCTTCCTGTTCGTCGAGCGCAATGTAATCGCCGATCGCTTCGGCGCCGCGCATCACATTGATGGCATTGCCATAGAATTCGCCTGCAAGGCGCGCAGTGGTCATGTCGGTGGAAAATGTGAAGCAACCGACCCCCGGCACCAGCACGACAACCGGGTTGGCATCGCGCATAGCGGGCGAATTGGGCTGCTTGCAGCGCGCATAATAGGCGGCATAGAGGTCGCGATAGGCGACGATCCTCTCGGCCAGGTATGCGTCGTCACGCAGCCGCGCCGGATCAAGGGTAAGCGGGGCGATCTTGGTGCGCAGAAAGTGATCGGGGCAGGAGGTACCCAGCGCTGCGAGCCGTTCGAACTCAGCCGAGCCCGTGAATTCCAGCGCCTCGGCGTGGTCTGACCAGTGGCCGAGCTTGCGGCGCGACCCGGTCATCAGCCCCCGAAGGCGCGGCATGAGATTGGCGGCCATGGCGGCGCGATCGGGATTGGGGGCGACAACCTGTCCGCCAAAGGCCGGTTTGCCCGCCAGCTTCCCGTTCAGATAGTTCGCAGCATCGGCGATCAGGCCGACCGTGTGTTCGTGGCAGGCTTCAGCCGTATCGGCCCAGCAGATGATGCCGTGCCCGGCCAACATCACACCTTCGATGCCGGGGTTGGCGGCAACATAGTCACGCAACTGGACACCAAGCGTATAGCCTGGTCGCTTCCACGGCAGCCAGCCGATCCTGCCGCCCCAGATCTCGGCAGTTGCCGCTTCGCCGCCAGAGCTCGCCGCCAGCGCGATGATTGCGTCGGGGTGGACGTGGTCGATGTGGACAAAGGGAAGCAGCGAATGCAGCGGGGTATCGATGCTTGCGGCGCGGCTGTTCAGATTGAAGGTGCAGTGCGGCAGATAGCCGACCATCTTGTCGTCTTCATTCGGCCCGCCATAATGCTTCTCAAGGCCGAGCAGCTTATCCTGATAGAGTGTGGCGAAACCATCAAGCTTCATCGAACCGATGTCGCCACCCGAGCCCTTGACCCACAACACTTCGGCCGGATCCCCGGTGAGCGGGTCGACCTCAGCCAGCTTCGCCGACGTATTGCCGCCGCCGAAGTTGGTGACGGTCAAGTCGGAGCCGAGCAGGTTTGAGCGATAGAGCAACAGCTCGGCCGGCGAAAGCTTTGCCGCAGTTGCCGCGTCCCAGCGACTGGCGGGTACGGCAAAAGGCGTTGCAGCGGGAGCGGCGATCGGAGTCTGCATGTTCATGGCGCGCGGCCTAACAATTGCGCTTTGCCAGATCAATCTGTTTCGCTACAAAGCAATCAAATTCGATCATCAATCGTTTGGTTTGGGGGAGGATGCGCTGGGACAAGGCTGCGCCATTGTTGCCGATTTTGGCAAGACGCACACCAAGTTGACGTTGTGGTCACGCGAGGGGCAATTGCTCGATCGCGTGAGCCGCGCCAATGTGCCGCAAGGCGCTGCGCCCTATGTGCCGCTTGATGTGGCGGGCAATTCGGACTGGCTTATCGAGTCGTTGAGGCGCTTTGGCGATCATCCCGTTGAGGCAATCATCCCGGTCGCGCATGGTGCAGCCGTGACGGGAATTCACGATGGGGCACCGGCCTTCGCCCCGCCCGACTATGAGTGGCCCATCCCGGACCATGAGCTCGCAGCCTACCGCGCTGGCCGCGATCGCTTTGCCGTGACTGGATCGCCTGCCTTCCCGAGCGGGCTCAATATCGGCAGCCAGCTGCATTACCTCGAAACGCTCGACCCTTCCCTGTTCCGCGCGGCGACCTTGCTGCCTTATGCGCAATACTGGGCATGGATACTGTCGGGCGTTGCGGTCAGCGAAGTCACCAGCCTTGGCTGCCATTCCGACCTTTGGCACCCGGCCAGTAGCGATTTTTCGCCCATGGCCAGACGGCGCGGCTGGGCGCAGCAATTCGCTCCGTTGGCGAAGGCTGGGGATGTCATTGGCAACCTGCGGCCTGATCTTGCCGCGCTGACGGGACTCTCGCCTAATGTCCGCATTCACGCCGGATTGCATGATTCCAACGCAGCGCTGGTGGCGGCGCGCGGCTTTGTCGAAATGGGCGGGCATGAGGCGACCGTGCTTTCCACCGGCACCTGGTTTGTCGCCATGCGGACTCCTGCCGAGCCGGTGGATCTCACCGCGCTGCCAGAAGCGCGCGATTGTCTGGTTAATGTCGATGTCGATGGGAACGCGGTGCCAAGTGCGCGCTGGATGGGCGGGCGCGAGATCGCATTGCTGGATGCCCGGATCGATGTGCCGGGGCTTTTCGGGCTGGCTGAAGTGCTGGCCTCCGGCTCGATGGTCTTGCCGTCGCTGGTGCAAGGCTCCGGACCATTTCCCGATGCAAACCATCGCTGGATGAACGAGCCTTCCGTCGCGACCGAACGCGCCGCTGCTGTCGCACTCTATGCGGCGCTGATGGCTGACAGCCAGCTCGGTCTGATCGGCGCGAAAGAGCATCTGCTGATCGAAGGGCGCTTCGCCCGCTCCGAAATTTTTACCCGCGCGCTGGCCAGCCTGCGCCCGGAAGCCCGGATATATGTCGCCAATGCCGAGGCCGATGTGTCCTTCGGCGCCTTGAGGCTGATCTGGAACGATCTGCGCCCGAAGAGCCCATTGCAAACAATCGAACCACTGCCCCACGACCTCGCTGCCTATGGCCGCGAGTGGCAAGCGCGGGCAGCCGAGCAAGGAAGATGACGAGATGACCACTGCGGCCAAGAGCACCCCCGAACACTGGCGCAACACCATACTTGCCGGGCTCGCCAACTATATCGATGCGGGCTCGATCGTCGCGGGATCGGCGGCGCTGGCGCTGTGGAAGGAGCAGTATCACCTGTCCGATAGCCTGGTCGGCACCATCGGCGCATTCGGGCCCAATGCCATCGGCGCCGGCATCGGCGCGCTGGTCGGCGGGCGGCTCTGCGACAGGATTGGCCGCAAGAAGATCTACCAGTGGGACATGCTGATCTACGCAGCCGGCATGGCGCTGCTGGTCTTCGCCATGGCGCCGTGGATGATCGTGCTGGGCTTCACTATTGTCGGCCTCGCGGTCGGCGCCGATATTCCCGCAAGCTGGTCGCTGATTGCCGAGCAGGCGCCGGAAGGCGAGCGCGGCAAGCATTCAGGCGTGGCGCAAGTTCTGTGGTATCTGGGACCAGTCGTCGTGCTGCTGATGAGTCTCGCGCTGACCAGCCTTGGGCCATTGGGCGCGCGGATCGTCTTCGCCCATCTGCTGGTGATCGCGCTGGGGCTGACTTTCCTGCGCTCGAAAATGGCCGAATCCGTGCGCTGGGAAGACGCGCAGAAGAGCGGCGTTGAACGCCCGCCAGTATCCTCGCTGCTGAAAGGCAAGCATCTCGCCTCGCTCGCCGGGCTCATCGGCATGTATGGTTTCTGGAACCTGTGGGCTGGCACCAACGGCTTCTTTTTCCCTTATATCCTGCAGACGGTCGGTGCGGCGAGCCAGGCTCAGGCCGTCTCGATCCAGGCGCTGAGCTTTGCCATCGGCATGGCCTCGATCGGCCTCGTCTTCATGCGCCTCGTCGACAAGGTCAACCAGCGCATGCTGTTTGCAGCCTCCGCCGTCATCCAGATCATTGGCATGGTGCTGCTGGCGATCTTCCCGCTGACCATTCCGGTGGCGCTGCTTTATGTTTTCCTGCTGCAGTTCGGCGGCGGCTTTGGCGCGCAAAGCTTTTTCCAGCTCTGGAGTGCCGAGATGTTTCCCACCTTGCTGCGCAGCACCGCGCAAGGCATTGCCTTTGCTGTGGTGCGCATCTCTCTCGGCATTTTCAGCTTTTTCGTACCACTGCTGACGGCAACCGGCTTCACCACACTCGCCTGGATCCTCACCGGGTTCCTTGTGGTCAGTGGCGTGATCGGAATCGCCTGGGCGCCGCGCAACGAAGGCAAGAGCCTTGACCAGCTCGAAGCCGAACGAGGATCCAACTGAGCCATGCACTCCAATGAGCGCGAAAGACTGATCCTCGAAGCCTTGGCCGCGACAGGCTTTGTCAGTTATCGCGCGCTCGAAGCCCGGCTTGGCGCTTCGCCCGCCACCATCCGACGCGATCTGACGCGGCTGGATGCGCAAGGCCGCATCGCCCGGGTGCATGGCGGGGCGATGCTGGCTGAAAACCCGCCGCAATTGCTGGGCACGCCCTTCGACCAGTCGATAACGCTCAATCTTGCCGCCAAGCAGGCCATCGGCAGGGCTGCGGCGGCGCTGTGCGGGCCGGGCGAAGGGGTGATGATCGATGGCGGAACTACGACGCTGCAAATGTGCACCCATCTTGCCGGGCTTGGCTGTCAGGTCCTCACCAATTCTCTGCATATCGTGAACGCGCTGCTGCCCCAGCCCGATACACGCATTCTTCTGCCCTCCGGCTCGCTGTTTCGCGAGCAGAACATCATCCTAGCGCCCGCAGGCGAAGATTCGATGCCGCGCTTCCATGCGCCCAAGCTGTTCATGGGCGCGGCGGCGGTTGGTCCTCAGGGGGTCATGCAGACCGATGTCATCCTGGTGGCCGCAGAACGCCGCCTGATCGACCGCGCCGAGCAAGTGGTGCTGCTGGTCGACAGCAGCAAGTTTGAATCAGGGTCAGGCGCGATTGTATGTTCACTTGACGAAGTCGATGTCCTGATCACCGACGCTGGCATTCCTGAAGCGATGAGATCGGCATTGGACAAAGCCAACGTGCGCCTGATCATCACCAATTAAACCGCAGCCTGTTCCGTCCCTTAACGGCCCCAGCGCACCCGGATCGACCACCCATGATATGGGCAATGCGCACATGGGCACCGGTCCCAAGACCTCAGTGCTCAATGCCTACAATCAGGCACACGACGTGCCCAACCTGTTCATCACCGACGGCGCGGCCATGGCCTCCAGTGTGACGCAGAACCCCTCACTGACCTATATGGCGCCGTCCGCCCGTGCGGCGCACTTTGCAGTGGGGGGTTCCTCAAGGCCGGGAAGATCTGAGCTGGCGTGCCTTAGTCCGCCGCCTCAAGCGCGCCCAGATGGGTTTGCCAGTTCACTGTATCGTTGTGCGAATGGGTGAAACCGATCGAGCGTTCATAGTCGACGCAGGCTTTTGACCGGAAGGCCGCAATATAGGTGCGACGCCAGCGGTTTTTCGAGCTGTTGCCGCCCGAGCCGTGTACGATCATTTCGTCGTGCACAGTCATGTCGCCGCGCCGCAGTGGCAGTTCGACAACGCGGTCGTCACGGCCCAGTTCGACGCTTAGGATATGCGAAGTATCGCGATTGCCGCCATGCAGCGGGCGGTGAGGGCGCAGTTCGCCTTTCTGTGATCCGGGGACTACGCGCAGGCAGCCATTCTCGGTATCCGCATCGTCGAGCGCTAGGCTGCAGGTGGCGGTGAGCGGCTCAGGCGTTCCGGTTGGCCAATAGCCAAGATCCTGATGCCAGGTGAACACCGCGTCGGGCTTGTTCGGCCGTTTTGCGAGGAACTGGTCATAGTCGAGCACCGCGCTCGCGCCGACCAGTTGGCGCGCCACCGATGCGCAGCGGCGTTCATAGAGATTGCCCTGAAGTTCCGGCTTGTATTTGCGCGGCAGCACGGCGTTGACCAGACTGAACTCTTCGAACTTGCGGCCATAAGGCCCGCTCATATCGCAAAAGTCGCGGCCCATATCGGGCACCTCTCCGCGAATGAAGCGCTCGAATTCCGTCTCGATTGGCGGTAGTTCATTCTCGCTCATTACGCCGGTCAGCGTGATATAACCATCGCGATGAAAGCTGGCGATCTGCTCCGGGGTCAGAACATACTCGTCACCCTGCCTGCCAAAACCGCTCATATCCGCCTCATTGCCATTCAAACCAAGGTGATCCGGTAATTCATCGACAGCGCATTCTCCACTGCAATATCGTGGCCCGGCCGGGCTCAATCCAGGGGGCTGAATGCATGGTAGTCGACACTCACTGCCAGCTCTTCTCCCGGCTCAAGCCAGACCAATCCATTGCTGAGTACGCTAGGGTGATTGACAGCATCGGTCATCTGGCTGCTGGGCTCGACGCAGAAAAAATCGGCGGAATCGGGTGCGAAAACGGCTGTGAATTGAAGACCTGCACTTGGCTTGATCGTCAGCCCTAGTCGGCGCTCGGGCCAGGTGGTCGTAAGTGGTCCCTGCCGCTGAACATAGACGGTATCGAGCGACCGGGTCGAAACGGGTTGGCCGCGCCACCAATCCTTCGCATCTGGCTGCAAGTCGAGGCTGACCGGCAAACCCTCCCCGCTGGTCGTCCACTCACCGCAGTGCAGTCCATGGAAAGTCGTCTGCTCGGTTCGGGGAAAATAGGGGTGAAAGCCAAGTCCCGCCGGCATGGGCGTGTCGTCCAGATTGCGCAGGCGCATGGTGTGATGAAGACCGCCATCGGTTAGCCCGAAATGCTGCTCCGCCTCATAGGCCCAAGGCCATTGATCCGGCTGATGGTCGTGCCGCAGCAATACATGTGCCTCTCCCTGTTCTATTACCGTCCAGCTTGAAAGCCAGCCAAAGCCGTGCAGCGGATGCGGATGATCACCGCCCGGCATATTGGGCTGGAGTTTGATGCGCTTCGAGCCAGCTGCAAATTCCCCATGAGCAATCCGGTTGCAGAACGGCACCAGCGGGAAACAGCTCACATCGAGGATGGAATCGCCAAACCGGCGGCGCATCAGCGGCTCGCCTTGCCAGTCGAACCGCGCGATCGATCCGCCCAATTCCGGGCTCAGCGTGAGGGCATAGCCTCCGGCAGCAAGCTCGATCTTCATCGCTTTGACCTGCCACCCCCCAATGACCGGATCGCCTGGCTGGCGCTTATTTCGCCGCCCGCGCGATGGCTTGCTCAGTGAGTGGCCGCATCAGGGCATAGCCGTCGCGGTTGGGATGCAATCCGTCGTTGCCCAATGCGTCTTTCAGGCCGCTTTCGGCATTTGCCAAAACAGGGGCATAGTCGACAAATCCGACATGCTGCTGCTGCGCCAGATCGGCGAGCTGGCGGTTCACCGCCGTGATGCGTGGCACAAGATTCATGTCAGGCTTTGCAACAAACGCCTTTGACGGGGTTATGGCCGCCAGCACCACGCGAATGTGGTTCGCCTTGGCAAGATCAATCATCGCGCGGATATTGTTGACGATAGTGGCGTCCGAGGTCGGCCCGGTATTGCCCATGATGTCATTGACCCCGGCCATGATGTGCACGGCGCGCGGGCGCAGCGCGACGACATCCTGATAGAAGCGCAGCAGTATCTGCGGCGTCGTTTGCCCGCCGATGCCACGATCGAGCACAGTGGCGCTGAACAGCGAGGGATCGCCGTGCTTCCAGTTTTCGGTGATCGAATCGCCAAGGAAAATCACGCGCGGCCGGATGCCGCTGGCCAGAACCTCGGCGTTTTCCGCGTCGTACCGGCACAGATTAGGCCAGTCTTTTGCCTGCCGGTCGGTCGCCGCCTTTTGCGCGGCTCCCATTTTTGCCAGGGCCTCGGGCGGCAGCAATTTGAGCAGATCGGCAATGCTGGTGAACTTCCTGGGTTCAACCATCAATCTGGTGACCAGCGCACTGTCCGGATCATTGGCAGCCGGGGCCGGATCGCAGCCAGTGCTCGATGGCGGCACGGCGGCAGGCTGAGCCAGGACTGCGCTCGATGACAAAAGCAGGACGGCTGCGAGAAGTCGGATAGACAGATTCAAGGCAATTCCCCAAAATTATGGCCTCGCCCAATTTTGCGGCAGGCTCAGCGCGATTGTTACGCGAAATCGCGATTCATCGGCGCCGTTGCATTTGTCAATCTGACATCGGCTGCGACTGGACTTTGGGTCCCGCCTATTATGCGCAATAGCCGCGCTGATAAGTATGTGAACGGCGCTGCAATGGATAGGGGGACGCCGCCCAGATGCTCCCCGCTCTACATCGACCAAAGCAAAGAACGCTTCTGTTGGTTCAGGCTGCGCCGTGATGGGCTCGCCAGCCCTAATATTTGTCGCACGTTGGTCGCCGGGTTGCACTGCATGGCCGAATCAAAGTTTCCCTTCGAATGGATTCCGTCTTCGGGAATTGAACCCATTTTGAATTCTATAATGATGGACTGATTGATGGATTCGCTCCCACCTCTTTTGATTTATATTCTATATATCAATTATTTACATGTTAAATTGGATTCCGGCTCGGTCCACACTCCTCATCCATGTCTGCCGACATTTATGCTGGCAATCGGCGCGCTTAATCAATATCAATCTTGTTCCTGCCCCGGGGGGAGCATCAAGTGCGACTTGCCAGATTGCTGCTGTTGATTTCCTGCACGGCGCTTTCCTGCCTCGGCGCGGCGCAGTCTGTCCGGGCGCAGGTCTATGAAATCGGACAGGGCGGCGCGATGCAGGTCCGCGAGGGCGGAGGAGCCGTGGTCTGGCGCGATGCGGGTGGCCGGGTGCCGGCAGCCATATCGCCGCTTCCCGCTACTGCAGTCACACAAGGACCCATTGACAGTGCAACCTTGCTGACCAGGATCGCGGCCCGTTACAGTCTCAGCCCCGCACTGCTCGAAGCGCTGGTGTGGCAGGAGAGCCGCTGGCGCAATGAAGCCGTGTCCCCCAAGGGTGCGATGGGGCTGACCCAGCTGATGCCAGCCACCGCGCGCGCACTAGGCGTCGATCCGCGCGATCCGGCGGCCAACCTTGAAGGCGGCGCGCGCTATTTGCGGCAGATGCTGGACCGGTTCGGCGGCGATGTGGTCAAGGCACTGGCAGCCTATAATGCCGGGCCCGAGCGGGTCGAGCGCGCTGGCGGGGTACCCGCGATCCGCGAAACCCGGGCCTATGTTGCAGCAATCATGGCCCGGCTCGGCAACTATGTTCGTTAAGCGCAGGTTTCATCTGCGCTAGCCATAGCGGCGATGCCTCGGTAGACCTTCGGCCATGGAGAATCGGATGAAGACATCTCGCCCCTTGGCCGCTGCCTTGCTGACGCTCGCTAAACCGCAGACTGCCTGGGCCGCCGATCCCGCCGGATCGGGCCCGATTGTCAGCGCGCTGGGCTGGCTGCGCGATACCCTGCTCGGCAATGTCGCAACCATGGTCGCGGTGATTGCCGTGGCTATGGTCGGCTTCATGATGCTGACCGGCCGGATGAACTGGCGCTTCGGGGCGACAGTGATCCTGGGCTGCTTCATCCTGTTTGGCGCGGCTTCAATCGTCGCCGGCATTCAATCAACCGCTGGCATCGCGCACTAGATGCTGGCCCGCTCGCCTGTCTTCCGCGCGCTGACCCGCCCGCAGATGTTCGGCGGGGTGACGTACAGCTATTTCGTGATCAATGCCGCGGTGACCACTGAGGCCTTCCTGATCACCCGATCGTTCCTTGCCTTGCCGGTAGCGCTGCTGGTCCATGCAATCGGCTATCTCGCATGCCTCCGCGAGCCGCGCATTTTCGATCTGTGGATCGCCAAGGTCAGCCGCTGCCCGCGCGTGCCCAACTGGTCGCGCTGGGGCTGCAACAGCTATTCGCCATGAAGTGGACCGGTCCGGCAGCCTGGGGCAAGAAGGAAGCCAGGGCGGGCGACCGGCTGCCTTATGCCAGGCACCTCGACGACCACACTCTGCAATTGCGCGATGGCGCGCTGATGCAGGTGCTGGCGATTGCCGGCATGCCGTTCGAGACCGAAACCGCCGATCAGCTCAATCACATGCTCGGCGTGCGCGAGGTAATGCTGCGCTCGGCGTTGGACGGTCGCTTCATCCTCTACCACCACGTCATAAGGCGGCAGATTGGTATCGCATTGGCTGCTGAGTTCGACAGCCCCTTCGCCGCCGAACTCGACCGGCAGTGGCGCGAGCGGCTTGGTACCAAGCAGCTGTTTATCAACGAACAATTTCTGACATTGGTTCGGCGCCCGGCGCGCGGCAAGGCAGGCTGGCCCGAACGGGTAGCCCGGCTGCTCGGCCGCACCATTGATGGCGACAGCGAGGAGATCGACCCCGCCCTGATCCGCGAGCTCGATGCTGCTGCGCAGGCCCTGCTGTCCAGCCTCGAGCCCTATGGCGCGCGCCAGCTCGGCTGTTACCCGTCGCGCGAAGGCCAATGTTCAGAGGCACTCGAGCTGCTTTCGGCGCTATACAACGGCGAAATGCGCCCGGTGCTGCGCCCGGCAGATGACGTCGATCTTGGCCACCACATTCCCTATCGCCGCCTCAGCTTCGGCCTCGACACGCTCGAGCTGCAAGGCGCGGGCATGCACGATTTCGCCGGCGTGCTCTCGGTCAAGGACTATCCCGGCACCACCCGGGCCGGCCTCATCGACGGGGTGCTGCGGCTGGGCAGCGAATGCGTGCTGACCGAGACTTTTGCCCCCGCCGACCGCCAGATCGCCCGCGAGAGGATGGACCTCGCGATCCGCCGCCTGCGCGCTGCCGACGACGATGTGGCCACCGAACGTCGCGAGATGCTAAGCGCCAAGGATGCGCTGATCAGCGGCCAGACCGGGTTCGGCGATCATCACCTGAGCCTATTGGTCCGCGCGCCCACCATGCCCGCGCTCGACAGCGCGCTGGCTGGCGCGGCGGCAGTGCTGGCCGACATCGGCGCGGTTGTAGTGCGCGAGGATATCAACCTTGAGCCAGCCTTCTGGGCCCAGTTTCCAGGCAACGAAAGCTATGCGGTGCGCCGCGCGATGATCTCAACCAGCAATGCAGCGGGCTTCATTTCGCTGCATGGCTTTCCGATGGGTAGCATGACGGGCAACCACTGGGGCGAGGCAATCAGCCTGTTCGAAACGACCAGCTCCACGCCCTATTTCTTCAATTTCCACGCCGCCGATCTCGGCCATTTCACTGTCATCGGCCCCTCAGGTTCGGGCAAGACAGTGGTGCTCAATTTCCTCACCGCGCAGGCCCAGAAGCTGAAACCGCGTACGATTGTCTTCGACAAGGATCGCGGCGCGGAGATCTTCATTCGCGCGCTGGGCGGGCACTATGCCCAGCTCACGCCCGGCGAGCCGACCGGGTTCAACCCGCTGCAACTGCCCGACAGCGCGGCCAACCGCGCTTTCCTCGTCGATTGGCTGCGGGCCATGCTGGTGCCGAAAGACAGCGAGGAAGAACGGCTGATCGCGACGGCAGTCGATGTCGCCTATGACAATGATCCCAAGTTCCGCCGCCTGCGCTATTTCCGCGAGCTGCTCGCAGGCAACCGCCGCCCCGAGGAGGGCGATCTTGCGGCGCGGCTGGGTCCGTGGATCCATCAGGGGCCGAACGCATGGCTGTTCGACAACGAACACGATGCGCTTGATCTGACTTGCCAGGTTGCCGGTTTCGACATGACCGAGCTGCTCGACAGCCCGGCATTGCGCACCCCGGCGATGATGTATCTGTTCCACCGGGTCGACGAACGGCTCGATGGCACCCCTGCGATGATCGTGATCGACGAGGGCTGGAAGGCGCTCGACGACGAGGTGTTCGCAGCGCGCATTCGCGACTGGCTCAAGACCTTGCGCAAGCGCAATGCCATCGTCGGATTCGGCACGCAAAGCGCGCGCGATGCGCTGGAAAGCCGGATTGCCTCGGCCATTGTCGAGCAGACCGCAACGCAGATTTTCATGCCCAATGCCAAGGCCCAGATCGACGACTACTGCAAAGGCTTCGGCCTGTCGCTCCACGAGCTCGAACTGATCCGGGCATTGCCGGCAAACAGCCATTGCTTCCTGGTGCGCCATGCGAATCACAGCGTGGTAATCCGGCTTGACCTCACCGGCATGGACGAGATGCTGGCAGTGCTCTCGGGCCGCGAGGCCTCCGTGCGGCGGCTCGATGCCCTGCGCGCGGAACAGGGAGATGCCCCGGAACACTGGTATCAGCTCCTCACCGGCAAGCCTTGGCCAGGCGCCGCGCCGCTGCACGAGGCGGCAGAATGAAGATCTGCCCGACATTCCCCGAACAGGGGCCCATGGGTATCGCCGATGCCCTGCGCAACATTGATTGCGTCACAGGCAATGCCGTCGAAACGGCCTTTGCGCGCCTGTTTGGCACCTCCAGCGCGCTGAGCCAGGCGCTGACCTTGATCCTGACGATCTATATCGCGCTGCTGGCAATCTCCATGCTCACCGGACGCACCCAGTTGCGGCTGTCCTTGCTGACCCCGCGCATGTTGCAGCTGGGGCTGGTGCTGACTTTCGCCACCTCGTGGGTCGCCTATCAGAGCGTCGGCTGGGACCTGCTGACCGGCGCGCCCGACCAGATCGCCGGCGTGATCCTCGGCAATCAGGGGAGCGCGACCCAGCTGTTTGCTCAGCGGCTCGACGTGCTGTTTGATGTCATCGCCAACAGTGCCCACCTCGCGCAAGGCGCCAATGCCACCGCCACGGTCGGCACGGTGCCGATGGTGGCCAATGCTTCGCCAAAGCCAGCTGATCTGTTGTGGATGGGCAGCCTGATGCTGCTGGTAGGTACAGTGGGCGTGCTGATTGTCGCACGTATTGCGCTGGCAGCAGTGATGGCGTTGGGGCCGGTGTTCATTATCATGGCCCTGTTCAAGGGCACGCGCGGCCTGTTCGAGGGCTGGCTCAAGACAGCGATCATGCTGGCTCTGACCCCGCTGTTCGCGGTGCTGATCGGCGGGGGAACGCTGGTCATGGCCGCGCCAATGATCCGCGCTCTGGCCCGCGCGGGCGGGCAGGTCTCGCTGGGGCTGGCAACCAACATTTTCCTTGCCGCCTTTGTCTATCTCTCGCTGATGGTGCTGGCGATGCGCGCTGCGGCGATGATTACCGGCAGCCTGCGTCTGGGCGGCAGAAGCGATGCGGACCTTGCGGCTAGCGATGCTGCGGGTGGGCAAGGCGTGGTCGGCCTGCTGCCGCCGCCTGCCGCTTTCGCGTCGAATGCAGGCGAAGCTGGTTCCCCTCCCCCTGACGAACGCGTTCGCGAACTGGTGCGCAGCCTGAATACGGGCTCGCCTGCAGTGGCCGCGAACGATGTCGCTCCGGCGGAGAGTGATCGCCGCACGGTGATTGTTCCTGCAACCCCATCCTTATCCGCAGAGCCGGGCTTAACCCCTGGCGGTGATCCGCGAGTCCGCTCGCTGGGCCAGGGCTTTCGCGCACCGCAAAGAGCCATGTCATGAGACGCGTAATCGCCGCCATTCTGCTCCTGCTGGCCGCCCCGGCGCACGCGGAAGGCCGCTCCGAAGAATTCACCTATTCGCCCAACCATGTGTTCAGTGTAGTCGGCCAGCGCGCGATCCAGACGTTGATGCAGTTCGCCGAGGACGAAACTATCGAGAATATCGCGCTCGGCGATGCCGCCGCCTGGCAGGTGACCCCGAACAAGCGCGCCAACATGCTGTTCATCAAGCCGCTCTATGCCCACGGCCGCACCAATATGACCGTGGTCACCGATCGCCGCCGTTATCTGTTCGACCTCAGCATCGTTGGCCCCAAGGGCCATGCCATCTATGCCATCCAGTTCCTCTATCCCGACGACCAGCTGGCGGGCTCGCTGCTTGCGAAGCGGGCCGAAGCCGCGTTGGCGAGCGAGACGGCAGCTGAAGCCCCCGCGCGCCCACCAAAGCCTGAGATCAACACCAGCTGGGGCATGACAGGCGACCGGAAGCTGCGCCCGGCGCGGATCTATGACGATGGCGATGCGACCTTTATCGCATGGAGCGCAAGCACCGAATTGCCCGGCATTTTCGGCTTCGGCGACGACGGCAAGGAAGGCCCGGTCAATTTTACCGTGCGCGGCGACTATCTGGTCATCGACGGGGTCGCCCCGCGCTATGTCCTGCGGCGCGGCAAGGCACATATGCTGCTGACCAATCTCGCGCCGCGCCCACCCAAACCAGTGGCCGAGACGGCGAGCGCCAGCGAGGTAATGCAATGACTGCACGTGCACCTCTGAGCGGAACTTCCGATCCGCGTAATGACCTTGCCGACGAGGCCCTCGTTGCGGCGCAGACCAACCACTTCCCTCTCGTCGCCAGCCAGTTCGCCCGAAAAGACCGGGCCGGGCTGATGTTTGGCGCCAGCATTGCCCTGCTGCTGGGTTCGGCCACGCTGTTTGCCATGTCGACCAGCCGCCAGAATGCGCAGAACAAGCCAGCCGAGCCAGTGCAGACCCCCGCCGCCGATCTGATGGCCCCTGCCCCGGCCTCGATCCAGTTGGCGCCCGCTGCAGAGCCCGTGGCAATGGCCACGACACCTGCGCCTGCGCCGCTGCCGCCCATGCCAATGCCCGCCATGGCTAATGGCATGGGCCAGGAAGGCGAACGGCTGCGGGCTCCGGCAGTGGTCTTCGACAATGGCGCTGGTGCACCGGCTGCTGCTGCGACGATGGCCCAGGCCGCGCCGCAATCCGCCGCCGCTGCCAATGCCAGGTTCGCGCGCGAGGGCCTTACCCCGGAGGAACTTTTCGCCGAGCGAGTCAGCGGCAAGGCCGATACTGCGACACCCGACCGCATGACCAGCCCTTCGACCACGGTTGCGCAAGGCACGCTGATGACCGCAGTGCTCGAAACCGCGATCAATTCCGATCTGCCGGGCTATGCCCGCGCCGTGATCAGTCAGGACGTCAAGAGCTTCGATGGTCGCCGCGTACTGATCCCGCGCGGCTCCCACCTTATTGGCGAATACAAGAGCGGCCTCGCGGTCGGCCAGTCGCGGGCCTATATCCTGTGGACCCGGCTGCTGCGCCCCGACGGCGTTTCGATTGCGCTGGCAAGCCCGGGAACCGACTATTCCGGGCAGAACGGGCTCGGTGGCAAGGTCGACAGCCACTTCGTCAAGCGCTTCGGCGCGGCGATCCTGCTCTCCGTGATCGGCGCGGCGGGGCAGGCGGTGGGCGGCGGCACCGGCACGGTCATTCTTTCTGGCCCGCAGCAGGCCGTCTCCGCCGGGGCGCAGCGCGACATTTCCATTCCACCGACGGTCAAGGTCGGGCTCGGCCAGCCGATCCGGGTGTTCACCGCGCGCGATCTCGATTTTTCGAGCGTGAGCGCGGCGCCGTGAACGCCGAAGCTACCGGCTTGACCAGCGGCGTCTATCTTGCCGCGCATCTCGAACCCTTCGCGCAGTGGCTGGCCGATGACGCTGTCACCGAAATCCTCGTCAATCGCCCCGGCGAAGTATGGCTGGAGGCGGCGGGCATTCAGGGCATGGTGCGCCATGAAGCTCCGCAGGTGGACGACCGGCTGATCGAACGTCTGGCGCAGCAGATCGCGCGCGAGACCCATCAGGGGATCAACCGTGAACGCCCGGTGCTGGCTGCGAGCTTGCCCGGTGGCGCGCGCGCGCAAATCGTCGCCCCGCCAGCCACACGGCGCCACTGGGCCATGGCGATCCGGCGGCACCGGCTGGTCGACGTGCCGCTGAGCGCTTATGATCACGGGGCGCTGGCGGGGGTGAGCACGCCGCAGTGGCGCAGCACTGACCCCGCCGCCGACCCCATCCAGTTCCTCCGCGCGGCCGTCTGCGAACGGGCAACAGTGCTGATCAGCGGAGGCACATCGAGCGGCAAGACCACTTTCCTCAACGCCCTCCTGCGGGAAGTCCCGGCGGCTGAGCGCATCGTGCTGGTCGAAGACACCCCGGAAATCCGCCTGTCCCATGCTAATTCGCTCGGGCTAGTCGCGGTCAAGGGCGAGATGGGCGAGGCCCGGCTCTCCACCGACGATCTGCTGCAGGCGAGCCTGCGGATGCGGCCCGACCGCATCGTGCTGGGGGAACTGCGCGGCAGCGAGGCCGTCAGCTTCCTGCGCGCGATCAACACCGGCCACCCCGGCAGCTTCTCGACGATCCATGCCAACAGCCCGGCTGGCGCGCTCGAGCAATTGGCGCTGATGGTGATGCAGTCCGGCCTCGGCCTGTCGCGAGCCGAGACCATTGACTATGCCAAAAGCGTGATCGACGTGGTGGTCCAGCTGGAGCGCCGGGGCGGTGAGCGGCGGATCGGCGCAATAATGGTCAACTAGTGCGAAGGGTTATGGAAAAAGCTGCGTTAGTGTTTCTGATTGTCACGGTGTTTAGCTATTACAGGGCACCTCGAACAATTCCCCCTTTCCAGCGCGGTCAAAATCCGATTCAAGGATGCTGAACCGCCGAGGGATTTTTGCGATGGGCGAGCCGGGATTTTTCGATTTGCAACGCCGGTATGAGGGGCTGGACGCGAAGTCTGACCCGCTG
>CANJCQ010000045.1 GCA_947473355.1 Sphingomonadaceae bacterium | reverse complement strand
GCACTTGATCGAAAACCTGTTCGCCAAAATCAAGGACTGGCGGCGCATTCACACCCGATATGATCGCTGCGCCCACACCTTCATGTCCGCCATCGCAATCGCCGCTACCGTCATCTTCTGGTTGTGATCAATGAGTCCTGACCCTAGGTGATTTCCCTGACAAAGGTCTGGCGCGGCAATTGAGGTTGCGCTTACCGGCCAGACATGGCTTGGATCCTGATGCGCGAGGGGAAAAACAGAATGTCAGAGCAGCTGCATCCGTTTCACTGCCACGTCCCCGATGAGGTCATCGCGGACCTCAAGGAACGGCTGGCGCGCACTCGCCTGCCGGATCAACTGGACGGCGCTGGCTGGGATTATGGCACCGAGCGGTCTTATCTCAATGAGCTTTGCACCTACTGGCGCGACAGCTTTGACTGGCGCGCAACGGAGGCCCGGTTCAATCGCTATCCCCAATTTAAGACCGAGATCTATGGCGAGAACGTCCATTTCCACCACATCCGCTCGCCAGAGCCCAATGCCAGGCCGCTGATCATGACGCATGGCTATCCGGGCTCGGTGGCCGAATTCCTCGACGTGCTTGGGCCGCTGTCCGATCCGGCGAGCCATGGCGGGGACCCGCGCGATGCCTTCCATGTCGTCGCGCCCTCGATCCCGGGTTATGGCTTTTCCGGGCCGACCCGGCACAAGGGCTTCAACATCGCCAGGGCCGCCGCCGTCAACGACCGGATCATGGAACTGCTCGGCTATGACCGCTATTTTGCGCAAGGCGGTGACTATGGCTCGGCAATCTCCAGCCGGATGGCGATGAACCACCCAGATCGGGTCATTGGCCTGCATCTCAATTTCATCGTCGGCCGCCCGCCTGACCTCTCCAATCCCCTGGCCGGGCTGAGCGAGGAAGAGGTCGCCGAGCAGGCCTGGAAGCGCAATTACGACGCGCATGAAAGCGGCTATCAGGCGATCCAAGGCACCAAGCCGCAGTCACTCGCCTATGGCCTGACCGATTCTCCAGCTGGCCTTGCCGCCTGGATTGTCGAGAAATTCAAGACCTGGAGCGACTGCGGTGGTGACATCGAGAAGTCCTATTCCAAGGATCACCTGCTCGAAAACATCATGCTCTACTGGGTGACCGGCACGATCAATTCGGCGATGCGATTCTATTATGAATGCATCGGGCCCGGCGCCCCGCCGCAGGAGGAATGGAGCTTTGTCACCGTTCCCACCGCCCACGCCCGTTTCCCGTCGGAAATCCGCCCGACCCCGCGGTTGTGGGCCGAGCAGATGTACAACATCGTGCGCTGGACCAAGCTGCCCAAGGGCGGGCATTTCGCGGCCTTCGAACAGCCGGAACTGTTCGTGAATGACCTGCGCGAATTTTGCCGGGATTATCGGGGCTAGTGGTCCGATTCTGACATTTGCATCCGCGTTAGGATAGGACAGGGGCAAATGTCAGAATCTTCAAGGACCACTAGCATTATATTGTTTCTAGTGGATTTTAAAGATTTTGACATTCGCGGATGCCCTAGGTTGCTACCGGGATGCGAATGTCAAAATCAATCCACTAGAGCTTTTCCAGCAACCCGGCAGTGGTGCTGCCGGGCTCACCGCGCAACGCCATACCACGGATCGTCATCATGCGGAGCCCAAGGCATTCCATCTTGAGGCAGGAATAGGCCTCGTACCATTCGATGTCGGCCGCGCTCTTGCCGCAAGTTTCGCTCCACAGGGCGATTGTTTCCTCACGGCTGCCCATGCCTTCTAGCGGCGTGATACCCTGCGCCACAGTCTGGTTGCGATCGGACCACAGCCACCAGCCGAGATCGTGCAGCGCCCCGCCCAGCCCTGGCTGCTCCCAGTCCATCACCGCCGCAACTTTGCAATCCGCGCCGATCATCATGTTGCCCAGCCGAGAATCTCCCCAGACGATGCCTTCGGGGCGATTGGCTGGACCTGCCGCCAGCAGGCGCTCATAGGTTTCGCGCAGCAGTTTGCGCTCGCCCTGAGGGTCGACCCAGTCAATAAACCGCCACCAGCGCTGGACTTCCTGGTTGAACAGGTCCGGCCCGCCGGGCAGTTCGAGGAATGGCGCAGCTGCGACCGGCACGCGCTGGATCGCCGCGAGTTGCCGCACCGCGTCTTCCCATATCCGCCGCCGGTCGGCAGGCAGAGTTTCGACCAGCCAGCCCTCGCGCGAATAGGGAGGATAGCTGACCGCCACACGGCCCGCGACTTTCTCCATGACGAAAAACGGCGCGCCCAGAATCGTGCCATCCTCTTCGAACCACAGCGGCTTTGCCACCCGCACTTCGCCATATTCGTGCATCAACTGGATCAGCCGGTATTGCTGGTCGAACAGGTCCTCAGGATAGACAGTATCGCGCATCGGCTTGATGCGCACGACCATGCCTTGCGTCTGCTGACTTGTCCCTTCGCGCCAACTCGCATCGAACAGAATGGTCTCATGCGACATGCCCGCGCCGAGCGGATAGCTGAGATTATCGACGCGAATGTCGCGCACTCCGGGCATGCGGGCAGCGAGCCATGCGGATAGGGTGCTCGCCAGCGAGGCAAGGTCGCGGACATTAGGTGCGACGATTGTGCCGGAAGCCTCTGATGCTTTTGCAGACATGGCTTTGAAATTATTCCTGATCTTGTCCGTCGTCAGCCCTTCGTAACGAAAGCAGCCTCGGGATTGTTGCGGACATGGGTGCGCTTGAGCTGGCGACTGGTGAACAGCCACTTGCCGTCGCGCTTCTCGTAGGTCTCGTAGTAAAAACCAAAACCGTGGATCAGCAGTTCTTCGGTCTCGGAATCGAAGATGTAGTCCTCCATCCCCCAGATGCCCTTGGCCTTGGTCGGCGATTCAAAGGTGATGTCCGGCGTATGCGAATGGTGGACCGTGGTGCGGCCCTTGTCGAGAATGGCCTTGACGTTGGCGATCATCACATCGGCACTTTCCCAGCGCTCGAAGCCCTGATTGTGCGAGACGTGATCGTCGGCATGCAACGCGCGATAAAGTTCCCAGTCCTTGGTATCGCAAGCCCGGTCACGCCGGGCTTTGAGCAGCTTGATTTCCTCAATGGCGAGTAGGGTTTCGATATCAGTCATGCCTGTCATGCATCTGCTCCAATCTTGGGCGGGAACTCCGCCCCCGGCGATCGCCGTGTGTGGTAATATTTGAGGCTGCGGCTGGTGAAGACCCAGCGGCCCTGGCGCTTCTCGCAGGTCTCGAAATAGTGACCGAAGGCCTGGAACCAGCAGTCTTCCCCGCCCTGCTTCCAGAACGACATGCCCTCCATCGCCCAGACACAGCGCGCCTTTGTTGGCGTTTCGAATTCGATTTCAGGCGTATGCGAATGATGCAGGGTGATCAGGTCTTCCATGCTCTTTCGCGTGTTCGCGATCATTTCCGCCGCCGAAGTCCAGCGGCCATAGTCGCCGTTTTCAGAAACATGATCCGGTGCATGCAGCGATTCATACAGCGCCCAGTCCTTGGTGTCCGCCGCCCGGTCGCGCTGCGCTTTCAGCCGCTTGATCTCCTCAAGCGCCATCAGCTTTTCGATGCCAGAAAGCGCGTCCATCTCAGCCACGCAGCTTGGCGATGACTTCCTCGCCAAACCACTGGACGTTTTCGAGATACTCCGCCCTGCTCTTGTGCGGCGGTTCGGCCATGGCCCAGGTCACGCCGACCTCTGCCAGTTCGCGCACGCCTTCGAGATATTCGTCGGCGCCGCCCGCCTGCTGATAGCGCAGCTTTGCCTTGACGCCGATGTTGATGTCGAACGGACCGCTCCGGCCCGCCTTTGCGCGCAGATCCTGCAGCATGGCGATCTTTTCGCCGAGCTGCTCGACTGTGTGAATGCCGGTGTCGCGGTTGAGTGCGGACATAGTCGGCGCGGCGAAGAACGGGCACCAGCCATCGCCCCAGCGCGCGGCGCGTTCCACTGCCTTGTCACTGCCGCCGCCAATCCAGATCGGCGGGGCGGGATCAGGCACCGGGCGCGGTTCGTTGTTGGTGGCGGTAAAATGCATGCCCTGGAAATTAACCGGACCTCCAGCCCATGCCATGCGGATCACTTCCAGCGCCTCGTCGAAAATCTTGCCGCGCTTGTGAAAGTCGACGCCGAGCGCTTCGAACTCTGACTTCTGATAGCCAGCCCCAACCCCCAGGATCAGCCGCCCGCCCGACAGCACCTGCAAGGTTGTCGCCGACTTAGCTGTCAGGAACGGGTTGCGGTAGGCCATAACTACGATGTTGGTGTGCATCTGCAGCCGGGTGGTTGCGGCGGCAACAAAGGCGAAAGCGGTGAAGGGATCGAGCGCATCGTGCCCCATGCCCTGCCGCAGCCAGTCGGCATCGGGCGCGGGGTGATCGGTGACATAGCAGGCGTCGATCCCGGCACTCTCGAGCGCCAATGACATTTCGCGGACAGCTTCTGGCGTCTGGAATTCGCCGGGCGTGATATCGCCCAGCGGGATGGCCATGGTGAATTTCATATACGTTTGCTTTCTCTCAGGCTTTCAGGCCGGTGCCTGAAGTTCGATGATCTGCCCCATCATGAACGACCCCGAGACCACTACGTCCTGATAGAGGAATCCCTGAACCGAAATGCCCACCGCCGCGTCTGCGTCGTCGGGATAGAAAATCCTGAGGTGAAGGCGATCCTTGAGCTTTGGAATGAGACTGGATTTCAGCCGGGCTTCCGCCGCTTCGATGCTCTTTCGCGATTTGTAGCGCAACGAAAAGTGGGGCACGCCAAAGGGCTTGGTGCGAGCCACTTCACGATAGCCTTCCATTGCCTCGGCAAGCGCCTGATCCTGCAGGACGACCTGCTTCAGCCGTTCTTCTACCAGCAATTGTTCGGGGCGGATTTGAGACATGTAGACCGCATTGTTCTGCACATCCTGATCCTCCGGGTTGGGGTGGACAGCGAGGAAGCTGTCCGCACCGTCGCCCTTGAACCCCGTATCCGTCACCACGCAGCCCAGCGCTTCAACCAGCTCGATGGCCAGCTCCCGCTCGCCCGGGCGATAAAGCGATTCGACGTGGCTCAGCAGGGTTCCTTCATAATCAGCGATTCTTTTCATGACGCCGACACTCCTTCATTGAGCCGGGCCAGCAGCGCCGGCCCTTCGGGCTTGCCGTCGAGCATGTAGTTCTGGCGGTGCACGATTCGCCACATGCCGTCAGCCTCGCGCACCAGCTCGATCCGCGAAGCGCTGAGCCGACCGATGAAGAAGCCGTCCTTGCCGTGCATCGGCACCATGGTGTGGCAGGTGGCGACCGCGCGGTCGCCTTCGATCACCACAAAAGGCAGCGACGACATATGCGCGCAGCCCGCGCCGACCAGCCCCAGATGCCCGCGCTCGCGGGTGATCGCAGCAATGGCTTCGCGCCCGACCCAGCTCGGCATGTCGCCAACCGCATAGACGCCGTCTTCGACATAGCGATCGCCGACCGATGCGGCATTGCAGCCATCGACCGAATAGCCGTAGCCGCAGACAACCTGATAGATTGCCTGCTGGTCTTCCAGCGCCTGGAGCCGCTCTTCAACCGTTGCCATTTTCCTGTCTCCCCTTACCCGACCATGTAGCCGCCAGCGTCGCAATTGATCGACTGGCCAGTGATGGTCCGGCTTTCGTCGCTGGCGAGGAACAGCGCGAGGTTAGCAATGTCGATCGGCTGCGAAATGGCCCGGAGCGGCACGGTCGCCAGCGCCTTTTCCTTCCATTCCTCGAAAGTGATTCCCTGTTCCTTGGCAATGCGGTGACCGTAGTTGACCCATAGATCGGTCTCGATGGAGCCCGGGACCAGGCAGTTGCAGCGGATGCCCTTTGGTCCGACTTCAAGCGCGATGGTCTTGGTCAGCGCCCGAAGAGCCGCCTTGGCCGCCGTATAATGCGTCTTGCGCACCATGCCGGTCCAGCCGGCGGTCGAGGAGAAATTGACGATCGAGCCGGTCCCGCGTTCCAGCATCGAGCGGTTGAGCACTTCGCGGGTGCAGATCATTGCGGCAGTGAGATCGATGGCCAAGGTGGCGTTGAAGTTCTCGACCGTCTGTTCCCACACCCATTTGTCCTGCCCAGGTGCAGCGGCATTGTTGAGCATGATATCGACCTGACCGTACTCTTCCATGCAGCGATCGACCATCGCCACAACATCGGCTTCAACGGTCACATCGGTACGCATGGCTATGGCATTCCTGCCGATTTCTTTCGCCGCATCCACCACCAGCTCTTCGCGGCGGGCCGTCATCAGCACCTTGGCGCCTTGTTCGACAAACAGCTTGGCCATGACCGGACCGCAGCCAGTGCTGGCGCCGGTGATGATTGCCACTTTACCCGCAAGTCGTCCGCCTGCATTACTCATCTCAGAATCTCCTCTTGAACCCAGATCAGATTCCATTAGCCTAATGCATATGAGCTTTGGCAATCTATTTTTTTGAGGCAGCAAGCAATGACCGGAACCACTGACACAGCGCTGAGAACAGTCCCCTTCCAGATCACCGATCCCGAGCTGATTCCGGCCGAGCGCTATTACGATACGGAATTCTTCGAGTTGGAGAAGAAGCATGTGTGGCCGCATGTCTGGCAGATGGCCTGCCGGCTCGAGGAAATCCCCGAAGTCGGCGATTACACGGTCTATACGATCCTCGAACACTCAGTGATCATGGTTCACACCAAGGACGGGGTGAAAGCCTTCAAGAACGCGTGCCGCCATCGCGGCCTGCGCCTCGCCAATGGCCCGGGTCACTGCGGCGAGCAGGGCTTTGTCTGCCCCTTCCACGGCTGGCGCTGGAGCACAGAAGGCGAGAACACTTTCGTGTTCGGCCGCCATTTCTTCGACGAAGGCGTGCTGGCGCGCGCCGAAATCGATCTGCTACCGGTGCGGGTGGAATTCTGGGCTGGCTGCGCCTTCATCAATTTCGACGAAAATGCGCCTGACCTGCGCACCAGCCTCGGCCCGGTCGCTGACCGGATCGATGCGCGCCACGGCGACAAGCTCAAGATGGACTGGTGGTGCGGCACGGTGCTGCCGACCAACTGGAAGCTGGCCATGGAGGCGTTCCAGGAAGGCTTCCACACACCCAAAACCCATCCCCAGCTGCAACAGGCCGCACCCAACGGCAATTCCCAGTTTGGCGCCGACAAAGAAGGCATTCCGATCAACGAGGGCCTGAATGCGCGCGAGACGGTCAACCAGTTCGTCGACTACTACGCCAAGCTCAGCGAAGGCATGGACGGCATGGTTCACAAGACCGAAGTCGCCGTGCTCGAAAAGCTGCGCACCATGGATGTGCCCGAGGACCCGGACGCGGCCACCATGGTGTTCCATGGCCGGGCCTATGAAGAGGTCGAAAAGGATGCGCGTGCCCGTGGCGCTGATATTTTCGATTTTGCTAAAGTCGCCCAGGAACATCCGTTTCACGCAGTGGAATTCATGTTCCCTCATTATTTTCTGCTGCCGATGATGGGAGCGATGTCGAGCTACCGCATCCGCCCACTGACCGAGGAGACCTGCCTGTTCGAGATCTGGTCACTGGTGATCCGCCCGGACAGCGAGCCCTACGAGACCCCGCTCCAGCCGACCATGATCCCCTACAATTCGGACCTGTTCCCCGAAATCCCGCGCCAGGACTATTCGAACCTGCCGATCCAGCAGCTGGGCCTGCATGACCTGCAATTCATGCGGCTTGCAACCCATCACGAAGGCATGATCAGCAACTACCAGCGGCTGGTCGATGGCTATATCGCCGGGCGCGATCCCGAGGTGCTCGCCAAGGCATCGCAGGTCGTCAACAGCGGTTTTGCTTCACTGATTCTCGACATCGGTTTCTGAGCAGAGTGACAGGCAAACATAACGCCCCGCAGTTGGGGCGGATCGGCATATGGGCGGCGGAATTGCGGCATGGCGATTCCGGCGAAATTGCCGATGCTGCCGCCGAGCTCGATGAACTCGGCTTCGGGGCCTTGTGGATTCCGGGCGAGGCCAGCGGCGACCTGCTGGGCCAGATCGACCACCTGCTGGGCGCGACGCGCAAGGCGACGATTGCCACCGGCATCCTGAACATCTGGATGCACGATGCCAGTGATGTCGCAGCCTGGTGGCGCGCCCTGCCCGCTGACCACGCCGAGCGCTTTCTGCTCGGGCTTGGCGTCAGCCACGGCGCAGTAATCGGTGTGGCCTATGCCAAGCCGCTCACCGCAATGCGGAACTACCTTGCGCTTCTGTCAGCTGAGGGTATCCCCTCGGAAACGATGTGCCTCGCAGCACTCGGGCCGAAGATGCTGGAACTGGCGCGCGACCAAACCGCCGGGGCTCATCCCTACCTGATCACCCCCGAACATACCGCCCTCGCCCGCGCCTCGCTTGGCCCGGAGCAATTGCTGACGCCGGAGCAATTCGTGGTGCTGGAGGCAGACCCAGTCCACGCGCGCGATGCCGCCCGGCCTTATGTCCTGGGCTATGGCCGGCTTGCCAACTATGCCAACAGCTGGCGGCGACTGGGCTTTTCCGAAGAGGATATTGCCCAAGCCAGCGACCGGCTGGTCGATGCCCTGTTTGCCTGGGGAGACACGGACAGAATTGCCGAGCGAGTGAATGAGCATTTTGCCGCCGGAGCGGACCATGTCTGCCTGCAAGTCGTCGGCACTGCGCCGCCGGGTAGCTCCGATTTCAATGCCTTGCGCGCTGGCTGGCGCAAGTTGGCTGACGCGCTCCTTTAACAGCCATGTCTTCATGCGCGCCATCTTGCGCCATGAGCCAAGTGCGGCCAAAGATAGGCCAAACCCTCCAACCAACGGGTGATGGATGTCTCTGCTTTATGATGAAGGCCAGCTGGCCATTGCTGCGGAAACGCGCAAGGTGCTCGAGGCACGGGTGAATACAAAGGAAATGCTGGCCCTGCTCGAGCAGCAAGGCCTCTTTCATGCCCCCTTCTGGGAGACGGCAAAGCAACAGGGCTGGACCGCGCTTGCCCTGCCCGAAGCCTATGGCGGGCTGGATCTGACACTGGTCGAACTGGGGCTGATCGCGCTGCAGACCGGACGCACGCTGGCGGGCGCGCCGTTCCTGACCACCTCGTATGGCGCAGCGCGGGCTGTGCTCGATCATGGCTCGGAGGCTCTGAAGGATGCCTGGCTGCCCCGCCTCGCCAGCGGCGAAGCAATCGGGGCGATTGCCTTCGCCGAAGGTCAGGAACCGGTGCCCGCCCTCCCCACTGTTACTTACGCCCATGGCCTGCTGAACGGCATCAAGCCCTCGGTTTCCGGCGGATCGCAAGCCCATCTTGCCATCGTACTTGCGAGCGAGGCAGGAACGCCGGTCCTCGTCGCCGCCGATCTTACGGGAGCAGAACGACAGGTGTTCCACACCTTCGACAACAGCCGCTGCACCGCCAATCTGGTCTTTCAGAACACGTCAGCAACCTTGCTCGCTTCGGGCGATGCGGCTTTGCAAGCCGCCCTTCATGTGCTCGCGCTGCAATCGGTCGTCACCGCTCACGAACAGACCGGCGGCGCCGAGGCGCTGATAGAGCAGGCCCGCGACTATGCCAACACGCGGCGCGCATTCGGCCAACCAATCGGTGCCTTCCAGTCAGTCAAGCACCGCATCGCCGAACTCTATGGCCTCGTCGAATTGGCCCGCGCCAACGCCTTGCAAGCCGCTGCCAGCGAAGGCCAGCCGGGCTTCCTGAAAGTCGCCGCAGCAGCGCGCATTCAGGCGACCGAGGCCTATGACACAGCCGCGCGCGACTGCGTGCAGGTCCACGGCGGCATCGGAGTGACCTGGGAGGGCGGGCTCCACCTCCACATGCGCCGCTCCCGCACGCTCGCGGTCGAGCAAGGCAATTTGCTGTTCTGGGAAGATGTGCTGGTGGACCAGCTGACGGGAGAAATGGCATGAGCGACATCGAAGCCTATTCCGAAAGGGCGCGCGAATGGCTCCAGTCGGTCGCGGGAGAGTTTGGTGGCGCGGTCCGCAAGGGGCTGTCAGATGCCGAGAATCTGGCGCTGGGCCGCCGCTATCTGAAGGCGCGGTTCGATGCCGGTTATGCCGGGATCAACTGGTCACCGGAATTCGGCGGCCAGGGCCTCACTCACATCGAAAAAGTTGCCTTCGAAGCCGAAGAGATGAAATTCTCCATGCCGTCCGGCTTTTTCGGCATCAGCCTCGGCATGCCAGTGCCGATCCTGATGAAGTATTGCGAGGACAAGGCGTTCGCCAAGGAACGGGTGCTGAAAGCGCTGCAGGGCGAGGAAATCTGGTGCCAGCTGTTCTCCGAACCTGCCGGCGGATCGGACCTCGCCGGCTTGCGGCTGCGCGCTGAACAAGACGGCAACGGCTGGAAGCTCAATGGCCAGAAGCTGTGGACCAGCTTTGCCCAATACAGCGACTATGGCGTCATCGTTGCCCGCACTGACCCTACCGTGGCCAAGCACAAGGGGCTGACCTATTTCTGGGTCGACATGAAGTCGCCCGGCGTCGAGGTCCGCCCGGTCAAGCTTGCGGCGGGCGACCACATGGTCAACGAGGTGTTCTTCGACGATGTCCGCATCGACGACAGCAACCGCCTCTCCCCGGTCGGCGGCGGCTTTTCTGTGGCCATGGCGACGCTGATGATCGAACGCTACACCGCGACCGACAGCGCCGGCTTCGGCCCTCACCTCGATCTGTTCATCAGCCTCGCAAAAGAGACGAAGATCGGCGGCAAGCCCGCGATCGAGGACGGCCGCATCCGGCAACAGATCGCCCGCAACTATGCCATGCGAAACGGGCTCGACGCGATCACAGCCAGGGCCATGCTGATGATGCGGGCCGGCATGGAACCGGGCCCGGAAGGCTCGCTCAACAAGTTGGTCTCGGTCCGCTCGCGGCAGAAGCTTTCCGAGCTGGCGATCGACCTGCAGGGCACGGACGCCCTGCATTACGATGACCAGGCCTCCAGCAAGGACGACTGGCAGGCCAGCTGGATTGGCGCGCCGACGGGCCGCATCGCGGGCGGCGCCGACGAGATGCTGCTCAACACCATCGCCGAACGCATCCTCGGCCTGCCGCAGGATCACCGCCCCGACAAGGGTGTGCCGTTTAACCAAATCCCCGCATAGACAATCAGGAGACAACCCATGGATATCTCGAACGGCTCCGTCCTCATCACTGGCGGCGCAGGCGGCTTCGGCGGAGCCACCGCGCGCCGCCTTGCCAAACTCGGCGCCAAGGTCGTCATCGCCGATGTCGCCGATGAGCGCGGCGCAGCGCTGGCAGCCGAACTCGGCAATGGCTCGGTCTATCTGCGCACCGACATTATGAGCGAGGACTCGGTCGTCGCTGCAGTCGAAGCAGCCAAGGCGCTCGCCCCGCTGCGCGCCGCCGTCATCGCCCATGGCGGCCCGCCGCCGCCGGACAAGGGCGGCCGCACTGTTGGCCGCGATGGCAGCCGGGTGAGCCTTGCCCATTTCGCCCATACCATCGCGGTTTACCTCACCAGCGCCTACCTCGTCTCCTCGGTCGCCGCCCAGGCCATGGCCGGCAACGAGCCGCTCGATTCCAACCAGCGCGGCGTCATCATCAACACTGCCTCGATCGCCGGTTTCGAGGGCCAACCGGGGCAGGTCCCCTATGGCGCCGCCAAGGGCGGGATCATCGCCATGGCGCTCAATCTGGCCCGCGACCTCGCCCCGCTCGGCATCCGCTCGATGGCGATAGCGCCTGGCACTTTCCTGACCTTCGCCTATGCCATGATGGGCGACGACAAGGCCAAAGAAACCTTCGGCCCGCTGGTTCTGAACCCCAAACGGATGGGCGAGCCCGACGAATATGCCATGCTGGCGCAGCAGATTGTCGAGAATGACTTCCTCAACAGCACCACCATCCGCCTTGATGGCGGCCAGCGGTTCTGACCTTCCGCGCCGCGACTCGGCTCAATTGCGCCGATTCGCGGGCCGAAGTTGATGAAGCTTAGGCCAAGACACTGTTGCACCTTCACCTTTCGCCCGAATTGAGGGTGCAAAAGGACGCGGTGAACATAACAGGCTCTGGCGATGTAGGAAAATCGGTCCGGCTATTCGCCCCAGCCTGTCCAAATGAAGGGCTGGCCGACACCGTTGGTAGCCACGATCCGGCTATCGACTTCGCCCCCGGCATAGCGCGTGATCGTGATTTCGCCGGAGGGCGGCGGCTTTTCGCCTTGCGTGCGATTGTGCCCCTTGTTCCAAGCGCTGAAGCTTGCGGAAGGCTCGCTGCCGACCCGGTAGATTGTGCGCCCGCCTCGTGAAGCGCTTGCCAGCATCGCGTCCAGTTCCGCCCGCGCCTCCGCCGTCCAGTATGACAGGCAGACCGAGTGGAAAATGCAGACGGGATCGCCGGTAGCGGCCAGCACGCCGGGAAGCGTCTGAAGCGCATCGCCCGTGATCTTGGCGATATCGGTTACAGCGACGACATCCAATGCCACTTCCAGCTGCTCGCGCTGCTGGCGATACTCAGGGAAAATCTGCGCGATCAGCCAGCGGCGTTCGTCGGGTTTTGCGGCATCGAGCGGGCGCAGATCGAGCCCGGTGCGGCTGGCAATCCGCGGAATGCGGAGCGGCGGATCTCCCAGAATCGTCGCCGCGAAAGTCAGCGGCGCATCCGCAGCGCCGATCCGTGCATGGCCATCGTAGGCATAGGCATATTTGTCGAGCGTCAGCAGCACCCCCGCACTGCAGCCGATCTCGATCAAGTGCAGCGGTTCACCGATCGCATCGGCCACCCAGACAATAGGCGGCAGGATCGTGGCGCAGCGATCGGCGAAAGTGGTCTGCACGGTCGTGTTGTTCAGGGTCTCGATGATCTCGCCACGCCTTGCCCGGCAAAAACTCTGAAAGGCCGGCCATGCCTCCCCCGCCGGCAGGGGCTCTGCCGCCAAAGTCGGAAAGTAACGGGCCAGCGGATCGTCCGGATGGCCCAGCACAAGGAAGTGAATCGCAGTCAGCAAGTGAAACACAGGCTGGGCGCCGAGCTGGGCATGGGTGGCAAGCTCGATGATCTCCGGGTCCTCCGCCCCGCCAGCACACAGCGCCGAATAGAGCGGCGCGCCAAACGAACCATAACTTTGCGCGCCGGTGCGAAACGCAGCGGCAACGCTGGCATAGCGTTCCCCGTTGTCAGTCACTCCGCGCAATTCCTTTGGCGATGTCCCTCGGGACGGGAAAATCCTGAATTTTGACCTCAATGTGAAATTTTATGCTCGACCTTACCCGCAATTCGCGGGCAAAGGGCATGCAAAGTTTACCTGCTGTATCCGGAGAGAGAAACATGACCGAAGCATCATCGCGCACCAACCTGGGCATCGAACCTGAAGTGCTGGTGGAAATTTACCGCCAGATGTCGCGGATCCATGAGGTCGACAAGGCGATCAAGTCCGGAACGCAGTCAGGCAAGTTCCAGATGACTTACTGGCCGATGACCGGGCAGGAAGCGATTCCGGCGACTCTGGCTTCGCTGACCGACAAGAATGACTACATGGTCACCATCTATCGCGGCATTCACGATCAAGTTGCCAAGGGAGTTCCGCTGAAGGGCCTGTTCGCCGAGGCATTGGCGCGCAAGGATGGCCTCAACAAGGGCAAGGGCGGCGCGCCGCATATTTCCGATCCGGAAAGCGGCTCGATGCTGACCACAGCCATCGTCGGCGCGGGCACGCCGATCGCCAATGGCCTGGCGCTGGCCGCCAAGATGCGTGGGCAGGACCGGGTGACCGTGGTCAATTTCGGCGACGGCGCGACAAGCATCGGCGCGGTGCACGAGGCGATGAACCTGGCGGGTGCGTGGAAGCTGCCGATCATTTTCATGTGCCAGAACAACCAGATCGGCGAATATACGAAGATTCCGGATTATACTGCGAGCCCCGACTTCGCGGGCCGCGCGGCGGGCTATGGCTTCCGCGGGGTCAAGCTGGATGGCAACAATCCGGCGGCTTTCTATGCCGGGATGAAGGAAGTCGTGGCTGATGTGCGCGCAGGAAAAGGTCCGGTGTTTGTCGAGGCGCTGACGCTGCGGCTCGGCACCCATGCGGGCTTTCAGCCCAACGAGCTTCTGACCAAGGAAGAGCTGGCAGCCGGCCGCGCCAACTGGCCGGTGCCCAAGACCCGCGCGCTGTTGCTCGATGCCGGGATCTGCACCGAGGCAGAGCTTGCCGCAATGGACGGCGCTGCAGCGGCGGAAGTGGCCGATGCGCTTGCCTTTGCGCTTGCCAGCGATCCGATCACCGAAGCGGACATGTACAGCGACGTCTATGCCAACAGCGATGACGTGCCGCGGCGGGGCTTCTATCCGGTCCGCGCCGAGGAAGCGGCGCCTGTCGGCGAAACCAGGAGCATGGGCATCCAGGAAGCCGTTGTCACGGCGCAGGATCTGGCGCTTGCTGCCGATCCCGGCGTGTTCCTGCTGGGCGAAGATATCGGCGATCCGCCGGGCGGCGTGTTCAAGACCAGCGCTGGCCTTGAAACCAAGTGGGGCAAGGAGCGCGTGCGCCCCACGCCTATTGCGGAGCAAGCGATCATCGGCTGCGCCATTGGCGCCTCGCTGGTCGGCATGCGGCCGGTCGCTGAACTGATGTTCTCGGATTTCACTGCCGTGACCATGGACCAGATCGCCAACCACGCTGCCAAGCAGCGCTATATGTCAGGCAGCGCAACCCACGCGCCGATGACCATCCGCATCATGATGTCAGGCGGGATCGGCGGCTTCGGCGCGCAGCACAGCCAATCGCTCGAGGCATGGCTGCTGCATGTTCCAGGGCTGAAGGTGGCCTATCCCTCGACGCCGCTCGATGCGCGCGGCCTGCTGACCACCTGCATCTTCGACGAAGACCCCTGCGTCCATCTGGAATCGATGCTGCTCAACTTCGGCGCGCCCAAGGAAGACGTGCCGCTGGGCGATTACCGGGTGCCGTTCGGCGTCGCCAAGGTCCGCCGCGAGGGCAGCGACATCACGCTGATCTCGTTTGGCTGGCAGGTCAGCCAGTGCATGGCTGCCGCCGAGGAACTGGCCAAGGAAGGCGTCAATGCCGAGGTTATCGATCTGCGCTCGCTGATGCCGCTCGATTATCACCGGGTGCTCGATTCGGTGAAGAAGACCCGCCGCGCGCTGGTGGTCCATGCCGCCACCGAATTCTGCGGACTGGGTTCGGAAATCGCTTCGACGATCAACGAGGAACTGTTCCCGATCCTCAAGGCCCCCGCCTCGCGGTTCGGCGCGGTCTATACGCCGATCAGCTTCTCGTCGACGGTCGAGATGCAGCAGATGCCCAACGCCGGCACGATCGTTGCCCGCGTGCGCGAAGTGATGCGTGATCGTGGCTGATCAATCAGACCGGGCAGTCCTGAGCTGGTTTCAGGGCTGCCCGGCTGAATTTGCCTGGAGCTGATCGCTCCCCCACATCTGGTGACCTGCGTGTCCATGCGCAGTTTGCCGTATCCCTTGGGCGCCCTTTGCATGCGCTAACTCCAACGGCTTTCAAGCCTCATTTGGAGCGGCACATGGACAAACCTATCCCCTCGCGGCGCCAGTTCATGGCCGCCATCGGTGAGCTCGCCAGCGCGGGCTGGATCGCGATGAACTGGCCGCAGATCGCTTTTGCCGCCGAAAAGGCGGGCCATGACATGAAGGGCATGGACATGGGCGGCAGCTCTCACACCGCGCTCACCACCCTGACTGCTGCCGAAGCGGCCGAAGTCGAAGCCATAGCCAATCTGATCGTGCCCGGCGGGGCCAAGCCCGGTGCGAAGGACGCGCGGGTGATCTATTTCATCGACAATGCGCTGGGCAGCTTCTTTGTCGGCCAGCTCCCTGCATTCCGCGCCGGGCTGACAGAGTTCACCAATTCATTCTGCACCAAGTTCTGCACCAGCAACAAGTCGTTCTCTGCGGCCTCCGAGGCGATGCAGACCGCCTGGCTGCACGAGGAGGAAAAGACTCCCTTTTTCGCCGCCGTGCGCCGCCTGACCGTGCTCGGGCTGATCGCGCTGCCCAAATATGGCGGCAACAGCGAATACAAGGGCTGGAACCTGCTGGGCGTGGAAGACAACCACTCCTGGGCGCCGCCCTTTGGCTTCTACGACATCGATTACCCCGGGTTCGAACCCTATCCCGGCACCAAGCCCTACACTGCCTGAAGGAGCCGACCCCCATGCGCAGAAATCCGAACAGCAACGCACCGCGGCGCAAGACCTATACGACCAAGGAGACGGTCGATTTCATCGTCGTCGGCTCGGGCGCTTCGGGCGGGATCATGGCGCGCGAACTGTCGCGAGCCGGCAACAGCGTCGTGGTGATGGAACAAGGCCCGCGCATGGCGCCGGAGGACTTCGAGCACGACGAACTCAAGTATCGCAACCTTTCAGGCATTACCAACAGCCCGGTCACCAATCCGCAAACCTTCCGCCGGGATGAGAGCCAGAAGGCCGAACGCGTTTCGGGCCGCAATCCGCTGACCTATGCCCGCATCGTCGGCGGCTCCAGCGCGCACTTCAACGCCAACTTCTGGCGGCTGCACGAAATCGACTTCATCGAAGGCAGCAAGCTGGGGCCGATCGCGGGAGCGAGTCTGGTTGATTGGCCGATCACCTATGCCGAGCTTGAGCCCTATTACACCAAGGTGGAATGGGAAGTCGGCGTTTCCGGGTTGGCGGGATCGAGCCCGTTCGATCCGTGGCGTAGCAAGCCCTATCCGATGCCGCCGCTGCCGGTGAAGAGCTCGGGCGTGCTGTTCGAGCGCGGTGCGCGCAAGCTGGGGCTGCATCCTTACCCGGCGCCGCTGGCGATCAATTCGATTGTCTACAAGGACCGCCCGCCTTGCGTGCAGTGCGGCCTGTGCGGCGGGTTCGGCTGCGAGGTAATGGCCAAATCATCGTCGGTGTGGACTGTCATCCCCGAGGCCGAGGCGACAGGCAAGTGCGAGGTGCGCTCTGACAGCTATGTGTACCGCATCGGCATGAATGCCGCCGGGAAAGCCACCGGGGTGCATTACTTCGACAAGAACAAGGTGGAGCATTTCCAGCCGGCCCGCGCCGTGGTGGTCTGCGCCAATGGTTCGGAAACGCCCAAGCTGCTGCTCAATTCGGCGACCAGTTCTGCGCCGCAGGGCCTCGCCAATTCGAGCGGCGCAGTCGGCCGTTATCTGATGTTCAACAAGGGCGGCGGCGCACAGGCCCGGTTCGAGCAGCCGCTGAACGAGTACAAGGGCGCCAACGTTACCCGCATCCTGCACGACTGGTATGACAGCGATCCCAAGCGCGGCTTCTATGGCGGCGGCGGCTTCGATGCGCGCTCAGGTGGCCCGCTGACCTGGGGCCAGAACGTGCCCGAGGGTACCCCGACCTGGGGGCCCCGCTTCAAGGAATACCTCGAATCCTACACCTACTGGATGAACTGCTCGGGCCACGGCACTTCGCTGGCAGTGGAGAGCAACCGCATCGACATCGATCCAGAACTGAAGGACGCATGGGGCGTGCCGGCGATCCGGGTCACCCACAAGGACCACCCGGATGACCTCAAGCACGCCAACTGGCTGGTCCAGCGCGCGGTGGAGATCATGGATGCGGCCGGGGCCAAGCAGATCGATCCGGGCGAAGTCGGCGCTTCGTCAGGCGGCGTCCACCTGCTCGGCACGGCTCGCATGGGCAACGATCCCTCCACCTCAGTGATCGACAAGTATCACCGCACGCATGACGTGAAGAACCTGTTCCTGTGCGATGGTTCGAGCATGGTCACCTCCGGCCGCGGCCAGCCGACCCAGACTATCGAGGCGCTGGCCTTCCGCGCCGGGGACTTCATTTCCAGGTTTGCGCGGGCGGGCGAGATTTAGGGAACTTCCGCCTCCCCTCAATGCGGAGCCACGCCTGAGCGGATCAAGCGGCCCGGTCTTGCCCCGGTCTCAGCGTCATTGCGCCGGGTCAGCACGCCGGCGACCATGGTCGCAAGATAGCCGCTCGCGCCTTGCAGCATTCGCGGGCTGCCTTTGGGCAGGTCGTGGGCGATGTGCGGCATGTGGAGCGCGAGGTTCTCGAAATCGATGACGTTGATATCGGCGCGCTTGCCCACGGCGATCTGGCCGCGGTCAGTCAGGCCATAGAGCTGGGCGTTCTTCAGGCTGAGTTTGCGGACCAGATGTTCGACCGGCAGGATCGGGCCACGTTTGCGATCGCGGCCCCAGAAGGTGAGCATGAAGGTCGGCATCGAGGCGTCGCAGATCATCCGCATGTGCGCGCCGCCATCGGCGAGACCGCTGGCGGTGATATCGCGCTTGATCATCTCGTATGAGCCTTCCAGGCCCCCGCCCACAAAATTGAGCACGTGGCTGGCACAGACATTGGTGCCGTCGCCTGCGGCGTAGTGATCGTAGAGATATTCCTCCATCGAGACCCCGGCCTGCGCGGCCAGCACTTCGAGCCGGCCTTCGGGCATGGGTTCGTAGTCGAGCGGCAGGGTCATCGGGAAGACGCCGGCGATGCGGGTGGAAATCATGGCGATGAAGGCCCCGAGCTGGGGATCGGCTGCGACCAGCGCAGGGTCGCTCACTTCGCTGAGGATCGCGGCGCGGCGGGCGGGATCGCGCAGGGCCACGACGCGTTCGGCCAGCGGCAGATGGGCCACATCGTGGTAGCTCTTGCGCAGCACGAAAATGTGGGTGCCATCGAGCGTGGTCATCGCGCCGACCGAGCGTGCTCCGACTTGCGGGGTGATCGGCAGGCCCCTCGCCTCGGCGCCTTCCGAAAGCTCGATCATCATCCGCCAGTCCTCGCCATCGGCATTGAACTGGACCAGCGAATAGGTCAGCGGGCGGCCCGAGACTTCTGCAATGCGCTCGATGCGCTCATGTTCGGCGCGGCGCGCGTCGCGACCGGCATGTTCGAACATGCTGGAGCCGACCCCGCCGAGCGGAATGATCTGAAACACGCCGTGGCCCGAATCGCTCAGGGCCCTGGCCATGCCGAGCAACTCGTCATCCTCGGCGAAAGTGCCAGGAACATGCTCGCCCTTGCTGGAGAAATGTTCGAGCAGCCGCGCGCCGGAAAAGCCGATGGCCCCGGCATCCATTGCCTCGCGCACCAGCCGGGCCATTTCGGCGACGTCTTCTGCGGTTGCCGCTTCGTGCTTCAGCGCACGCTCGCCCATGACGAAGACGCGCAAGGGGGCGTGAGTGATGTGGCTGGCAATATCCATGGTATATTGCCGCGCGGCGAGCCGGTCGAGATAGTCGGGGAAGCTCTTCCAGTTCCAGTCGAGCCCTTCATCGAGCACCACGCCGGGGATTTCCTCGACCCCTTCCATCAGCTCGATCAACGCTTGGCGGTGTTCCTTGTGAACCGGGGCGAAGCCGACACCGCAGTTGCCGCTGATGGCCGTGGTGACGCCGTGGGTGAAGCTGGGATCAAGCCGTTCGTCCCACAGGAACTGGCCGTCATAATGGGTGTGAACGTCGATGAAGCCGGGGGTGACGATTGCGCCGCTGGCGTCGATTTCCTCGCGCGCCGGGCCGGAGACTTTGCCCAGTTCGACGATCACACCATCCTTGATCGCGACATCGGCCGTGAAGCCCGCAGCGCCGGTGCCATCAATGACTGTGCCGCCGCGAATGATCGTATCGTGCATTGTGTCTCTCCCGTATGGCCTCACCATATCCTGCAATGGACATGCCGTCCATTATGGACTGTCGCCCCCTTCCCGGCTAGGCTCACACCATGACCGCAGCAGCCTCCGTCCAGAGCAATATCGTGCCCCTGATCAACCCGCGCCGCGCCGCCACCCATGCGCGCATTCGCGAGGCGGCGAATGCGCTGTTCTTCGAGCAGGGCTTTGCCGCAACCAGCATGGAAGAGATCGCCCAGGCAGTCGGAATCAGGCGCTCGACGCTCTATCTGCATTTCCGCGACAAGGACGAAGTGCTGGCTGCGATTGCCGAAGACCACACTGCCAAGCTGCGCCAGGTGGTTGCGCGGCTGCCGGGGCCCGAGCCGACGCGCGAGGAGATTGCGGACTGGGTGGATGTGATGGCCCTTTTCGTGATGAGCGAGCGGGCTGCCACCGAACTGCTCGTCTCACTCAGCCATCTGCCCAAGGCACCGGCTGCGGCCAAGGCATTTGGCGAGGCATACAAGGACATGTTGGCGGGCCGCCTCGCTGCCTTCCGCCGCGCACTGCAGCCGGGCGAGCACCTTGCCTTTGCCCGCGCCATGGCGGCAGTGGATGGCCTCGGCTGGGCGCTGTGCCATCATGCGCGGGCTGGCGGCGATGAAGTGTCCAAGGCGCGGCTGACAGTGGCCGCCGATACGCTCGACCGCTTCGTCCGCGGGGAAATGTGAGGTGAGCGCCATGGCGGACGTGAATGTAATGCCGCGCCTCGCGGCGGCCGAGCCCGCCGATGATGCCGCGCTTACCTGGCTTCCGGCATGGCGTCTGCGCGAGATGATTGGCGCCCGCGAGATATCTCCGGTGGAAGTTACCGAGCATTTTCTGGGGCGGATCGACGAGCTGGATCCGCAATACCACGCCTTCCGCATGATCGACGCAAAGGGCGCGCGCGCGGCGGCGTCGCGGGCCGAGAAGGAGGTGATGGCGGGCGGTGAACTGGGCCCGCTGCATGGCATTCCGATTGCCGTGAAGGAGCATGTCGCGGTCGAAGGCATGGCCTGGTGGGATTCGTGGACCGCACAATCGTTGATCGCGCCCCGCGATTCCATCGAGGCCGAACGGCTGCGGGCCTCTGGCGCGATCATTCTGGGCACCACGGTCGCCGGGCTGACGACGCGCGAATTCGGCGATTCCGATGGCCAGCCGCACAATGCCTGGGACCGCAGCCGGGTCTGCGGCGATTCGAGCAGTGGCAGCGCCTGCGCGCTCGCCGCCGGCATGGTGCCGCTCGCGATTGCCGCCGATGGCCTCGGCTCGACCCGCCTGCCCGCTGCCCTGTGCGGCCTCATAGGCATCAACCCGACGCGGGGGCGGGTGGCATCGGCAAACTGGGCCGAGATCAATCCCAAGCTGCTCTCCAACGTCAGCCCGCTGACGCGCGATCTGCGCGATTGCGCAATCGGCTTGTCAGTGCTCGCCGGGCCCGATGGCCGAGACATGATGTGCCTTGCCGATGAACCGCCGGACTATCTGGCGCAGATCGGCGACGGGATCGGCGGAATGAAGCTGACCTGGACCGACGACTTCGGCTATGCCGCGCGCTATGCCGGGTCGGAGGCGGACGGGATCATCGCGGCAGTGCGCAAGGCAGCTTTCGGGCTTGGCGCTGCGGGCGCGCTGGTTTCGGAGAGTGCAGAGACCATCGACGACCTCGGCTGGGCCTGCAGCGTTATCATGCGCGCTGACCGCACCAATGCCATCCGCAGCGAACCCAGCCGCGACGAAGTGATCCGCGCCCGCGAGACACGGCAGAGCATCTGGCTAAGCCTGAACCGGATGCTCGCCGAGCATGACTTCGTGCTTTCACCCACCGCACAATTCCTCGCCCCCACCCGCCAGCAATGGGCCAAGGGCTGGGAATCGAATGACTACATGAAGACCTATTCGGTGCACACGGCGGTCTCCAACCTGCTCGGCTGGCCAGCTATCTCGGTTCCGGCAGGGCTGGTCGATGGCATGCCGATTGGGCTGCAGATCATCGGCAAGCCGGACAGCGAGCCGCGCATGTTTGCTCTGGCACAGGCGTTTCTGGGGCTTGGCTAAGGCAGCAGTTTGAGGTCCCTCATCCTGTCCAGCCAGTGGAGCATGGAGCCGAGGCTGTCGCGGCAGGCGGCAAAGCCCGCTTGCCGGATCTTGATCGTGCTGAGCATCAGCGGGACCCGCTTGGCGGCGAGGCGGTCGCCCAGCAGCAGGTCGACGTAATGGTGTGATTCCCCGAGCAGTTCGGGCAGCGTTTGGATGCGCAGGCCGTGGCGCAAGGCAAGCCGCGACCATGCTGCCTGAACTTCCGACTCGGCGAAAAATGCGGCGAGGCTTGCGGGCGGCTCGCCGTCCACCTCCAACCCGAAACGGTCCGCAATATGCGGCCAGGCGCTGGCGGGGACAAAGACATCGCCGTTGGTGAGGTTGAAGGTCTGGCCAGCTGCGGCCTGAGACATTGCCGCCCAGGCGAAGGCCTCTGCCTGCAGCCCCGTGTCCACCACTTCCCACAGCGCGTCCCGATTGCCCGGGAAGGCGAAAGGCCGGCCAAGCTCGCGGCACAGCGCGGCATAAGCGCCGATCGGCGCGACGGGGTTCATCGCGGCCCCCGGCGCTGCGCCGAGCAGAACCTGCGGGCGGAAAATGGTGAACTCAAACCCCGCCTCGGAGGCCCGCAGCCGCAAGTGATCCTCGTGCAGCCAGTAGAAATTCGGATGGTCATCACGTGGGCCATCTTCGCGGGCTGGCACTTCCACGTCGTGATATTGAGCGCCATAGGCCTTGGCGCCCTGCACCAGACTGACATGCTGCAAGGCGCCGCTTTGTGCCAGCGGATCGAGCAGATTTGCAAACATCGCGCCGTTCAGCGCCATCAGCTGAGGATCGCGCCAGCCGCTGACCAGCCCCGGCGCTTCGGCCACGGCGGCGTAGATCATGTGAGTGACGGGCGGCAGGCTGGCAATCGCGCTGCGGCAAGCTTCCGGGTCAATCAGGTCAGCCAGCACATGGGAGAACGGGCAATCCTCAGCAACCACCGGAAGCCGCCGCGACAGCGCGGTCACCTGCCAGCCGGGCAGCCTCGCAAAATGCTCGACCGCGCCCGATCCAATGACGCCGCTCGCGCCTGCGATCAGAATGTGGCCGCCCTGTTGCATCCTCGCTTCTCCTTGCAGGCAGTCCTTGCAGGCGCGCTATCATGGTGCAAGAAGACCCTATTGAACATAGCAAAGAGTATTGTCCGGTCATGCAGCGATTTGATGTGATTGTGGTAGGCGCAGGCTTTGCCGGCATGCAGATGCTTGTGAGACTGCGTCAGCTGGGAGTTTCATTCCTGGTTATTGAACGCGGCAGCGATCTGGGCGGGACCTGGTACTGGAACCGCTACCCGGGCTGCCGCTGCGATGTCCCTTCGCTTGATTATTCAGTGCCCTGGGATCCTGAAACCGAGCAGGAATGGGACTGGAGCGAGCGTTATGCAGCGCAGCCCGAGATCCTGAACTATATCCAGCATCTGGCCGAACGCCACGATCTGCGCCGGGATATTCGCTTCGATACAGTCGTCAGCTCTGTTACCTGGGATGAGGACTGCGGGCTGTGGGTGGTCAGGACTGACCGCGGCGACACGTTTGAGGCCCAATTCGTCGTCAGCGGCGCTGGCGCGCTGTCCGAGCCGAACATGCCCGACATTTCCGGCATCGGCAATTTCAAGGGTGAACTCTATCACACCGGGCTCTGGCCCAAGACGCCTGTCGAACTGGCGGGCAAGCGTGTGGCGGTGCTCGGCACTGGCTCGACCGGGGTCCAGGCCTCGACTGCAATCGCCAAAGCGGCAAAGCACCTCACCGTGCTCCAGCGCACAGCGCAATACAGCCTGCCATGCCATACTCCGCCGCTGACCGAGGCCGACCTTGCAGCGCGCAGGGCTGACTATCCCGAGCACCGCGAATGGCAGCGCAATAGCGTTGCAGGCGTTGCGCCTCGCCTGCCCACGCCGTTCGCCATGCGCGCTTTCGATGATCCGAAGGAAACACGCTTCGAAAACTACGAACGCTGCTGGCAGGCGGGCACGGCCGCGCTGGTCGGTGTCTATGGCGATGCCTCGACCAATGCCGAAGTTGCCGAGGAAATTGCCGAATTCGTCCGCAACAAGATCAGAGGTGTGGTCAAGGATCCGGTCACGGCTGAACGGCTCTGTCCGCCGCCCGGCACCTATGTCGGCGCGCGCCGGATCATCATCGACACCGGCTATTACGAGATCTTCAATCAGCCAAACGTCACTTTGGCCGACATCACCGGAGATCCGATCGTGGAGATCACAGAGACCGGGGTGAAGACCCGGGACAATTTCTACGAGCTGGATATGCTGGTCGTCGCCACTGGCTATGACGCCGTGACCGGGCCATTGCTGGCGATGAATATCACCGGCAAGAATGGCGCAAGGCTCAAGGACGTCTGGGCGGAGGGACCGCGCACCAATCTGGGCCTGATGATCGCCGGATTTCCCAACCTGTTCACCATCACTGGCCCCAGCAGCCCGGGTGTGCTGGTGAATGTGATGTTCGCTATCGACCAGCACGTCGACTGGATCTGCCGTTGCATCGATCACATGCGCAAGACCGGCGCGCCAAAGATAGATACTACCGAGCAGGCCCAGAACGAGTGGCAGGCGCATGCCGCCGAAACTTACGCCAAGGCGTTAAGGATGAACGACGAGAAGAACTGGTATCTTGGCACCAACATCCCCGGCAAACCGCGCGCACCGCTCGTTTATCAGGGCGGTCTGGGGTTTTACCGGAACATCTGCGACGAGATTGCGGCGGATGGCTATCGCGGATTTGTGTTTGGCTGACGTGCTTTCCCCTCTCCCCGGTGGGGAGAGGTAGCGCAGCTTGGCCCCGGAGGGGCATAGCGCAGCTGGGAGAGGGGGTTGTGCGCTCTCGAGGGCAGAGCCCCCTCTCCAACTGCGGCTAGGCGACAAGTCGCCAAGCCTCTGTACCCTCTCCCCTCAAGGGGAGAGGGAGTTTCAGACTGCTCAAGCCTTGCTGGGCAGTTCCGCAACCGAAGTGCCGAACGCCGAAAGCTCGCCGCGGTGGGTCGTCGCTTTCTGCTCGACTTCGACGTACTTCTTGCCGTTCTCTTCGAACTTGCGGATCACCGCGCCGTCGATGAAGATCACGTCGCCATCGGGATTGTGGCGGCGGATCTGGCAGTTTGACTTGGCGAGGAAGCCATCGTCACCAATCCAGTTGGTCATGTGGTGGGTCAGCCACGAGCAGCGCTCCGGGCCGTAATCGTATGCGCCCGGCGCGCCGACTTCGAGCGCGAAGGCTTCATCCCAGTGCACCCGCTCGGGGCAATCGGGAACATTGAAGCGGTTCTTGATGCCAAGGCCCGGGTGGGCCTGCTGCATCTTCCAGGCAAGCTTGTTGGCGCGGATATAAAGCCCGCCCCAGCCCTGTGCATAGCAGATGAAGCCAGTGACCGTCATCGGGCCCTTGACCATGCGCGGCAGGGTGTCGCCGACATTGACGTCTTCCCAATAGCGCGGGGTGGCGCCGCGAACTTCCTCGTTCGCATAGAGGTCCGAATATTCCTGCAGCTGCTCTTCAGTGAAGGGCTCAACGCGACCGCGGGCTTCGGTGTACTTGGTGCCGCGCTCGCGGGCTTCGTCGCGGTCGGTGCGGAACACCCACGAATCAGCCTCGGCAACCTGGTCACCGTTCTGATTGAAGAAATCGACGTGGTAGATCTGCTGGAACGAGCGGCCAGCGAACTTGGTCTGGTGCTCCACGAGATCCTTCAGGTAGGCCTGGGTGGTGATCGTGTCGTTGCGCAGGACCGGCTTCTTCCAGTTCCAGTCAGCGCCCGCCCACATGGCGTGGACGCCCGAGAGGCCGCCGCAGTAGCCCGAGATCAGGCGGCTGGTGCTGAACAGGAAGCTCGGCAGCGCAACCAGCGTGCCATACTTGGTCTGCTTGGCATATTCGGGATCGCACCACAGGCGGTTATCATCGCCGATGCCATGGGCATAGTGGCGGATCGCATCGCGGCTGGCTTCGTAGTTCCATGGCTCAACCGTGTTCTCGATCTTGACGCCGATGCGGCTGCGCAGATCGTCGAGGCCGGCCTCGGTGATCTTGGGGAATTTGTTGGTCATTTCATTCATTGGGGCTTCTCCTGAAGTTCAGTTAGCGGCGGCAGCTTTCGCCGCCTCCCGGTCGCGGAGCACCTTGCGGTGGACCTTGCCGGCCGGGGTCTTGGGCAGTTCCGGGGTAAATTCGACGATGCGCGGGAATTCGTGCTGCGCCAAGCGTTGCCGCGTGAAGAGCTGCAATTCCTTGACGTATTCATCGCTTGGCGCGCGATCCGTGACGACGAAGGCCTTGACCACCAGCCCGCGCGCTTCGTCCGGCGCGCCGATCACGGCGCATTCCTTGACGTCGGGGTGCTTGAGCATGGTGTTCTCGATCTCGACGGCTGACATGGTCCAGCCGGCGGAAATGATCACGTCGTCGGCGCGGCCGCAGTGGTAGAAATAGCCGTCCTCGTCGATTTTCGCGAGGTCCTTGGTGGTCATCCAGCCGGGCTCCTTGCCCTTCTGGGCGCGCCACAGCATCAGCTCGCCGGTTTCACCGGGGTCACATGGACTGCCATCGGCGCGCTGCACTTCGAGGCGCTGGCCGGGCACTGCCTTGCCGAGCGAGCCGGGCTTGACCGCAAAATCAGGTGCGCCGGGGAAGTTGACCAGCACCACGCCGATCTCGGTGGTGCCATACATCGAGCAGGCCGGGACCTTGAAATATGTGTCGATCCAGTCAAGCGTCGCCGGATCAATCGGCTCGCCGGTGTAGCTGAGCTTATTAAAATGGAACGTGTAGTCGCCGCGCTCGATCGCGGCGTCCTGACCGCTGTTCTTCATCATCCGGTAGTGGGTGGCGGCGGCGGACATGTTGGTGATCTTGAAGTCGCTGAGCGCCTTCATCAGGCGCACTGCGTCGAACCGGCCCGCGAAGGTTCCTGTGGTAACACCCATGGCGAGCGGGGCAAGCGTGCCGTGCCACAGGCCGTGGCCCCATGCCGGGCTTGAAGGGCAGAAGAATTCATCGCCCGGGCGGATGCCGGTGCCATAGAGCGCGGCGAACATCAGCGTCACCAACGTGCGGTGTGAATGCCTGACCGCTTCGGGCAGCTCGCGAGTAGTGCCGCTGGTGTACTGGAACACGGCCATGTCGTTGGCCATACTCTTGGGCTCATAAGTCGCGGGATATTGCTTGATCAGATCGAGCAGCCCGTCATCGGCAACTACCACGCGCGGGGTGCCGTCTGCGCCGATCGAACCGCAGGCGAGTTCTGCCTTTTCGGCATTTGTGATCAGGATTGCCGGATTGCAGTCGCCGACGCGCAGCTTGAGCGCATCGGGGCCGAACAGGGTGAACATCGGCACCGAAATCGCGCCGGTCTGCATCGCGCCAAACAGGCAGACATAGAAGGGCAAGGACGGCTCGAGCATGAAGGCGATGCGGTCGCCCTTCTGGATGCCCTGCGCATCGAGCCAGTGAGCGAATTGCGCCGCGCCGGCGGAGATCTGGTCGAAGCTCAGAATTTCATCATGGCCGTCTGCGTGGGCGATGCGGACGGCGGGGCGGCCCGAGCCATCTGCGTGGCGGGTGATGCATTCGTGCGCGATGTTGAGATGCTCGCGGTTGCCGTCGAACAGCTCCCACGGCGCAGCCGAATTGGCATGCGCCAGAGCATCGGCATAGCTGGTGTAGTCAGTCAGCTTGGGCATCGTCTCACCAAAAATCACTGCAAATCAGCCACCGAATCGCCAAGTGCCGTGTGATGGTGGTACCTATGTCAGAAATTGCTTGCTGTTGCAAATAGTGAATGATATTCTATATATTGAATGAACAAATCCTCTCCGAGCTTGTCTCGGGGAGGATTTTGGAAGCAAGAATGAACCCCGAACTCGCCCAGACCGTCAAGGACAGCAAGGCCCCCGCCATCAGCCGCGCGGCGGCTGTCTTGCGGCTGCTCGGCAAGAGCGATGCGCCGCTGGGCCTCGGCGCGATTGCCCGCGAGCTGGGTCTGGTTCCCAGCACCTGCCTCTATGTGCTGCGCGCGCTGGTGGCGGAAGAGCTGGTCAGCTTCGATGCCGATACCAAGCGCTATGCCCTCGCCTCGGGCGTGCTGACCCTGGCGCGCGGCTGGCTGCGGCGCGATCACTTTGCCAGCATGGCGCAGGCCCCGCTCGACCGGCTTGCCCGCGCGTTCGACGTGACCATGCTGGGGGTGGAGATCTTCGGCATCGACCATATCATTGCCGTTGCGGTCAGCCAGGCCGGCGGCGGCTTCCAGCTTTCAACGCAAGTGGGCAGCCGCTTCCCTGCACTGATCAGCGCCACCGGACGCTGCATCGCGGCCTTTGGTGGCTATCCCGACAAGCAGCTTGAGGCCAAGTTCGATACCCTACGCTGGGATGATCCGCCGACCTTCGCCGAATGGCAGCGCCAAGTCGCTCGCACGCGGGAGACCGGATTTGGCATCGACGAGGGCAATTACATCGCCGGCGTCACTGTGCTCGCAGCACCCGTGCGCAAGGCACGCGGCGCGCCGAGCCACGCGCTGGTGGCAATCGGGCTTACGTCTGCGCTGCGGCGGACGGGGCTGGAGGCGGTGCAGCAGGCGCTGTGCGATGAGGCGCGTCTTTTGACGGGGCAACTTGGCGGGGAAGAGGTTTAGGGCATCGAACCAAGCCCTTCCTCCCCCTTGATGGGGGAGGGATACGGAGACTTGGCAACTTGTTGCCTAGTCGAAGTTGGGTGGGGGTGATCTCACCGCGAAGTGCAGCCTGTGGGGCACTATCACCCCCATCCAACTGCGCCTAACCCCTTGCAGGGGTAAGGCTTCGTATCCTTCCCCCATCAAGGGGGAAGGAGTTTAGCCCACCTCATAAGAGGTCAGCACGCCCAGCTCTTCCAGCTTCGCAATCTGCGCCGCATCGAAGCCCGCCTCCGCCAGAATCTCGCGGCTATGTTCGCCATAGAGCGGCGGGCGCACCAGCGGGGGCTGCGCATCGCCGACGAATTTGATCGGCCGCCCGACCAGCCGGAGCTCGCCGGCCAAGGGGTGGTCCACGGTCTCAAGCATGCCGCGCGCCGCCGAGTGCGGATGTTCGAGCGCCTGGGTTACGCTCAGGATCGGGGCATGCGGCACGTCGTAGCGTTCCAGCAGTTCCACCATCTCGGCAACCGTGTGGCTTGCCACCACTTCGCCGATCACCCGGTCGACTTCTTCGCGCGCGTCGCGGCGGCCTTCCATGGTCTGCAAGTCGTCGCGTGCGCCCCATTCGGCCACGCCCAGCCCTTCGCACAGCTTGCCGAAAAAGCTCGGGGTAAGGCAGGCGATCAGTACCGCACCGTCGCTCGCCGCATAGGAATTGTAGGGCACGATATAGGGATGGCTGGAGCCGACCGGCACCGGATCGCTGCCGTTGAAGAAGGCGAGCTGCGAGAGATAGCCGAGCAGGCCCATGGTGCCGTCCTGCAGCGACACATCGACCAGCCGGCCCTTGCCAGTGGTCTGTCGTTCGATGATTGCAGCGAGAATGCCGATCGAACCGAAGATGCCGCCGCTGAGATCACCGATCGGCAGGCCAAGCTTGACCGGCAGCCTTCCGGCCTCGCCATTTACGCTCATCGCGCCCGAGAGCGCTTGTGTGACGATATCGAAGCTCGGCTTGTCGCGCATCGGGCCGGTGAGGCCGAAGCCGGAGATGGCGCAATAGACCAGGCGCGGGTTGATCGCGGAGAGCGCATCAAAGCCCAGGCCCAGCCGCTCCATCACCCCGGGACGATAGTTCTCGACCACGACATCGACCGTGGCGACGAGCTGCCTGACGACCTGCTTGCCTTCATCAGTGCGCAGATCGATGACGATGCTCCGCTTGCCGCGGTTGATCGCGATGAAATAATGGCTCTCGCCGCCGCGATGCGGGGGAAAGCCGCGGGTGTCGTCGCCGCTGCCGGGCGGCTCCAGCTTGATGATCTCGGCGCCAAGATCGCTCAGGATCTGCGTCGCGAAAGGCCCGGCGAGCACCCGGGTGAAATCGAGCACCCGGATTCCCTGCAAAGGCCCCTTCCAGACAGGTTCCTGCGCCGCGTCGCCTTCAGCCAATTTCGTCACCTTGTCAGTCAATCCCATTACCAATTCGCCGCCACTTACCTGGGCTTCATGAACACATTCCAGTCGATCGGCTCAGCGTCCAGTTCCACGCCGGTCGTCTCCAGCAGCCGGGAGATCGTCATATAGTAGCCAGTGACCAGAATCAGATCGAGCACTTCGGCATCGCCCAGATGCTTGCGCACCGCAGACAGCGTGGCATCGCTGGCGCGAACATTCACAATCACATCCTCGACAAAGGCGAGCACCGCACGTTCGGCTGCATCGAGCGCATTCGAATTGGCATCACCAGCCTTGATCGCTGCAATCTGGCTGTCATTCAATCCGACGAAGCGGCCAAGCGCTTCGTGCTGCCAGGTTTCATAAAGGGCATTCGAGATGTAACCGGCGCGCAAGATCGCAATCTCGCGCAGTTTCGGCGGCAACGGCGATCCCTTGATAAAAGCGCTGCCAAGGTCACCCATCGCCTTCGACACGATCGGCGAGGCAACGGCGAGCATTCGGGTGACGTTTGCCGTGTCTGGATCTGAAAAGCTGGCCTTATCGGCATAAGGTATTCGCGGCATATCCACCTCCCGGTTGTTCTGTTCCGTCTTGCGGCCAGTTGGCGACGTTAGGCAGGACCAGCCCCTGCGTCCAGCGCCGCGTCGCCCTGCCCCCACCTGCAAATTGGCGAATTGATCCGCACCGCGCTTGCCCTATGCTCTGCTCCAAACAAACCGGGGCAAGAGGATCGGCGCATGCGAATCGACAGGCTGGCAGTCTGGATCAACACTATCGGCTATGCTTCGGCCGATCTGGTGGAGTTCGCCCGGCGACTGGAAACATGGGGCTATGGCACGCTCTGGATCAACGACGGCATGGGCAGCGATCCGATGGTGCTGGCCGCAAAGATCCTTGCCGGAACCGAGCGGCTGCAGGTCGCGCTGGGGGTCGCCAATATCTATTCGCGCGATCCGGCGATGATGGTCGGCGCGCAATATGGCCTGAACGAGCAATGGGGCGGGCGGTTTCTGCTGGGCATGGGCGCTTCGCATGCATTCATCGTCGAGGGCATGCGCGGGCACACTTATGGCAAGCCCGTGGCGACGATGCGCGCTTACCTTGAGGCCATGGCCGCGTTTCAATATGCCGGGCCAATGCCCGCCGAAAGGCCGCTGACGGTGATTGCAGCTTTAGGGCCCAAAATGCTGGAGCTGGCCCGCGATCATGCGGACGGCGCGCATCCGTTCAGCACCACGCCGCAGCATACCGCCATGGCGCGCGCGATTCTGGGGCCGGACAAGCTGTTGCTGGTTGAGCAGAAGGTCATGCTCGAAAGCGATGCCGAAGCGGCGCGCGCAGTCGGCCGCGGCCTCGCTACCGGGCTCGCGACCATGCCCAATTACCGGAACAGCCTTGAGCGCATGGGCTTTACCGAGGCGGATTTCATCGGCGAGGGGTCGGACCGGGTGGCCGATGCCCTGCTCGCCTGGGGCGATGCCGAGCCGATCCGGACCCGCATCCACGAGCACTGGGAGGCCGGCGCCGATCAGGTCGCGATCCAGATCATGCCCAAGGGAGGCGCGCTGTTGACGCTGGAAGACGAAAAGCTGCTTGAAATGCTGTCGCCAATGGCGTGAACTGCTGAAAACAACATAAGGGAGAGAGAACAATGGCAAGACCAAAAGCATTCGTCACTGGCGCCAGCCGGGGCATCGGAAAGGGCATCGCGCTGAGCCTTGCCAAAGGCGGGTTTGACCTGGCGATCACCGCGCGCACGCTGGAAGAAGGCGAAAGCCGCGAGCATTCGAGCACGGTCAAGAAGTCGGACACCTCACCCCTCCCCGGCTCGCTCAACTCCACCGCAGAGTTGGCGCGTGCGGCAGGCGCAGAGGTGATGGTGGTACCGGCAGACCTGATCGATCGCGCCTCGCTGGGTGCTGCCGCCACGACCGTGCTGGAACGCTGGGGCGGGGTCGATCTGATCGTCCACAACGCCCGCTTCATCGGGCCCGGTCACATGGACCTGACCTTCGATACCCCGGTCGATGTGCTGGAAAAGCACGTTCAGGGCAATGCGCTCTCACCCTTGCTGCTCAACCACTATCTTGTGCCGCCGATGCTGAAGCGCGGTTCGGGGACTGTGATCTATATCACTTCGACCGCCGCCTATCAGGCACCGCCGACGAAGGTCGGTGAAGGCGGCTGGGGGCTGTCCTATGCCATGTCCAAGGCAGCGGGCCACTCGCTGGCCGGGCTGCTCGCGGTCGAATATGGCGATCAGGGCATCCGCGCCTTCAACCTCCAGCCCGGCCCGGTCAAAACCGAGCGCCTGCTGCAGGACATGGCCGGCTTCGGCTTCAACGCCGACAATTGGGCCCCGCCCGAAGTGATCGGCGAAGTGGTGCTGTGGCTGGCGACGCAGCCAGGCGCAGCCGCGCTCAACGGCCAGTGCATTCAGGGGCAGGAGTTCTGCGTCGAGCACGATCTGGTGCCTGGCTGGAAGCCGCAGCACGCCATGGCCTGATCGCCGCGACTCAGTCCAGGCCTCAGCCCAGATTGCGGGCGAACAGCGCTTCCATCCGGCCCCAGACCTTTTCGGCTGCTGCCTCGTTATAAAGCTCTTCCCGGCTCGGCATCATATAGCCGTGCAGCGCTTCGTGGACTTGTAACGGTTTTGCGCCGGTCACTTGAGAGTTTAACACTCGATCAAGGAGACCGACGAGATGAAGAAGCATACAGAAGATTTCAAGCGTGAGGCAGTTCGCATTGCGTTGAGCAGCGGGCTGTCACGGCGGCGGGTTGCGTCAGATTTGGGTGTTGGTCTTTCGACGCTGAGCAAGTGGGTATGCGAGTATCGTCCTGCTGATCTGGAGACAGCACCACAGGCTGATCTGGCCCGCGAGAATGAACGGCTTCGCCTTGAGAACCGGGTTCTGAAGGAGGAGAGGGATATCCTAAAAAAGGCTACCCAGTTCTTCGCGAGCCAGCGGTCGTGAGCGGGTGATGGCGGGATCGGATTGCGGGTTCTCGACCTTCTCCGGCTATCCGACAGTTTTCCCGGACATCGCCTGGCGCAAACTGGAATCAATGGTCGAAGGTGCCCGGCGGGCAAGCATCAAGCTCTGGGCAAAAACCGCAGCCTGACATGAGCACGCAGAACCGCCCGCGCCGCAGCGCGCTGTATTTTCCGGCCACCAATGCCAAGGCGATTGCCAAGGCGCGCAGCCTTCCGACCGATATAGTGATCATTGATCTGGAAGATTCGGTTGCTGGCGCACCAGCGCCAGGGTCTTCGGCCCCGAACCGCCGATGAGTATCGGAATCCGGCCCAGCGGCTTTGGCGCGAGCAATGCGCCGCGCAGTTTGTGGAATTGTCTCGCCATAGGGCGAGATGACCTTCACATCGTCGTAGTCACCGGATTGGCTTGCCGGAAAAATTCCCGCGTGAAGGTCCGCCAGCTGCGTGTTGCGGACGCAGCGCTGGACCAGCGCGATTGCCGCTTCCTTTAGTGCTCAAGATCGCCTTCCGCGGTTAGTGGCCTGCACGATTCCGGCGTGGAGGTTTCAGACTTGCCTTCCCTCGACATGATACTTGTCCTCATGCTGGGTCTCAGTCCCGATCAATCCCTCTGGCGCTGGCAGCAAGGGCGCGTATCTTGGCGGTGAAGCCCGGTGGAAGGCGACCGGCTATATAGCCTTCCCCGACGGGCCGTATGTCAAAGCCGAGCCATCTGAAATGGTTGTATTCGGTAACAAGCACCGATGAATGCGGAGCGAGGCCGCAAGCCGAGGCGACTTCTGCAGGAAGCGGGATAGCGCCCGCTTTGCCGTCGCCTTTGGTCGTGACCGGCAAGACGTAGACGCGCTGTCCGTCATGATCGACGTGGAGAACCACGACCGGACGCTCCTTGACGCCTTCGTCGCGGCCTGCGGCTGCTTCGGACTTGAACAGATAGACATAGCGGAGGACGTGCCCGATCTTGATCTGGTCAATCGTTCCACTTGTCATTCGCGATTTCCTCCTCGGTGGGCTGGTTTGCGAGGATGCGCTGACGTAAATCGTGGGGCATGTCGGCACTCGAGACGACCTGAATGTCCATGGCCTCGATGATGTTGCCGCGGGCGAGTTCCTCGAGCCTTTCGAAGTAGGCGCTGTCAGCGACGATCTGCCGTTTGCGTCCGTGGCTGGTGAGAACGATCGGGCTGCGCAGGGCCATGTCGAGATACTCGCCGGTGGCGTTATGGAATTTGGTGAGCGGAACGCTCTTGCGCTCGATCTGGGCAGCGGCAGGCATGGGTTTGCTCCTGAATGGTCAGATGGCCAATATAGCGATAATGGCCATATTTACAACTTTTTGTTGGATTGGAAACTGCCATCGTTTGACGCTGGCTTCTGAGAGTACATGTGAGTGGTATCTAGGCAGGACCATCTGCTGTGCCCGAGCAGTCAGCAATCCAAGCCTTGAAGCGACTCACACTGCATGATAGCAGCAATTCATGATATCAATGATCATGGAAACGCACAATCATGTGGCTCCTTTGTGTTCGTCGTCAGATTATTTGAGACAGTTGTCGGCGTAGATTAGCGGAGTGTCGGCCTCATCTGGGGTTGATATTAGGCGGCGATCTTGCGGTGTTGCAAGCGGCGATG
>CANJCQ010000044.1 GCA_947473355.1 Sphingomonadaceae bacterium | reverse complement strand
AATCTTGGGCCCGCCACCGAAACCGAGCCTGCCAGCAATCAGACAGGCTATCATTGACCGCCTCATCAAACCGCCGGACAAACCATGCCCTCACTGCGGGCTTCGGCCTACCGACCCTCCAAACAAAAATCTGCCAAAGTAGTGCTAGCTATGCGCCTCTCCATCTATTTCTTCGCAGTTGCAGGCGAAGGTTAGTGCATCAAGGCAAGCGCCTCTGGCGGTGCGATAGTATCCAGCGCGCCGTCCGACCGGGCTAAATCCGAATTGGCGATAGAGATGCTCTGCCGGATTATCCTGGCGCATTTCGAGTAACAGTCGCTCAGCACCTCGCGTTCGTGCGCTGGCAGCAAATTGGGCGAGCAGTGCTGCGCCAAGTCCTCGGCGGCGATACTGGGGATCGACTGCGAACAGCAGCAGTTCTTCTTCTTCATAGCCATGGCGAGACAGGCTGAAACCTGCCGTGGGCTCGCCCGGCAGTGGTGCCTCGCCATGTTCGGCAATCAGCAAGTAATGGCAATTGCCCAGCAGCAGCGCGTCTTCGACCTGGCGCCGGTTCCAGGCCTCGCCGAACGCCGGATCGAAAGCGGCGACCATCACCGCCATGATCCGGTCGATGTCGTCGCCAGGTGGCATTACGCTGGACTGGCCGGTAGGCGCGCATCAGGCGCGCGGCCGTAAATCGGTTGGACTTTGGCCTGCCAAATCGAACGCGGGAGCAACATGACTGCCCCTGCATCTGGCAAAAGTGGCAGAGCCAGGCCTGATCCGCGCAGGGCGACAAGCGCTTCGGCCTGACTGCCTGTAACCCGCACCTCAGCAGCAGCGGCGGCTTCGCCGGGAGTTAGCGAAGCGAGTGTGCGGATCGGCAGGCCATCACCGTCAAAACTCTCCACGAACCATTCGCCGTGACCGCCGGTCATCGCCACGGTGATAGCATGTTGCCCCAGTTTGGCGCGGGCCATCGCGGCGATCAGCGCCAGCGTGGGATAGCCGACCAGTTCGGCATTCCACGCGAAAGCCAGCGCCCGGGCCGCGGCGAGGCCAACCCGCACGCCTGTAAAACTGCCCGGTCCCATGGCCACGGCGATGCGCTGCGCCCGGCCGCGATCCGGCAAGGCGGCGATCATCGGGATCAATTGTTCGGCGTGGCCGCGCCCCAGCACGCGGAAATCTCCGGCGAGGCGCTGTGCGCCGTCGAACAGTGACACCGAACAGGCTTCGGTTGCGCAATCGATCGCCAGGGTCAGCATGCCCGGGGTCTGCATGCAATGCTGCGCGAGGTCAGGCGGCGCGGACTTCGGTGACTTCGGGGACATAGTGCTTGAGCAGCCCCTCGATCCCCTGCTTGAGCGTTGCCGAGCTTGACGGGCAGCCCGAGCACGAGCCCTGCATCTGCAGATAGACCACGCCTTCGCGGAAACCGCGATAGACGATGTCGCCGCCATCATTGGCAACGGCCGGGCGCACGCGGCTTTCGATCAGTTCCTTGATCTGGATGACGATGTCGGCATCGGCCGGGTCTTCGCCATAGTCCGCGTCTTCGGCAGGGACCGAAATGCCGCTGGCATCGGGCCCGGAAAACAAGGGCGCGCCCGAGACGAAATGATCGAGCAGCAGCGACACAACCTGGCCCTTGAGCGCGCTCCAGTCCGCTCCCTCACCGGCGGTTACCGAAATGAAGTCGCGGCCAAAGAACACGCCGGTCACGTCGCCTAGCCCAAACAGAGCTTGGGCGAGCGGCGAGGCCTTGGCCTCCTCGTCATTGACGAATTCACGGGTGCCCGATGCCATGACGGGCTCGCCCAGGAGAAATTTGAGCGTTGCCGGGTTCGGAGTGGTTTCTGTCTCGATGTACATAGGAAATGCATGTAGGCTGCCTTGTCGGCGGGTCAAGAGGCGGTACACTTCCAAAAATGCTGCACCTGCGAAATAGACTTGCAAGACTCGCGCAAATCCGTATGTGCAGCGCAGCATTATTGCTAGGCCATACATTGGTCGGAGGATAAGACGGTGGCAAAGAACGATCGACCATCCCAAGGCGAGCCGGACGGAGCAGCGGATTCTGATAACGGATTCTTCGGATCAGATGGCCCCTTCGCCACTTTGCTGCGCCATATCGATCCGCGCGTCATGGCCGAACAGAGCATCGCGCTGTCGAAGACCATGCTCGATATTGTTACCGGCAAGTCCGATTTGGCGCCCGATTCGCGCGATTGGCGCTTCAAGGACGAGGCCTGGACGAAAAACCCTGCTTACAAGCGGCTGGCCCAGGCCTATCTCGCCGCGACCGAAGCGGTCGAGAAGATGATCCCCGACGATCTGTCGGTCGAAAACCGGCAGCGCGCCGAACTGGCTGCCTCGATCGTCACCAGTGCTTTCGCACCGACCAACACGCTGATGGGCAATCCGGCGGCCTTGGCCAAGACCATCGAGACCGGCGGCAGCAACCTGACCAAGGGGCTGGCCGCATTTCTCGACGACATCAAGAACAATGGCGGCCTGCCCAAGCAGGTCGATAATTCGAGTTTCGAGGTTGGCGGCAATCTGGCGGTGACCCCGGGCAAGATCGTGCTGCGGCACGAGATGTTCGAACTGATCCACTACAAGCCTTCGACTGACAACGTCTATCAGACCCCGGTCCTGCTGATCCCGCCGCAGATCAACCGCTTCTATTTCACCGATCTGGCGCCGGGTCGCAGCTTTGCTGAATATACGGTGGCGCAAGGGCTGCAGTATTTCGCAATCAGCTGGCGCAACCCCCAGGCAGAGAACCGCGACTGGGGCCTCGATCAATATGCAGAGGCAGCGCTTGCCGCGATTGATGCGATTGCCGAAATTACTGGCGAGCCCAAGGTCAATCTCGTTGGCTTCTGTGCCGGTGGCATCACCACCGCGATGGTGATGGGCTATCTCGAGGCCAAAGGGCAGGACCGGGTCAACAGTCTGGCACTTTGCGTGACGATGCTGGATTTCGAAGTCGATGCCGCGCTTGGCGCTTTCCGCCTGCCGGCGCTGCTCGGTGTGGCCAAGGGCAAATCGGCGAAGGCTGGCGTCTTGTCAGGGGCCGATCTCGGCAAGATATTCACCTGGCTGCGCCCCAACGATCTGGTCTGGAACTACTGGGTCAACAACTATCTGATGGGCGAGCCGCCGGCCGCTTTCGATATCCTGGCCTGGAACAACGATTGCACCAATATGGCGGCGCAGCTGCACGAGGATTTCCTCGAGCTGTTCGAACAGAACGCGATCGTCCAGCCCGGCAAGGCCAAAGTGATGGGTGAACCCATCGATCTGGGCAAGCTCACCTGCGATGCCTTTGTGGTCGGCGCGGTGACCGATCACCTGACGCCGTGGAAGGCCTGTTACCGGGCCAGCAGCCATCTTGGCTCGAAAGACCTCACTTTCGCACTCAGCAATGGCGGCCATGTCGCCGCCTTGGTCAATCCGCCGGGCAATCCCAAGGCCTATCACTACATGGGCCCGGCAACCGCACCCGATGCCGACACATGGCTTGAGCAATCGCCCAAGATGCCGGGAAGCTGGTGGGAAAGCTGGAACAAGTGGTGCGCGCTGCGCAGCGGCAAGCAGATTGCTGCGCCCAAGAAGCTGGGTTCAAAGGCTTATGCGCCGATTTGCGATGCGCCGGGGGAATATGTGAAGCAATAGAAAGGGTTAGTTCCTGTCAATTGCGATTCAAAATTTAATTCAATTATCGGTTCAGCTTTACGAAACAGGTGTTACATTAAGTTCAACACAAGACCCGGCGGGCTGAATGGTTCGGCTGCGACCGGGGAGTTGGGCATAGCCATCAGGGGGAATCCCACTTGATCTACCAGGCCTATGAAGCCGCGCGTCGCAGCACACGTCCGCTTTTTCATCTTCTCAATACTGGCCAAAAACTGGCGCGCGATGCTCGCAATCCTATGCGCAATACGCTGGCGATGCGGACTCTCGCGACCGTGTGGGAACTGCCCGCGCGTGCGATGAAGGACTATGGCAAGCCGCGTTATCAGGTCTGGGAAGAGCTGGACGGAACCGAGATCGGCTTGCAGGAAACTGTCGTCCAGAGCCTGCCCTTTGCCGACCTGCTGCATTTCCCGGTTGATGATGGCCGCGAAAAGCCAAAAGTGCTCATCGCGGCCGCCCTTTCGGGCCACCACGCCACACTGCTGCAGGATACCATCCGCGGCTTCGCGCGCGATTTTGACACCTATATCACTGACTGGAAAGACGCACGCCAGGTGCCGCTGAGCCAGGGCGATTTCGGCTTCGACGACTATGTCTCCTATCTGATCCAGTTCATCGAAACGATGGGGCCGAACACCCACCTGGTCGCCACCTGCCAGGCCGCCCCGCCCGCCATGGTCGCCGTTGCCATCATGGAAGCGCGCGGGTCCAACTGCGTGCCTGCCAGCCTGACCCTGATGGGCGGACCGGTCGATACCCGGCTCAGCCCGAACAATGCGCTGAACAAGCTGACCACGACGCTGCCGCTGTCGCTGTTCAAGAAGTTCAACATCCACAAGATCCCGTCCGGCTATCCAGGCAAGGGCCGCAGGGTCTATCCCGGCTTCTTCCAGCTGAGCGGTTTCATCACCCTCAATCCGATGCCGCACGTCAAGCAATACAAGAACTTCGTCAAGAATTCGGTGAAAGGCGATGAGCCCAGCCTCGAGAGGTTCCGCGATTTCTACGACGAATATTTCGCCGTGCTCGACATGACCGAGAGCTTCTATGTCGAGACCTTGGAGAAGGTGTTCTTCGAGCACCACATCCCGACCGGCAAGATGACCTATGAAGGCAAGCTGGTCGATTTCAGCGCGATGCGGCAATGCGCGCTGCTGACGGTTGAGGGCGAGAACGACAATTTCTGCCCGCCAAGCCAGACCGAAGCCGCGCACGATGTCTGCGTCAATGTGCCCGAAGAACGCCGTGGCCATTATATCCAGCCCGGCGTCGGCCATTATGGCGTGTTTTCAGGGTCGAAGTTCCAGGCCGAAATCTATCCTGTGATCCGCGACTTCATCTTTCACTCGATTGCCGAAGGCGAAGACGGCAAGGCACCGGTGCCACCCGCCAAATCGCTGCGCCCCGGCAAGGGCCACCACGCCTTCGAGGGCACCGACTTCGTCGATGTCGGCATGGTCTGATACTTGGTCTGATTCTGGGGTCTGAGGCCTGCGGATCGGTCCACAGCGCTGAAGGCCTATTCACTGGCCCTTAATGGTCAGCCGCCCTATAGGCTGATCCCATGAATCTGCCGCGCCGCGTTGCCCGCTCGTTTGCTTGTCTCCTCTCGCTTGTGTCGCTGGCGGTTCAGCCGCTGGCGGCAAAGCCGGTTGCTGCTGCGGCGCCCGTCAGTCAGCCCGTCGCAGTCAATTCCGATCCCTGGCTCTATCGCGGCAGCGATGTTCCGCACGATCCCGACTGGCTCTTTGGCGAACTGCCCAATGGCCTGCGCTATGCCGTGCGCCGCAATGGCGTGCCGCCCGATCAGGTGTCGATCCGCATCCGCATCGATGCCGGATCACTCTATGAGACCGAAAGCGAGCGCGGCTATGCCCACCTGATCGAGCATCTGGTGTTCCGCCAGTCGAAATACCTCGGTGAAGCCCAGGCGATCCCGACCTGGCAGCGGCTTGGCGCCAGCTTCGGCACCGATACCAATGCCGAAACCTCGCCGACCCAGACCGTGTTCAAGCTCGATCTGCCCAATGCCACGCCGACATCGGTGGATGAGAGCTTCAAGCTTCTCTCGGGTATGATGATCGCGCCGACTCTTTCGGAAAGCGACGTGCGCATCGAAGTGCCGATTGTTCTGGCTGAAAAGCGCGAACGCGGCGGCGCGGCCGAGCGGGTGCAGGATTCCTCGCGCGAGACTTTCTATGCCGGGCAATTGCTCGCCAGCCGCACCCCGATCGGCACCGAGGCTTCGCTCAATGCCGCGACGGCTGCATCGGTGCGTGGATTCCACAGCCGTTGGTACCGGCCGGAAAACGCCGTGATCATCGCGTCGGGCGATGCTGATCCTGCGGTGCTGGCTGCCATGATCCAGAAATGGTTCGGCGACTGGCACGTGGCGGGCAAGCCAGCCCCGGCGCCCAGCTTTGGCGATCCGGTGGCTCCTGCAGGGAGTGACTTAGCAAACCCGGTCGGCGAAACGAAAGTTCTGGTCGAGCCCGAATTGCCCCGCGGCGCGAGCTTTGCGGTGCTGCGGCCGTGGCGGCAGGTTACCGATAACATTGCCTATAACCAGGGCCTGATGATCGATGCACTGTCCCTGGCGCTGATCAACCGGCGGCTGGAGAGCAAGGCACGCGCTGGCGGCTCCTATCTGCTCGCACAGGTGGAACAGCAGGATGTCAGCCGCTCAGTCGATGGCACATTTGTCTCGGTAACCCCGCTCACTGCCAACTGGCAGAGCGCCCTGCGCGACGTGCGCGCGGTGATCGCCGATGCCTTGGCCACGCCGCCGACCCAGGAAGAAATCGACCGCGAAGCAGCGGAAATGGAAATCGCCTATCAGGTTCCCGCCGAACAGCAGATGCTGCTGGCCGGTTCCAAGGTTGCCGACGATCTGGTCCAGGCGCTCGATATCCGCGAGACAGTGGCCGCGCCTGACGCGGTGCTCAGCATTTTCCGCAGCTCAAAGCCGCTGTTCAAGCCTGATGCGGTGCTGGCCCATACCCGCACCCTGTTTTCCGGTACGGTGACGCGGGCAGTCATGATCACGCCAAATGCGGGCGAAGCCGATGCGGCAGCGCTGCGTCAGGCCCTGATCGCGCCGGTCGCTGCAGATGGCTCGGTGCGGCTGGCCGCAAAGCCGGTCCGCTTCGACCAGCTGCCGCCGATTGGCGCGCCCGGCAAGATCACCAGCCTCGCCCCGACCGGGCTGCTCGGCATTGAACAGGCGAATTTCGCCAATGGCGTCACGGTTTTGCTGTGGCCAACCCCCGAAGAGCCGGGGCGAATGACCGTCAAGGTCCGCTTTGGTGGCGGCTATCGCAGTTTTGGCCCCGCCGATGCGGCCTATATTGCGCTGGGCGATATGGCGCTGGTCGGTTCGGGCGAAGGCAAGCTTGGCCAGGAAGAGCTCGACCGGATTTCCACGGGCCGCAAGATGGGCTTCGATTTCAAGATCGAGGACGCCAATTTCCAGTTTACTGCCGACACGCGCAGTGCCGATCTCGCCGACCAGCTCTATCTGTTCGCTGCCAAATTCGCTCAGCCGCGTTGGGACGCGAACCCGGTGCTGCGTGCCAAGGCGGCGGCGCGGCTGCAATATGAGTCGTTTGCCTCTTCGCCGCAGGGCGTGCTTGAGCGCGATCTCAAATATTTCCAGCGTGACCGCGATCCCCGCTTCCGTCCGCCTAGCCCGGCAGATCTCGAAAAGACCACACCGGCGGGTTTTCGCGCGCTGTGGAGCCGGGTGCTGGCAAGCGGGCCGATCGAAGTGCAGATTTTTGGCGATTTCGATCGAAATTCGGCGCTGACGGCCTTGCAGCGCACCTTCGGCGCGCTGCCGCCGCGCACTCCCTTGCCTGCGGGCACTGCGCCTGCCTCGGCGCGCTTCCCCGCCGCCAATGCCCAGCCGCTGGTGCTGACCCATCGCGGCGATGCCAATCAGGCGGCAGCCGTGGTCAGTTGGCCGACCGGCGGCGGCATGGCCGGGATCACCGAATCTCGCCAGCTCGAGATCCTCACCCAGCTGTTCACCAACCGCTTGCTTGACCGGATGCGCGAGAAGCTGGGTGCGAGCTATGCGCCGCAGGTGGTCAATTCATGGCCAGTCGATCTCGACAGCGGCGGCTCGATTTCAGCCTTCGCCCAGATCCAGCCCGCCGCGACCCCGGCTTTCTTCGCCGCCGCGCAGGAAATCGCCGCCGATCTCATCGCCCGCCCGCCGAGCGACGACGAACTGACCCGCGTCACCGAGCCGCTGCGCCAGCAGATCACCCGCGCCACCACCAGCTCGGCATTCTTCATGAACCAGCTGGAAGGCGCGACCAGCGATCCCTCGCGCTTTGCCGCCGTGCGCTCGATCCTGACCGACTATACCCAGACCACTCCGCAGGCGATGCAGGCGCTGGCAGCCAAGTATCTGGACCCGCAGAAAAGCTGGCGGCTGGCGGTGGTGCCTGAGGCCAAGGGTGTTGCGGCGAAATAGGGCCTATTGGCGGCTTGGATACCTGCTCAAAAAACTTCCGTCATCCCCGCGAAAGCGGGGACCCATCTCCGGCACTATCGGATTATATAAACTTCGCAGTCAGGAGATAGGTCCCCGCTTTCGCGGGGATGACGGATTTGTTGAAATTACCGCCGCGCTCACAACCTTTGCATTCCGACTGCTCCCCCGCTAAGGCCCCCGGCCTGCAAAGGAGCACGACCCGTGGCGAGTAACTGGACACCCGAAAGCTGGAAGGCGCAGGAAGCGCGGCATCTTCCGGCCTATGAAGATGCGAGCGAGCTCGCCGGGGCGGAAGCGACCCTGGCCAAGTTTCCGCCGCTGGTGTTTGCAGGCGAAGCGCGCGCGCTGAAGGCTGATCTGGCCGAAGTCGCTGCCGGCAAGGGTTTCCTGCTGCAAGGCGGCGATTGCGCCGAGAGCTTTGCCGAGCACAGCGCCGACAATATCCGCGACACCTTCCGGGTCCTGTTGCAGATGGCCGTGGTGATGACCTTCGCCAGCAAGCAGCCGGTGGTGAAGGTCGGCCGCATGGCCGGGCAGTTCGCCAAGCCGCGTTCGGCGGCAACCGAGACTATCGGCGGCAAGGAACTGCCAAGCTATTTCGGCGACATCATCAACGGCATCGATTTCGAAGACGCCAGCCGCCGCAATGATCCGGGCCGGATGATCCAGGCCTATGGGCAAAGCGCCGCGACGCTCAACCTGCTGCGCGCCTTTGCGAATGGCGGCTATGCCAACCTGCGCCAGGTTCACCAGTGGACGCTCGACCATATCGGCCGGAGCCCTTGGGCCAAGAAGTTCAGCGAAACCGCCGACCGCATCGGCGAGGCGCTTGATTTCATGGCGGCCTGCGGTATCGATCCGATGACCGTGCCGCAATTGCAGGGCACCAGCTTCTACACCAGTCACGAGGCGCTGCTGCTGCCTTATGAGCAGGCGCTGACCCGGCGCGATTCGCTGACCGGCGACTGGTACGATTGCTCGGCGCACATGCTGTGGATCGGCGACCGCACCCGTTTCGATGGTTCGGCCCATGTCGAATTCCTGCGCGGGGTCGGCAATCCGATCGGCATGAAATGCGGCCCAAGCCTTGAGCCCGATGCCCTGCTGCACATGCTCGACACGCTCAACCCGGCGCGCGAGGCGGGCCGCATGACGCTGATCAGCCGCTTCGGACACGACAAGGTCGAAGACTGCCTGCCCAAGCTGGTGCGCGCGGTTCAGCGCGAAGGCCATCCAGTGGTGTGGTCGTGTGATCCGATGCACGGTAATGTCATCAAGGCCGAGTCTGGCTACAAGACCCGGCCCTTCGAGCGCATCCTCGCCGAAGCACGCGGCTTCTTCGCGGTCCACCGCGCCGAGGGCACGCATGCCGGCGGCATCCACATCGAGATGACCGGACAGGACGTAACCGAGTGCACCGGCGGTGCGATTGCGATCACTGATTCGGCGCTCGCCGACCGCTACCACACCCACTGCGACCCGCGTCTCAACGCTGCGCAGTCGATCGAGCTTGCCTTCCTGCTGGCAGACATGCTCAATCTGGAAGCAACGGAGAGAACCAAGAAGGCGGCCTGATTCGGGGCCGCTCAGCTCTCCGCTGATATGGGAGAGTGTTGATGGATCTGGCCAAATACGGCCCCTGGGCGCTGATTGTCGGCGGCTCGGAAGGGGCGGGGGCGGCTTTTGCTCGCAAGCTTGCCTCCGATGGCTTCAAGCTGGTGCTGACCGCGCGCAAGACCGGTCCGCTGGAGGACCTCGCGGCGGAACTGCGCGGGCAGGGTGCCGAAGTGCGCACTTTGTCCGCCGATCTCAAGCAGCTGGACGTGCTCGATCAGGTCCGCAAGATCACGGATGATATCGAAGTCGGCCTGCTGGTGTTCCACGCCGGGGCCAATGACACGCGCGGCAATTTCGTCGAGCTGCCCCGCGAAGTGACGCAGGGCGTGATCCAGATCACGGTTGTAGGCCAGTCGGATTTCGCGCGGCACTATGGCGGCCTGATGTGCCAGCGTCGGCGTGGCGGCATGATCCTGTGCGGTTCACTGTCGAGCTACATGGGCGCGGCTTCGCTTGCGGCTTACACAGCCGCAAAGGCCTATAGCCGGATCTTCAGCGAGGCTTTGTGGAGCGAGTGCGGTGCGTTCGGTGTCGATGTGCTCCACCTCAACGTCGGCTTCACCGGAACCCCGGCCATGGCCCGGCTGGGCATGGATATTTCGCAGGCCCAGTCGCCCGACGACCTCGCGCAGGAAGGCCTGGACAATATCGCCAATGGTCCGGTGTGGATTGCTGGCGGCGAAGCAAACTGGGAGCGCGCCCGCCAGCGTTCGGTGATCGACAATCGACGCGAGGCGATCGAGAAATTCGCCACCCCGCCGCGCGATGTGATGGAAGAAAAGGAATAGCTTGCGTGTCAGCATTCAGTCTTGAAGGAAAGGTCGCGCTGGTCACTGGCGGTGCGAGCGGCATTGGCGCAGGCATCGCCGAAGTGCTGGCCGAGGCCGGAGCCAAGGTGGTGATCGCCGATATCGACGCGGCCGGTGCCGAGGCTCAGGCCGCAGCATTGATCGCGGCGGGGCATGATGCTGCATGGGTGGCGCTCGATCTGGCCGATGAAACGTCGGTGATTGACGCCTGCGCCGAGGTCGTGGCCAAGCATGGCGCGCCATGGGTGCTGGTCAACAATGCCGGGCTGCAACACCGCGAGCTGCTGCTTGAGGGCACGTCAAAGTTCTGGGACATGACTCATGCGGTGAATTCGCGCGGGGCCTTCCTGATTTCGCGTGAGATCGCAAAGGCCATGGTGGCCGGCGGGCCCAATGTTCAGGGCGGAGGGGGCGGGCGGATCATCAATTGCGCATCTACCGGACTTGTCGGTCAGATGTGCCACGGCCACGCAGCTTACCTCTCGTCCAAGGGCGCGCTGGCAGCGCTGACCAGCGCCATGGCGCTTGAACTCGCGCCGCATGCGATCACGGTGAACACCGTGCTGCCCGGCGGGGTCGGCACACCGGGCGCGATGGGCGCGCAGGGACCGGCGCCGACCGGCCCCGGCATCCGGCGCCCGGCGCTGGGCTTTTGCGAGCCGCGCGACATTGGCGTGGGCGTGCTGTTCTTTGCGACCCCGGCGGCGCGTTATGTCACCAACCAGATGCTGGCGGTCGATGCGGGCTTCTCGATTGCATAGCCGTTGGTTAATCGCACAATTAATGAGCTAGCTTAGCTTTTTGGCTTGCGCTGAGGCTTGGCGCTTGCTTTGGGCGATGCATCATGAGGGTTTCGATCAAAGCAAACGGCAGCGTTCGCACGCTTGCCACTCTGGCCGCTATGCTGGCGGTCAGCGGGCAGGCGCACGCCCAGCGCGCCAGTGAAAACGCGGTAACCAATGCCGACGACGCTTTCGGCACGAGCGTCGGCACCGAATCGACTGGTATCTATTCGGAAAACGACGCGCGCGGGTTCAGCCCCAAGAAGGCTGGCAATGTCCGTATCGACGGGATCTACTTCGACCAGGTTTCGAACATTTCCGGTCGCCTGCGCGAAAGCACCGCCATCCGCGTCGGCTTCGCTTCCGCAGACTATCCGTTTCACGCGCCGACCGGGATTGTTGACATCAAGTTCCGGCCGATGCCGACCGAACTCGGCACCAGCCTGGCGTTCAATCGCACCGCTTTCTGGGGCTCGATCGGCGAATGGGACCTGCGCGTGCCGATCGTCGAGGGACATGTCGCGCTGACCGGCGGGCTGGCCTATGCCGATATGCGGCAGACTGACGGCGTGCACACTTTCAGCTGGGGCTATTCGATCCGGCCAATCTTCCGATTTGGCGGGGTCGAGATCTCGCCATTCTATCACCAGGGCTATTTCCCCAAAGGCAAGCCGCAGCCGCTGGCCGTGGTAAGTGGCGATACTTTGCCGAAGCTGCCGCCGGCTCGCCGCTATCTGGGCGAGACCTGGATCAATGCCGGGTTCGACAACCAGACCAGGGGCGTCACGGTCAAGGCGGCGATTGCGAGCGGGCTGTCGCTGCGCGGCGGGCTGTTCTATTCGGGCGGCGCAAGGCTCGCCAGTTTCGGCGACATTTTCGTCATTCAGCCGGGTTCGGATCAGGCCCGCCATATCTTCATCGCAGATCCGCATCAGGATGTGCATTCGACCAGCGGCGAGGTGCAGCTGGCCTACCGATTTTCGAGTGGCAGGTGGCAACACCGCCTGATCGCCGGATATCGCGGGTGCAATCGCTATACCGAATCGGGCGGATCGTCGTTTCACGATTTCGGCGTCGATACCTTCGGCAATCTCAGCACAGCGAGCCAACCGACTTACAAGTTCACCCCTGTCAACGCCGGGCGGGTCAAACAGTCGTCCTTGTTGCTGGGCTATACCGGCAAGGTCGAGGGTCTGGGCACGCTCAACCTCGGCCTGCAAAAGGCACGCTATCGAGCTACGGTAAACAACAATATCGAGAAGGCTGTGCGCGACGATCCCTGGCTCTACAACGCCTCGCTGGGCATCGGCGTCAGCCCGCAGATCTCGCTCTATATCGGCACCGAGAAGGGCCTCGAAGACAGTGGGACCGCGCCGGAAAACGCGGCAAATTCGAACGAACAGCTGCCAAGTACCCGCTCGACGCAGTATGAGGGCGGGCTTCGCTGGAAGTTCCACGGCGGCCAGCTGGTGGTCAGCGCGTTCCAGATAACCAAGCCCTATTTCGCCTTTGATGCCGCCAACACTTTCGTCGAGCTTGGCTCTGTGCGCCACCGCGGCGTGGAGACCTCGCTGTCGGGCCATTTCGGCAAGCGGCTGAGCCTGCTGGCGGGCGCAGTCATGATGCAGCCGCGGGTGAGCGGCGCGGGCCTGGCCAGCGGCCTTACCGGCGAACGCCCGGCTGGCACACCGTCGATCTACGCCAAGATCGATGCCAACTACCGCACCGACATTTTCGGCGGGCTGACTCCAACCGCTTCGATTACCTACACCGGCAGCCGCGCCGTCGGCTCAAAACCGCAGGCTACGCTTGGCGGGCGGCAGCTGATGGTGCCGGGCTATGCCACAGTCGATCTCGGTGTGCGTCAGCAATTCAAAATCGGCGCCATTCCGGTCAGCTTCCGCTTTGTGCTGCAGAATGTTTTCGATGCCGCGACATGGAAAGTGGTCGCCGCAAATACCCTGTCAATCGAGGAGCGAAGGCGCTTCACCCTGTCGCTCGCAGCCGATTTCTGAGCTCATCAACAGAATTTAATGAGCGTGCTTAGCATTTCTGGTTGCGCATTCCCCCGCCGCTTGCTTTGGACAGTGGAGGAAGGTTGCCGATGAGACGGGGCGGACGTGCAATTGCCGGAGTTGTGGCCTTGGCGGCAGCGTCAGGGCTCGTGCCCGGGCGGGCCGTGGCCCAGCGCGCTGGCGAGAATGCCGTGACCAGCTCCGATGATGCCTTTGGCACCAACATCGGTTTTGAATCGACCGGCATCTATACCGAATTCGACACGCGCGGCTTCAGCCCGACCAAGGCGGGCAATGTCCGCATCGATGGCATCTATTTCGATCCCGTCGCCATCACCGCAGGGCGGCTGCGCGAGCGCACCGCGATCCGGGTGGGCTTTGCGGCGGAAGACTATCCGTTCCATGCGCCGACCGGCATCGTCGATCACAAGTTCCGCGATTTTCCCACCAAGCTGGGCATGAGCGTGGCCTGGCACCAACAGGCCTATGGGGCATGGATCGGTGAACTCGACCTGCGCGTCCCGGTGGTGAAGGAGCATTTCAGCCTGACTGGTGGGCTTGCCATGTCACACCAGGTCCAGGCTGATGGTTCTGGCAATCGTGGCTATGGCCTGACCCTGCGCCCGATCCTGCGGTTTTCGGGCATCGAGTTCGCGCCGTTCGTTTCGGCAGGCGGATTCAAAAATGTCCGGGCCCGCCCGCTGCTGATTGCGAGCGGCAGTACGCTTCCGGCGCTGCCCGCTGCGGGCGAGTATTTCGGCCAGACATGGGCGATCGGCAAGGCCAAGACGCTCAACGCCGGCGGCACGATCAAGGCAGCGCTGGCAAGCGGCCTGTTGCTGCGCGCCGGGATGTTCCATTCGGCAAACAACCGGCTCCGCAACTATTCGGAGATATTCACGCTCCAGCCCCAGCAGCTGGCATCGCAGCTTGTCACGCACCGGCTGATCGCTGACCCCCGGCAGGATGTCCATTCGACCAGCGGCGAGGCGCAACTCGCCTGGCGGTTCACGTCAGGCAAATGGCAGCACCGCCTGATCGCTGGCTATCGCTATCGTGATCGCTTCACCGAGACCGGCGGCTCGGTAGCACTGACATCACCGAACGCCATCACCTATGGCACCAAAGATCCGCTGGCCGAGCCCGCCTTCGCCTTTGGCCCGGTCAATTCCAGCGATGTGAAGCAAAGCTCGATCATGCTTGGCTACACCGGCAAGCTGCCCGGCCTGGCCTCGATCAACATGGGGCTGCAGAAAGCGCGCTATCGCGGCACCTCGCACGACGGACTCAGCGGGGAGATCAAGCCGACGCGCGACGACCCTTGGCTCTACAATGTTTCGCTCGGGTTCGATCTGGCGCCACATCTCTCGGTCTATGTCGGCACGGAAAAAGGCCTCGAAGACAGCGGCACTGCGCCCGAAAGCGCGCTCAACCGCAACGATCAGCTGCCGCCGACCCGCACCACGCAATATGAAGGCGGTGTGCGCTGGAAATTCCATGGCGGGCAATCGCTCAGCGGGCAGTGGGTGATCAACGCGTTCCAGATCGAGAAGCCCTATTTCACCTTCGATCCGGCCGGGAATTTCGTCCAATTGGGTCAGGTGCACCATCGCGGCATCGAGACTTCACTTTCCGGGCAATTCGGCAAGCGGCTGAATGTGGTGGCGGGCGCCGTGGCGATGCAGCCTCGGGTTTCCACCGGCGGACGACCAGTCGGCACGCCATCGCTCTATGCCCGCGCCGATTTCAACTATCACACCGATATTCTGGGTGGGCTGACCCCGACGGCTTCCTTCACCTATACCAGCAGCCGCCTGGTCAGCTCGCGGCTTGAAGTGCCCGGCTTTGCCACGGTCGATCTCGGGGTGCGCCATGTGTTCAGGGTCGGGGCCACACATGCCTCGATCCGCGCAGTCGCGCAGAATGTGTTCGATGCAGCGAGCTGGAAGGTGGTCGCCGCCAACACGCTCTATCCCGAGGAGCGCCGCCGCTTCACCATTTCACTGACGGCGGATTTCTAGGGTGCCCAGGTCTGTCTCTCGCTGCGCCATTGCAGGCGCGATAGCTGCTGCATCCCTGCCGGGCCATGCCCTGGCCCAGCGCGCGCAGGAAAATGCCGTTTCCAGCGCCGACGATGCATTTGGCTCATCGGTTGGCCTCGAATCCACCGGCATCTATTCGGAGCAGGATACCCGCGGGTTCAGCCCGTCCAAGGCTGGCAACGCGCGGATCGACGGGGTCTATTATGATCCGGTCGGCGCGCTTTCGGCGCGGCTGCGTTATGCCAATGTCATACGGGTCGGCTTTGCTGCCGAGGACTATCCATTCCACGCGCCGACCGGCATTGTCGAATATCGTCTGCGGCCGTTTCCCAAGGAACTTGGCACCAGCCTCGGCTATAATTTTATGGCATTCGGTGGCTATATCCGCGAGTTTGACGTGCGGGCGCCGCTCATCAAGGATCATCTGGCCTATCTCGGCGGCGCCGCGCAATCGGACCTGAGGCAAAGCGACGGCGCGAGCAACGCGGCCTGGGGCATGACACACCGGTTCATTGCGCGGCTGGGCGGCGTCGAGTTCGCGCCGTTCGTATCGACCAGCTGGTTCACGCAAAACCAAGTCCGGCCGCTGACCGTGGTGACCGGCGACACCTTGCCAAAAATCCCCGAAGTGCGGCGCTATCTCGGCCAGAGCTGGGCCAGCGGGCACTATGACAACCACCAGTTCGGCGGCGTGCTCAAGGCAGCGATAGCCAAGAACCTGTCGCTGCGCGCCGGGATGTTTCACGCCAAAGGCAACCGTCCGGAGAACTATTCGGAGATATTCAACCTGCAATCGGCAGGCTCCGGCGTGGCGCCGACACTGGCGAGCCATGTGGTGATTTCGGACCCGCGCCACGCGATCCATTCGACCAGCGGTGAGGCGCAGCTGGCCTTGCGGCTGGGCAGCGGGCGCTGGCAGCACCGCTTCATCGCGGGCTTTCGCGCGCGAGACCGGTTGACGCAAACCGGCGGCTCGGACAGGCAGGATTATGCTGGCACTGTCGCCTATGGCGTGCCCGATCCGCGCCCCCAGCCCAATTTTGCCTTCACCACGCCCAACGACGGCCGGGTCAGGCAGCATGCCTTCATGCTGGGCTATACCGGCAAGCTGCAAGACGTGGGCATGGTCAATCTCGGCGTGCAGAAGGCGCGCTATTGCGGCACTTCGCGCGACGGGCGCACTGGCATTGTCACCAGCTCGAGCGATGATCCCTGGCTCTATAATGCCACGATCGGCTTCGATCTGACGAGCTCGATCTCGATATTCGCCGGCACTGAAAAGGGGCTTGAGGACAGCGGCACAGCGCCGGAAAACGCGATCAACCGCAACGAACAGCTGCCCGCAACGCTATCAAGGCAATATGAGGCCGGGCTGCGCTGGAAATTCACCGGCGGGCAACTGGCGGTAAATGCGTTCCAGATCACCAAGCCTTATTTTTCGTTCGACCAGAACCGTCTGTTCACCGAAGTCGGCACGATCCGACTGCGCGGAGTCGAGGCATCGCTCAGCGGCCATTTCGGCAAGCGCTTGCAGATCGTTGCGGGCGCGGTGGCGACCCAGCCGCGCGTGATCGACCGTTTGCCCGGCGTCGGCGAGCGCCCGGCGGGAATGCCGTCGATTTATGCCAGGCTCGATGCCAACTACCACACAGACATCTTCGGCGGGCTGACCCCGACCGCCACAGTCATTCACACCGGCGCGCGCGCCGTGGGGGCTGCACCGCTCGCTTCGCTAGGCGGTAAGCAGTTGATGGTCCCGGGCTTTACCACGCTCGATCTTGGCCTTCGCCAATCGTTCAAGCTCGGCACCGTGCCGATGAGCTTTCGCGCACTGGTGTGGAACGTGTTCGATACGGCAAGCTGGAAAGTGGTCGGGCCGAACTCGCTCTATATGGAGGAGCGGCGGCGGTTCAATCTGACGGTTACTGCGGACTTCTGAGGGCCGACTAGCCTATCATTCGCCGCAGGAAATAGATCACGAAACCGAACGCGGTTAGGCCAGCCAGAAATGCCACGGCTTTCAGCAGAAATAGCGCAAAATTCAGCGCCTGCTTGCCGGGGCTTTCCGGCTGGCCTGGATCGCTTTCCACTTACTTCGGCGGCATGCGGATCGCGCCGTCGAGGCGGATCAGCTGGCCGTTGAAATAGGTGTTGCGGGTCAGTTCCATCACCAGGCTGCCGAATTCGTCGGGCTTGCCGAGGCGCTTGGGGAAGGGGACCGAGGCTTCGAGACCAGCGAAAACCGCAGGCGCGCTTTCCTTGACGCCCAGCATCGGCGGGGTGGCGAAAGTTCCCGGCAGGATCGCGTTGACGCGGATGCCAAGGTCCATCAGATCGCGCGCCATCGGCAGCACCATGGCGTTGACCGCGCCCTTGCCGCCGCCATAGGCGACCTGGCCGATCTGGCCGTCCTGTGAAGCGCAGCTGGAGGTGAGAATGATGCTGCCGCGCTCGCCGTCGTCATTGAGCGGATCGGCATTTGCCATGCCCAGCGCGGCGATTGATGCGATGCGGTAGGAAGCGACGAAAATGCCCAGTGCTGCCCGCTCGATGCCTGCCGTCGGCGCACGCTTGAAGCCGCCGGTGGTCTTGTCATAGCCGACTGTTTTGCCGCCACCAGCGACCATTGCGCAATGAACCAGAACGCGTTCCTGGCCATGCGCGGCGCGGGCCTTGGCAAAACCTGCCTCGCAGCTTTCCTCGCGCATGATGTCGACATTGCAGAAAATGCCACCGATTTCCTTGGCGAAAGCCTCGCCAGCTTCTTCGCTGATGTCGAAGATGGCGACCTTGACCCCGGCGGCGGCGAGCGCCTGCGCAGAAGCACGGCCGAGACCGGAGGCTCCGCCGGTCACCACGGCGGCAATGGAACTATCGATTTTCATGGGGCTCTCCTCAGATATTTGGCGAATCGGACTGGCTCCGCGCCTAGCGCAAGGCGTAGCCTGTGTCGAAATGTTCGCGCTGCATCGGTTGACAGCGTTGCAGCGGCGGGTGTCTGTTCGCGTGAACAGGAGGCTGAACGATGAAAATGCGCAGGTTGGGCAGTCAGGGGCTGGAAGTGTCGGCAATGGGCCTGGGCTGCATGAACCTCTCGCTTGGTTCCGGCATGGCAATGAGCGAGGCGGAGCGGATCGCGGTGATCGACCGCGCAGTTGGCCTTGGCGTCACTCTGTTCGATACGGCTGAAATGTATGGCCCTTTCACCAACGAAGTGCTGGTGGGCAAGGCGCTGCGGCCAATACGCGAAAAGGTGACGATCTGCACCAAGTTCGGCTTTGATATCGTGCCCGGCGAGACGCGACCGATGGGCGTCAACAGCCACCCGGCGCATATCCGCGAGGTCTGCGATGCCTCGCTCAAGCGCCTCGGGATCGAGATAATCGACCTGTTCTACCAGCACCGGGTCGATCCCGATGTGCCGATGGAAGAGGTCGCAGGCGCGGTCGGCGAGCTGGTGCGCGAGGGCAAGGTGCGCTGGTTCGGCCTGTCGGAGGCCAGTGCGGCATCGATCCGGCGGGCGCACTGCGTGCATCCGGTCAGCGCGCTGCAGACCGAATATTCGCTGTTCACCCGCGAGCCGGAGGCCAGCGTCCTGCCCACTTGCCGCGAGCTCGGCATCGGCTTTGTCGCCTATAGCCCGCTCGGGCGCGGCTTTCTGGGCGGGGCGGGCAAGGCGCTGGCAGAGCAGGATTTCCGTCACAACCTGCCGCGCTGGCAGGGCGAGGCGCTGGAGCGCAACCTTGGCCTTTATGACCAGCTGGCAGCAATTGCGGCGAGTAAACAGAAAACGGTCGCACAGATTTCGCTCGCCTGGTTGCTGCACCAGGGCGGGGACATAGTGCCGATCCCGGGCACCACCAATCTGGGCCGGCTGGAGGAAAATGCCGCCGCCGCGCAGATCGCGTTGAGCGAACCGGACCTGGTGGCAATCGAGGCCGCCATGCCCGCCGATGCTGTGATCGGCGAACGCTATGATCCGCGCGGGGCAGCGCTTTTGGGGCGGTAGAGCGCGACAAATCCTCCCCCTCCGGGGGAGGTGCCGAGCGCAGCGAGGCGGAGGGGGACAGCCGACCGCTTTTTACCCCCTCCGACCCACCTTCGGTGGGCCACCTCCCCCGAGGGGGGAGGATTTGAGTGAGGCAGACTTGCTGTGGTCCGCTCTACCCCATCTTGAAGTGCTGCATCGAGCCGCCTTCGCCGAAGAACGGGCTGGCATGCTCGACGAATTTGGCAAAGCCCGGGGAGCCTTTGGCGGCATTATGGGCATCGACCGAATCCCATTCGATCAGGAACAGCACATTGCCGGGATTCTCGATGCCGGGCAGCAGCGTCACCTTGTTGCAGCCAGCGCACGACATCAGCCCCGCTGTGCCGCCATCGGCCATGGCCTTGAGCAGACCGGCGGAATCACCATCCTTGGCGCTCAGAATTGCAACTTCCAGGTCCATCTTTTTTCTCCCATCGGGTTGTTTGACTAAGGCCTCATGCCTGCGAGCAAGGGCTGGCGCAAGCCGCCAGCTCCGCTATTAATGGGCAGGTTCAACAGGAGTGCCGCACATGCAATTCGATCTGGCCACCACCGACGCTCTGCTTTCGACCACGCGGGCCGTGCGCAAACGGCTTGATCTCGATAAGCCGGTGCCGCGCGAGGTCATTCTCGAATGCATTGCCCTGTCGCAGCAGGCGCCGACCGGCAGCAATTCGCAAGGCTGGCGCTGGATAATTGTCGAAGACGCGGCCAAGCGGGCGGCGCTGGGCGAGATTTACAAGCAGGCCGGCGCTGCCTACCTCGCGGCCGGGGCGGAGATGACCAAGGGGCAGGGGCAACAAGGCCGGGTGATGAGCTCCGCGCTGTGGCTGGCGGAAAACATGGGGCGGGCGCCGGTGCTGGCGATTCCCTGCATCGAAGGCAGCTTCCCGGAAGGCGCGCCGCTCGCGATGCTGGCCAGCCAGTATGCCTCGATCTATCCTGCGGTGTGGAGCTTCCAGCTGGCGCTGCGCTCGCGCGGGCTCGGCTCGACGCTGACGACGCTGCATCTGCTCAGGGAAAAGGAAGCCGCTGAGGTGCTCGGCCTGCCCGAGAATATCCTGCAGGTCGCGATGCTGCCGGTGGCCTATACTGTCGGCACCGATTTCAAGCGCGCGGAACGGCCCGGGCCTGAAACCATTGTTCACTGGGATGGCTGGCAGGCCTGATCAGTCGTCAAACCCCGGGAACAGCCGCTCGGTCTTGCGCAGCATTGCCGGGAAGAAACGCGTCTCAGCGTAACCATCGATCCAGCCGGCATCTTGCACCTGCATCATGCTGTCCATAACATGTTGGGGAACCAGCTGAACCTCGCGGCCCATCGACAGCGTGCGCACCTGCGCAGTGCAGGCCCATTCGAGGCTGTAGATGCGAAGGAATGCCGATGCGATCGAACGGCCGCAGCTCAAGGTGCCATGGTTGCGCAGCAGCAGCATGTGCTTCGTGCCAAGATCGCGCCCCAGGCTTTCGCGCTCGCGCTCGGCATCGACCACACCTTCGAAATCGTGATAGCCGACATCGGCCCACACCGCGAGGGCGTTCTGGCTGAGCGGCAATAGCCCTTCCTTGAGCGCCGAGACGGCTACCCCATCGTGACTGTGAAAATGCATCGCCGCATTCATGTCGGGCCGCCCGATCAGCACTGCGCTGTGCACGCCGTAGCCCGCCGGATTGAGCATCAGCCCCTCAGGGATTTCCAGCACTTCGCCGTCCAGCGTCATCCGCATCAGGCTGGAGGCCGTGATCTCGTCGAACATCAGGCCGAACGGATTCATAAGGAAGGTTCCATCGGGCAACCGCGCCGACATATGGGTTGCAAGTTGATCGTCCCAACCGAAATGGGCGGCGAGGCGGAAAGCAGCGGCAAGCTCGCGACGGGCCTTGTGTTCTTCGGCGCTGCGGATGCGGGTGGGTGTTGCCAGGCTGGCCATGATCGACTCTCCTCTGTTTGCGGGCGATTGTGCGGCCAGTTACTGCGCTTGTCCAGTAATGCGGACTTGAAGGCAGCGCGGAACTGGCCATAGTCGCTGGCAACAATATTGCCGCCTTAGAGAGGATTCCATGAGCGCCAGCGCCGTCGCCCCCAACCTTGCCATCGACACCAGCGATGTCGACAAGTGGATCGGCAAGCAGATCGTCTTCGCCGAGATGTACGATGCCTGCAACGCCACCGATATCCGCCGCTGGGTTCAGGCGATGGACTATGCCAACCCGCTGCACTGGGACGAACAATTCGCGCAGGCCTCCAAATTCGGCGGCATCGTTGCGCCGCAGAGCTTCACCGTGGCGATGGACTATGGCCATGGCTGCCACCCCAGCTGCGTCGGCAAGATCCCCGGCAGCCACCTGATCTTCGCGGGCGAGGAGTGGTGGTTCTATGGCACTCCCGTGCGCCCGGGCGACAAGCTGGTGCAGGAGCGCACTTTTGCGGGCTACAAGATTACCGAGACCGGATTTGCCGGGCCGACGATGTTTGCCGATGGCGATACGGTGCATCGCAACCAGAACGGCAGCATGGTCGCCAAGGAGCGGGCCACCTCCATCCGCTATCTGGTCGAGGAGGCCAACAAGCGGAAGGTCTATGCCAAGGAGAGCCGCGAACCCAAGGCGTGGAGCCAGGCGGAGATTGACGAGGTCAACAAGCTGCGGTTCGAATGGATCCTGTCAAACCGCGAAGGCAAATCGCCCAGCTATGATCAGGTCAAGGTCGGCGACAAGCTGCCGCGCCGGGCGATCGGCCCGCACAGCCGCGTTTCCTTCGCGCTCGAATGCCGGGCGCACCGGCAGAATATCTGGGGCACCTGGCGCTGGAACGTGCCCGATGGTGTGCAGGATCCGGCCAAGGACGATGCCGGTTTCGCAGCTGATATGACCTATGACCACGAGATGCGCAAAGTGGACCCGCGCCACGGCGATGGGCTGTTCCACGGACCAAGCTCAGGCCACATCAATTCCGACAAGGCCGAGAAAGTCGGCATGGGCGGGGTCTATGGCTATGGCTCGTCGATGAACGCCTGGCATGTCGACTATTGCGCCTATTGGGCCGGCCATCAGGGCTATGTCTGGCACTCGGTGACCCAGTTCCGCAGCCCGGCCTTTGAGGGCGACGTCACCTATGTCGATGGCGAGATCATCGAAAAGATCGACAAGTCGCCATACGGCTTGCCGGTGGTCAAGGTTCAGACCAGAATGACCACCCAGAGCGGGGATACAATTCTCAAGGGCACGGCTGAGGTCAGCCTGCCTGCTTGAGCAGGAGAATGACCATGACGGAATTTGCTATCGACCGCCGCGATCTGCTTTCCGTTGGCGCGGTGTTGGGCGCGGGCGTGGCTCTGGCCGGTTCGGCGGGGCCAGCCTTGGCGCAGGGCGGAGCCGCTCCGGCAGTCACGGCCTATGCCCCGCAACTGGTGCCGCTGCCGTTCGATGCCAAGACCATTCCCGGCCTGTCGGAAAAGCTGCTGACCAGCCATCATGACAACAATTATGTTGGCGCGGTCAAACGCATCGCGGCGATTGGTGGCCAGCTTGCCGCTCTTGATCCGGCAACGGCTCCCGGGTTCCTGATGAATGGCCTCAAGCGTGAGGAACTGATCGCCACAAATTCAATGATGCTGCACGAACTCTATTTCGGCAACCTCGGTGCGGCAGGTGCGGCGAGCACAAAGCTTGCCGCGATGATCGAGCGTGATTTCGGCTCCATGGCGCGCTGGCAGGCGGAATTTTCCGCGATGGGCAAGGCGCTGGGCGGCGGTTCGGGTTGGGTGGTGCTGCAATACAATCACCGCGACAAGCGGCTGGTCAACCAGTGGGCCAATGATCACACCATGGTCATGGCCGGCGCGACTCCGCTCATGGTGCTCGATATGTTCGAACATGCCTATGCGATGGATTATGGTTCGAAAGCAGCGGCTTATGTCGATGCCGTGATGGCGGCTATCAACTGGACGGCAGTCAACGGCCGCTTCGCCTGGGCCATAAACGAATAGGGGAGGGACGTGCATGTCCGATCGCAATGACATCATCCAGCTGATCAACCTCTATGGCTTTGCCATGGATACGCAAGCCTGGGACCTGTTCGACCGGATCTTCGCTGCCGACGTCGATGCCGATTACGGCGCTACTTCGCACTGGACCGATCTTGCCAGCTTCAAGCGCGATTTCGGGTCTTTCCACGAAGTGTTCGACGCGACCCAGCACGTCATGACCAACCACCTCGTCACGGTGAAAGGCGATACGGCCCATTCGCACACCTATGGCGCCTGGCGGCTGGTCCGGCATGCGGCGGGCGATCCGCCGGTGTGGGACGGCACCGGCTGGTATGACGACACCTGGGTGCGCACGGCTGATGGCTGGCGCATTTCGAAACGCAAGATTGGCGTGGTGTTCTGGACCGGCAACCCGCGTGTGCAGACGCCGAGCGACGATGTGGTCTTCCAGCTCGACCTCGTCTCGATGCGCCAGGAAGGCCGCGAGGGGCGGCTGGATTATTTGAAGGCTATCGGCTGAGCAGTTGGTCGATCTGGACGATCAGTTCGGGCAGCAATTCCGCTACCGTATCCCACACCGTCTGAAGATCGATCTTTTCATAATCGTGGGCGATGCGATTGCGCATGCCAGCCATTTCTCGCCAAGGGATATCTGGAGTTTGCCCCACCAATTCGGGCGCGCGTTCGAAAATGCGCTTGGCTGCTTCCCCGATGATGATGAGATTCATCGAGCAAGCCTTGTGGATTTGCGCATCGGTGACGAAGTCTTCGCTATGCAGTCCCTCGACGAAATCGCATGATTCGCGCGCAGTGTCTCTGATTTGCCGAAGCTTTGTTGTCGTCCAGTCGTCGATCAAAGCGGAATCGCCTCGGCAAGCACCTTGGCCCGGCTTTTGTCGCCGAATTCATTTGGCGTTCGAACATCGACCGGAACGCCAAGCAAATCCTCAAGATCGATCTGAATGCCGCACAAGTGGATCAGCGTCGTTCCCCGTGGGGCATCGATCAAAATGTCGAGATCGCTGCCTTCCTTGTCGGTCCCTTTTGCGACCGAGCCAAACACCCGCGGATTGCGCACCGGGTAGCGTGCAATCACGGCCTTGATCGCGTCGCGGTTTTGTTCGAAGGCGGTTGAAGGCTTCATGGCAGCAGAATAGCAGTGTTCGCCTGCCTCTAGCAAGAAAGTCAGAATAATGGCCAAAAGCCGCGACAGGATCCGGATGAGCGAGGCAGAGATCGCCGCGCTGTTTGCCGAGTGCAAAAGCCTGCAGGTGGCGACTCTGGGCGCGGACGGCGCACCGCATCTGACGACTCTGTGGTACACGGTGCATGAGGGCAAGGTGTTGTTCGAAACCTATGGCAAGAGCCAGAAGGTGATGAACCTGCGCCGCGATCCGCGCATTGCCGTGTTGTGCGAGGCGGGGGAGACCTATGACCAGCTGCGCGGGGTTTCGATCCAGGGGCGAGCGGAGCTTGTCGAGGAGGGGGAGCCTCTGCAGGAACTGATGCGGGTGGTGATCGATCATCACTTCCCGGGGCAGTCGCCGGAGCAACTGGCGGCGACAGCGGCGAAGATGGCGGAGAAGCGGATTGTCGTGGTGGTGGAGCCGGACAAGGTGATTAGCTGGGATCACCGGAAGCTGGGCGGGGTGGGGGCGGTCTAGCGCTGGCTTGTTCCGACGACTCTTCAACCCTCGACGCACCGCTGGGTCGGTCCCAAAAGCAGACTACGCTTAATTGGGCTGGCGGTGGCACGAACAGGCACTATACTTCAGTCCCTACACTGCATTACGTACATAGCTCCGTTCCAGACGGCAATATTGGTCGCCTTTGAGGGATCGGTGCATGGAATGACTTGAGGTGGCTTGGTTTTATCTTCTGCCCAAATATTTGTAACCCTTTTGTTTTTAATGGTTATAAATGCAAAATAGGATACTTTGCGCCCACAGACCCATGATATTCGAACTTCTAGGTCCCCAAGAAGGTAAAGAGGCTCCCGCGTACATACCGATTGCGCACTCTTTATAGCTGATATGCAGCTCTTCGCTACCGTGCTTGCAAGCCATTGAGTTGAAACAACGCGACCGATCGTTTTGTTATCATCTGATAACACTGCTGAAATAAGGGACTCTACTAAATTGCTATCCTCTACGGATACCGAGGAAACTGATCGAGTCCCTGCATCCGGTCGCATGTCTGGGATTGGGTCTGCTCGCAAATCTGGTATCGGGCATTCTTGACCAACGATCCCGAAATAAGATTCCCTCGCAGGTGGTGTTACCGCACTGATCGGCATTGGAAGAATTAGGGCGCAGACGGCCAGCCAAGCCACGTTACTCTGCACAACTGCGCTAGCAAAAACCTTCATCTCCCAATGTTAGTGCGCCTATTGTATGTCGGCAAGGTATTCCGAGCCAGCCAAGAGGGAGTGATTGGCTTCGAGCGGCAGTTATCTTTGCCCCTCTCTTCTATAAAGGACTGACCGGATGCCTCCCGGTCTTGGTTACAGCCCCTTCCATTCCGCCTTCCGCTTCTCGGCAAAGGCTTTCGGCCCCGCGGCCGTATCCTCCGCCTGCATCCACGGCGCGAACAGTGGATGCCGCACTTGCTCCGCCAGCGCTTCCGCCAGTGTCGGCTCATCCAGCCCCGACATGGCCAATGCCTTGGTCAGCTGCACCGCCAGCGGCGCATTGGCGATGATCTGGCGGGCGAGATCCTGCGCGGCGTCCATCAGCGCGTCCGGTGCTGCCAGTTCGCTGACGAAACCCAGAGCAAACCCTTCCAGTGCCGATATATTCCGCCCGGTCAACAGCGGGCCCATCGCCTGCTTGAGGCCGACCTGCCGCACCAGCCGGTGGATGCCGCCGCCGATGGCGATCAGCCCGACCTTGGGCTCGGGCAGGCCGAACACAGCCGTCTCGCTGGCGACGATCAGATCGCAGGCCAGCGCAATCTCGAAGCCGCCGCCCAGCGCCAGGCCGTTGACTGCCGCAATGACTGGCTTGGCCAGATCAAAGCGCTGGGCGAGCCCGGCATAACCGGTTTTGGGATAGGGCGCTTTGGCGTCAAACAGCGAAAGATCGCTGCCCGCGCAGAAGGCGCGTGTCCCTGCGCCGGTGACGATGCAGACATGCAACGTCGCCTCCTGCGCGAAGTGGTCGAAGCATTCCTCCAGCCGCATGTGCATGGTAGGCGTGATCGCGTTGAGCTTTTCCGGGCGGTTGAGCGTTACGGTGAAGATGCCTTGTTCGGCCGTGGTCAGAACATGCTGGTCCGTCATTACTCTCTCCCAATCTGGCGAGACATATCGGCCAAATTCGCCCTCTCGACAACGTCCCGCGATTGCCCGACAAGTCCGGGCAGCGGCGAAGTCGCGAGACCGGGGAGTGGTGCATGGGTTATCTCGGCGAATTGCGCCAGAATTTGAGGCCGTTGGCGGCGGCGAGCCTGGCTACCGGCACCAGCCTGCCCTTGTTCGCCTATACCAACAGTATCTTCGCCCCGCATCTGGTCAAAGACTTTGGCTGGTCGCGCGCACAGTTTGCGCTGATCGGGATTACCATGCTGCTGAGCCTGCCTATCCTGCCACTCATCGGCCGCTTTACCGACCGGTTCGGGGTGCGCAAGGTCGCGCTGATCGGCGTGCTGACCATGCCGCTGGGGTTCATCGGTTACAGCCGGATGCAGGGCGATTTTACAACTTATCTGGTGCTCTTTACTGCCATATTGGTCGTCGGCAGCATGGTCGGCCCGCTGGTGTTCACCCGGCTGATCGCCGCCAATTTCGTGCGCGCGCAAGGCTTGGCCCTGACTGTTGTCAATTGCGCGCCGGCCGTGCTGGCGCTGGCGCTGGCTCCGGCGCTTAACCTTTGTATCGAGGCGATCGGCTGGCGCTCGACCTATCTGGTCCTTGGTGCCTTTGTACTGGTCTGCGGGTTGATCGCGGTGCTGCTGGCCGGGAAGGAACCACCGCGGGGGCAAGGCAGTGGACCAGTGCCTGATGAAGCGCCCAAGGCGGCTCGCGAGGACTATGGCATCATCCTGAAGAGCAAGCTGTTCTGGGTGCTGGTGGCCGGCTTTTTCCTCTGCCTGCTGCAAACCCAGCTCCATTCCTCGCAGATGAACCTGATGCTGATCGAAAACGATTTGACCATGCAAATGGCCGCAAATGTCGTCTCAGTCTATGCGCTCGGAACCATCGTCGGGCGGATAGGCTGCGGGCTGGCGCTGGACGCCTGGAGCACGCGCACAGTGACCGCGATCTCGATGGGGCTGCCGGCCTTCGGCTTCCTGCTGCTGGGTTCTGATTGGAATTCGCTGCCGGTGATTTCCTTCGCGATGTTTCTGGTCGGCCTGTCGGTCGGGGCGGAAAGCGACCTTATCTGCTATCTTGTTTCGCGCTATTTCAAGCTGCGGATCTATGGCACGACCTTGGGGTTGATCCATACCACGACCTTCCTGTCCTCGGCGGCAGGCGGTCTGGCTATCAGCCTGACGCTGCTGCTGTCTGACAGTTATGTCCCCTTCCTATTCATCGTCGCTGTGTCGATCATCGCGGGCAGTGCGCTATTCCTGCTGTTGCCCAAGGGGCGCACATTCGAAAAGATCGGCTAGTGACCCGAATCTGACCTGCGTCACAGAATGCCGATAGCCCTCAGTGAACATGCCGCACAATGATGCGGAAATTCAATTCCGCCTCACCAGGGCCAATTGGCCCTGATCCTGAGCAGAGTTGTTGCGCCAGAGCCCGGCTTGCGGCAGTTTCGCGTCAACGGCTCGTCACAATCGCATGCGATCACGGCGGCTCACCAGGTCTGAGGAGTGGAATGATGCATTACGGAAAATGGCTACGCGCGGCACTGGCCTTTGCGGCGCCGATTGGCGCCATGCTGCTGGTCCCAGGCGCCGATGCGCGTCCAACGCGGCATGTTGCTGCGGTTGCAGTACCGGCTCCTCAGCACGAACGCTTCATCGTGCTCGAAGGCGGGCGCAATTTCCGCGATGTCGGCGGCTATCGCACTGCCGATGGCCGCAGCGTCAGATGGGGCTCGCTCTATCGCTCGGGCTCGCTGGCTCATCTGACCCCCAAGGGCATCAGTGATTTCGACCATCTCAAGGTCACTTCGATCATCGACCTGCGCTCGACCGACGAGCGCCACCTCGATCCCAACAACTGGCAGGCGGCTTCAAACCACGGCTATTGGTCGCGCGACTATTCGATGGGCACGGGGTCCATGCCCGCGAGCTTCGGCGATCCGGCCAAGATGACCGGCGAGGCGGCGCGGGCGATGATGGCGGGCAGCTATCGCTCGCTCGCGCAGCAACAGGCGCCAAGCTATCGCGAGCTGTTCGCGCGGCTGACAGGCCCTGCGCGCGGTCCCGTGGTGGTCAATTGCTCGGCGGGCAAGGACCGCACCGGGATTGCCACTGCGCTGGTGCTGACCGCGCTCGGCGTGCCTTATGATACGGTCAAGGCGGACTACCTGCTCAGCAATGGCGCCTATGGCATGGATAGCCTGAAGCGCGATCTGTCGTCGCCGATGGCGGCGCTGGCCCCCGATGCGGCAGCGGCATTGGCGGGCGTCGATGGTTCCTATATCGATGCGACCTTTGCGGCGCTGCGCGAGCAATATGGCTCGGTCGAGAACTTCATGGCGCGGGAGCTCGGCCTGGGTCCGCGCCAGATTGCCTTGCTCAAGGCGCGGATGCTCAGATAGAACAGATAAGGTTGGGAGAGAGATATGGCTTACAAGATACTGTTATTCATGAAGCGCAAGCCCGGCATGAGCATGGAGGCGTTCATGGATTACTACGAGAACAACCACGTGCCACTGGCCATGGCCAATTCGGGCGGCCAGGGCGGCGGCATCGTGCGCTACATGCGCCGCTATCTCACCCCGCTGGCGCATGCCGAGAGCGGCACCAATGAGGAGCTGCCCTATGATGTGGTCAGCGAACTGTGGTTCGACGATGAGGAAGTGTTCAAGGGCACGGCCGAATACCTTTCAACCACGGTGATGAACGATGCCGTGGTCAACGACGAAATGAACCTGTTCCACCGTCCGACCATGCGCATGGCGACTGTGGTTGAGTGCGAAACGCCGATGGGGGAATAGCTTGCCTGGGTAAATCTCCCTTAGTAACCTCCGCCATGATGGGTGGCAGGTTTGCTGTGATTCTGTGGCCACGCCCGGAACAGGCAGGGGAGCATTTCGAATGGCAAGCAGGACCGATTCGCCGGGCAGCATGGCGTCGCGCGAACGCCGGTTTTATTCGCGCATGGCCTGGTTGCTGGTGGCGCTAGTCTTCATCGGATTTGCGCCCAGCTTCTATCTGAAGCCGCTTGGCCTGTCCTACCCGCGGCCCAATCCGGCGTTGATCCCCAATCTGATGCTGCATGGCACAGTGTTCACTGCATGGGTCGCAACCTTCCTGGCGCAGGTCTCGCTGGTGGCGGCTGGCAGGCGCGATCTCCACCGGGCGCTGGGCGCTTTCGGCATGGCGCTTGGCGTGGCGATGATCCCGGTAATGTACCTTACGGCTGTGTGGCAGGTTGCACGGGCCAGCCAACCGCCATTTACCGATCCCCTGACCTGGACGGTTGTGCCGCTTCTCGGGATTCCCGTCTTTGCGGTGATGCTGTGGCTGGGCTGGCAAACATCCCGGCGCGATCTGCAAGCGCACAAGCGGCTGATGCTCGGCATTATGATCATGCTGACTCAGCCCGCCATTGCCCGGCTGCCGCTGGCGCCGCCCTCCTTGTTCGGCTTTGCGCTGCCTAGCATGCTGATCTTGCTGCTTTTTGTGCCGCTGATTGTCTGGGACCTGCGCTCGCGCGGCGGGCTCCACTGGGCCACAAAGCTGGGTGCGGGGCTCTATGCGCTGATTATAGCGGCGCAGGTGTTCTTTCTGGTAGTGCCGGGGCTGTGGTCGGCCTTTGCGGCGCATTTGCCCGGCGTGAGCGGCTGATCTAGCCCGGGTTGCATCCCCGGCATTCGGGGTCCTTGGCAATGCTGATGGTTCGCAGCGACGGGGCGAGGCCGTCGAACAGGTGGAGCTTGCCCCATTGCGGCTCGCCCAGCGCGGCGTGGCCTGACAGCAATACACGGATCGCCTGCATGGCGGCAAAACTGCCGACCATGCCCGCCATGGCGCCGAGCACGCCATCAGCGGCGCAGGTATCGCAGTCCTCATTGTCGAAGGCATCGCCGACGAAACAGCGATAGCAGGCGTGCCCCGGCAGATGCCCGGCGAAATTTGCGATCTGGCCTTGGAAGCGGCCGAGCGCGGCGCTGGTGAGCGGAATCCCCGCGGCGACGCAGGCATCCGACACGGCCAGCCGGGTGGCGAAATTGTCGCAGCCATCGAGCACCAGATCAGCGCCCGCGATGATCTCGCCAGCGTTGTCCGGCCCGATCCTGACATTGACAGCGCGCACATCCAGCGCCGGATCGAAGTGCCGGACCCAGGCGGCGGCCATTTCGGCCTTGGAACTGCCGATATCGGCAGTGGTGAACACTGTCTGACGTTGCAGGTTTGAGTCTTCCACTACGTCGCTGTCGACCAGGGTCAGCCGCCCGATCCCGGCAGCGGCGAGATATTGCAGCGCCGGGCTGCCGATTCCGCCGCAGCCGATCAGCACCACATGTGCCTTTGTCAGCGCAACCTGCCCCGCGCCGCCCACTTCGGGCAGGACGATGTGGCGGGCAAAGCGCGCGAGACGTTCGGGGGCAAGGGACATGGTGAATGCTTAGGGATCAGGGGTGAAGCTGGCCAGCACTTCATAGGCCAGCACCGCGCCCGCCACGGCGGCGTTGAGGCTGTCGGCCCGACCAAGCATTGGCAGGGTTACGCGCAGATCGCAGGCGTCCTCATATTCCTGCGGCAATCCGCGTGATTCGTTGCCGATCAGAATGAAGCAGGGTGCAGCGTAGGGCGCACCGCGATAGGGCTGGGCATCGCGCAATGAGGCCGCGACCAATTGGCCGCCATCTTGCCGCAACCAGGCCGCAAATTCCGCCCAAGTCGCCTGCGCCACGCTTTGCGTGAAAATTGCCCCCATGCTGGCGCGCACTGCCTCGACCGAGAAGGGATCGGCGCAGTCGTCGAGCAGGATCAGTCCACCCGCGCCAACTGCATCGCCGGTCCGCAGCAGGGTGCCGAGATTGCCGGGATCACGCAGCGCCTGGGCCACCAGCCAGATCGGCGCGGCCACGCGGTCGATCCCGGCCAGGCTGGTGTCAAATTCGGCGAAGACCCCGCAGACTGCCTGCGGATTGTCCTTGCCGGTAACCTTGGCGAGCAGTGCCTCATCCATTTCGATCACCTCGCCGCCCGCGGCTGCAGCATCGGATTCGAGGGCATCGAGCAGCGGATGGGGCGCACGGCTGGTAGCCATAACCAGCATTTGCGGCAAGCGCCCGGTCTCGCGGGCATCGATCAGCAGGCGCAAGCCCTCGGCGAGGAAGCACTGCTCAGCCTTGCGGTGCTTCTTGTCGCGCAGGGACCGCAGGAATTTGACGGTCGGATTGGAAAAGCCGGTGATGGTGCGGCGCATGTGGGTTGGCCTAATTACCGAGGTCGCGCGCGGGCTTCGACAGGCTCAGCCTGAGCGGGGTTAGTGATCGAACCAAAAAAAAGGCCCGCTCAGCCTGAGCTTGTCGAAGGCCTTGCACCGGTTCGCCTCAATCCTCGCCGAAGCGATCCTTGACCAGACCTACCAACTGAGCCAGCGCGCCCTCCGCGCCCTCGCCGGTAACGCAGATCTCGATCGTATCGCCCTTGGCCGCGCCCAGCATCATCAGGCCGAGGATCGAGCCGCCGACGGCTTCCGTACCGTCCTTGCTAACCGTCACAGCCAGACTCTCCGGCAGCGCAGCGACCATGTTGACGAATTTCGCGCTTGCCCGCGCATGCAGCCCGCGCTGGTTGGTGATCTCGACGCTTTCGCGGCAAGCCATCACCGGCTGAGGGTCACTGGGGGCCATGCTCATGCATGCTGGCCCAGATATTCCGAAGCGACAGTGATATAATTGCGCCCGGCTTCGCGCGCGGCGACCACTGCTTCGCCCACTGCCATGCAATTGCGCGCCTTGGCGAGGCGGATCAGCATCGGCAGGTTGATCCCGGCGATCACTTCCAGCTTGCCTGCCTTCATCAGCGATATCGCCAGGTTGGAAGGCGTACCGCCGAACAGGTCGGTGAGGATGATGGCGCCTTCGCCGCTATCGACTCGCTTGACCGCATCGGCGATCTCGCGCCGCCGCCGTTCCATGTCGTCGTCAGGGCCAATGCAGACTGTTGCAATAGCATCCTGCTTGCCGACGACATGTTCCATGGCGTGCACGAATTCTTCGGCAAGCTTGCCGTGTGTAACCAGGATCAGTCCGATCATGAGGCTGGTGTGCTCCGAATTCCCTGCGACGCCGCCCGGTCCTTGGTTTCCGACATCATCGCGGCTGTGCCTCCTCAAGAAGATCAGCCGCGCGCGCGCCCAGGTTGCGGTGCAGCAATGTGGGCGAAAATCCCGATGTGCGCAAGGCCGCTGCCAGCTGTTCGGCAAAGAAAACCGAACGGTGGCGCCCGCCGGTGCAGCCAATCGCAATGTTTACATAGGCTTTGCCCTGCGCCTCATAGCGCGGCAGCAGGAACAGCACGAGGTCGCGGATGCGTTCGAATGCTTCGCCGTAAGCCGGATCCTTGCGGATATGATCGCCGACAGCCTTATCCTGCCCGGTCAGCGGTTTGAGATCGGGCTGCCAGTGGGGATTGTCGAGAAAGCGCATGTCGAACACCAGATCGGTGACCGGCGGCATGCCGCGTGAAAAGCCGAAGCTTGAGATCGTCACGGTCAGCGCCTGGCCTTCGGGAGAGGCAAATTGCTGGCGCATCACCTGGCCCAGTTCGTTGACTGTATAGGCGCTGGTATCGATCACGATATCCGCCCAGCGCCGCAGCGGCTCCAGCAATTCGCGTTCGGCTCGGATGCCTGAGCTGACCGGCATGTCCTGCGCCAAGGGGTGGCGGCGCCGGGTTTCGTTATAGCGGCGCTCGAGTTCGGCGCTGGCGCAATCGAGGAACAGCGTGGTCAATTCGATGTCGCTGCGCCCCGCAAGCATTTTGACCAGATCCATCGTCTCGCGCGGGTTGAAGCCGCGGGTGCGCGAATCGAAGCCGATGGTAATCGGCGCGCGTGCGGCCTGGCCCGCCGGAGCAGGGCTTTCAATCAGGCGGCTGAGCAGGCGAATCGGGAAATTGTCGATCACTTCCCAGCCAAGGTCCTCCAGCAGTTTCAGCGCTGTGGTCTTGCCCGCGCCCAGCAGGCCAGTGACCAGCAGGACACGCTGGCTTGCGGCGGTTTGATCGCTAGCGTCTGATTCGACCGGCATGGGACGCAGGTCTTGCGCCCGGCGGCGATTAAAGGGAAGAGGCAAGAGCGTGTCTGTCCAATCCTGGCGCAAGGCGGTGCAGATTTGCCACAGTAAAAGGTGAGGCGATGAAGACCAGAGTGATCCTTTCTGCTGCCGGCAGCGACCGACCGGGCCTGACCCGCAGCCTTGCCGAAGCGGTGCTGGCGGCGGGCGGCAACTGGCTGGAAAGCCACCTCAGCCGGCTGGGCGGGCGCTATGTCGGCTCGGTGCTGGTCGAGGTCGATGCTGAGCGCCTGGCAGAGTTTGAAGCTGCGATCCGCAGCGTCGATGCCAGCGGTCTCTCGGTGTCGCTGGCCCAGGCAGGCGATAAACCGGCACCGGCAGGCGAATTGCTGCGGCTTGAACTGGTTGGGCAGGATCGCCCCGGCATCGTCCGCGAAGTGACCACAGTGCTCGCCGAACTTGGGGTCAATATCGAGGATTTCTCCACCTCCACCGAAAACAGCGCATGGTCGGGCGACCTGCTGTTCCGCGCCATCGCAAAGCTTAATCTGCCGCCGGGCACAACATCGGACCAGGTGCGGGAGGCGCTCGAAGCGCTGTCGGTCGAGATCATGGTCGATTTCAATTTTGCCGCGCCCTGAGCGTGATTGCCTGGAAAGTGGAATGATATGGCGTTGGAAGCGATAACCGAGGGCCCTGTCCTGTGCGAGCAGCTGAACGAGCACGTCGCAATGGTTACGCTCAACCGGCCCGAGAAGCGCAATGCCGTGAGCCCCGAGCTGGCCTCTGCGCTGGAGCGGATCGTCGAGGCGGCTGAAAATGATCCCCAGATCCGCGTCATGATCCTGACTTCCTGCGACGACCGCGTGTTTTGCGCGGGCGCCGATCTTGGCGCAGTCGCTGCGGGCAATGCCGAAGGCCTCGAAACCTCGCGCAGCGGCTTTGGCGGCTTTGTCTATTCGACGCGGATGAAGCCGTGGATCGCCGCAGTCGAAGGCATTGCCGTGGCTGGCGGCATGGAACTGGCTTTGGCCTGCGACATGATCGTGGTGTCGGAAAATGCCCGCTTCGGTCTGCCCGAAGTCAAGCGCGGACTGATAGCGGGGGCAGGCGGCATTCACCGAATCGCCTCTGCCTTGCCGCGCAATGTGGCCAACGAATTGCTGGCGACTGGCGAGAACATGACTGGAGTCGATGCGCTGCGCTGGGGCCTCGCCAACCGGCTGACTGTTCCGGGCGAGACTGCGGCGGAGGCGCTGAAGCTCGCCAATGCCGTAGTGGAGAATTCCCCGCTGGCAGTGCAGCGCACGCTGGCGGCGGCGCGCGAATCTGTGGGCGAACCTGATGGGGCTGGGCGGGCGCTGGTGGCCCGCCACCTCAATGCCCTGCGCAAGACCGAAGACTTCCGCGAAGGCCCGCGTGCCTTCGTCGAAAAGCGCGCGCCCGTGTGGAAGGGGCGTTAGGGAAGCACTCAACCAATCCCCGTTCGTGTCGAGCGAAGTCGAGACACTGGTGCAGAGTGTCTCGACTT
>CANJCQ010000043.1 GCA_947473355.1 Sphingomonadaceae bacterium | reverse complement strand
TCTTGGGCCCGCCACCGAAACCGAGCCTGCCAGCAATCAGACAGGCTATCATTGACCGCCTCATCAAACCGCCGGACAAACCATGCCCTCACTGCGGGCTTCGGCCTACCGACCCTCCAAACAAAAATCTGCCAAAGTAGTGCTAGGTCACATACCCATAAATGGGATTCCCAAGACGTGTAAGTTGTAATTCATTTGTCCCGAGTTTTCGGGAGGCTGTTATGGCGCGGTTTGATTTGTCGGATTTCGAGTGGGGGTTACGGTGACACGTGGGGTTACGGTGACACGTGCAATAACCCCTTAATTGACTCCCCTCTGCACACCTGATACCCGCCGCAAATGGCCCGTCTCCCTCGCATCGTCCTTCCCGGCTTGCCTCACCATGTGACCCAGCGCGGCAACCGCCGCGAGAAGACTTTCTTCGAAAACGGGGACTATGAGCTCTACCTCGATCTCCTGTCCGAAGCCGCGCGCAAGTCCGGGATCGAAGTGTGGTCCTATTGCCTGATGCCCAACCATGTTCACGTCATCGCCGTGCCCACTGACCCCGACGGCCTCAGCCGCACCTTCCGCTATGTTCACCGCCACTACACCGGCTACATCAATGCGCGGCTGCGGATGACCGGGCATCTGTGGCAGGGGCGGTTCAGTTCGGTGGCGATGGACGAGCCGCATTTTGTCACCGCGCTGCGCTATGTTGCGCTCAATCCGGTGCGCGCGGGGTTGGTTGAGCGCCCCGAGGACTGGGCCTGGTCGAGCACGCGGGCGCTGATCGCAGGGGAGGACGATCATGTGGTGACAGTCGCCCCGGCGCTGGAGCGGGTGGGGGACTTTGCCTCGTTCCTCGGCGAGGAATTCGACGAAGCGTTGGGCTATGCGGCTCTGCGCAAGGCGGAGAGCGTCGGCCGGCCGGTGGGCTCGAAGGAGTGGCTGGCGGATATGGAAGCGCGGACGGGCTTGAAGCTCGCGCCGGGCAAGCGGGGTCCGAAGGGCAGAGCGGCTGCCTGAGGCAGCACTTTCCTACATCACGACAACCTGTCATGCTCGGCAAGGCAGCGCCGCGCGGGTCGGCGCGCGAAAGGCCATTGCGATGCCGTCATGGCCTCAACTTCGTCAACTTCCAGGCCATTCCGCCCTTTCCGGAGGGCAGTCGAAAAAAATTTTCGTTCCCCCCTTGTTCCATGAGAACAAACACGATACGAACACTGTCATTGACCTTCCGGGTCGGTGCTTTAGGCAAGGAGACGAACGATGGCTGCTCAGCTCAAACTGATTCAGGAAGGCAAGGAAAGCATGGACCGGCAGAAGGCGCTCGAAGCAGCGCTGGCGCAGATTGATCGCGCGTTCGGCAAGGGCTCGGCGATGAAGCTCGGCTCGAAGGAGAAGATGGCGGTCGAAACGATTTCGACCGGATCGCTCGGGCTCGATATCGCGCTCGGCGTCGGCGGCCTGCCCAAGGGGCGGGTGATCGAGATCTACGGGCCTGAAAGTTCGGGCAAGACCACGCTGGCACTGCATGTCATCGCCGAAGCGCAGAAGCTTGGCGGCACTGCGGCATTCGTCGATGCCGAACATGCGCTCGATCCGGGCTATGCCAAGAAGCTGGGCGTCGATATCGACGAACTGATCGTTTCGCAGCCCGATACCGGCGAACAGGCGCTGGAGATCGTTGATACCCTGGTGCGTTCCAATGCCATTGACGTGCTGGTGATCGATTCGGTCGCGGCGCTGGTGCCCCGGGCCGAGATCGAGGGTGAAATGGGCGACAGCCACGTTGGCCTGCAGGCCCGCCTGATGTCGCAATCACTGCGCAAGCTGACCGGTTCGATCAGCCGCTCGAACTGCATGGTGATCTTCATCAACCAGCTGCGCATGAAGATCGGCGTGATGTACGGCAATCCCGAGACCACCACCGGCGGCAACGCGCTCAAGTTCTATGCCTCGGTCCGCCTCGACATTCGCCGCATCGGCCAGATCAAGGATCGCGAAGATATTGTCGGCAACACCACTCGGGTCAAAGTGGTTAAGAACAAGGTCGCGCCGCCCTTCAAGCAGGTCGAATTCGATATCATGTATGGCCAGGGCATCTCGAAGGTTGGGGAAATCCTCGATCTCGGCGTCAAGGCGGGGGTAGTCGAGAAGTCCGGCGCCTGGTTCAGCTATGATTCGATCCGCATCGGCCAGGGCCGTGAGAACTCGAAAATCTTTCTTACCGAGAATCCTGAAGTTTGTGACAGGTTGGAAGCTGCGATCCGCGGCCAGACCGACCGTGTTGCCGAAGAGATGATGGCGGGTCCGGACGCAGACGACGACATCTGATCTTCAAGGGACGCCGGGGGCTCGCCCCCACGTTCGTGGAAACAGGACCGGCGCGAAGGCAGCAATGCCCCGCGCCGGTCTTTTCCGTTCATGCTCCCTCCAGCTTACGGGAGGGGGTAGGGGAGGGCCTGTTAAATAGGGGGCATTACCCCAAAATCAGGCCTCCCAGATTCAAGCCATCGCAGCTTCGAGATTTTCAACAATTGCCTCGAAGAATCCTTCGGTGGTCAGCCAAGGCTGTTCCGGACCGATCAGGATCGCAAGGTCCTTGGTCATCTTGCCGCTCTCGACGGTCTCAACGCAGACCCGCTCGAGCGTCTCGGCGAATTTGACCACATCAGGGGTGCCGTCGAACTTGCCGCGATAGATCAGGCCGCGGGTCCAGGCGAAGATCGACGCGATCGGGTTGGTCGAGGTCGCCTTGCCCTGCTGGTGCATGCGGTAATGCCGGGTAACCGTGCCATGCGCAGCTTCGGCTTCCACTGTCGTGCCATCGGGCGAAAGCAGAACTGAAGTCATCAGTCCGAGCGAACCGAAGCCTTGCGCAACCGTATCCGACTGGACGTCGCCGTCGTAGTTCTTGCAGGCCCAGACGAATTTGCCGCTCCACTTCAGCGCGGAAGCAACCATGTCGTCGATCAGGCGGTGCTCGTAAGTGATGCCCTTGGCCTCGAACTGGGCCTTGAATTCAGCCTCGAACACTTCCTCGAACAGATCCTTGAAGCGTCCGTCATAGGCCTTCATGATTGTGTTCTTGGTCGAGAGATACAGCGGCCAGCCAAGGTCGAGCGAATAGTTCATCGAAGCGCGGGCGAAATCGCGGATCGAATCGTCGAGGTTGTACATCGTCATCGCGACGCCGGCGCTCGGGAACTGGAACACCTCGAGATCAATGTTCTTGCCGTCCTCTCCCTCGAACACCATGCGCAGCTTGCCCGGGCCCGGGATCAGCGTATCGGTGGCGCGATACTGGTCGCCGAAAGCATGGCGGCCAATCACGATCGGGTCGGTCCAGCCGGGAACCAGCCGCGGCACGTTGGAAATGACGATCGGTTCGCGGAACACCACGCCGCCCAGGATGTTGCGGATCGTGCCGTTGGGCGACTTCCACATCTTCTTGAGCTTGAATTCCTCGACCCGTGCTTCGTCCGGCGTGATTGTGGCGCACTTGACGGCAACGCCATATTGCTTGGTGGCATTGGCGCTGTCGACGGTCACCTGGTCGTCGGTCGCATCGCGATGTTCGATCGACAGGTCGTAATACTTCAGGTCGATATCGAGATATGGCAGGATCAGCTGCTCGCGGATCCACTGCCAGATAATGCGGGTCATTTCATCGCCGTCCATTTCGACGACGGGGTTCTTCACCTTGATTTTTGCCATGATGCCTGTGCACTCCCTGGGGTGGAATTTGGCAGTCTCTTAGCAGAGGAAAAGAGCTAAGCAAGGCAAGTGTCATGCGGAATTCATAGCGTGTTCACTCTGGACACAGCGCTCCCGGGAATGCACCAAGGGATGTACCAGTTCGAGCGGAGAGAGAAATGAGCGAAGAAGTCCTGATCAGCGTCGCAGATGGCGTCATCGAAGTGACGATCAACCGTCCCGAAGCGCGCAATGCGATGAGCAAGGCGGCGGCCGAAGGCATTTCCGATGCCATGGACCGGCTCGATGCCGAAGTTGAACTGCGCTGCGCCATTGTCACCGGCGCGGGCGGAACGTTCTGTTCGGGCATGGACCTCAAGGGCTTTCTCAAGGGCGAAATGCCCGTCGCCAAGGACCGCGGCTTTGGCGGGCTGACCTCCTGGACCCCGAAAAAGCCGGTGATCGCTGCGGTTGATGGTTTTGCCTATGCCGGCGGCATGGAGCTGGCGCTCGGCTGCGACATGATCGTCGCCAATGTGGGTGCCAAGTTCGGCATCCCCGAAGCCAAGCGCGGGCTGGTTGCGGCGGGTGGCGGGGTTGTCATGTTGCCCCGCCTGCTGCCCCGCCAACTGGCGATGGAAATGGCGCTTACCGGCGACCCGATCACTGCCCAGCGCGCCTATGACCTCGGTCTGGTCAACCGGCTTACCGATGGCCCGGCCATTGTCGCGGCGCGTGAACTGGCGCGGACCATTGCCGAAAACGGACCTCTCGCTGTCATCGCCTCAAAGGGCATCGTCCGCGACAGCTGGCTGTGGAGCGACGAAGAGATCATGGCCAAGCAGAATGGCTATATCGGCAACGTATTCAGCTCCGAAGACGCCCGCGAAGGCGCGCTGGCCTTTGCCGAAAAGCGCAAGCCTAACTGGCAGGGGAAATAGAGCTTACCCTGCCATTGGCGGAACTCCTGGCGTATCAAACAAAACGCCCGGGAACTGGGTCCCCGGGCGCCTGTACTGCTTCTGGTTCAAGCTTAGAATTTGACGGAGAAATCCAGACCGTAAGTGCGAGCGGGAATAAAGTTTGCCGATGCAATAAGATTAGAAATGTTCAAGGCGAACGTCTTTTCTCGAACATCGGTCAGGTTTCTGGCCCAGGCGGCGAGTTCGAACTTTGCTCCGCCAATATCGATATCGCGCAATGCGACGCGTCCGTTGAGCAGCCAGTATGGTTTAATCGCAGCAATTCCTGCCGCAAAGCCAGTTGCTTGCGCCGGATTGGCCGCAAGATTGGTTTTGCTTTGCCAGATGCCATCCAAGCGGAATGTCATGTAGGCATCGTTGAACAGGGGCCTGGTTTCATATTGGCCCCAAAGTCCAGCGGTCCAGTCCGGCCGCAAAGTGGGGACGTAGGCACCGAAATTGCCGGTAATGAGTCTTGGGTCGACGTCGCTGAAGGTTGTCTTTGTATAGCCAAGACTGCCTCCAAGCGTTGCCCCCCTCGCAGGTGCTGCCGTAAATTCAAACTCAAAGCCTGTGGCTTTCACTGTGCCTTGAGGTAGCACGAAAGTGCTGATTGAAGAAGCAACTGCTGGATCGAACAGGAAGGCGAAGTTCGTGGAGCCCTGCGCAGTTTGGTAATTGTGATAGGTCGCGGTGTAAACTGCAAGGTTGGTGCGCAGGCGTTTATCAAACATTTCAGCCTTGATGCCAGCTTCCCAGGAAGTTGCCGTTTCTGGCTCGAAATCAACACCCGCAACCGAACCGCCGGACACAAAGGCAGTCGAAAATTTTCCGTAAACTAGGATATTGTCGTTTGGCTTATAGTTTATTCCAAGCAGGTAGTTTGGCTTGGTTCGCTTGTAATCAAATGCCTTATTGGAAAGATTTGGCAAGTTACCGTAAATGAAATTTCCGGATTTGTGATCATGAGTGATTCGTACGCCGCCGACGATATCAAGCTTATCTGTGGCGTGAAGTTCAGCCTGCAGATAGGCCGCCACCGACGTTGCGAAATTGTCCGTTTCGCCGATTTTCGATCCAAAGGTTGGCACGCCGTTGAAGAAGGGCGTGAACGCTGGCGTGTTCTGATAGCCGGTCGTCGCCGTGTAATCAGTTGACTTGAACCAGATGCCGCCCGCCGTGATAGTCAAAAGCTTCGAATCATAGTTCAGCTGGAGTTCGTCGCTCCACTGCGAACTGCGCCCTTCAGGTGCTGTGCCGACAAATACAAACGGCGACCCGACCAACACCGCAGGCAGGCCGAAAAATGGCGCAGCCTGCGCTGTGATCTTGAGCCCGGCTAAGCCGTCGATTGCAGACGCTGTGAAGATATAGCTCTTGCGGTAGGCCAGAATGTTCTTGAGCTTGATGTCGCCTAGATCAAGTTTGGCTGTAAGGCTATGGCCTTCAACCCGCAGGGTTGTGGGTATATTCCATCCATTGCTGACGGCATCCGGACGCAGTCCGTCTGAAGCGTCGGGGATTGTGTAGGACTGCGACGCAAGCATCGCAGTTATGAAGCCACCCACGGCGCCGGCTTTCTGGTAGCCGACAAGCGAAGTCCCTTCCGGCGTGCCATCTGAAATTGTCTTGTCGAATTTATACACCATCGAAAAAGTGTCGGATGGTTCAAACTTCACCGCAGCGAAAATCGATTCGACGTTCTTGCTGCCAAGGTATTCCGGCGAGACTTCCACTTTGGCAATCTCTGGCGAAAGCGATTTGGTGCGGTCCCATGTCTGGCCCGCAGCCAGATTCTTGATATCGCCACGACGCTGATCGTGGACATAGCTGATATAGGCGCTGAAGGGCCCCATCTGCGGCAAATCCACGCTGGCGCGGCCGCGGAACTCCTTGTAATTCCCGACAGTCAGAGTGCCGGAAAAGCCGGCCTTGCCACTCGGGTCACGCGTGCTGATGCTGACCGCACCAGCGGTAGCATTGCGGCCAAAGAGGCTACCTTGCGGACCGCGCAGAACTTCGATTCGCTGTATGTCGGGCAGGTCGAAGATAGATCCGCGCGGGTTGGAGAAATAGACACCGTCAAGATAGATCGAAACCTGCTTGTCTGAGCCTGGCACAACGCCATAGCTGACTGCACCGCGCATCACGAACGATGGCAGCGCCGAGCCACCTGCAGAAGTCTTAACCGTGAATCCTGGCGCAAGGCCTGACAGATCGGTAACGTTCTGGACGCGGTTGGTTTCCAGGGTGTTACCCGTCAAGGCAGTCACAGCAACCGGCACGTCCTGAATGCTCTGCTCGCGCTTTTGCGCGGTGACGACGATTTCCTCGAGGCCGCCAGTATTTTCGTCGGCTGCCTGGGCATAGGCAGCGCAGGTCGCGAAACAGGTGGATGCCAGGGCCGTGCAGAGCAGCAGGCCGGTGCGAGCGGTAATTTTGGTATTCATGGTGTTCCTCCCCAAAGAGCAGAATTCATCGCGGCTAATGCCCGGACCCACAAATCCTGCCAAAACTGCTCAGCGGCATTGCATTTCCGAACCACGAAATAAGAATGCAGGCCGCGCTCTAAGCTGCGCAAGATTTTTTGCAATGCATGAAATTAGATTCAATAGGGTCAAACCAGCGGATTATGCCCATTCAGCAGGCATTTTGGCGCGATTGTTCCAGCACCGTTGCAGAGTTGTCACAGTCCGAAGCGGACAAGGCTGGATTTCCGCGGGCCACGCGGCAATAGACTGGGCAAGCAAGAATCACCCCAGAGGAGAGTCACCCATGGCCATACTACCCCGCCGCAAAGTCCTGATCACCGGTGCCGATGGCGGCATGGGCCGCGCCTGCGCGCGGCTGATGGGGGCGCAGGACGATCTGGTGCTGACTGATGTCAGCGCGGCGAGCCTCGATAAATTTGCTGAGGAGCTGCGAACTGATGGTTACAACGTCGTTGCCGAGGCGGGCGACATGTCTGACGACGCGCTGATTGCTTCGCTGGTCAAGGCCGTTTCGGCGGCCGGCGCGCCCTTTGCCCTGGTCCACACCGCCGGGCTTTCGCCATCGCTCGCTGACTGGCAGGCGATCATGCAAGTCAATCTGGTGGCCACCGAAAAGCTGCTGCGCGCGCTCGAGCCTGCGCTGGTGCCGGGCACCGCGCTGGTGCTGATCGCTTCTTCGGCCGGGCACATGTTTCCGCCGATGCCAGAGGTCGAGGCGATTCTGGCCGATCCGCTATCGCCCGCGTTCATGGCGACGATCGAAGGTGTGATCAATCACATGGGCGGGGCCAATTCGCCCGGCGGCATGGGCGGCATTTCCTATTCGCTGAGCAAGAAGGCAGTGCACAATATCTGCACCAGCCGCGGCGTTGCCTGGGGGCCAAAGGGCGTGCGGATCACCAGCATTTCGCCGGGCATGATCGCAACGCCGATGGGCAAATCGGAAATCGCCAACACTAGCGGCGCGCAGCAACTGCTCGATGCGACGCCGGTCGGCCGGGTCGGCACGGCGATGGATATTGCGCTGGCAGCGCAGTTCCTGTGCAGCGATGCGGCAAGCTTCATCAGCGGCACCGACCTGCTGGTCGATGGTGGCGGGACGGCGGGGATGAAGCTGTCGATGGGGCGGGGGTAGGGGCTCCGGTCCCAATCCAACTTCGTCACCCTGAACTTGTTTCAGGGCCCATGGTGCAGCAAGCTCGGAGCCAACCGGAGAATGATCAGGCCCCTCGGTTTGCTCGAAAATCCGCGCCCCGGTTGGGTCGGGAAATGGGCCCTGAAACAAGTTCAGGGTGACGATGAAGGATAAATATGCGGGTAGTTTCCCTGGCCCGCTCAACCCGCCTCCGCAATGTCCTTCGCCTGCGCCCGCAGCACATCCTTGCGGACCTTGCCCGAAGGCACGCGCGGCAGATCATCCACCAGCACCAGATGCTCGGGGAATTTCTGCCGGGCGAGGCCGACCTCATCAAGGAAGCGGACGATGTCCGGCAGGTCGATGCTTTGGCCTGCGCGCGGGATGATGAAGGCGCAGCCCATCTCGCCGGTCTTCTTGCTCGGCATGGCTACAATGGCGACTTCGGCCACCGCCGGGTGGCCATAGAGAGCGTCTTCGACTTCCTTGGGGCTGATATTCTCGCCCGAGCGGATGATGATGTCTTTCGAGCGGCCGGTGATGACGAGGTAGTCAGTGTGCACCCGGCGGCCGAGATCGCCCATCTTGAAGAAGCCGTCGGGCTCGAAATTCCCGAGGTTGTCGGCCTGGTCGAGATAGCCGACGAACAGGCCCGGCGCGCGCAGGTAGATCTCGCCTTCCTCGCCTTCGGGCAATTCAGCCATTGTGGCGGCATCGACGATGCGCATTTCGACCGGATAGACGATCCGCCCATCGGTCTCTGCCCCCAGCCAAGCGTCCTTGCGATCGCTGTGGCCGAGCGTGGCGGTCAGACATTCGGTTGAGCCATAGGCGCGGTAAAACAGCGCCTGCGGCACCATGGCGGCGGCGCGGTTGATCAGTTCCGGAGAGACCGTGGTGCCGCCGCAGAAGAACAATCGCATCGAGCGCAGCCGCTGCGGCGCGACTTCGGCAATATCCAGCATTTGCTGGAGGAACGGCGTCGCTCCGCCCGAAACGGTGCAGCTGTTCGCCTCGATGCAGGCAATGCCTTCCTCGGGCGACCAGACATCCATCAGCACGCTGGTGTTGCCTGCAACCCACGGCATGTCGAAAGCCCAGATCGCGCCGGTGATGTGCGTCACGGGCGATGGCATGAAGGTCACGTCGGCTTCGCTCATGCCGTAGGCGACGGCCATGGCATTGACGCGGTGGCCATAGGTGTAATGCGAATGGAGCACGCATTTGGGGCGCCCGGTGGTGCCCGAGGTGTACATCGCGATGATCACCGAGGCGGGGTCGATGGCGGGCAGATCGCTTGTCGCGGCAGGTGCGCCGGTGATGATATCTTCGAAGCGCAACGGCCCTTCGTTGCGCACGACGACCACGTCCTTCAACGCAGGCAGCTGGCCGCGTAGGCCCTCGATCATCGCGGTGTGATCGCACTTGCGGAACAGGCCAGGCACGAAAATCAGCTTCGAGCCGCAGTCGGCTAGGATGTAGGCGAGCTCGCTTTCGCGGTAGATCGGTGGGATCGGGTTGATGACAAGGCCTGCCATCCGCGCGGCTAGCGCGATCACCGAAACTTCGTTCCAGTTGGGCAGCTGGAACGAGATGACATCGCCGGGCTTGAGGCCGCGCGCCATGAACCAGGCGGCGAGGCGCAAGGCCTGATCGAGACAGGCGCCGCGGGTCAGGCGGTTGTCGCCTTCGATCAGCATGACCTTGTCTGGATCCTCGGCGCAGCGCTGCGCCGCAAAATCGCGCAAGGTCGGCTCGGTCCAGTGGCCTTCGGCGCGCCATTTCGCTGCGAAGAGATCAGACCAGCGGGTTTGCCAGCCGCTGGGATCGGTGCGGGTTGTCCAGCTCATCGTGTCACCTTTATCGTTTTGCCCTCATCGGACGACGCATCGATGGCGTCAAGCAGCCGGGTCAACCGCGCGGCTCTGTCGAAGTCGGGCGAAGTGCGCGTGCCACTGCGGATGTCCTGCTCCAGCCGCGCATAGAGTTGTGCGACATTGACCGGATTACCGGACAGGCCATCGACCGCCAGCGCCGGCTGAGGAGGCGAGGGCGGCTCTGTCGTCACCTCGAGATGGCTGCACTGATAGCCGCCGGGATGGTGGCCGCTTATCACCAGCAATCCCGTGGTGCCGCGCAGTTCGAAGCGCAGCGGAATGTTCGCCCCGCCGATGATCTCGACGCTGGAGACGCAGTCGCTATCGTGCTTGGCGACGATCAGCATGTGATCGGCGCAGGTCCGTTCGACGCTCTCGCCGCTGCCCGCGAGGGTGACCGATGGCTGCAATATGCTGCAGCGGGCGGAGACTTCCGTAATCACCCCCACCACCTCTTCGATCATCGCCAGCGTATGCCCCCCGGCAATTGTTGCCAGCGTCGCGCCGTTCCGCTTGTCCTGCAGGTAGGCATAGTGCGCCGGGGCAGCCGTGCCCCAGCCTGCGGTTGAAGAAACCACGCGCAGATTGAGCGGGCGGCCGATTGCACCCTCGCTCACCAGCTGAGCAGCATGGCGCACGGCAGGCGCGTTGGCGCCCTGCAGACCGGTGACGGCATGCACGCCTGCCGCCCGCGCCGCTGCTGCCATTTCCTCGGCCTCGGCCAGATCGCGGCCCAGCGGCCATTCGCAATAGACATGTTTGCCAGCCGCCAGCGCCGCGAGGACAATCGCGCGGTGTTCGGGCACTTTGACCGTGACCACGACAATATCGACTTGCGGATCGCGGGCGAGGGCGAGTGAATCGTCAAAGGCACTGGCCGCGCCAAATGCCGTGGCCGCAGCATCGGCGATTTCCTGAGTCCGCGCCGAAACCGCCTGGATCGCCAGCCCCGGTATGCCCTGGAGCGCCGGGAAATGGGCATCGCGGAACCAACCCCGCTCAGTGTTGGCGCCGGCTATGCCAAGGCGGAGAGGGGCCAATACCATCACTGCGTCTCCCTTATCGTGATTTGGGCAGGCCCAGCACCCGGTCAGCGGTAATCTCGCGCTGGATTTCGCTGGTGCCGCCGGAAATGGAGAACACCCAGCTCCACAGATAGTCGTAGGTCCATGGATGCGCGGTGCGGTCGCCGCCAAATTCGAGGAAGCTCCAGCCAAGAATTTCGCCCGCCACTTCGCTCAGCGCCTTGTGGGTGGTCGTGACCATCAGCTTCATCATCGAGCCCTTGGGGCCAGGCATGCCGGTGCGGTCGGTCTCGGCGATATCGGCGAGCGTCATTGCGCGGATCGCCATGCAATCAGCCTTGATCGAGGACAGGCGCTGGGCAATGCCATCGTCCTCAAGCGCGAGGCGGCCATCGTCGAGCCGGGTCTTGCCGGCCAGATCAATCGCGCGTTTGACTCGCTCGTAGAGTTCCAGCTGATCGCCGATGAAGCCCAGTCCGCGCTCGAACGACAGCGTCGCCATGGCGGTCGACCAGCCCTGATCCAGTTCGCCCACCACATTGCTCAGCGGGATGCGGACATCGTCGTAGAACACCATGTTGACGTGTTCATCGCCCAGCATGGTGCGGATCGGTTTGATCTGGATACCCGGGCTCTTCATGTCGCAGATCACCCAGGTCAGCCCCTTGTGGCGCAGGCCATCCTCGCCGGTGCGGATCAGCAGTTCCTGATAGTCGGCGTGTTGGGCGTCGGTGGTCCACATCTTGGAGCCGTTGACGACCAGGTGGTCGCCTTCGATGCGTCCGCGCGCTTTCAGCGAGGCGAGGTCGGAGCCGGCATTAGGCTCGGAAAAGCCCTGGCACCAGATCGCCTCGCCGCTCAGGATGCGCGGCAGGTGGAAGGCCTTCTGCTCCTCAGTGCCGCGCGCAATGACAGTCGGCCCGGCATGCATCAGGCCGATATACATGGTGTTGATGTGATGCGGCGCGCGGGCGCGGGCGAGCTCTTCGTACCAGATGACCTGCTGCAGCCCGGAGAGGCCCAGCCCGCCATATTCGCTTGGCCAGGCGACACCCGCCCAGCCATGATCGAACAGCTTGCGCTGCCAGTCGCGGTCAAACTGCGCTGATTCGGGGCCATGTGCCGGACGTACCTCATTGGGCACGTTGGCGGCCAGCCAGGCGCGGGCGCGGGCGCGAAAGAGATGGTCGGCCTCGGAGAAATGCAGGTCCATGTCAGTCTTCCAGCTCGGCGTGGAGCAGGCGGGTGAGCAGGCTGCGCTTGCCCCCAAACAGGCGGGAGAGCAGCAGCGCATGCTTGAGCAGCAGGTGGGCGTGGTGTTCGTCAGTAACACCGATGCCGCCGTGCAGCTGGATATTGCTGTCGGCATTGGCCAGGGCGGCCTGATTGGCGAGGTGCTTGGCGGCATCGAGATGGGCCGCAGCGTCGGCGCGCCCCTCCTTCATCGCTGCTGCCGCATACCACAGCTGCGATCGCGCTGCCTCGACCCGTACGGCCATATCGGCGCAAGGGTGGCGCACCGCCTGCCATGAGCCAATCTTGCGCCCGAAAGTCTCGCGCACCTTGGCATATTCGACAATCAGATCGAGCGCGCATTCGGCCATGCCGACCAACATTGCGGCGGCGCCAAGCTGACCAAGCTGGCTGATGTGGCTGCCAGTCACCTGATGCGCAGGCTCGGGCAGGGCGCCCAGCAGGCGCATTGAATTGGCGGGGTCGAGCGATGGCAGGGCGGCGGGGGCGATACTGGCCAGCGGATAGAGCGCGGCTTGGCCCTCGGTGACAGTCAGGCCCCAGGCCGCGTCGCTGCTGCCCAGCAGGCGGAACTGGGTACCATCGGCAACCAGCAGCCCGACCGCCACTTCGCCCGCGATCAGCGCGGCGCGAAGGCCTGCATCCTGCGCGACATTGGCGGCGAGGCTCTGGGCGAGCAGATCGATGGGCCCGCACTGGCGCCCGGCTTCGCGGAAGAACAAGGTATGCTCGACCGCGGAAAGCCCGCTGCCGCCCATCGCTTCGGGAACGGCCAGCGCGAACCAGCCCATCTCGCCAAACAATGCGCGCAGTTCTGCCGACATGTCGGCCGAGCCGGCCACATGCAGCCGGTCAATCGGCATGGCGCCGACCAGAAAGTCACTGGCGGCAGTGGCGATTTCCGCTTCTTCTCCGTCAGGTGCGAGATACATTAGGCACTAAATCCTCAAACGCTGAGCAGGGGAATGCATGGCCATGCAGGCATTCCAAGTCCATATTCTGATAGCCGCGCACTGATTAAATGCAACAGCCGATGTTTATTATCCCGGTGATGTCCCTGCCATGGACATTCAGGCAGCGACAGGCAACTCCGCCACGCCGCTGAAGCCCGGCTCAAGCGCATAGATCGCGCCATTGGGGGCTGTCGGCTTCATGAAGCACTGCATCGCCAGCTGCGTCGATGTGATATACAGCGTAGCCAGGCCGGGCCCGCCGAATACCGGCTTGGTCGGGTTAGAGAAGGGCAGCTCGATGATCCGCTCGAGCGTGCCATCGGGCAGATAGCGGCGCAGGCGCCCGGCGGCGACATTGGCCAGCCAGTAGCCGCCTTCAGTGTCAACCGCCGCGCCGTCGACGAAGCCTTCGCCTTCTACCAGCGCGATGAACGGGCGGCGATTAGAGACTGCACCGGTAGCCGGATCGAGATCCCAGGCATCAACTGTGCGCTTTGGCGCATCGGCGGCATAGAGCGTGCGGCCATCCGGGCTGAAAGCGAAGCCATTGGCCACGGCAAGGCCCTCGATAACTGGCACCAGCTTGTCGCCATCGAGCCGGAAGTATTTGGCTCCGTCCGCCGCGCGATTGGCAGGGAAATCGTGGTCATAGCCGCCGATCCAGAACCGTCCTTGCCGGTCGACGGCGCTCTCGTGCAGCTTGACTTGCGGCGGCAAGGGTGAGGGGGCCCGCATGGTCAGCGCGCCGCTTTCCAGATCGAAATCATAGATCCCGTCGGCAAGGGCAATCAGCATGCCGCCGCTGGCCTTTTCGGCAAAGCCGCCGATCCGCTGCGGCATCGGCCACTTGCGGTGCTCGCCACTGGTGGGCGACCAGCAATGCAGCTCGGGCGGCTGCTCGCAGTTGACCCACCACAGCGCCTGATCCCTCTCGGACCAGACCGGGGTTTCGCCCAGATGATTCTGCGCATCGAATGCCAGCCGTACTTCGCTCATCGTATCAGTCCTTATTCCCCAGCAGTCCGCCGATAAAGTCGGCAGCGCGGCGCAGCCCCGCTTCGGCGCCTTCGGCAACAATGCGCGGGCCAATCACTTCAAGATCATAGTAGCCAGCAAATCCGGTCGCGACGATGGCAGGAATAATCCTGTCCAGCCGGCTCGCCCCATCGCCCGGAACGGCGCGGCAGGGCAGGCCGCGATCACCGTAGACATAGTCGCTGACCTGCACGAGCCCGATCAGCGGCCCGGCCTCGGCAATTGCTGCCTCGATATCCGAATCGAACCAGCAGGCGAATGTATCGAGCATCACCGAAATCCCGGCCATGCGGGCGAGCTTTGCGGTGTCGGCGAGTCTGTGCGCAATCGAAACATCGGAATAGAGGTGCGAGGTGCCTTCGATGCCGATTGTGATCCCGGCCGCGCGCGCTGCATCCGCGCAGGGCGCCATGGCATCGGCGAAGGCCTCGGCAGCATCGCCCCAGCTCAGATCGCCGCGCCCGCCGGTGGTCATGATCACGCTTTGCGCGCCGATTTCGGCAGCGATGCCGATCGTGCGCAGCAGCCGCTCGCGTGCTTCTGCCTTGGCATCGGGCGTGGCATAGCCAAACGAGAGGTGAGTCATCGTAGCCATATCCAGCCCGGTGTCGCGGATCGTCCGTGCCGTTTCGGCCACCCCGCATTCGAGCACGGCTGCTACGCCGGGACTGATGCCACGCGCGCCGAGCCGGGCGACAGCCTCGGCGTGCGCGCCAAATGGCGCCGCAGGAAGGCAAAGCGTGTTGATCGAAATCTGCGGGTGCATCTTTGCTATCCGGCAATCGGTGTCGACTGGAAGGCCAGCAGTCGCCAGGTGCCGCCAGCAAGCGACCATACTGTCATCACCCGGTTATTGAGCTGCTTTGCAGTGCCTTCGACCTGCACATGGGTCGTCATCCGCCCGGTCAGCATGGCGGCATCCTCGGCCAGAGCGATCACTTTTTCCTCGGACCAGGCGATGGACTGATAGACTATCCGCCCCGCCGCCATTTTGGCGAGAAAGGCCGCCTTGTCGTCAACCGCGCCAGTCGCGTGGTGGAATTGTAACCGGTCGTCGAGCGCTTGCGCCAGCGCCGCGGGATCATTGGCCACCATGGCAGCGCCCCTCGTCCTTTCCGCAGCCAGAATTTCGCTTTCGATGCTATCGCGCATTGTGATTGGGTCCGTTAAAGAGAATGCACCGGAGCATTGACGAATTTGCCGGGTTTGCCAAGTCTCCCGTCCGGGCGCAGACATTGGCGCGAATCGCCTGGCCGGCAAGGCAGGCAGCGAAAGGCGAGAGGAAGGGTTCATGGCTACGGCAACAGCGAGCAGCCTCGATGTGGCACCTCTCGGTCTCGACCAGAGCTTCGGTGCCATGGTGTCGGGCCTGACCCGCGAGCAACTGCGCGAGGAACCAATCCGCAAGGCACTGTTCGATCTGTGGATCGACAAGGGAGTCATCCTGTTTCGCGGTGATACCAGCGCCGAAATGCATGTCGAGCTCAGCCGCTGCTTTGGCGAGCTTGAGCCGCACCCGTTCCCCGAATCTGCCGAACCCGGCCTGCCCGAACTGGTCAAGATCAAATACTACCCCGAAGATGGCACTTGCTACGATGTTGGCGGCGAGCAGCGCGGCGGCTGGCTGCCGTGGCATTCGGACCTGATCTATACCGACCGGATCAATCGTGGCGGCATCCTGCGCCCGGTGCAATTGCCGCAGGAGCTGGGGCACACCGGCTTCATTGACCAGATTGCCGCCTGGGACCGGCTGCCTCAGGCGCTCAAGGACCGGATCGAGGGCCTGCATATCGTCTATGTCGTCGACATGGACTTTTCGCGGCATCCCTTTGTCCATAGTGGCGAGGTGCGCTGCCTGCGCATGGCCAAGTCCGGGACAGCGATTGCCCGGAGGATGTGGACATATCCGCGCGTGGTTCACCCTGCGGTGTTCACGCAAGCCGAAACCGGCCGCAAGGTGCTTAACGTCTCGCCGGGCTTTGCCGAGGGCATTCTCGAGATGGGCGGGCCAGACGGCGATGTCCTGCTGCGCGAGGTGATCGCGCACTGCACCGAGCCTGCGACTGCCCATTTTCACCAGTGGCGCCAGGGCGATATGGTGCTGTGGGACAATTGGCGCGTGCTGCATTGCGCGACTGGTGTTCCGACAGAACAGACCCGGGTCATGCAGCGCACCACGATCAAGGGCGATTATGCACTGGGCCGCAAGCTGGATGGTGCGGCAGCGACCGACTTTGACGTTTGAGCGACTTGGTGCGGCGGCACTGAGCCAGTTTTTTGGATGAGGATAAGAGCGTTGAACAGGTTTGAAGGAAAAGTGGCGCTGGTGACCGGTGGGTCAAATGGCATCGGCGCAGCGATTGTGGCACGGCTGGCGGGAGAGGGCGCAAATGTGCTGATTGCCGATCTGACGCCGCCTGCGACAACCTCCGATGCCATCCGCTATATCGCCACCAACGTCGCCAAGGTGGTCGAGGTTGAGGCAGCCGTGGCCGCCGCGATGGGACACTGGGGGCGGCTCGACATGCTGTTCAATAACGCCGGGATCGGTGCTTTCGGCGGAACACCGGACACTGACGAGGAGACCTGGGATCAGGTCTTCGCCGTGAACATCCGCGCCATCTTCCTGTTCTGCCGCGCCGCAATTCCGGTGATGCGCGATGGCGGAGGCGGCGCGATCGTCAACATTGCCTCAATTTCCGGGCTGGCCGGGGATTACGGGATGGGGCCTTACAATGCCTCCAAGGGCGCGGTCGTGAACTACACTCGAAGTCTCGCGCTCGAATGTGCTGCGCATGGCATCAGGGTCAATGCACTGTGCCCGGGCCTGGTTGAAACCGCGCTAAGTTCGCCCGGGCTGGTTCGGCCGGATGACAAGGCGCAGTGGCAGGAACGAATCCCGATGGGCCGCCCGGCGCAACCTGAGGAAATGGCCGCAGTCGCCGCTTTCCTCGCCTCGGACGATGCTTCCTACATGACCGGTTCGATTGTCGCGGCCGATGGCGGCACGACTGCCCATACCGGCCAGCCCAATATCATCGCCCGCAGGAAATTGCGCGAGGCGGCGGGTTAAGGCCGGTCAGTTTCAGATTGGCTCAACCAACATCCGTTCGTGTCGAGCGAAGTCGAGACCCCCACTTAGTGTCTCGACTTCGCTCGACACGAACGGATCTGAGGTAAAATCAGAGTAGTTCCAGCCCGCCAATTCAGCCAGGCAGCTTGGCCACGCGCGTCGTGGCGCTTGCCACTACATCTGCATCAAACGCGCCGCGAATGAACAGCATGACGCGGTCATTCAGATCGTCCTCGGTCGGCGGCTCGGCATTCCAGTTGGTATAAGTCATGATCGGATGGCTGCCGAGCACGAGATCGGAAAACAGCTCGGCAGAGCGGGCATGGTTGCCGGGCGGGATAAGCTCTGCGGCCTCAAGGCCCTCAAACAGCTTTTCGACATTGCGGCGAAACCGTCCAAAAATCGAGGTGGCGACTGACTGCATGAAATCCGGAAAGCGCGTGCTTTCGGCAATCATCAGCCGCATCAGACCGATCGAGCGCTCGCGATAGGTCACCTGATAGGCATAGTAGCCACCGCGATGGAGCGCAGTAACCAGAGTGTCGCCCGGCTGCACCTTGGGCTGCTCCAGCGCTGCGCCGGCGTCGCGGGCAAAGATCACTTCGCGGAAGATCGCTTCCTTGTCGCCGAAGTGCTGGTAAAGCGTCCGCGTCGCCACGCCAGCACCCTTGGCGATATCGACCAGCGAGGTCGCGGCATAGCCCTGTCCCACGAACAGTTCGGTGGCAATGTCCATTACCAGGCTCTTGCGGCGCTCCAGCTCCGAAGCCGTCGGGCGACCGGCCTGGTTCTTTGGCTTGCGTTTGCTCTTTGGCTTGGTTGCCGGTTTGCGCGAGAAAAGTCCGGTCGGTGATTGCCGGCTTTTTGCAAGATCCATCATCGATGCCCTCAAATTTATGACACGTTGCTAGGACATTATCGCCTGTTGCGAAAGCAATATTCGAAGGCGCCCGGTGGTGCCCGCCATGCCCGCGCGGGACACTTGACAGAAGTGGCAAGATCGGGTCTTGAAATGCACAGCCTGTATGGCATTAGGCCCGCTCGCCCTGATCGACCTGGGGCTTGCTTTGGACCTCGCTTTGGGAGTTATCCGTGATCGACAGCCTGCTTCAGCCATTCCACACCGCCCGGCTGAAATTCAAGAACCGCATGGTCCATGCGCCGACGACTATGAACATGTCGGATGATCGCGGCTATGTTACGCGCCAGGCAGTCGGTGCCTACGAGGCACTTGCCGAGGGCGGCTACGGCGCGGTCTGCGTTGGCGCGACCTGTGTGCGCTGGGATGGTCTGATCAACGAGCGAATGCTCGGGTTCTACGACGATACCTACATCATCTCGCAGCGCGAGCTGGTCGAGGTGATCCACCACAATGATTCGCTGGCCGGCATCCAGCTGTTCTACGGTGGCCTGATCCCCGGCGTCGGTGCGACTTTTCCGCTTGAGCCCGGCAAGGGCTGGATCCCGGACACCGTCGCATGGGGCCCCAGCGGCAAATATCCGATCGGCAACAAGGAGCCCAGCGTTGTCCCGACCGAGACCTTGAAGGAACTGGTCGAAGCCTATGCCCAGGCGGCCCGGCGCAGCCGCGAGGCGGGTTATGACTATGTCTCGTTCCACTTCTGCCACGGCTCGCTGCCGCATGCGATGATGTCGCTGCTGGAAAACCAGGGCCGCAACGACGAATATGCCGACCATTTCCTGTTCTGCGAGCAGATCCTCCAGCGCACGCAGGAACTGTGCGGCAAGGATTTCGCGATCATCCCGCGCATGGTCTGCGACGAGAACCTGATTGATGGCGCCGACATCGACTATTTCGTCGAACACTATGCGCCGCGCCTGCATGCGCTGGGCGTCGATGCGATCGACGCGACTTTCGGCTCGATGATCCCGGGCAAGAGCCGTCACCCGGAAATCAGCTCGGGCGAGTTCACTGGCGGCGGCTTCTATGTGCCCAATCTTGTGACCCTGCCCAGCGTCCGTCAGCTGCGCGCCGGACTTCAGGCCAAGGGCATAGACATGCCGCTGATGGGCTCGTGCAACGTAAACACGCCTGCCCAGATGCGCGAAATGATCGGCGAGGGCGCGGCGGATTTCTATGCCAGCTGCCGCCAGTCGCTCGACGACCCCGATTTCCCGCGCAAGATCGCCGAAGGCCGCGAGGACGAGATCCGCAAGTCGACCCGCACCGGCGCCTCGCTGATGACCGGCAACATCTTCGCCAAGGGCATCGCCGGCTCCGCACAGAACGCTGCCTTCGGGCGTGACCGCGACTATCGCATCCTCAAGACCCCGCGCGCCCGCAAGGTGATGGTGGTCGGCGGCGGCTCGGGCGGCATGGAATATGCGCTGACGGCGCATGCAGCCGGGCACGAGGTGGTGATCTATGAGAAGAGCGAGACGCTCGGCGGGGCGATGGGCTGGGCCGGGGGCTACAAGACCCTGCGCAACATGGAACAGATTGCCTATCAGCCGCAATATCACCGGCGAATGATCGAGAAAGAGGGCGTCGCAGTCCGGCTGGGCGTCGAAGTGACGGCAGAGCTGGTCCTTGCCGAGCGCCCCGATATGGTGGTGATCGCGACAGGCGCTCGCGCGGCTTTGCCGGATGTCGCGGGGCTCAGCGCGGCGCTGGAAAGCGGCTTTGCCCTGACTATTGATCAGGTGCTGCAGGGCGCTGCACTTCCCGAAGGCGAGATCGCCATCTGGGGCGCGGGCGAGGGTATCGAACTGGCGCTCGATCTGGCGCAGCAGGGCCGCAAGGTTCGCCTGCTGGATCCGGCAGAGAAGATGGTTCCGGCGGCTTACCTTGGCTCGCGGATGGGCTGGGTGATGCGCTGGGTCGGGCAGGCCGGGCTGGCCGCCGAACAGGGCGTGCAATTGCTGGGCGTCGCGCCGGGCAGCGTCACAGTCAGCACGGGCGGGGCTGAGGAGGCTATCGCCTGCGCCGCGCTGGTGCTTGCACCCGGACGGGTGGCGCATGATCCGCTGTCGCAGGCGCTTGCCGGGAGCCATATTGCCGTGCAGGTTATCGGCGATGCCCGGAGCCCGCGATCCTACGGCAATGCTATCCACGAGGCGGCATACCTCGCGCGGCGGATTTGAAGCAGACGATATGCTAGGATACTAACCCCAACCCCGCTTATGCTGAGCTTGTCGAAGCACTGTCCTTACTTCGGGCCGCATCTCCCGGCCTCAAGAACAAGAACAGCCCTTCGACAAGCTCAGGGTAGACGGTTTGGTGGGAAGGGCTCCCTGCGGAACTGAAGATTGGGAGAAGAACGATGCTCGATTGGCTGAACGACGACCAGCGCGCGCTGCGCGACATGGCGGCAACCTTTGCCCGTAAGGAAGTCGAACCGCTTGCGGTACAGATTGACCGCGAGGAACGCACGCCTGACAGTTTGATTGCAAAGGCGGCGGAATTCGGGCTGTTCGGCCTCTATATTTCGCCCGAATACGGCGGTGCAGGCTGCGATATCGTCTCAGTTTGCCTTGTCGCCGAGGAAATCGCCAAGGCCAGCCCTGCCTTTGCAGGCGCGCTGACGGTGCAGATGGTGCTGTGTCCCAAGACCGTCGAAATCCTCGGCACCGAAGAACAGAAGCGCCGCATCCTGCCAAAGTCCGCCAGCGGCGAACGCCTGATCGCCTATTCGCAGAGCGAACCGGCCGGCGCTGCCAATATTTCCGCGCACCTCACCAGGCTGGAACCCGAAGGGAATGGCTACCGGCTCGATGGCGCCAAGTTGTTCTGCACCCAGGCCAGCGCCAAGACCTATCTCGTGATGTGCAAGACCAGGAACCATGAGGGCAAGGAAGGCTATGGCTGCATCATCGTCGAGCAGGAAGCCGAGGGCATGCAGGTGTTGCCCTATGAGCACAAGCTCGGCTGGCGCGGCACCAACACCGGGCCGATCAGCTTCAACAATGTTCGCATCGAGGCCGATGGCATTCTCGGCGACGTGCTCAACGGCGGGGTGATGCACCGAGCAGCCAACACCGCCAATGTGCTCAGCCACGCCGCCACTTCGCTCGGCTGCGCCCAGGGCATGTTCGACAAGACGCTGGAACAGGTCAAGGAACGCCGCCTCTATGGTAAGGGCATGTCCGAGCTCCAGCCTATCGCCTACTGGATGGCCGAGAGCCATGCTAAGCTGACGGCTATGCGTGCGCTGCTCTATTCGAACGCCGCTGCCTTCGATCGCGGCGCGCTCGATCCGGTGATGGGCAATGTCTGCAAGGCCTGGATCGGTGAAACTGCCTTCGAAATCTGCTCCAAGCTCTTGAATCTGTGGGGTGCGAGCGGGATCATGGATGTGACGGGCGTCAACCGCTACATGCGTGATGCCAAGGCGAAATGCATTGCCGAAGGCTCGTCCGAAATCCACTATGCGATCATCGCCAACCAGCTGTTCCACGGGGTCGGCTCGCTGGTGGCGCCGGAATCGGTCGGGAGATAGGATCATGAGTACCCTGCTGCACCAGCACATCACCAGCGCTGACATGACAGTCCACGCGCTGTCGCGCGATCTCGATCGCACTGTGCTGATTTCCGACACCGGGCAAGTGATCACCGCGCGCGAAATGCGCGACAATATCAGCCGGTTTCAGCAGCTCATCGAAAGCCTTGATCCCAAGCCCGCCCGCGCGGCCATTCTCGCCAAGAACCGGGTCGAAGTGATCTATGCCAACAGCGGTCTTGGCCTCGCTGAGGTGGTGCTGACCACGCTGCACCCGATGGGCGCGGTCGAGGACTATCTCTATGTTATCGAAGACGCCAATATCGATACGCTGGTCTATGACGCCGATCTTTATGAGGGCGTGGCAAAGCAGCTGAAAGAGCGCGCGCCGCAGCTGACCAATTTCCTCGCCATGGGCAATGGAGAGACCGGGCAGGACATCGTCAAGGCCAGTATGGCCTTTGAACCCAAGCCCTTGGCGACGAAACCTTCGAAGCCGGATGATGTGTTCCGCATCGCCTATTCGGGTGGCACCACTGGCAAGCCCAAGGGCATCATGTGCTCGCAGCAATCGGCCTTCACTTCGGCCCTGATCCAGCAGATGGAATGGGAATGGCCCGATGAAATCCGCCACCTGATCTGCGCCCCGCTCAGTCATTCGGGCGCGGCGGTGCTGACCTCAATCCTGCTCAAGGGCGGCTACATGGTGGTCATGCCTGCCTTCGAAGTCGTCGCAGCCATGCAGATGATCGAGCAATACAAGATCACTTCGGTGCTGATGGTGCCGACCATGGTCATCGCCATGATGGACCACCCGCGCTTCGGCGAGTTCGATTTGTCCAGCCTCGAAGTGATCTTCTACGGTGCCTCGTCCTTCCCGGCGCAGCGCTTGCGCGATGCCATTGGCAAGTTCGGCAAGATCTTCTTCCAGTTCTATGGCCAGGCCGAAGCGCCGATGTCGGTTACCGTGATGCGCCGCGATGAGCACGATCCCGACAACCTCGAACGCCTCGCCAGCTGCGGCCGCCCGACCTCGATGGTCCGCGTCGCACTGATGGACGATGACATGAACGAGGTTCCAGATGGCACGCCGGGCGAAATCTGCGTGCGCGGGCCACTGCTGATGGCGGGTTATCTCAACAAGCCACAGGAAACCGCCGAGGCCTTCCACGGCGACTGGCTGCACACCGGCGACGTTGCAATTCGCAGCGCGGATGGCTTTCTGCGCATCGTTGATCGCAAGAAGGACATGATCATCACCGGCGGCTTCAACGTCTATGCCCGCGAGGTCGAGGACGTGATCGTTGAACAGGAAGGCGTGCGCCAGGCCGCGGTGATCGGCGTGCCCGATCCCAAATGGGGTGAAACGGTCAAGGCCGTGGTGGTGCTGGAGCCGGGCGCGACGATCACTGCCGAGCAGATCATCGCCGCCGTACGCGCGCGCAAGGGCGCGGTGCAGGCTCCGAAATCTGTCGAATTCATCGACGCCATTCCCGTCACTGCCATCGGCAAGCCCGACAAGAAGGCGCTGCGGGTGAAGTACGCGGCATGAGACCGGACGTATCCGCGATGCAGGAATTGCTGCGCGGCGTGCTGCCGGGCGGGGATCGTATCACTGCGGTCGTCCCGCTCACCACTGGCTTTTCCAACGATACCTACCTGATCGAAGGCGCTGACCTGATCCTGCGCCTGCCGCCCTCGGCCGGCGCCATGCTCGACGGGCATGATGTCATCGCTCAGGCGCGGATATATCAGGAGTTGGGGCAGGTTCCCGGCGGCCCGAAAGTGCCGGGCATTGCTTATGTGTCAGAGGACCCGGCGCTGCTGGGCGCGCCGTTCTTCGCGATGGAGCGCCTGCCCGGCGAGGCAATTCACGATACCAGTTTGCAGGACTGGTTCACCGTGGCGAGCGATGCGGAGCGTAATCGCTATTGCCGCGATTGGGTTTCAGCCTTCGCTGGCCTCGCAAAACTGGCGCCGTTGCCCTTTCTCGGCGATCCCGTTTCGCCCGAAGATGATGCCAGTGTCTGGCAGGCTTTCGGCAAGGCAGCAGACTGCCCCGAACTGGTCGAACTCTTTGACCGCCTGCTCACAAAACCCGCGCCGCGCAGTGGCCCTCCGGCAATTGTCCACGGCGATACCAAGCTCTCCAACCTGATGTGGTACGAGGGCGAGATCAGCGCTGTGCTCGATTGGGAAATGGCGCTCAACGGCGAGCCACTCGCTGACCTTGGCTATTTGCTCTACACTTTCGAGAGCCAGTTCCATGGTGCCACCACACCAGCCCGCCAGCCGGGGATGCTGAGGCGCGATGAGGTGATTGCGCTGTGGACTCAGGCTTCCGGTCGTTCCGCCGAGGGCGTGGAGTGGCACGAGATCGCGCAGATCGGAAAGATCAGTGCGATCATCGCCGAGGGCACCAACATGTATGTCACCGGGCGCAGCCAGGACCCCAAGCTCGCCTACTTCATGAAAAACCGCGAATATTACCTCGGCGTCATGCGAGCCATGCTCGATGGCGGCGGGTTCTGAGGCTGAAAGGACTGATATGATCCCCTCCATCGCCCCGCTGACCAATGCCGACGAATGGTTCAACCACCAGATCGTCAACACCCACGCTGCTGTCGCCACGCCAGACCGGGCCTGGACCGAGAAGGCCTGGTTCGCGCTGATGCGCAAGGATGGCCAGCTGCAGGCAAGCTTCGGCCTCGGCAAATATGCTAACCGCGACGTTCTCGATGGTTTCGCCGGGGTGCAGATCGGCACCCAGCAGCGCACCGTCCGCGCCAGCCGGGTGCTCAGCCCGCGCTTCGACGACATGGAAGTCGGCCCGCTGAAGTATGAAGTGATCGAACCGATGCAGGCAATCCGCATCACGCTCGCCGAAAACGATGCCCAGCCGCTGCGTTTTGAGCTGACCTTCCACGCCACCATGCCGGCCTTCTTCGAAAACCGCGATGTCGTGGTCCACACCGGGCGCACGGCCTCCGATGTCATTCGCTTTCATCAGCCCGGCACGGTATCTGGCTGGATCGAGATCGAGGGGACACGGCACGAAGTGAACCCCGACGAATGGTATGGTTTCCGTGATCGCTCATGGGGCGTGCGCGAACATGTCGGGCTCGATCCGACCGATCTGGTTCCGGCCAGCGTCGGTGCGACCAGCAGCGACAAGAGCGGATCAGGCTATCACTTCAACTGGCTGGTCTCCAAGATCGACCGTCCCGATGGCACCAGCTACGATCTCGCCTATTATTTCCGCGATTTCGGCGGGCAGGGTAAGCTCGATTTCTTCAGCGGTTATATCAACGAAAGCGACGGCACCCAGACCCCGATCCTGCATCTCTATCCCGAGATCGACTATCGCGCGTCCGACAAGGGCACCATGCGCGGCCGCGTCACTGCCATCCTGGCGGGCAAGGGCAAGGAAGTCACCGAACGTGTGTTCGAAATCGAAGCGATCAATCCCGAAATGGGCTTCCGCCTGCTGCCCGGCATGTATGGCGCCTGGAAGGGCCAGATCCACGGCAGCTTCAAGGGCGAGCAATTCCTCGACGGCGAATGCGTCGATGATGTCAACAATCCCGAGAAGACCAGTGAGAACTACCGCTGGCAAATCCGCGACCGCCCGGTGCGGATCAGCGAGGGCGGGAATTCCGGCTACGGCGATATGGAAAGCATCATCATCGGCGACTATCCGGGAGTGCGGTTTGTTTGACGTCCGCTTAGCGCCTCAAACGTAGTCAGTCAGCATCCCGGTCTCGCGCCACTTCTCGCGCGCAGCCCTGCGTCTTCCGTCGTGCAGATCGGCAACCTCCAGCCCTTCCGGTCCCAGCACGATCCGCACCGGTGGTTGCGGATCATCGAGCGCCGCCAGCAGTGCTCTCGCCCCGGCATGCGGGTCTGCGCCGGGGCTCCAGTGCGAATTTCCTGCAAGGACTGACATGGCGGCGAGGTCATAGTCAGGCGAGCCCGGCATGGTCATCTGCATCGACGCGGTGAAATCGGTGGCGAAGGGGCCGAGTTCGGCGAGCACCACCTTGATCCCCAGCGCGCGCACTTCCGCTGCAAGGCTCTCGGTGAGGCCCGACAGCGCGAATTTCGAGGCGCAATAGTGGCTGATCCCGGGGAAGCCGATCTGCCCCGCCACCGATCCGACATTGATGATCGCCCCCGATCGGCGCGCGTGCATCTGGGGCAGCACTGCCTTGATCAGTTCCATCACGCCGAAATAATGCACTTCCATCATCGCCCGCGCGGATTCGAGCGTGCCATCCTCAATGAGGCCGAAATTGCCCGCCCCGGCATTGTTCACCAGGCCATCGATCTGCCCGAACATGGCCCGGGTCGCGGCGACGACTGCGGCCACTTCGGCAGGCTGGGTAACATCGAGCCGCAAGGCAAGCGCGTTCTCCGGGTAGGCGGCGGCGAGCGGCTCAAGCAGCTCCAGTCGGCGCGCTGTCGCCACCACATTGTCGCCGCGCTCCAGAAGCACTTCGGCCATGGCACGGCCAAAGCCGGTGGAGCAGCCGGTGATCAGCCAGGTCTTTGCGGGCATCGCGTCACATCCTTCAGTCGCTGGCCAGGTCTGCGGAGCTTACCGGTTCGAGCCGGGTCAGCAGCAGCGCCACCACCGCCGCAATGCCAATTGTGCCCCAGAATGCCGGGGCGTAGGATCCGGCGGCATCGTGGATGAGGCTCATGAGCAAAGGCCCGGCGGCCCCGGCGAGCGCGGTCAGGCTGACGAGTGTGCCATAGACCACGCCAAAGATCGCCGTGTCGAACAGGCGGGCGGTGATGCAGGCGAAGGTGACGCTGGTCGCGCCGACGGCGACACCGAGCAAGGCGCTCCCGGTGATGGCGAGCGGCACGCTGGCGCTATGCTGTGCGAGCAAAATGCAGCTCAGCGCCAGCACTGCCATCAGGCCAAGCGTTACTGGCACTTGTCCGACCCGGTCGAAAATCGTCCCGACGGTGAGCTTGCCAGGGATCGCGGCAAGGCCAATAAGGCCGGCAGTGGCTGCTGCCACAGTCCCGCTCATGCCCTTGTCCGACAGCGCCGGAGACAGGTGGATGGTCAAGCCGGCGGCGGCTGTGGTGACAATGGCGATCGCAATGGCGAGCCTGATGAAAGTGCCCGAGAGGAAGACGCGGCGCATGTCCGGCTTTGCCAAAGCGGCCTCGTCTTTGGCTTGTTCTGCTTTTTCCGGCTTCGACTGGCCGGCCGGGCGGCGGTCGAAGAAGCAGAACAGCGCCAGCAGGAAGGCCGGTCCGGTCCAGAGCAGCGCGACCAGCGGGAAGGCCATGCGCCAGCCATAATGATCGATAAACCAGCGCGCGGTCAGCGGCGCGAACATGGCGGCCATGCTCATGCCGGTCATCGTCAGGGCAATCGCGAAGCTGCGGTTCTTCTCGAAGGCGGCCGAGACGACCGCCAGCCAGACCACCGGCCCGACCAGCACGCCAACCAGCGAAACCACGCACCACAGGTCGATCCACAATGCCGTGCTTGCAGTTGCAAAGGACAGGGCGGCAATGGCGAGGCCAGTCAGGACGATGCCAGGCAGGGCCAGCAAGCGGGCATTGGTCTTGTCGACCAGTCGCCCGATCGGCGGTCCGGCGAGAAAGCCGAGCACCAGCGACAGCGAAAAACCGATCGAGGCCTCGGACCGTGACCAGCCGAATTCCTGTTCCAGCGGAACCAGGAATTGCCCCAGCGAGTAAGACATCGCCGCCGGAATCGGCATGGCGAAAAAAGAGCTGAGCAACAGCGGCCAGTTGGCCGCCCATTCGCTGCGCGGGGCGGTATCGGGGGCAGCAGTGGCCATCAGTTGCAGTCCTTCGAATAATTCAACAGGAAGCTCCCGAAGGCGCATCGGCTGACACCGGCACCAACTTCATCAGCAACAGCGCCGCGATGGATGCGGCCACGATTCCGCTCCAGAATACCGGGGTATAGGACCCGACGACGTCGTGCACGCGGCTGGTGAGCAGCGGCCCGGAGGCGGCGGCGAGCACCGACAGGCTGGTTAGCGAGCCATAGACCACGCCGAAGATCGATGAGTGGAACAGCCGCGTGACCACGCAGGCAACAAACACATGCATGCCGCCTCCGGCCAGGCCGAGGACAATGCAGCCGGTTATCGCCAGCGGCACACTGTCGCTCTGCTGCGCCAGGATGGAGGATGCCACCGCATAAAGCGCCATGATGCCAAGTGTCACCCGCACTTGTCCCACCCGGTCGAAGGCCGAACCCAGGGCCAGTCTTCCGACAATTCCCATCAGCCCAGGGATGCCGGCAATCACGGCGACAGTGGTGGCATTGATGCCCTTGTCGCCCAGCGCCGGAACCAGGTGAAGGCTGAAGGAAGAGCCGGCCAGACCAATCGTGGCCAAGCCCAGGCCGAGACGGATGAAAGTGCTTGAGAAGAAGACGCGCCGTAATTCCGGTTTGGGACCTGCCTGATCCGGCTGCTGCGCCTTGGGCCGCGCGGAAGGTCGGCGGTCAAAGAAGAATAGCAGCGACAGGATCAGCGCCGGTGCGCTCCAGATCACCCCGAGTGCCACCCAGGCCAATCGCCAGCCGTAGGCATCGATCATCAGCCGGGCCGATAACGGCGCCAGCATGCCGGCCAGGCTCATCCCGCACAGGGTTATCGAGATCGCCATGCTGCGGTTCTTCTCGAATGCTCCGGAAACCACTGCCAGCCAGACAGAAGGTCCGATCAGACCGCCAACCAACGACACCATGCACCACAGTGCTATCCAGACGCCGATGCTTGAGGTGGCGAGCGAGAAGGCGGCTATCGCGAAGCCGGTCAGCACGATCCCCGGAAGCGCGAGGAACCGCGCATTGTTCTTGTCGACCAGCCGCCCGATCAAGGGGGAGGTGAGGAAACCCAACATCAGCGAGATCGAATAGCCAAGCGATGCCTCAGTCCGTGTCCAGCCGAATTCTTGCTCCAGCGGCACCATGAACACACCGAGCATTTGCGACATCGCTGCTGGCACAGGGATGCCGACAACGGCGCTGAGCAGCAGCGGCCAGTTGGCAGCCCATTCGCTGCGTTCTGGCGCGGCAGCGGCTGAACTCAAAATCCGATATCCCGGATCGGTGATTCGTAGCCGTTGTTGACCACGTTTGCCGCCTTGGCCAATTTCTGCGGATCGAGCCCGGCCAGGTAGCCGTCGATCAGCCGCTGGTAGTTGCTGATCAGGCCTTCGAAGTCCTTCGACAGCCGCATGTTCTCGAAACCGCCGCCATGCAGACCGAGCTGCTGAAGCGGCAGGTTGGAATAGTCCTGCGCCGGAATTTCCGGATAGTCGGGCGAATCGTGCGGAAGGTAGGTTGCTTCCTTGGGCGTGTCGAATGGTTCGTCCTCAGGGCGCAGCACCAGCGACCAGATTTCGAAATAGCAGGTCTCGGCCGTCAGCGGACGGATGCGGTAGCTCGACATTGCCGCGAACATCGGCAGCAGGAAGAAGTGCGGGAACATGAATTCGACGCCGTGGAACGGGTACTCGGCCATGACCTTGGGAATATCGAACATCGGCGTCCCCCGCGCGAGGCCGTCCTTGGTCACTTCCTCCATCGCCTTGGCGAACATCGCGCCGGAGGCTGCCATTGGGTCGTCAGGAATATCCATATCGCGCAGCTTTTCGAGCACGTCGATCTCGGTCTGATGGACCAGTCCTGCCATGCCTTCGCCGATGCGTTTCAGCGAATCGATCGAGAGATTGACCGCCTGGCGCGCATCGATATCGCGGTTGGGAACGAAATCGTCGAAGTCGGTGCCGTAGGACAGCGAGCCTTTGGACGAAAGCGCGTGCAACTGCGGATGGGTGCGCATCACGTGATAGCCTTCCATGAAGGCCTCCATCGCGAGCTTCCAGTTGGTCGGCAGCTCGGTGGCATACCACCAGTCCATCTTGAGCTTTTCGACATTGCGGGCTGCGAAGCGGTCATAGATCGCTTGGCCCATGCTTTCGCGCAGGCTGGGAGCATCATCGTCGAAGTTGATGAAAGCGCAGCCGATCCACTCTTCGATACGGCAGGGCTTGAGGTCAATCTCGGCGTGATCGAGCAATTCCTGATTGAAAATCTGTTTGCTGAACACGAAAGTGTTCTTGCCCTCGGGATTCCAGCGCCAGCCGTGGAACGGGCAGACAAACCCGCTCTTGGCGCAATTGCCGGGGCCCGTGGCCAGGCGCACGCCGCGATGGCGGCAGGTGTTGTGGAAGGCCTTGATCCCGCTCTTGGTCCTGACCACGATCACTGATTTTTCGAACAACGTGTACTCGGTGAAGTCGCCGACTTCGGGTATTTCTTCAAGCCGGCAGGCCATCTGCCAGACATGCGGCCAGAGCTTTTCCTTCTCCAGTTTGAAGAACGCTTCGTCGTAATAGCGCGCTGCCGGGATCAGTTCCGGATCGGCGACCCGTAGGGGGACGGACTTGGTCGCGTCGGTCATGTTCGCAGTCATCTTTGGCCTCACCCATTCTTGTTTGGCGCAGTCTAACAATACCCGGGCCTCGAACGCAATCGCCGCGTTGCATTTTATCGGGCCGCGACTTAGGCGAAGCGGCAGAAGGAAGCTGACATGCAACGACTGACAGGCCGCATCTGCCTCATCACCGGCGCCTCCTCGGGTTTCGGAGCACATTTTGCCCGGGTGGCAGTGCGTGAGGGTGCACGCGTCATTCTGGGCGCGCGCCGGGCCGAGCGCGTGGCGGCTTTGGCCACAGAACTGGGCAGCGACAATGCACTGGCAGTTGACATGGACGTGACCAGCGAGCCATCGACCATTGCTGCCTTCGATGCGGCCGAAGCCCGGTTCGGCCCGGTCGACACTGTCATCGCCAATGCCGGCGTCTCGGTGACAGGCCGGGCGACCGAAATTCCCGCTGCGGACTTGCAAAGCCTGTTCGATACCAACCTGCTCGGCCTCTATCTCACGGCGCGCGAAGGCGCGCGGCGGATGATGGCAGCGGGCAGCCGCGAGACCGGGCGAGGGCGCATACTGCTGATCGGCTCGATGGGCGCGATTGCGCCTTTTCCCGGCGGCTCCGGCTATTGCGCCAGCAAGGCAGGAGTTGCCAGTCTGGCTCGCAGCTTTGGCAGCGAATGGGTGCGGCAGGGGATCAACGTCAACGTGCTCCAGCCAGGCTTCATCCAGACCGAACTCGCAGGAGACTGGTTTGATAGTGAGCAGGGCAAGGCGCAGATCGCGGGCTTCCAGCGCCGCCGCCTGCAACCAATTGAATCTCTCGATGAACCCGTGGTCTATTTCTGCTCCGACGCATCGCTGCATACCAGCGGCGCGGTGATGTCGATCGACGACGGACAGTCGCTGTAGACACTGGTCAGACCAATAAATTCACGCTAACCTGCAGTCAGCGCCACACGATCCATGCGGTCTGGGGCTGAAATCGGGCAGAGACTGCCAACCGGGGGATATTCCATGAAACGCCTTGCCATAGTCGCAACTGCGCTTGCCGCGCTGATCGCCAATCCCGCACAGGCCAAGGCGCTGGTCGATTGCCCACTGCGCGATACACCCTTTTCAACTGCCAGCCCGCTGATGGATATTATGCTCAGCCCGGCAGCGACTGCGGCAGTCGAAACTGTCGTGCCCGGCATGATCAAGAAAATGCCGCCGATGTTCGCCAGCAAGACCCCGCCGAGCTTTTCCGCGATCCTGACCGTGCGCGAGGCAGCAGGCCTTGGCGCGCGCTTTGGCCCGGACCCCAGCAAGTTCGTCATGCCAGATATGGCCAGGATCGACGCTGCGCTCGCCAGAGTGCCTGTGACCGATGCTGACCGCGAAGCACGCTGCGCCCGCTATGACACTGCATTGCCGCGTATCGGCATCCTGGCCGGCCGCCCGCGGGTGCTGCTGTTCGAGAAGGTCAACGGCTTCAAGGATGTGCCCTCGGTCAATGCTGCCCATGCCGCCTTCGTCGCCATGGCGCAGCGCAAGGGCTGGGCGCTGGCGATTACCGATCAGGGCAGCGCCTTTTCGCCGGTAATCCTGCGCCGCTTCGATGCCGTGATCTGGAACAATATCAGCGGCGATGTGCTGACACTGAGCCAGCGCGCTTCATTCCAGTCATGGATGGAACATGGCGGCGGCTTCGTTGGTGTGCATGGCACAGCGGGCGATCCGGTCTATTTCTGGGACTGGTATGTCGATACCCTGCTGGGCGCTCGTTTCGCCGGGCATCCGATGAACCCGCAGTTCCAGACCGCCAAGGTCTCCATTGGCGATGCCACCCATCCTGCCGCCAAGGGCCTGCCGCTCACCTGGGATATGAATGACGAGTGGTATTCGTTCAAAAACAACCCCCGCGCCACTGGCTCGCGGATCATCGCCACCCTCGACGAGACGACCTACAAGCCCGACGGCATGGGCGGGCAGAGCCTGCGCATGGGCGCCGATCACCCGATTGTCTGGAGCCGCTGCATCAGCGCGGGACGGATGTTCTATTCAGCCATCGGCCACCGCCCGGAACGCTATTCCGACGCGACCTACGTCAAGATGCTGGAGCAGGCGGTGGACTGGGCGGCTGACCGGACGGGAAGCGATTGCAAGGCGGCGAAGTAAGCCGCGAAGTTATTTGCCCGGCTGACCCAACAACAGCACCGGACCGATCAGCCCTGATTTGCGCAGCGGCGCATCGGCTCGGTAGCTGGGCATGGCCGTCCAGGTCGTTTTCTGCGCCCCGGGTTGGGCATCGCCGATCAGGCGGTTGACCCACAGGTTGGCGACCCGCACTTCCAGCTTGTTGCGTCCCCAATGCGCTTGCTTGCCGATGTCGATGCGGAAGGGCGCATGCCAGGCAGCGCCAGCGCTCTGGCCATTGACAGAGACTTCCGCAAGTTCGCCCACTTGCCCCAGATCGAGCCACAGTGGCTGGCCCTGCTTCCACAGCCGCGGGGTGAGGAAGTTGGCGGAATAGGTCGCAATTCCTGAGAAATACTTGATCCCCGGATCGGCATTTTCGTTGAGCGGGGCGAGGCTGACATAGCGGTTCCCCGCGGGCGCACCGCGACCGGGCTGGAAGCTGAGTGTCCACGGCCCTTCAATCTCGGCCACCTGCACCGGTGCCAGTTGCTTGATCGCCAGTGAATCAGCCTCAGCAGGCTTGCGGAACACGACATGGACGGATTCGTCCGTGTCCAGCGTCATCGGCACAATCGTGGTGCCGCTGCGGATCAGATAGCTGACCGGCTCGCTGGTGCCCGTCTCGGCATGCCACAACTCGGGCGTCTTGCCGGTGACGCGGAAGCGGGCTTCGATGGTCTGGGCATGGCCACTGCGGTTGACGAGGAAATAGCTGTCGCCATCCTCGAGTTTGCGGTGGGCGAAAGGTATTTCGTCGCGCCCCTGCGAGCCGATATAATCGAAATCGGGCGCGACGCCGATCCGGTCGAGCACACCTTCGATGTCGTTGGAGGCAATAACGCGCCCCTTGCCGATCCGGGTCTCGGAGCCGCCCGGCCACAGCTTCGCGACCAATGCGGCATAGTCGGCAGCATCTCCCGCCAGACTCGGGCTGCCCTCGGGCGCCTTGCCGACCACGGTCGCCCCGCCTTCGGCCAGCGCCGCGATCCGCTTGAGTGCGCCCAGCGTCATCCAGTGCGATGAACCGCCAAGGTAAAGCGCCTTGTAGCGCGCACCGCCCGGAGTTGCGATCTCGTCGCCCGCGTTTGTCAGCGCCCCGGTCAGCGCGTCGTAGTTCACGAAATCATAGGCCCGGTTGACCGGCGCATCTTCGACCGCCTTGTCGCCATAAAGCCCGGTCAATGGCGCTTCCTCGCCATAGAAATATGCGACATCCGCGACATTGCGCCCCTGCTGCAACATCAGCGAATTTCGCGCCATGTAATCCACCCAGGGCTTTGCCATCTCGGCCCATGTCTCGTTGCGGTTGAAATACTGGCCGAAGATGAACAGCGACAGGCCCGGCTGCTTGTCGTCGCGCGGCACGTGGACTGAGGTGTGCACCACCGGGCGGTTGACCCCGGTGACAAATTCGAGATCGATCACCCGTTTCAGATCATGCGGCGCATAGTTCCACGGGTTCATCGAGGCCGTCATCGATTCCGCTGCGACGAGGTTCTGGCCATAGATATGCGCGACGGATGCCGCGCCCTTGATGTCGGCGAGATAGGTCAGCTTGGGTCCGGCCTCGCGGGTGTGGGTCCACATGGCTGCCATCGGAATATCGGCGTGGCTGCGCATCGCCATGTCATCGCCGAGCGATGGCCGGTGATCCTCCAGCGCCTCGCCATAGACCTTGAGGCCGTTCTCGTGCGCCACCTTGGCAACCGTGCCATAGTGCTCGGAGGCCATCAGATCAGCCAGCGTGCGGCGATAGTCGTAGAGGAACTTGTCGCTATCCTCGCGGCTGCCGATCAGCGTACCGGTGAGGGCGGGCATCCAGGACACCGGATCATAGCCGCGCAGCCTGGTGAACTGCTCGATCATCTTCGGCGTCCAGTTTGCCGCGCCGACTTCGATGGAATCGGTCAGCAGCGCCCGCACGCCGCGATCGCCAATCAGCCCGCCCGAGGCGTCCTTGTACATGCCGATATAATGCTCAAGATAACGCCGCACCGCTGCGCCATCGAATTTGTCGACCTCAAGTCCCGTCGCTTCGGGCGGGGCAGGGTGGTTGGTCGTGCCGAGCAGCGACCAGCCGAGACGCAGCACCCGCCACTGGGTGCCATAGGGCGTGCGCGGTGGCATCCAATCGAGCGAACCATCGGGCCTGAGCCGCGAGGTCAGATCGACCACGCTGGCGGGCGCTACGCCTATCGCAGCGTCTGCGGGCGCGGTTAGCGCATAATAGTCCTGGGCAATCGCGAATCCGGCCTTGGTCTCGAAGCGGTCGACCCGCGGATTGCCGGACAGGCGCAGATTGCCGATAGTCAGCGGCTTGCCGGTCATCGCTCTGCTGAAGTTTTCGACAAAACTCATGTCCATGGCGAGGCCCGGCGCAGGCGTGCCCATATTCAGGCCGAGGCCCTTCCTGGGTACGAATTCGACGCGGAAATAGCGCGCGCTGGTTGAGGCAAAGGCAAAGGTCGCAGTGGTCTGCGCAGTTTCGATATCGGTGACCTTGCGCCAGTCGCTCCCGTTGTCGCTGGCCTCGAGCCGGGGCGAATAAAGCGCTCCAGTAAACATCATTGCTGCGCCCGGCGAATAGAGCGAAATCGTCCGCGCGGTGACCACCTTGCCGTAATCGAGCACCACCACCGGGTTGGCGTCCTTGTCGCCGCGGGCAATGTCGATGCCTTTGGCAAGATCGCTGTCCCCAAGCCCAGCGGGATCGAACGCCTTGCCTAGCCCGTCATGCACCGAAACCGGCACGAGATCGCTGCCTGCGGAAACCGGATAGGCCAGCACCTTGACTTCGCCATAGAGCTGCGGCGGACCTTCGCCCTGCTGGCGGCCCAGCAGCGCAGCTACGCCGCCATCCGCCACCAGAGACTGGAACGGCCCGGTCACCGACGGCGGCGGGGCAAGCTTACCGGCAAACGGCCTCCCGCCCGGTACAAGAGTCTCTGACCACACGAGCTTCTTGAGACCATCTGCTGGCGGCACCCATGGCCCGCCGGTCTCCGACCAGCCCGGCGAGGCGGCAATCGCCAGTTCCAGTCCCAGCCGGTCGGCTTCACTGGCGGCAAAATGGAAGGCGTGCTTCCACTCAGGCGTCATATAGACCAGCCGCTTGTCGACGATCTGCGGCGTCATCAGGCTGGCATCGAAATTCTGCATGCCGCCGATCCCGACCCGCTTCATCCAGGCCATATCCTTGGCAATGCCGTCTTCGGTGATGTTGCCGTTCATCCAGTGCCACCATACGCGCGGGCGGGCGCTGTTGGGCGGATCGAGGAACTGATCTTCCAGTGTGGTTTCAGCGGGCACCAGCACGCGCGGCTGCTCGCGCGGGATGCGCTGAAGGGCGCTGTCAGATTGGGCGCTGTCAGATTGGGCTAGGGCAGGGCAGGCGGTAAGCGCCGTGGCGGCAGCGAGCGCGATGCGCAGTTTCAGGCGGGTCACATTGCTCTCCATGTTGCTGACGCGAGTCTTGTCATATTCATGATCAAGACAAGATTGGTCAGACCTGTTTGAAACCACATAACTTGCAGGCAGAGGAACTCAACTGATGATTGTCGATTTTGACCGCCGTGCACTACGCCGCGCATCAACGTGGTCGCGAAATATTACGTCTAGTTGGCTCAGCTAGGGGTCTGAGAGGCGGCAGCCGAAAACTCCCCTTGTTATATGCCCTTGACAAAACAAACCATATAGGTTATACGCCGCGTGCTTTCCTTCGGGAGAGTAGCAGGACCGGGACAGGGCTAGGCCAGCCCTTGACCTGTCCTTCATTCGATTTTCCATTGCGGAAATCGAATGGCGCGGTCGGCGTAGTGGGCGCGTGCAGGCGGGGCGGTTACGCTCAAGCGGCATGCCCACCCAGAGCGTCGCAGCGGCAGACCGGATGGTGTGACTACCGCGGCCTTGCTCGCCCAACCGTCCTCCGCCAGTGGCGCGGGGCGGCTACC
>CANJCQ010000042.1 GCA_947473355.1 Sphingomonadaceae bacterium | reverse complement strand
GCTTGATCCGGCGCATCTGCACCTCGCTCAGCATAAACAGATCGTCCACAAGCAGCACCTCCTGGTGCCACCATTGAATCAACCCTCAGCCCATCATGCAAGCAATTTAACAGGTCCTGACCCTAACACCCTTTGCCCGCGCGGCAATTGCCCGTAAGGCTCTGCGGCATGAGTGAAACAGTATCTTTCGGCTATGACGAGGTATCTCCCGAGGAGAAGACGGAGCGTGTTGGCGCAGTGTTTTCAAGCGTCGCCCGCAATTATGATGTGATGAACGATGCCATGTCGGGCGGCATGCACCGGCTGTGGAAAGATCGCTTCGTGCGCCGGGTCAAGCCGCAGAGCGGCGAGGCCATTCTCGACATGGCTGGGGGCACTGGTGACATTGCCTTTCGCATGGCAGCGGCGGGGGCTGAGGTTACGGTCTCCGACATCAATCAGGATATGCTCGATGTCGGCATCGAGCGGGCGATGGATCGGGGCATAGACGGTCTGGTCTGGTCGCGGCAGAATGCGGAGGAGCTGAGCTTCCCGGGCCGTTTCTTCGATGCCTATACTATCGCCTTCGGCATCAGGAACGTGACCCGGATCGATCTGGCACTGGCCGAAGCGCACCGGGTGCTGAAATTCGGCGGACGGTTCTTCTGCCTTGAGTTTTCGACCACCGAATGGCCGGGATTCAAGGAGGCCTATGATCTCTATTCGCACCGGCTGGTGCCAAAGCTGGGCCAGGCCATTGCTGGCGACGCGGAGAGTTATCGCTATCTTATCGAATCGATCCGTCGTTTCCCACCGATGCGCGAATTTCAGTCGATGATCGGCGCGGCGGGGTTTGCCCTGACACGGGTCGAACCGCTGCTGGGCGGGCTGGTGGCGATCCATTCCGGCTGGAAGGTTTGAGCAGCGCGTGACCTCTTCCACGACGCATATTTTTCGCCTGCTGCGCTGGGGAAGGATTCTTGCCCGGCATGGGGCCTTGCGCCTGATCGAACAGGGCTATGGCACGCCTGCTCCGGTCCGCCGCCTGTTCCGTCTGGCCCGGTTCGGCGCGATTCAGCCCAGCGAGCCTGACTATAGCAGCGCTTTCAAGGCGATTGGTCCTGCCGCGATCAAGCTGGGCCAGGCGCTGGCGACGCGGCCTGATATTGTCGGGATCGAGGCAGCGCGCAATCTGCTCGATCTGCAGGACAGTCTGCCACCGGTGCGCTTTGAACTGATAGCCCGCGAGATTGAAGCGAGCTTCGGGTGCCCGCTCAGCGATCTGTTCGCCAGTATCGAGCCCGATCCGATTGGTGCAGCTTCAGTGGCGCAGGTGCACCGTGCAGTCACGACCGATGGGCGCACAGTGGCGGTCAAGGTCCTGCGGCCGGGGATACGCGAGAAGCTGGCCCGTGATATCGAGACCTATGAATGGGCAACAGCGCAGCTTGAGGGGCTCGGCGGCGAGGCCAAGCGGCTGCGGCCGCGCGCGGTGATCGCCAATTTCAAGCGCTGGACCGCGCGCGAGCTCGATTTGCGGCGCGAGGCGGCCTCGGCATCCGAACTGGCCGAGGCGATGAACAGCCATGAAGGTTTTCGCGTTCCGGCGATAGATTGGGAACGCACCAATGGCTCTGTGCTGACCATTGAGTGGGTAGACGGCATCAAGCTGGGCGACCGCGCGGCACTTGTTGCTGCCGGCCATGATCTGCCTCTGCTGGCCAAGCGCCTGGTGCTTTCCTTCCTCACCCAGGCGATCAGCGCGGGTTTTTTCCATGCCGATATGCATCAGGGCAATCTGTTCGTTGATGGAGACGGCACGATTGTCGCCATCGATTTTGGCATTATGGGCCGGATCGACCGACGTGCGCGGGCATGGCTGGCGGAAATTCTCTATGGGCTGACGACTGGCAACTATGCCCGCGTCGCCGAAATCCATTTCGAGGCGCAATATGTGCCTGCCTATCACAGCCAGGAAGAGTTCGCGACGGCGCTGCGGGCAGTCGGCGAGCCGATGCGCGGCAAGCCGGTCAGCGAATTGTCGGTTGGCCAGATGCTCGAGGGGCTTTTCGCGATCACCCGCGATTTCGACATGCAGACCCAGCCGCACTTGTTGCTGCTGCAGAAAACCATGGTTATGGTCGAGGGACTGGCGACCCAGCTCGATCCTGAAATCAACATGTGGGAAATCTCTGGGCCCTTCGTGAAGGATTGGCTGCGCGACGAGCTGGGTCCCGAGGCAGCGATTGCCGACCGCCTGCGCGAGGATGCGGGAACACTGCTGCGCCTGCCTGCACTGGTCAGGCGGATCGAGGAGCGTTTCCCGCCACGCGGCGGTGCGCCCGATCAAGCACCGCTGCCCGAGGTGCCGCTGTTGTGGCAGCGTAGCTCTGCGCCGGGCTGGGGTGGTTATGCGCTGGCGGCTCTGATCGGGGGAGGGCTGGTGTGGCTGGCCCGGACGGCACATTGGCTGCCATGACCGGAACTCCGGCGCCCCCGATCTGGGACCGATTCGCCCATTGGGGTCCTTTGCCGGCGCGGTTGCTGCTGATCGCGCTGATCGCCTTGCTTGCGGCATCGGCCATGGTTCCGATCAACGCTGGGCGCTCGACGATCAAGACCAAGAATTTTGTCGAAGTGCTCGTAAAAGACAATCATGCCGGGCTGGAACGCAAGCGTGACGAAGATCTCGCGCTCTATGACCGGGCGATCGAGCGCATCCGGCATGGCGAGAGCTACTATCAGTTCATTGTCGCCGAACAGCGGCTTGCGCACTATCCGGTGAGGCCCGGGCTGGCGGTGCGCTTGCCGACTCTGGCCTATCTCGATGCCTGGCTCGGTGTTCCCGGCCAGTTTGCGGCTGCCATCGCATTGCTGGTCGCTGTCCTGATCGCGTGGTGGCGAAGGCTTGGCGAGGAGCAAGGCGCGCTGCGCCGCCGGGTCATGGCGATTGCCTTGCTGGCGCTTGGCGCATCGCTGGGCCTCAATCGCGACTTCTTTGTGCTACATGAATTATGGGCGGGGATGCTGCTGGCACTGTCCTTCGGCCTGCACCGCGTCAAATCCTCTGGTTCGCGGGGGAAATGGGGCTGGTCGCTGGCAGTTGCTGCACTGGCGCTGGCGATCCGAGAGCTGTCGTTGCCATTCGTTCTGTTGATGGCGGCCATGGCTTTCTGGCGCGACGACCGGCGTGAAGGCTTTGCCTGGACTGGGCTGGCGGTTGCATTCCTTGCCGTGCTGGCCTTCCACCTTCACATCATCGCAGGCCAGACAAGCCCAAACGATCCGTTGTCGGCGAGTTGGCTGGAAATGCGCGGCCTGTCGGGCTGGCTTTCCAATGTCGCCCTGTCCAGCAATGTCCGGTCCTTGCCGCACTGGCTGGCAGGGCCACTGGTGATGCTGGCTATCCTGGGCTGGGCCAGCTGGCGCAGTGCGGCGGGCGCTTTTGCGACGCTGTTATACCTTGGCTATGGCTTGGCCTTCATGATCGCGGGGCGGGGCGACAACTATTATTGGGGCTTCATGGTGGCCCCTGCGATGTTCATCGGTCTGGCCTTTGTTCCGATGGGGCTGAAGTCACTCTGGCGCTCTGCATATGCTCGGTAATTGCGTGGTAACCCTATTCCGGGCAAAGAAACACGCATGAGTGGTCCGCGCATCCTGTTGATCGTCGGCGGCGGCATTGCCGCCTACAAGGCCTGCGAGCTTGTTCGCCTGATCCGCAAGGGTGCGGGTGGCATTCCAGGCGAGGTTACTTGCGTGCTCACCGAAGGCGGTTCGAAGTTCGTTACGCCATTGGCTTTGGCGGCGCTGAGCGAGAACCCCGTCCACACAACCTTGTGGGACCTCAAGAACGAAGTCGAGATGGGGCACATCCAGCTTTCGCGGCAGGCCGATCTGGTGGTTGTGTGCCCGGCGACGGCCGATCTGCTCGCCAAGATGACGGCGGGCATCGCCGACGATCTGGCAACGACTTTGCTCCTCGCGACTGACAAGCCGGTGCTGACTGTGCCGGCGATGAATGTGAAAATGTGGCAGCATGCCGCGACGTCGCGCAATATCGAGACCTTGCGGGCCGCAGGGGTGGTCGTCATGCAGCCAGATGAAGGCGCCATGGCCTGCGGCGAATTTGGCCCCGGCCGCCTGCCGGAGCCCTTTGCGGTGTGGCGCCAGATTGCCCAGCTTTTGAGCTTCGATCCTGGCGAGGAGCCATTGGCTGCTATTTCTGCACAAGACGAGGCGGAATCGGAAGACCCCGGCCAGGGCGGCCTGTCTGCCTCGCTGATTTCGCGGAGCAAGAAGCAGGCCGAAGCGCTCGAAGGCATATCTGGCGAAGGCGAATTTGCGGAACAGCCGCAGGATCTTTCGCCTGAGGATTCATTGGCCGGAGTATCACTCGCCGAACCGCACCCGCCCGAAGAAGCTCCACCGCCGCCGCTCAATCTCGACGGACCGGTACTTGCCAAGAAGGGTCGGGCGAAGTCCGCGCCGCCGACCGATCCCGAGGCGATTAACCACCTCGTCGCGGCCTCGCAGGGCGCGGCGCCGGAGCCGATTGAAGGTGATACGTTTGGCATCAGTGTGGGACGGCAAGTTGCGCCATTGGTCCCTGCCGAAGTGCTTGCCGAGCTGCCAGATTTCCTCATCGATCCGGAGCATCAACCGCTTCTGGGCAAGCATATTCTGGTCACGGCCGGGCCGACTCACGAGCCGATTGATCCAGTGCGCTACATCGCCAATCGTTCTTCGGGGAAGCAAGGCTATGCCATTGCGGCTGCGGCAGCGGCGGCGGGGGCGCAGGTGACGCTTATTTCCGGACCGGTTAACCTTGCGACCCCGCGTGGTGTCGAACGGGTCAATGTCGAAACTGCGCGCGAAATGGCTGATGCGGTGAAGAAAGCCCTTCCCGCCGATGCCGCGATCATGGTTGCCGCCGTTGCCGACTGGCGCACCGCCGACTCCTATGGCCAGAAGATCAAGAAGCGCGGCTCGGCGCCTCCGGCGCTGATGCTGACTGAAAACCCCGACATTCTCGCGAGTGTTTCAGCAGGCAAGAACCGGCCTAAGCTGCTGATCGGCTTTGCAGCAGAAACCGAAGATGTGCTCGATAACGCCAAGGAAAAGCGCAAGCGCAAGGGCGTCGACTGGATCATTGCCAACGATGTGTCCGATCGCGGTGAGAAGAGCGTGATGGGCGGAGACGCCAATATCATTCACATCGTCACGCAGAACGGGATCGATAGCCTGCCTGAAATGTCAAAGGCCGATGTCGCAAGGGCGCTGGTCGAAAGGATTGCCGATGCCCTTAACAAATAGCGTGCCGTTGCTGGTCAAGCGCCTGCCGCATGGCGAGGGGCTGGACTTGCCCGCCTATGCCACCGACGGCGCGGCTGGCATGGATGTGCTGGCCGCCGAGGATGTCGTACTCGTGCCGGGAGGGCGCCATGCGGTGGCGACGGGCCTCTCGCTGGCCATACCCGCGGGCTACGAGGTGCAGGTTCGCCCGCGCTCGGGGCTGGCGCTCAAACATGGCATCAGCCTGCCGAACGCGCCCGGCACGATCGATTCGGACTATCGCGGCGAGCTCAAGATTATTCTCATCAACCACGGCAGCGATGAATTTTCGGTTCTTCGCGGCGACCGCATTGCGCAGCTGGTGCTAGCCCCGGTTACGAGGGCTAGCTGGCTCGAAGTCGATGATCTTGACGAAACCGCGCGCGGCGAGGGCGGCTTTGGCTCAACCGGCGGCGTGGCGGCGCTAGGGAGTTAGCCCGCCTTCTTCGGCGCCGAGGCCATTGACGGCAGGTTGCTGGTGTCCATGCCATAGCCAAAAACTCGGAAGTTCTGCTGGTGGCACAGGTGATGCAGCGAGAAGGCCTGATCGATGGCATTCTGCTGGCCCTGAATGTCCAGAGTCTTGTTCACGGCTTCCTTGGCCAGCTTGAGCGCGAAAGCTGGCTTCCTGGCGATCTTTGCGGCCATGGCGAGAGTGAACGCCTCCAGCTCATCAAGCGGCACCACATGGTTGACCATCCCCAGCCGGTGGGCTTCTGCGGCATTCCAGCTGTCGGCAGTGAACAGGAATTCCTTGGCCTTGCGCGCGCCCAGTTCCCACGGGTGGGCCAGCCACTCGACGCCAGAGACGCCGAAATCGACCACCGGGTCGGAGAACAGGGCGTTGTCCGCCGCGACGATGATGTCGCAGACCCAGGCATAGATCAGCGCCCCGGCGATGCATTTGCCCTTAACCGCGCAGATCGTCGGCTTGGAGAAATTGCGGATGCGCCGGGCGCTCTCGAGATAGCCTTCCTTCTCGGAAGCATACCAGCCGTGCACGCCCGGCTCCTGAAAGCCGCTCCAGCCTGATTTGCGAGGGGATATGTCCTGCATCTTGCGCTGATAGTCCTCGACCGTATCGGCAATGTCATGCCCGGCCGAGAAATTGCGCCCGTCTGCGGAGAGGATCACCACCTTGACACTGTCATCCGCCATGGCCTGGCCAAACGCTTCGTCGATGGCAAAGATCAGTTCGGGATTGAGCGAATTGTGCTTTTCCGAGCGGGCCAGCACAACCCGGGCAACGCCCTCGGCAGGATTTTCGTAGCGGACGAGGTCCATAGTGTCAGCGGCTTTCATGTCAGGTGTTGGGCATGTCAGGTGTTGAGCTTGGGCCGAGCGGCGGTTTTCCAGCTTTCCTGCCTCGCAGCAGTCTCCTCGGCGGCCTTGGCCCACCAGGCTTCACCTTTGGCATGATTGACGAAGTCGAAGTGGTTGGCGTGGCGGATTTCCAGCACTTCGACCCCTTCAGGGCCAATCTTGTATGTATAGGGCACATCGCATGGCACGAAGAAACAGTCACGCGGGCCAAGTTCTTCGGTGCCCAGACGGATGCTGCCGGATACAATGTAGTACATGCAATCGGCATTGTGGCTGTGCAGCGGGAGCTGGTAACCTTCCTTGAACCACACATGTGTCAGGCCGAAGCCCGGCACATCAGTGAGCACCTTGATCTCGTCGCCGCCGACATATCCGGCGGCCAGAGCCCTATCCATGCCCGATCGCTGAACCGGGTTGAACGGTTTCACTTCCATGCATCCCGCTTCCATCAATCCTGGCGCGTCGGCAGCGCGGAAGATCTGGAATTTTGCTGTGTCCTGTCCATCGTCAGCCATGATCAATATCCCTTGCCTTTGCCGATGCCGGCGAGGTGCGCTGCCATCAGTTCTTTTTGATGCGGACTGATCATGATCGAGCTGTTGACCAGTCGTTCGACCAATGCTGCCTGATGCGACGGCAGATCGTTGGCCAGTTCGATAGCCACCTTTGCCGCGCCGACCAGTTCGCCGTCCTGCTTGGCCAGGTGGCGGCAGAAGGCCATTACGTCTTCCTCGAAAGTTTCGTCGGGAAATACCTTGTGCACCAAGCCGGCAATGCGGGCTTCCTCAGCTTCCAGCGGAATATTGGCCATGATCATGTAGCGCGCCCAATGCGGTCCGATGATGCGGACAAGTCGGCTGACGCCGTTGGTCGCCGGGAGCACGCCGAACTTGGCTTCGGGAAAGGCATAGCTCGCGGAGGCTGCGGCGAGGCGGAAGTCGCAGGACAGCGACATTTCGAGGCTTCCGCCAACACAGCGTGCATGATGGGCGACGACGAAAGGCTTCTCGATGCCTTCCATCTCGTCCCAGATACGCCGCATCGGCAGCTTGCGGTGCTGCTCACGCACTTCAGAACCGCGAGTCGGCTGCGGCCTGCCCTCGGCGTTACCTTGCTTGAGATCGGCTCCGGCGGAAAAATAGCGGCCCTTCGAATTGATCAGCATGACCCGCAGCTCAGGCGTGTCGCGGAAACGGTTCACAGCCTCCTCAAGGATCCCGAGCAACTCCGGGCTCATTGCATTGAGTTTCTCAGGGCGGTTGAAGGTGGCGATAATGATATTTTCGACCACATCGACCAGCATATGGGGTTCTTTGCTCATTCCTATGGTTTCCTCTCTTTGACTCTAATCGATTTGGGCAATCAGATGCCCTGCCGCCTGGATCATGCCGCTCTTGTCGAGCGTATCAGTCCCAGGCATCTCGGGACTGCCCGATGCATCTCGCAGGGCATTGATGATCTGTTCCGGGTCATCACCTTCCAGCTCGTACAAGGTCATAAGTGTCCACTGCGGCGCTTCGATATCGTAGACCCGCTGGAAGTCCATGCGAAACAGCTTTGCACTGACCACGCCGGGCATGCGCCTGATATCGGGCAGATGTTGTTCCGTGTACCAGCGGACATATTCCTCTTCCTGGCCGGGCTGCGAGCGGGAGAGCACTGTATAGTTGAAGCGCGGCACTGTGATTCCCTTGCGATTCAGGTTTCAGCCAGCACTTGCCGTGCAGTTGAAGATTGCGCAAGGTATGTTGCATTGATGGGAGATTGATGTGGGCGAAAATACGAATCGCTGGACCAGGCGGCCCGAGGGATCGAACTGGGGTGACTTTGGCCCGGATGACCAGATCGGCCGGCTCAATCTGGTGACCCCGCAGCACCGGATCAAAGCGGCGGAAGAAGTGCGCGAGGGCCTCGCCTTCTGCCTCTCCCTCCCGCTCGACTGCCCGCGCGTGCAGCTCAATCCGCGCCGCTTTCCGCCTGAGCTTGCCTTTTCGATGCGGGGCGAGGATCCGGTCGCCAATTATCCTTATGGTCAGGTCTTTCCCGGCATGAAGGAAGTGGTCAACGATGATCGCGCCACGCTCAGCCTGCAGTTCTCGACCCAGTGGGATGCCTTTTGCCACATGGGGCAGCTGTTCGTTGCTGACGGGGCAGGGCCTGAGGAGATCACCTATTACAATGGCTATCGCGCGCACGAGCATGTGTGCAGTCCTTTCGATTACCTCAAGGGACGCGCGGGCATGGACGGGCCTTTCGGGGCCTTCGCGCTGGGTATCGAGCGGCTTGCCGAGACGGGCATGCAAAGCCGCGGGGTGATGATCGATCTGTTCGCTCATGTCGGGCTGGAAAAGGTGCCGGTGGGCTACGAGCAGCTGATGCGAATTCTCGAGGCCGACAAGGTCGAGGTCGAGCCGGGCGATGTGCTGTGCTTCCGCACCGGCTTCGACCGGGCGTTGCTGGCGCACTATTCGGGTTCAGCCGAGCTCGATCCACACCGATGCTCAGGGCTGGACGGTTTTGACGACCGCCTGCTCAAATGGGTCGATGATTGCGGCGCGGTGGCACTGGTTTCGGACAACGAAGCTGTCGAAGTGACCCCCGATTTCGCTCGCGAGAACGCGCATGGAATTCGCGTGCCGCTCCACAACCTGTGCCTGTTCAAGCTCGGCATTCCGCTGGGCGAGCTATTCCTGCTGAGCGATCTTGCCGACTGGCTGCGCGCGCATGGCCGCTCGCGCTTCCTGTTCACCGCTCCGCCGTTGCGGCTGCCGGGGGCAGTGGGCTCGCCGGTGACAGGGGTGGGGACCGTTTAGCGCGCGATCAGTTCCCGCTGCGCGCAGTCTTTTTCTCCGGCGCAGCGCTGATTCTTACGGTCTCGCCTGAATTGCCGGGAAAGCCGGTAAACATCGCCTCGACCAGATTGGGCACCAGATATTGCAAACGGTTGGAGGTCGAAATCGCCTCTGCTTTGCCTTCAAACAGGCGGGCATTGTCGGCGCGGCGAATGATCTTCAGCCCGATTCCGCTGGTATAGACGGTTTCGCTTTCGTACCCGTTGTTGAACCACGGATCGTTAAAGCCATAGCCCCACAGACCGTGGCCATAGAAGCCGCCAAAACGCCCGAAGCCTCGCCCGCCCCAATAGCCGCCGCCGAAACCGCCGCGACCATAGCCATACCACGGGCTGAAGAAAGGATCGTAACGCGGGCCAACCTGCTGCACGCGCTCGTGGCCCTTGTCGACGCCATAGTCGAAGCGCACCAGCAATGCGGCACTTTCGGGCGAGGCTGCCGGGCTATAGCCTAGCGAGGCCATGCGGTCGGTGACAAGCCGGGCGTAACTGGAAAATTCGATCCCGCCGTCGAGCGCGGGATCGTCCGAGACGACCGCAAAGGTCTGCCCGGCAGGCGCAGGCAACTGCGACTGGAAGCGCGAAACGTCAGCGTTGAAATTGCTCGCGCAGCCCGCAAGCCCAAGCGAAAAAATGGCAGCAGCGGCCAGCTTTGCGCGGTTGAACGGTGAGATAGTGTTGACGGCCATGATGCAAGCTCCCGCGAGATCGGATTAAACGCAAAACTCGGCAGAGTGGCGCTTGTTCCGATTTATTGATGATGCCTTAACCGGGCCCGGCTGAATAGTCGTTGAATAATTCAGCCTCGCACCAGCCCCAGCGCCGCATAGGCCGCAGCCAGGGTCGGTCTTGCCAGATCACGCGCCTTGAGCGCACCCTTGGCCAGAATAGCATCGAGCGCTTCAGTGTCCCGGACCAGTTCGACGAAGCGCGCATTGATCGGGGCGAGCTTTTCGACCAGCAGTTCGCCCAGTGCCGGCTTGAACTTGCCGAAGCCGTGGCCGCCAAAATCGCGCAGAACATCGGCCACACTGGTGCCGGCCATGGCGGCATAGATGCCGACGAGGTTTCTTGCTTCCGGACGGCCTTCCAGTCCGCCGGGATCCGATGGCAACGGTTCGGGATCGGACTTGGCCTTCTTGACCTTTTGCATAATCGTATCGGCATCGTCGATTAGGTTGATCCGGCTCATGTCGGACGTATCGGACTTGCTCATCTTGGCACTGCCATCGCGCAAACTCAGAATTCGTGCGGTATCGGGCGGAATGATCGGATCAGGCAGTGTGAAAATGTCTGTGCCATTGCCAAAATCGAAGTTGAATTTCTGGGCGATATCGCGCGCGAGCTCGAGATGCTGCTTCTGGTCATCGCCGACCGGAACATGGGTCGCCTGATAAAGGAGCACGTCGGCGGCTTGCAGCACCGGATAAGTGAACAGCGCGACCGATTGCCCTTCGCGATCCTTGCCGGCCTTGTCCTTCCACTGGGTCATGCGGTTCAACCAGCCCATGCGGGCCGTGCCGTTGAGTAGCCATTGCAGCTCGGCATGCTGGGGGACTTGCGCCTGATTGAACAGGATGCAGCGTTCGGGATCAAGCCCGCAGGCGACCAGCGTCGCGACCATTTCGCGGGTTGCAGCTGTCAGTTCGGCGGGGTTGTGCGGCTGGCTCAGTGCATGCAGATCGGCGAGAAAATAGAGGCTCTGGCCGCCAGCAGCCTCTGCTTCATCCTGGAAGCGCACATAATTGCGAATCGCGCCAAGGTAGTTGCCAAGGTGCGGTTTGCCGGTAGGTTGTATGCCGGAGACTATTCGCATCATTCGACCTCAAGAATCTCGTCGTCGGACCTGTTGCGGGCAGGGCGCTTGCGACGCAGCATGGCGAGCAATTCCTTGTCCAGTGCGCCGACCACAAAGGCAATGCCGAAGAACACTACCAGGCCCAGCGAAACCAGCACGGTCAGCGACCAGACCCGATCCCAGACGGTAGCGCCATAGCGCGCCGCGAGCAGGGGCATGGCCCACCACAGCGCTGTAGCCATGGCTGCGGTCGCTATCAACTGCCGACCAATCTTGCTCGCCAGCGGCAGGGTGAAATGAAACCAGCCGCGCCGGTGCAGCATGGCATAGAGCATCAGGCAGTTAAGGCTGGCCGAACAGGCTGTCGCTGCGGCAAGTCCGACTATTCCGAAACGGCTGACGACGATGAAGTTCAGCGTCACGTTGAACACCAGCGAGATTAGCGCAGTCCAGACCGGCGTGCGCGTATCGGTGCGCGCGAAAAAGCCGGGGTTGAGGATCTTGACGATCACATAGGCCGGAAGACCCGCTACCAGCGCAACGACGATCTGCGCCATGATCACGCCGTCATCGGGCTTGAACTTGCCGCCGACGAAGAACGCGGTGACAAAGGCCGGCGCGCAGATCGCCAGCGCGGCAGCAGCGGGCAGGGTCAGCAAGGTCGCCATTTCAAAGGCGTTGCTCTGCAGGCGCTGGCTTTCGGCGAGGTTGCCGGTGTGGATATGGCGCGAAAGCATCGGCAGGATCGCTGTGCCCAGCGCAATCCCGACGATGCCCAGGGGCATCTGGTTGAGCCGGTCCGCGAGCTTGAGCAGGGTGAGTGAGCCTTGCGGCAGCGATGTGGCGAAGAACGTGTCGACCAGCTGGCTGATCTGGTAAATCCCCGCACCGAATGTCGCGGGCAGGATCAATGCGCCAAGTTTCCTGACTTCGGGAGTGAATTTTGGCACGGAAACTTTGAGGCGGACCCCTGCACGGCGGCTGGCCCAGGTGAGGTACAGCAGCTGCGCGGCACCCGAAAGGGATACGGCAGCAGCGATGCAATAGCCGACGATGTGATCGTCGCCGCTGCTCCCGCGCAAATAATTGCCGAGCAGAATTGCGCTGATCAGGAAAATGTTGAGCAGAACCGGCGCGAGCGCGCCGGGGCCAAAGCGCGAGCGCGCATTGAGCAGGCCAGACAGCATCGCCACCAGGCTGATGAAAAACAGGTAGGGGAAAGTTACGCGGCTGAGCACCACCGAAAGCTCTAACTTGCCCGGAACTTTCGCGTATTCGTGCGCCAGCAGCCAGACGATGCCCGGCATGATGATCATGCACAGTGCGCTGAAGCCCAGCAGTACCCACAGGAACACCGACAGCACATCGCCGGCGAACTTCTCCGCCTCTTCCTCGCCGCCCTCACCGTGAAGCGCTTTCGAATACATCGGCACGAAGGCCACCGAAAAGGCCCCTTCGGCAAACAGGCGGCGGAAGGTGTTGGGGAGCGTGAAGGCCAGCTGGAAGGCATCGCCGACCAGCCCGGCACCAAGCACGCGGGCCAGCAGCATGTCGCGCGCGAAGCCGAACACCCGGCTGATCGCAGTGAGCCCGCCAATTGTGCCAACGTGGCGAATCAGGCTCATGTTCGGCTATCAGGCACGATATGGCTCAGGCGTTGCCTGCAGGTGCGCCTTCGGCAGCCTGCTGCTGTGCCATCAGCTGTTCCATGTAGAGACCGTTGAAATCGAGCGGTTCAAGCATCAGCGGTGGATAACCGGCATCGCGCACGGCGTCGGCAATGATGCGCCGCGCGAAGGGAAACAGTATCCGCGGGGCCTCGGCGAAGGTAAAGGCATGGGCCTGGGCATCGTCGAGATTGCGCATCCCGATCAACCCGCAATAGGCCAGATCGACGATATAGGCTGTGCCCTTGTTGGCCTTGGCAGCGACCGAGATCTTGAGTTCCACCTCATGGACTTCATCTGAAATGGGGCGAGCGGCGATGTTGAATTGCACATCCATCTGCGGCGCATCTTCCCACTGGAAGCTGTCCGGCGCATTGGAGTTCTCTACCGACATATCCTTGATATATTGGGATATGATGCCGGCTGCCGGGGCGGTGTCTTCGCCGTTCGGCATGGCTGGATTGTCGAGGTTGGTGATGATGTTGCCGTCGTCGGCCATGGGTAGCGCTTTCCTGCAGATTATGGTGGAATTGGGGGCGCGCCTAGCACTGCTGCGAGCGGGCGGCAATGGCCGACGATTCACCCGGCAATAGGGCTGCTGATCGCGGCGACGGTGCTCGGATCGGCTAATTTTTCTGCCGTCCTGTCCTGCCATGCGTTGTCCGATTGTAAAGTTTGCCTATCTAGGGTTACAATGACTGTAACCAGACCGTTTGCGGCAGGCGCTAGCGGCAGGAATTGGAAATGCTGACGTGACTATCCAGATTGTCATTCTCGCCATGATCGCGGCATTTTTGGGCTTGCGACTCTATTCGGTTCTCGGCCGCCGTGCCGAGCAAGAGGAAGAGATCATCCAGGGCCGATCCGATGAAAAGACGGGCTTGCCCGGGGCGCAGAACAAATCCGCGCCGCGATTGCCGCCAGCCGGCGTCCAGGCACCGAACATGCCGCGCCGCGAAATCGCGATCGGGGTTCCCGCTGTGGAACGCGGCCTGCGTGAGATTGCCCAGGCGGATCGGCACTTCGATATCACTGCCTTTCTTGAAGGCGCGCGCGGTGCCTACCGCATGGTGCTCGAGGCTTTCTGGCGCGGCGACAAGGAAGAACTGTCGCAATTGTGCGATCGCGATGTGTTCGACGGATTTGCTTCGGCTATCGACGCCCGCGCCGCTGTCGGCGAAACGCTGGATAACCGGCTGGTGCGGATCGAGGATATGACCATCACCGAAGCCAGTTTTGACGCACCAATAGCGCGCGTCACGGTTCGCTTTACCGCCGACATAGCCACTGTAACCCGCGACGCCAAAGCGCAGGTGGTGGCAGGTTCGCTCGATGATGCGATTGAAACGCGCGATGTCTGGACGTTCAGCCGCAATGTCACGGCAGCAACGCCCGATTGGTTGCTCGACGAGACCGACGAGGGCTAAAAAGGGTGGGGGCTGACTGCGTGAGCGTGGAGATGCGTTTGCGCCGGATTGTCGCAGGCGTCCTTCTCGTCCTGCTTGCGGCTTGCGGAAAATTGGTTCCGCCCACAATGCCGCCGCCGCCCAGCGATACCGCGAAAGGTGCGGGTGTATTCCGCGGCCCGGATATCGGCGCGCTGCGCATTGCCAGTGACGATGCCGCCGCTGCCCTTGCATCGTTTCGCGAAAGCTGCCCGCGCCTGATCGCTCGCACCGACGCCAGCCTGCTGACCAGTGCCGCCGACTGGAAGCCCGCCTGCGATGCCGCGGCAACCTGGCCAGCCGCCGCTGCGCCCGGCTTTTTTGGTCGATTTTTTGAAACAGTGCGAATCGGCGACGGCAAGGCCTATGCCACTGGCTATTACGAGCCCGAGATCGCCGGAGTGCGCCGCCGTCAGCCGGGCTTCGATGTACCGGTCTACGGAACACCACCTGATCTTGTCCGCGCCAAACCCGGTGACGCACCGCCCAATTCTGCAGGCCAGCAGCCGCTTGGCCGCTATGACGGCTCAGGCAAATTCGTGCCCTATCATGATCGCACTGCCATCGAGCAGGGCGCTCTGATGGGCAAGGGGCTGGAAATTGCCTGGGTCGCCGATCCCCTCGAATTCTTTTTCCTGCAAGTGCAGGGTTCGGGCCGGTTGCGGGCTCCTGACGGCAGCGTGATACGCATCGGCTATGCCGGACAGAATGGCCTCCCCTATACCGGCATCGGCTCTTCGATGCGTGCCAAGGGCCTGATCGGCAGCGGTCCGGGGCAATATTCGGGTTCGATGCAGGGCATCATGCAATATGTCCGCGAACATCCCGATGAGGGCCGCGATCTGATGCGCGAGAACAAGAGCTGGGTGTTTTTCCGCGAAACAGTCGGTGATGGGCCGAATGGCGCACTGGGCGTGCCGGTTCGTGCGCGCTCAAGCGTCGCCGCCGATCCCAAATTCGTGCCGCTGGGCGCGCCGGTCTGGCTGGCGCTGGATCGCACCGTGGCTAACGGTCTGTGGATCGCGCAGGACACCGGCGGGGCGATCAAGGGCGCCAATCGCTTCGACACCTTCTGGGGCGCCGGCGCCGATGCCCGCACAATTGCCGGCGGCATGAGCGGGCGGGGGGAGGCCTGGCTGCTGGTGCCCAAAGGCACGTTGCAACGACTTGGCCGCAAGTGAAGCGGGGCCTTTCGCGTGAGGAAGCCACGCTGTGGGCGCGGGTTGCTGGGACTGTTGCACCGATAAATCCTCCCCGGAACGGGGAGGGGGACCATTCGCAGGATGGTGGAGGGGTACAGGCCCCACTGCGCAAGCTCACGGTGAAGCGCCTCGCGGCCAGTACCTCTCCACCCCCGCTGCGCGGCGGTCCTCCTCCCCGTTTCGGGGAGGATTTGCGCAATACCCTCGATGCAAACTGGGATCGCAAGCTGGCACAAGGCCTTGTCGCGCCCGATTTTACGCTCGACCTCCACGGCTATTCGCTCGATGCCGCGCATACACGGCTCGACCACGGACTCGCGCTGGCCTTGGCGCAGGGCGCACGTCTCGTTCTGCTGATCACTGGAAAACCGCGACCTTCAGATGGACAGGGTGGTCGCGGCGAACGGCGTGGGGCGATTCGGGCCAAATTGCTCGACTGGCTGGCTCACGGTTCGCACGCCAGCAGGATTGCCGCGATCCGCCCGGCGCATCCACGGCACGGCGGGGCAGGTGCAGTCTACTTGGTACTCAGAAAAGCGCGTTGATTAGCCACATTGCCCACGGTGCAGCAATTTATGGTCGGCCAGCACCAGAGCCATCATCGCTTCGACGACCGGCGTGCCGCGAATGCCGACGCAGGGGTCATGGCGGCCCTTGGTCTGGATTTCGGTTGCTTCACCGCTCGGGGTGATGGTCTCGACCGGGGTGAGGATCGAGCTGGTCGGTTTGAAGGCAACGCGCACCACCACCGGCTGGCCCGTGGCTATGCCGCCTGCAATCCCTCCGGCATGATTGTTAAGAAACGCTGGGCCATCCGCTCCAGGCCGCATTCGATCCGCGTTCTGTTCGCCGGTCAGCCGGGCAGCGGCAAAGCCATCACCGATTTCTACGCCTTTGACGGCATTGATGCTCATCATTGCAGCGGCAAGATCAGCATCGAGCTTGCCATAGAGCGGCGCGCCCCAGCCGGCGGGAACGCCGGTAGCGATGCATTCGACCACCGCGCCGACAGATGAACCGGAAAGCCGCGCCTCATCGACGATCTTCTCCCAGCGCGTTGCCGCTGAGGGGTCTGGGCAAAAGAATGGATTGCGGCCGATTTCGCTCTCGTCGAAATTGGCGTTGTCGATCCGGTCGCCGCCGATTTCGGAGACATAGCCAAGAATGCTGACCTCGGGGATCACCAGCCGCGCCACGCCGCCGGCTGCCACTCGTGCTGCCGTTTCGCGCGCCGAGCTGCGCCCGCCGCCGCGATAGTCGCGCAGGCCATATTTGGCATCATAGGCATAGTCGGCATGGCCGGGGCGATAGGCCTTTGCGACCTCGGAATAGTCCTTCGAGCGCTGATCGACATTCTCGATCATCAGGCTGATCGGCGTGCCGGTGGTCTGCCCCTCGAAAGTGCCTGACAGGATGCGTACCGCGTCGGGTTCCTGCCGCTGGGTGGTGAATTTCGATTGGCCCGGGCGGCGCGCGTCGAGATAGGGCTGGAGATCGGCCTCGCTCAGCGCCAGCCCTGGCGGGCAGCCATCCACCACGGCGCCAAGGGCAGGTCCATGGCTCTCCCCCCAGGTGGTGAAGCGCAGCAGGCGGCCGAAAGTGTTGATGCTCATGGTGAGTTCAATTGCCGGGGAATGAAGAAAAAGTCCATGGGGACGATGTCGCGCAGGGGCTTCGACAGGCTCAGCCTGAGCGGGCCTTTTTGCATTTCCTCTAAGTCCGCTCAGCCTGAGCTTGTCGAAGGCCCCTCGCCAAGGCTAGGAACTTCACCATGTACCTAGTTGTCTTCCGCAACCGCAAGCGCCCGGGACTGGACGCAGCTGCCTATGCCGCCGATGCCAAGCGGATGGAGGAACTGGCGCGCTCCCAACCCGGCTTTCTGTCGTTCAAGAGCTATCAGGCCGAGGATGGCGAAGTGGTTGCCATTTCGGAATGGGCGAGCGAAGCTGCGGTCCATGCCTGGGGCAGGCATGGCGAACACGCGGCGATCCAGCAGCGCGGGCGTGATGAATATTACGAGGAGTACACATTGTTCTCCTGCGCCAGCCCGCGCGTGCGCAGCTTTGACAGGAGCGAGCCTTGACTATCACCTTCTATGGCATCCCCAACTGCGACACCGTGAAAAAGGCGCGGGACTGGCTCGCCGGGAAGGGGCTGGCCTATACCTTCCACGATTACAAGAAGCAGGGCGCTGACGCCGCGCGGATCGCGCAGTGGGTGGAACAGGCGGGGTGGGAAAAGGTGCTCAACCGGGCTGGCACGACTTTCAAGAAGCTGCCCGAAGCCGACAAGCAGGGCCTTGACGCGGCCAAGGCGGTTGCAGTGATGGCGGCCAATCCCAGCTGCATCAAGCGGCCGGTGCTCGAACATTCAGACGGGTTGCTGGTCGGTTTCAAGCCTAATGAATGGGAAGCAGCGCTGGCATGAGCTACGAGCAGTGGATCAAGGTTCTGGAATGGACTGCCGCGGGCCTCGGCCTGATCAACATCGCGCTGCTGGTGTTCCGTTCGGTGTGGAATTACGCTTTCGGGATCGCCTCGGTCGCGATCTACATCCTGATTTTCTGGGAAAGCCGTCTCTATGCCGAGAGCGGCTTGCAGGTGTTCTTTGTCATTGCGCAGATCTGGGGCTGGTACCTCTGGCTCAGGGTGGGCGGCGATGATAGCCGGGTGCCGGTGCGCTGGCTGGACTGGCGCAGCCGCTCGGTCTGGCTGCTGGTTTCCGCCTCGCTCAGCCTCAACCTTGCTTGGGTGATGGAGCGCTACACCAATGCCGCAGCACCCTATGTCGATGGGCCGATCGCGATGTTCAGCATGGCGGCGCAAATTCTGCTCGGCTTCCGCCGGATCGAAAACTGGGTGCTGTGGATCGCGATCGATATTGCGGCGGTGTCGCTCTATATCCATCGCGGACTTTACCCCACGGCAGGGCTTTATGGCGGCATGCTGGTGATGTCGCTGTTCGGGCTCAAGGAATGGGTCGAGGCCTGGCGCCGTCAGGGTGAGCTGCCGGAGAGGTGATCCGGCTCTGTTTTCATGGCGCGGAAAGCACTGGCAAATCGGTGCTTATGGAGAAACTCAGCCGTGAGTTGGGCATACCGTGGGTGCCGGAATATGGCCGCACCTACGCGGAAGAACATGGCACCCTTTTTGCCATGGCCGATCTGCTGGCAATGGCTGAAGGTCAGGATGCGGCGATGCGATCTGCGGCGGCCAGCAAGCCACCGATTCTGTTGCTCGACACCGACCCGCTGATGACTGCGGCCTGGGCTCAAATGCTGTTCGGCGAAGTGCCAGAGGTGCTCTTTGCCTATGAAAAGGCAGAGCTTTACCTTCTGTTCGAGTCGGACTTGGCCTGGGTGGCAGACGGCACGCGCATGTTCGGGACGGCTGAAGAACGCGCGCGCTTCGCCGCAACTGCAGAGGCGATGCTGGTGCGCGCCGGGGTGCGCTATGAGCGAGTGAGCGGTGACTGGGCAGAGCGCGAAGGGAGCGTTCGCCAATGCATTGGGCAGTTCAAGCGGACTTGATGGTCTTCCCCCGCGGCTCGCACCCCGCTATACAGAACGCGAAACAGGGAGCTTTGCCATGATTGCGCTGTTCAAGGGCATGATTCCAGGGATTCTGCTGACGTGGGTCTTTTGCGGGGTGCTTGGTTCGAATGGTTCAAAGGGCGGATTTCTCTACATCCACCTGATTCACATCGCCGGGAACAGCGCATTTTCGATGTCTTCGCACAGCTTCTACTGGTCGTGGCCGCTGTTTATCGCTTCGACCACGCTGGCTTTTGCCATCTTCAAGATGATGGAATGAGCCCGGCGTTCACTGGCCTTGCCATGTTGCGGTGAGGATATAGTTGAGCGCCAGATCGTCTGAAAGATGCAGGCCCTTCATGGGCGACCAGGCAATGCCTTGCGGCTCGCCCATCGCCAGCCCGGCATCGGCCAGAAGCTCGCCCAGCTTATCGGGCGTGATGAAGAGATCCCAGTGATGTGTGCCGCGCGGGACCATGCCCAGGCGCTCGGCGCCCTCGACCAGCAAGGCTCGCGATTTGAGAGTGCGGTTGGGGGTGGAGAGTATCATCAGGCCGTCCGGACCCAGCGAGGCTGCGAGAGCGGCCAGAAATGCGCCCTTGTCGGCAACGTGCTCGATTACTTCCATGGAGCAGACCAGATCGAAGTGGCCAAGCCCGAGCTCGGCTATGTCGCCGCAGCTATAGTCAACCACGAGCCCTGAACTTGCGGCATGGTCTTGCGCGACTGCGATATTTTCCAGCGCAGCATCTACGCCGGTAACTGCTGCGCCCAGCCTTGCCAGCGGCTCGCACAGCAGCCCTGCGCCGCAACCGACATCGAGAGCGCGCCTGCCGTCCAATGGCTTCACCGTGCGCGGATCACCATGCCAATGTGCGTCAATCGCAGCGCGGATGAAGGCCAGCCGCACCGGGTTGAGCCGGTGCAACATGGCGGATGATCCCTTGGGATCCCACCAGTCCGCAGCCAGCTTGCCGAAATGGGCGGCTTCATCCGGCCGGATCGTTGTGTTTGTCGTCGTGCGCGCGGTTGCAATCGTCATGCCACCTCCCTAACAGGACCACCGCCCGGACCCAAGCGCCGGGATTGCAATTCAGGGAGCTTACAGACTTGGCCCGCATCGTGATGAAATTCGGCGGCACTTCGATGGCCGGTTCCGAGCGCATCCGCCGTGTTGCCGGAATCGTCAAGCGACAGCAGGAAGCGGGGCACGAGGTCGCGGTTGTGGTCTCGGCAATGGCCGGGGAGACCGACCGGCTGGTTGGTTTTTGCCGGGAAGCTGACGCATTGTATGATCCGGCGGAATACGATGTCGTTGTCGCGAGCGGCGAGCAGGTGACTGCTGGCCTGCTGGCGATGACCCTGCAGGCGATGGGCTGCAAGGCGCGTTCCTGGCTCGGCTGGCAATTGCCGGTGCGCACAGACGATGCCTACGCCAAGGCGCGGATTGAGTCCATCGATTCGCCCGAATTGCTGGCCTCGATGGCGGCGGGCGAGATTGCGGTGATTCCGGGCTTTCAGGGGCTGACTGAGTTCAATCGCATTACTACGCTCGGGCGCGGCGGATCGGATACTTCGGCGGTGGCGGTGGCCGCCGCGATCAAGGCTGATCGCTGCGACATCTACACCGATGTCGACGGCGTTTATACGACCGATCCACGCATTGTCGCCAAGGCACGCAAGCTCAAGAATGTCACCTACGAAGAAATGCTCGAGCTGGCCTCGGTCGGCTCCAAGGTGCTGCAGACCCGCTCGGTTAGCCTGGCAATGAAGGAAGGCGTGCGGGTTCAGGTGCTATCCAGCTTTATCGACGATGATGCGCCCGCTGCCGATACGCTACCCGGAACGATGATAGTCAGCGACGAAGAGTTGGAAGGATTGGATATGGAACGCCAGATGATCACCGGCATCGCTGCCGACAAGAACGAGGCGAAAATCACGCTGACCCGCGTTGCCGACCGCCCCGGCGCAGTGGCCGCGATCTTCGGCCCGCTGGCCGCCGCCAATATCAATGTCGACATGATCATCCAGAATGTCGCCAAGGACAAAGGCGAGACCGACGTGACTTTCACCTTGCCCGGTGCCGATCTGGCGCGGGCGCAGTCGCTGCTGGAAGAGCAGAAGGAGGCCATCGGCTATTATCGGATGATTGCCGAGGGAAAGGTTGCGAAAATTAGCGTTGTCGGTGTCGGCATGCGCAGCCATGCCGGTGTCGCCGCTACCATGTTCAAGGCACTGGCAGACCGGGGCATCAACATCCAGGCGATTTCCACCAGCGAGATCAAGGTCTCAGTGCTGATCGACGAAGACGAGACGGAATTGGCGGTGCGGGTGCTGCATACCGCCTATGGGCTTGATGCTGTGGATGAAGCGGCTTGATTATTTCCCGAATTTACCGGAACTTCCATTACCCGTTCGTGTCGAGTGAAGTCGAAACACGTTGCCGGGGCCTCTTGAGTGCACGCGAGGCGAACGGGATCAGTTTATGAGTTTGTATTCGAAAACATCCGGCTTGATGCAACGCGGCACAGCATTTCTTGGCAGTGAATATGCGATCCTGTGCGGTGCCATGTCGTGGGTGTCGGAGCGCAATCTCGTTGCGGCGATCAGCAATGCGGGCGGCTTCGGGGTTATCGCCTGCGGGGCGATGACGCCCGAACTGCTCGATGCAGAGATTATCGGCACCAAGGCGCTGGCCAGGAAGCCGTTCGGCGTCAATCTGATCACCATGCACCCGCAGCTTTTCGAACTGATCGAAGTCTGCGCCAGGCACCAGGTCAGCCATGTCGTGCTGGCCGGCGGCATTCCGCCCAAGGGTAGCGTCGAGGCAATCAAGGAGTTAGGCGCTAAAGTGATCTGTTTCGCGCCGACACTTGCGCTGGGCAAGAAGCTGCTGCGTTCGGGCGCCGATGCGCTGGTAATCGAGGGCAATGAGGCAGGCGGGCATATCGGCCCGGTTTCAACTTCGGTTCTCGCACAGGAAATCCTGCCTGAGCTGGCGGTGGACAATCTCGTGTTCGTCGCGGGCGGTATCGGCCGGGGTGAGGCGATTGCTTCCTATCTCGAGATGGGGGCCTGCGGGGTCCAACTCGGCACGCGCTTTGCCTGCGCTTCCGAATCGATCGCTCACCCGCTTTTCAAGAAGGCCTTCTTCCGCGCCAATGCCCGCGATGCAGTGGCATCGGTACAGGTTGATCCGCGGCTGCCGGTGATTCCGGTGCGCGCGCTCAAGAACAAGGGTACAGAGGAGTTCACGGCCAAGCAGATCGAGGTCGGCAAATTGCTTGATCAGGGCTCTGTCGACATGGCCGAGGCGCAGCTGCGCATCGAGCATTTCTGGGCCGGTGCGCTGCGCCGCGCGGTGATTGACGGCGATGTCGAAAATGGCTCGCTGATGGCAGGGCAATCGGTCGGAATGGTGACCAAGGAAGAGCCTGTCGCCCAGATTATGGAAGAATTGATGGCGCAGTGTGAAGCGGCTCTGGCTGCGCGCATGGCCGCCTGAACCGCATGTCCGGGGTGCATGTCCTGACGCTGGCTTGCTGCGACCGGCCCGGCATCACGGCGAAAGTGACGTCCTATCTGTTCGAGCATGGCGGCAATGTCATCGAGGCTCAGCAGTTCAACGATACCGAAGACGGCGACTTCTTCATGCGCGTCGCCTTCGATCTCGGCTCTGGCGACCCTGAAGCGATCCGCACCGGATTCGCCAGCATAGCGGACGAATATGGCATGCGCTGGAGCCTCAGGGGCCGCGAGCGCCCGCGCAAGGTGATGCTGCTTGTGAGCAAGTTCGATCACTGTCTTGCCGATCTGCTTTACAGGGTGCGGATTGGCGAGCTTGCGATGGAAGTGGTCGCGATCGTCTGCAATCATCCGCGCGAAGTGCTGGTCCATTCGATGGTCGGCGATATTCCCTTCCATTATCTGCCCGTGACCAAAGACACCAAGGCTGACCAAGAGGCCCAGATTCGTGCGCTGGTCGAGGCGAGTGGGGCCGAACTCATCGTGCTGGCCCGCTACATGCAGATTCTCTCTGACGAGATGGCGAGCTTCCTATCGGGCCGCTGCATCAACATCCATCACTCCTTCCTGCCGGGATTCAAGGGTGCCAAGCCCTATCACCAGGCTCATGCGCGCGGCGTCAAGATGATCGGGGCGACTGCACACTATGTCACGACAGACCTCGACGAGGGGCCGATTATCCATCAGGATGTCGAAGCGATCACTCATGCCGACTCGCCGGATGACCTTGTCCGCAAGGGACGGGACATAGAGCGGCGGGTGCTGGCAGAAGCGGTGCGGCTGCATCTGGAAGACCGGGTTTTGCTCAATGGCGGTCGGACAGTGGTATTCAGGAGCTGATGATACCGCCAGCGGGAGAGAGAACATGTTAGTCAGTGCGATAGATCACTTTAATGTTCTTACGGATGATCTTGATAAGACGGCCAACTTCTACGCCGATGTGCTCGGTTTGAAACGCGGCGAATCCGCCGGGGCGGCGATGGGCTACAAGGGCGCGTGGATGTTCGACGATGCCGGGTTTCCCATCGTGCATATCGGCCTAAAGACTCCCGAACGCGATTACGGGCCAGACCACATAGTGGGTGCGACGACCGGCGCGCTGCACCACGTTGCATTTCGCTGCAGCGGCTACGAATTGGCAAAAGAGCGGCTCGCCGGGATGGGCCTTGCGTTTAACGCGATGGAGCGGCCCGAAGTTACATTCCGCCAGATCACTCTGAAGGATCCGAACAACATCAATCTGGAACTCAACTTCGCCAACGGATGAGTGCAGGCGTCAGCGGATCGCCCCAGGCGTCAGCGGATCGCAAGAGTCCCAAGCACCCCGCCATCCACCGCCAGTTCCTGGCCCGTGACATGGCTGGCAAGGTCTGAAAGCAGAAAGGCCGCAACCGCGCCTGCTTCCTCGGGGCGTCCAATCCGCCCTTGCGGCGTGGTTGCAACCATGGCGGAAACCGCTTCGGCGGGGGCGCCGTTCATCATTGGCGTGTCGATGAAGCCGGGGTGCAGGCAATTGCAGCGCACCCCGCTTGCCGCCACTTCCATCGCCACAGTGCGCGCGATGCCGAGCGTGGCGTGTTTGCTGACGCAGTAGCCCATGTTGCCCGCCATGCCGCGCACCGCACCCAGTGTGCCGGTAATCAGCACAGCGCCCTTGCCACGCTCGACCATTGCCGGGAGGACATGGCGCAAGGCCCAGAAGGGAGACCAGACATTGACCCGAAGCGTTTCGGCAAAGTCCTCGTCGCTGTAATCACTGGTGAGGGCATAGGTACCTGGCGCAGCGGCATTGAGGAACAGGCCGTCGATCGGGCCGCCCCACTGGGCTGCAGCATCGAGGGCCGCAAGCAGGGCAGCCTTGTCGCCAACATCGCAGGGGATGGCGAAGGCTGCGGGGCCGATTGCGGCAACCGCTTCGTCGAGCTTGTCGGGGCGCCGCGCCAGCAGGGTTACCTTGCCGCCCAGCGCAGCAATGCGCTCGGCGGTGGCCCGGCCGATACCGGTCGATCCACCAGTGATGACGACGTGCTGGCCGCTGAAATCCATCAATTCCCTCTCGCTGCAATGAACCGGGCCCAGACCTGTGCGTCCGGATTCTCGCTGGCTTCGGGCGACCAGTGGTGTTCCATCATCGCCCGCGCCGTAGTCTCATCCATGCCACGGACATCGCGGTTGTAGCGATAGAAAAAGGCCGAGACCCGCCAGTTCATGATGCAATGGACATGAACCGGTTCGGCTGACGATTCCAGAGCCGCGCGGAAGGCTGCGAAATGATCCTCATCGGGCGCGCCGAAGGGTACGGGCACATGGCTGTAGCGCAGCCCGGCCGCAGCCATCAAAGCCGCTTCATCTGCCAGTCCGCCGGGCGAGTCTGCAAACGCCAGATTGATGACGTGGCGCACGCCGATCTCTGCCAATCTGGCAATATCTCCCGCAGCGATCCTGCCCGAAGTCGTGATGCGCGAATCAAGACGTTGCCAGCCGGGTATATGGTCGGGATCATCCACCATGCGCAATTCCTCGCTTTGCCGGGTTTGATGCCCTGTGTTAGCCTCGTCGCTTCATCAGGCAAGTCGGGATCATCAAGGCATGTGCGACGAATTCACTGAAGCGGAAGCAGCGGCAGCTCTGGAAAGCGCTTCTGCGGATAGAGGCGGCATCTCGCGGCGGCAGTTTGCAGCGATGAGCGCGGCGGCAGCCATGGTCGCCTGCGCCAAACCGAGCGACGGAAAGACCCCGGCGCTGACCGAAAGCACCGTCCGGATCCAGACGCCCGACGGTATGGCCGACGCCTTCTTCGTCCATCCGGCGCGGGGCAAACGGCCGGCGGTGATCATCTGGCCCGATATCGGTGGGCTGCGCGAAGCGTTTTACCTTATGGGCCGGCGGCTCGCTGCGGCGGGCTATGCCGTGCTGGTGGTCAACCAGTATTATCGCAATGCTCCCGCGCCAGTGCTGAACAGCTTTGCCGAATGGCGCACCCCGGAAGGTCAGGCCAAGCTTGCGCCGATGATCGCCGGCGTGACTGCCGCTGGTGTCGCCCGCGATGCCGCCGCTTTCGTTGCATGGCTGGATACCCAGACAGCCGTCAACACGCGCAAGGGCGTCGGCAGTCAGGGTTACTGCATGGGCGGGCCTTTCGCGGTCCGCACCGCCGCCGCCGCGCCGGGCCGGGTGCGCGCAGTTGGAAGCTTCCATGGCGGAGGGCTGGTTGGCACCGCAGCCGACAGCCCCGTCCAGTTGCTGGGTCAGTCCCAGGCGAGCTACCTCATCGCCATCGCCCAGGGCGACGATGCCCGCGCCCCGGGTGACAAGGACGCGCTGCGCACGGCGGCCGATGCCGCGAAGCGCCCGGCTGAAATCGAGGTCTATCCGGCCAATCACGGCTGGTGCGTGGCGGATTCGCCGGTTTACGATGCAGCGCAGGCCGAACGGGCATGGGTGCGGTTGCTGGCGCTCTACACGTCACTCTGATCGCTATTGCTTGCGTTGGGCAATTATCCGGCGCAATTCTTCGTTCTTCGGGGGAGGGATAGGCCATGAAGATCAAGGCACTGGGAGTTGCTGCGCTCATCCTGCTGGCGGCATGCGGAAAACATCCTTCGCCGCCGCCCAGCCAAGGGGTGACCGATGCCATGCTTCAGGCCGCGCCTGAGGGCGAATGGCTGAGCTATGGCCGTGATTACAATGAGCAGCGTTTCTCGCCGCTGACCCAGATCACTGACAAGAACGTCACCCAGGTCGGTCTCGCCTGGTCGGCAGACCTCGATACCGCGCGCGGACAAGAAGCGACGCCGCTGATGCATGATGGTGTGCTGTATATCTCCACCGCATGGTCCATGGTGAAAGCCTACGATGCGAAGACCGGCGGGCTCAAATGGGCTTACGATCCCAAGGTGCCGCGCGAAACCTTGATTCGTGCCTGCTGCGATGCAGTCAATCGCGGCGTCGCGCTCTATGGCGACAAGGTCTATGTCGGCACGCTCGACGGGCGGCTGGTGGCACTCGACCAGAAAAGCGGAAATGTCGTTTGGTCCAAGACTGTGGTGCCCAACCAGCAGGACTATTCCATCACCGGCGCACCGCGCGTGGCGAAGGGCAAAGTTTTCATCGGTAGCGGCGGAGCGGAATACAAGGCGCGTGGGTATATCGCTGCCTATGACGCTCAGAGCGGCGACGAGCTGTGGAAATTCCATACTGTCCCAGGCAATCCGGCTGACGGTTTCGAGAACTCGGCGATGGAGAAGGCCGCCAAAAGCTGGACCGGAGACTGGTGGAAACTGGGCGGCGGTGGCACGGTGTGGGATTCGATCACCTACGATCCTGCGACCAATCTGGTTCTGTTTGGCACCGGCAATGCCGAACCCTGGAACCCCGCCGCTGCGGGCCGCGAGGGCGATAGCCTATACACTTCGTCTATCGTCGCGGTGGATGCCGATACCGGTGCATATGCCTGGCATTTTCAGGAAACCCCCGAGGACCGCTGGGACTTTGACAGCGCTGCGCAGATCACAATTGCCGACCTGAATATTGGCGGGCAGCAGCGGCATGTCGCACTGCATGCGCCAAAGAACGGTTTCTTCTACACACTTGATGCAAAGACCGGGGCGTTTATTTCGGCAGGGCCATTTGTGCCTCAGAATTGGGCCAAAGGGATCGATGCGAAAACCGGACGCGCCGAGATAAACCCGGCGGCACGCTATGAAAAGTCGGGAGCTATCGCACCGGTCGCACCCACGTTTTTCGGAGCGCATTCGTGGCAACCGATGAGCCACAGCCCGGCGACGGGTCTGATCTATATCCCGGCGAACATTGCAGTTTTTCCTTACCTTGCTGCAAAGAACTGGAAGGCCGATGCCATTGGCTGGCAGTCGGCCCTGGATTTCAGCGTTCTTGACAAGCCTGCAATGCAGCAAGCTGGAGCCGCTGCAACGCCTGCTCCGAGCGGCGCGCTGATCGCCTGGGATCCGGTTGCTCAAAAGCAGGTTTGGCAAGTTGCCCTGCCTGCGCCGTTGAATGGCGGAACACTGGCGACGGCAGGAAATCTGGTCTTCCAGGGCACGACACTTGGCGATTTCGTTGCCTATAGTGCCGACAAGGGTGCGAAATTGTGGTCGTTTCCGGTGCAAAGCGGCGTTGGTGCCGCTCCGATGAGTTATGCGATTGACGGAATACAATATGTCGCCGTCCTGACTGGCCAGGGTGGGGCTTCGCAAAACATCAGCCGGCTGCTGGTGTTCAGATTGGGGGGGACAGGCAAGCTGCCGCCACCGCCGCCGATGATCGCGCGCGTGCTCGATCCACCGCCCTACACTGGCACGCCGGCTCAGCTTGAGCATGGATCGGAATTGTATGGCCGCTATTGCTTCGCATGCCACGGTCTTTCGGCAGTGTCACAGGTCGGCAATAACCCTGACTTGCGGCATTCTGCAGCGCTTGACGATGCCAAAGCATTCGGGATTGTCGTTATCGACGGTGCCCTGAAACACAATGGCATGGTGTCGTTTGCTTCGGCGCTGAAGCCTGAAGACGCCGAAGCGATCCGGCAATATGTCATCAAACGGGCAAACGACGACAAAGCGCGAGGAGGTACCTAAGGCAAGGGGACAATCGCGGCCAGCATATCCCGGTTTCTCTTGCTCCCGGCGCTCCCGGCGCTAACATGGCAGCCATCTGATTGGGAGCAATGCAATGGGCGGGTTTCTGGTTTCACTGCTGGTCGTAGTTTTCCTGTTCCTGCTGATGGGCGTGCGCATCGTCCGGCAGGGCTTCGTTTATACCATCGAGCGGCTTGGCAAATATTCTCTGGCGGCGCAGCCGGGCCTGCACCTGATCATCCCGTTCATCGACAGGGTTGGCCACAAGGTCAACATGATGGAGCAGGTGCTCGATATTCCAGGGCAGGAAATCATCACCCGTGACAATGCAATGGTCGGGGTCGATGCAATCGTCTTCTTCCAGGTGCTCGATGCCGGCAAGGCGGCCTATGAGGTGTCGAACCTCTATGTCGCGATCATGCAACTGACGACCACCAACCTGCGCACGGTGATGGGCTCGATGGACCTCGACGAGACACTGTCGCGGCGCGACGAGATCAACGCCAAGTTGCTGCAAGTGATCGATCATGCGACCGAGCCGTGGGGCGTCAAGATCACCCGTATCGAGATCAAGGACATTCGCCCGCCGGCTGATATTTCCAACGCCATGGCTCGCCAGATGAAGGCCGAACGCGAAAAGCGCGCGAACATTCTTGAGGCCGAAGGGTTCCGGCAGGCGGAAATCCTGAAGGCCGAAGGTGAAAAGCAGAGCGCGATTCTTTCAGCCGAGGGCCGCAAAGAGGCCGCCTTCCGCGATGCCGAAGCGCGCGAACGCGCGGCACAGGCCGAAGCTCAGGCGACCAAAGTGGTGTCCGAGGCGATTGCAACTTCAGGCACGCAGGCGCTCAACTATTTCGTCGCGCAGAAATACACCGAGGCGGTGGCAGCCTTTGCCACTTCGCCCAATGCCAAGACCATCCTGTTCCCGGTTGAGGCGACCCAGCTGATCGGTTCGCTTGGCGGGATCGGCGAGCTGGTGCGGGATTCGTTGGGCGACAAGACAGGGAAGTAAGGCGATGTTCTCGTTCGAACCGCATTATGGCTGGCTGGCGATCGGGCTGGTGCTGGCCGCGGCTGAAATGGCAATTCCCGGCGTCTTCCTGATTTGGCTAGCCGGGGCGGCAATGGTCACGGGGTTGATTGTCTGGGCCGTGCCGATTGGCCTGCCGCTGCAGGTGGTGATTTTTGCAGTGCTGGCGATTGTTTCGGTATTCGTCGGCAAACGCTTCCTTGCCGCGCACCCGGTAGTCTCCGCCGATCCGCTGATGAACGATCGCGGCGGACGACTGGTTGGTGAGACCGTGGTGGTTGCCTCAGCGATCGATGGCGGCAGCGGCAAGGTCCACCATGGCGACAGCGAATGGCTGGCCAAAGGGCCTGATGCCGAGCCGGGCACCAAGATGCGGGTTTCGGGGCACGATGGAACCGTTTTGATTGTCGAGCATTTGCACTGATCTGATCGACATTTGCGGAGTAAATCTGATGCCAGATAAATTACAACTCACCGAAGCCGAGTGGCTCGAAAAGCTCGGCCCCGAGAAATACCAGATCCTGCGCCAGGCAGGAACTGAACGCGCTTTCACCGGCGCCTACGAAAAGAACAAGGCGACCGGAGTCTACATGTGCGGCGGCTGCGGCGCACCGTTGTTTGCCTCAGACACCAAATACGAATCGGGCTCGGGCTGGCCGAGCTATACCGCGCCTTTGGCAGAAGATGCAGTCGAGGAGTTGCGTGACACCGCGCACGGCATGGTTCGCACCGAAGTGCGCTGCGCCAAGTGCGAAGGGCATCTGGGGCATGTATTTTCTGATGGCCCCGGCGAGAATGGCCTGCGTTATTGCATCAACAGCGCCAGCCTTGAGTTCAAGCCGAAGGATTAGCCCAAAGGCAAATGACGGCAGCGGGGGACTAATCGGGCCAGCCCCTTTGCCCCTGCCGTTAAGCCTATGTTAGGCAAGGCCCATGCAGATCGCTGCGATGTTCGGGGAGTCTGACTGGCCAGATGGCACGCAACGATAATCTTCGGCGGAGCCAGCAACCGGCTGCACCACCGCCATCGCAAGGCAAGTCCCGCAAGCCACGCCGCTGGTTACGGCGGCTATTTGGCTGGGGCTTTGCGCTGGTTCTTCTGGCAGTGGCGGTTGTCGCAGTCGCTGTGGGCCTGACGGTCAAGTCGTTGCCATCCTTTGACGAGCTGAAGAATACTCAGGTCGGCGAGCAGATGATCGTGATGCGCGCGCGTGACGGCACCGAGCTGGTTACGCTTGGGCCCAGTTACGGCAAATGGCTGAGCTATGCGCAAATCCCTGCAATAATGCGCGATGCCATGGTTTCGGTCGAGGACAAGCGGTTCCGCTCGCACATCGGGGTCGATCCGATCGGCATCGCCCGGTCGATCTTCGTGCGTTACCAGTCGGGCCGTTTCAAGCAGGGCGCATCGACGATCACCCAGCAGTTGGCGCGCAACATATTTCTGAACAATGATCGAACGCTGACCCGCAAATTGCGCGAAGCTGTGCTGGCCATGGCGATCGACTGGAAATTTTCCAAGAACCAGATTCTCGAGCTCTATCTCAACAAAGTCTATTTTGGCGGCGGCGCCTATGGTGTCGATTCGGCTTCGCGCAAGTTCTTCGGCCACGCCGGCACCCAGATTTCGCTGCCGGAGGCGGCGATCATCGCGGGGTTGGTCAAGGCGCCATCGCGGTTTTCGCCAACCGCTGATGCCAAGGCCGCTGTCGATCGCGGCAAGGTGGTGCTCGAAGTGATGCAGGCCAATGGCACGATTGGCGCGGAAGAAGCCGCGAGCGCAAACCTGACCGAAGTCAAGTTTGCCTCCGAATCCGGGCAGAACGCGGTCCGCTATTTTACCGATTGGGCGCTGCCGCAGCTCGAGATGCTGGTCCAGGACAACAGTGAGCCGATCGAGGTCTGGACCACACTGGACGTCAATTTGCAGAAGACCGCAGCCGCAGCGATCCATGCCCAGGCGCCCGCCGGTGCCCAGGGCGCGCTGGTTAGTCTTGACCGTGATGGTGCGGTTCTGGCGATGATTGGCGGCACCGATTATGTAACTTCAAACTACAACCGCGCGACCAACGCTGTGCGTCAGCCTGGCTCTGCCTGGAAGCTGTTCGTCTATCTTGCGGCGCTGGAAGCCGGGATCACGCCTGATGACCGGGTGGTTGACGAACCTGTCACCATTGAAGGCTGGAGCCCGCACAATTCGGGCGGCTCATATGCCGGGGAAATCGATGTACGGACAGCCTTTGCCTATTCGAAGAATACGGTAGCGGCAAAGCTGGGCGAGCAGGTCGGCTTCGGCATTGTTGCCGGGATGGCGCGGCGTTTCGGCATCACCACGCCGGTCAACACCATGCCGTCGATGGTGCTGGGTAGTTCCGATGTCAGGCTGATCGATATGACCCGGGCCTTTGCGGCGGTGTCTGCCAAGGGCAATGCCATCGAACCTTATGGTATTGCCAAGGTGACCACCACCGAGGGCAAGGTGCTATATACCCGGCCGCAGCCAAGGGCCCAGCTGCTGGTGGCGCCTTATGTCGCGGCAGGGATCACCGATCTGCTGCAATCGGCGGTGGCGACCGGCACCGGCAAGGCGGCGCAGATCGGACGGCCGGTTGCCGGCAAGACTGGTACCACCAGCTCGAACAAGGATGGCTGGTTCCTGGGCTTTTCCAGCGGCATCACCACCGGCGTTTGGATGGGCCGGGATGATGCCAAGCCAGTCCCAGGCCTGCAAGGCGGCGCGGCGCCTGCGCGGGCCTTTGCGCAATATATGCGCGTGGCAGTGGCATCACGCCCGGTCGAAAAGTTCGATACCGAACTCAAGCTGCCCAGTTGGCAGATCGAACCTGACGACGAGGCGCTGCTGTCGAATCCGGATAATTATTCGCTGGTCGACGATCAGGGCAATCTGATCGAACCGCCACAGGGCAAACAGCGCAAGGATCCGCTCGATGGCGGCCCCGGCGAGCCGATGGTCGATGAGCAGGGCGGACTGGTGCCGGTGCCGCCGGCTGCCAATGACGATTTTCTCGATCAGGCGACCGGCAGCAAGCGAGGCAAGCAGTAGGCAGGCGACGGCACAGCGCTGGGCCGCCAAAAATCCTCCCTCCGGGGGAGCCGGGGACATGGCATACCGAACTGACTTGATTTTCCCCGTCACCCTGAACTTGTTTCAGGGCCTATTGTGGCGCAGGTTCGTAGCCAGCCGGAATAGGCCAGTCCCATCGGTTTGCTTGCCAATCCACAATCTGATCGTGCGGAGAAATGGGCCCAAAAACAAATTCAGGGTGACGGAGTAATTTCGACCGCCCCCTCCCTCCAGAGGGAGCGATCGCATTACCCAATCAGCGGAGCCGGACCGGCACATAGCTGGCAGGCGCGCCGCGTCGCTGGATGCGAAGCAAAACGGCCACCCGGTTGCTGGACTTGGCGCCGCGAATGGTTTCTTCGAGCGCCGCGATCGAAGTGATCGCGCGATAGTTGGCAGAGAGCACGATATCGCCGCGTTGCAGGCCCTTGGCGGCAGCGTCGGACGAAGGATCGACCACGGTGACCACGAGCCCTTGCGTGTCTTCGCTGGCGCCGAGCTGGCGAGCGATCTGGGCATTCAGCGGGATGACCGACAGGCCGAGCGCCTTTTCAGCAATGCCTTCGCCCTGCTGCTTGGGCGGCTTGCTCATCGGATCGGCATCATCAGCCTGGCTGGGGTCAAAAGTCTGCTGTGCCAGTTCCTCCTCGCTCGGCCGTTTGCCGACCGTGGCAGTGACGGTCATGCGGCGACCGTCGCGGATCAGTTCTATGGGGATGCGGCTGCCCGGCGCGGTATTTGCGACGATGTAGGACAGCGTCTGTTCCGGGCTGACTTCCTTGCCAGCCACGGTCAGCACTACGTCGCCTGGCTGAATACCGGCAGCAGCGGCGGGCTTGCCCGGTTCGGTCGCCTGGACGAATTCGCCCTTGCGGTGGGGGATGCCCAGCGAATCGGCGAGGTCTTCATTGAGCGGCTGGATGCGCACGCCAAGATAGCCGCGATCGATGGTCTGGCCGTTCTTGAGCCGCTCGACGATCGGCGCTGCGGTTTCTGCAGGGATAGCAAAGCCGATACCGACCGAGCCGCCGGTGGGCGAGAAGATCGCATTGTTGATGCCGATCACCTGGCCCTTCATGTCAAACATCGGGCCGCCGCTGTTGCCGCGATTGATCGCGGCATCGGTCTGGAGATAGCGATCATAGGCCGAGCCTGAGCCGGTGTTGCGATAAACCGCCGAGATGATCCCTGAGGTAACCGAACCGCCCAGGCCAAACGGATTGCCGATGGCGATCACCCAATCGCCGACCCTGGCACTGCGCGAATCGCCGAATTTGACGAAAGGCAGCGGCTTGGGCGAGCTGATCTTGAGCACCGCAAGATCGGATGCGGCATCGCGGCCGATCAGCTTGGCGGGATATTCGGTGCCGTCAGGCATGTTGACGGTGATCGATTCAACTTCGCCCTGGCCATCGGCAGTGATGACGTGGCTGTTAGTGACAACATAGCCGTCAGCTGAGATGATGAAGCCCGAGCCGAGCGACTGCGCCTCGCGGGTCTGCGGCCCCTGCTGGGCGCCGCCCTGACCGCCGCCGAACATGTCCTCGAAGGGAGTTCCGGCGAAAGGATTGGTGTTGGCCACGCGCACGCGTTGGCGGGTGGCGATATTGACCACGGCAGGGGCGAGCTGCTGGGTGAGGTCGGCAAAGCTCGCCGGCGCACCAGCACGCGGCACCATGTTTTGCATCTGTTGGGTATCGTTCTGCGCAACCTGCGCTCCAGCCGGCAGGCCAGTCACCAGGGTCAGGGTCGAGCCGCCAAGCAACAGGGCAGCAGTTACACCATAAGCATATCGCACGGGCATCACGTCCTTTGTTTGCTGCGACAGCGGCGCAGGGCTGTACCGCTATGCAGTGTCCGATAGTGGCCAGAATGGCTTAACCGGGATTGAATGGCAGCTCTAGCGCCCCTTGAACTGCCGCAGATAATCGTTGTCCGGCGAAAGAATGATCGTGCTGCCAGACTTGTTCTCCGGATCGGCGAAGGTTGCATCATAGCTCTTCATCGCCCGGTAGAAATCGTAGAATTGCGGATCCTTGTTGAATGCGTCGGCATAGGTCTTGGAGGCCTGAGCTTCGGCCTCGGCACGAATAATCTGGGCATTGCGCTGGCCTTCGGCGCGGATCGTGGTCGCTTCCTGTTCGCGCCCGGCCTGCATTCGGGCAAAGGTGCTCTCAAGAGCCCCCTCCGGCAGATCGGCGCGCTTGATCCGCACATCGATGATCTGGGCGCCGTATTCGCGGGACTCCTTGTCGAGACCATCGCGGATCTGCAGCATGGCTGCACCGCGATCGGCCGTCAGCAGAGACTGGAATGTACGTTTGCCCAGTTCCTGGCGCAGCACCGACGTGAGGATTGGCTGGAGCTGTTCCTTGAGCCGCTCGGTGGTGCCGGCAGTGCGTACCATCTTGACCGGATCGATGATGCGGAACCTGGCATAGGCATCGACCTGGAGGCGCAGTTGATCAGTCGAGAGCACTTCCTGCGACTGCATGTCCACCGAGAGAATTCGGCGGTCGATCTTGACGAGTTGTTCGAAGAACGGAATGCGCCAGGTCAGTCCTGCCCCGGTGGCGCCAAAGGCGACATTGGGTCGGTAGCGGTTGATCACCCGATTGGGCTCGCCGAGGCGAATTACAACCGCCTGCTCGGTCTCCGGCACAACGACAAGGCACGACAGTAATGCCAGCACCAGCGCCGCGAGGGCTGCCAGAGCAGGACGATTTTCTTCCCAGATTTCACGCAGCATCATTGGCCTCCTGCGGCTGGCGGCACTGCTGCTGCAGGAACTTCAGCAGGCGGCGTCCGTCGGCGAACTTCCGAAAGCGGCAAATATGGCGTCACGCCATTTGCCTCGACAATCACCTTCTCGTTGTTGCGCAACACCCGCTCCATGGTCTCATAATAAAGCCTGCGCCGAGTCACTTCAGGGGCGAGCTTGTATTGGCCATAGACCTTGTCGAACGAGGCCGCTTCACCCTGGGCAATAGCCACAACCTGACCCGCCCAGGCGCGGGCATCGGCTTGATACTTCTCCGCCTGTTGCTGCGCGACATTGACGTTCTGGAAGGCCTGGACGACCTTTTCGGGCGGATCGGTCTTCTTGAGTTCGACGCCCTGGATCAGCACGCCTGCCTTGTAGGCATCGAGAATTGCCTGCATCCGCACCCGTACGTTCTGCTCGATCTTGCCGCGCCCGGTGCCGCCGATCACTTCGTTGAGCTGCACTTCGGCGACAGTCGCGCGCATGGCGGCTTCGGCCACTTCCTTGACGGTATCTTCGGGATCGGCGAGGCGAAATTTGAAATTGCGCAAATCCTTGATCGTCCAGCGCACCAGGTAGGACAGATCGACCAGGTTCTTGTCGCTGGTCAGCATCAGCTTCTCTTCTTCCCCATCAGGAATGGTGTCGCGGCGAATCGATGTGACGTCTTCGACGGCAACGGACTGGATTGGCCAGGGCAGGGTTACCGAGACGCCCGGCCCGATGGTGTGGCTATAGCTGCCAAATGTCGTGACCAGTCCCTGATCCTTGGGGCCGACCATATGCACGGTGCTGGAAAACAGCCATACCAGCACCAGGCCGCCGATGATCAGCGAGAGCCAGCTCTTGCCGTCAGGTCGCTGCGGGATGCGCGGGAAGCCGCCGCCAAAACCGCCGCCTCCGCCTCCGCCGCCAGTTTTGCGCGGGCCATCCTTTGGGCGAAACAGATCTTCGAAGCCAGCAGAACGGCGTGGCGGACCATCTCCGGTGGGCAGCCAGGGATTGCGCGGTCCGCGTGGAGGTGCGCTGCCGGGTGCCGGGTCGCCGGACGGCTCGTCGGGATCGCCGCCGCCGCCAGTGTCCGCAGTGTCGTCTCCGGAGTGTTCCCCGGAGGCTCCTTTATCACCGCCTCCCCAGGGACTTTTCCGTCCGGCCATGGCCAGAACCCTGCGAGTGATCGTTTCGCCGAATGTTTTCATGGACAATGTTATAGGAAGCACTCGCCAACAAAAACAGTGCCTGCCCCGGTTTTTTCCCGCTAGTGGGGCGCAAATCGAACATTCGGAGCAGCAATGAGCGGCAGTAACCACAGCGAAAGTGTAAAACAGGCCCTCCCGCCGCTGGCGCTGAGTCGTTTGCAGAGGCTGGAACTGACCCTCGGCGTCGCAAATCTGGTGCTCGATGTTGGCGGATTGGACAAGCTTGAGCGCGAGCGGCTCGAAGCGGCAATCCGTGAAGCTTTGGCCGGACATGGCGAAGTTTCTGAAGTGCGCATCGCCATGACTGCCGAGCGCGGCGTGGCACCGGCAAGGCCGCGCATTGTTGCGGTGGGATC
>CANJCQ010000041.1 GCA_947473355.1 Sphingomonadaceae bacterium | reverse complement strand
TTTGGACCTGATCTGCGGATCACCATACCGGCCAGCGGCTTTGCGAAAACGCCGCAATCAAAGGCCTGACAGAAGACCGCGCTCGATCACCTGCTCACCGGTTCAGAAACTTCTTGCTTCACGGGCGGCAACCACAGAAGACTCTGAGATCGGTGGGCGTGGACTCATCAACACCTTCGCTGGATGTCGAACACGATAGCTGGGAGTTCTATGCGGAATGGCCGGGCAGAAAATTTTGGTTGCTGGTCACAGATATGGGCGAGAAAAAGCTGATCCAGACCGAGGACGCCTCGCCCTTATTGAAGCGCATCTTCAGCGGTAATGCGGCCTACGTTGAGTTCTTAGGAACCCTCCATTCAGCCATCTCTTCTGATCCTCGGTTTAATGCCTTAGAGTGGGTATCCTGATCAGCCTTCAATCATTTCCCGCCCGGAAGGGCGGGTGGCTCCTTCGAAGCTCCGAATTACAGTGACGCGTCCATATTTACCCAGATATTGACGCTCTTGCTCCGGCGCGATAGTTTAAAGGAATGACCCGTCTTCCCCGATTTGTGCTGTATTATCGATAATTAAATGCCCTGTCTCCGCAATTTGTAATTACCATTGCATAGTGACGGGGGAAGGGCGCAATGGCGGGGAAGGTGCAAGAGCGATGAACGCCCCTCCCGGCTTGCCCGGCTGCCCGGCTGCGCGGCTATCTGGCGGTTGATCCGGACAATCTCGCGCTGATTGCCGATGAAATTACGGTGACGTTGCGTAATTGATGTAGCCATCCTCCTGGTTGGTACGGAGTCGCCGCGAGTGCGCTCCAAACAAGGAGGATGACCAATGACCATGTATGCAGGATTGTATGTATCTGACAAGACCACGCATATCTGGAATTACGGTGACAGGTGCAATTACCCCCAAACTTGCACCCGCGTCCGCCTCTCAAGCCAGCATCTGCAACCCATGCTTCTGGACGATGGCGAGCAGCTTCAGCGCCATGCCGCTCGGACGCTTGGCCCCTGTCTCCCACTTCTCGATGGTAGACTCGCTGGTGTTGAGATAGCGCGCGAAGACGGGCTGGCTGACCTTGTTGGCCTCACGCAGCCGCTTGATATCCTTGGGCGCAAACTTGGCCACGGGCGCAAGGCAGGCTTCGTCGAACTCGCGCATGGTTTCCTTGTCGATCACACCTGAGCGGAATAGCCCCGTAGCCGACTCGTGAATCGACTCGAAGGCATCGCTTTTATACCGTGTCTTGTTCATCGTTCTCGCTCCAACCCAGCTTTACAAATCTCGATCCAGTAGCCGTCGGACACTTGCCCATCCGCCTGTGCCTGCGTCATCGTCGCATAGACTTTGGCTATCTGCCGGAACCCCTGCAACTCGGCCTCATCAATGTTCGCCCGGTCCTGCTTGGCGAACAGAAATTGATAGACCCAGAAGTGTCCGCCCCGCGCCAAAATGATCGAACGATACTGGTTGTCGCTCAATCGCTTCTTGAACACGCCGCCGCCCAGATCGTCGGCCTGGCCTGCCATGACTTGCGCAATCGCTTTGCACAGCATGGCGTCCGAAATCTTCGCCTTCTTCGCGGTTCTGGCAAACCATGCCGATTTGAAGGCGCGCGGGATTGCGGGATCGGCCATGGTTTTATGTAGCACCAAGTGCTACTGAGCGCAAGGTTGCAGAGGAAAAGCGAGATCCCGGGTCATCCTGAGTCTGTCGAAGGGCCGGGATGACGGTGAAGGTGGAGTGAACTTCAGGTCGAAGATCCCCCACCCACCAGCTTCTCACTCTCCCCCCAAAACCGCTCAATAAACGCAGAATCATCCACCACCGCATTGGCCACGCGAGGCCCCCGCTCAAACCAATACCCACCACTGCTCTCCCCCGGTTCCTCTGCCAAAGCCAGCCACAGCAGCGTATCCGCCCCTTCCGCCACCGGCATCTTGTAAAGCGTGTCGGTGTGGGCACGCGTGCTGTCTTCGAGGTCGTCGAAGAAATTGCTGTCGACCGTGCCCGGATGGAAGGAATGGGCGATGATCCCGTCTGCCGCCAGCCGCCCGGCCAGCGCCCTCGCATGAAGGACGTTGGCCAGTTTGCCGCTGCAATAGGCGAGGCCGCAGGACCAGCCCTCCAGGTTCTGCATGTCATCCAGATTGAGCGTGGGGATGAATTCGCTGCGGTCTGACGAGGTGTTGATGATCCGCACCGCGCCTTTGGGCGATGCCTTGGCCGCCGCGCGCAGTTGGGGCAGTAGCAGATTGGTGAGCAGGAAGGGGCCCAGATGATTGCCGGCGAAATTGGCTTCCAGGCCTTCGGCTGTCATCTCGAAGCGCGCGGGCATGCCGCCGGCGTTGTTGGCGAGAATATCGATGCGCGGGGTGAGCGCGGCGATCTCGCTGGCGAGGCGGCGGACATCGGCCATCAGTGACAGGTCGGCGCGGATGAAGGTTGCAGGGGGGCCGCTCGCCGCCGCGCTGATTTCGGCTTCGGCGGTCTGACAGCGTGCAGCGTCGCGCCCGGTGGCGATCACGCGCCAGCCCTGCGCCGCCAGCTGCTTCGCCGCTTCCCGGCCGATCCCCGCACTGGCTCCGGTGACGACGGCGACGCGATGTGTTGGCGATGGCATAATTTGGCTCTCCGCTCTGTTGCCCAGCATTTGCATCTGAACCAAACCCATCATGCTCCGTCACCCTGAACTTGTTTCAGGGCCCATTTCTCAGCACAACCGGAGCGCGCATTTTCAAGCAGGTCGAGAGGTTTGGTTCCTTCCCGAGGGCTCCGAGCATGCTGCACAATGGGCCCTGAAACAAGTTCAGGGTGACGAAACTGGTGCGATTGCTCCTGCGCTGTTGCCCGCTGCCCTGCCATAGGCCACTGGAGAAAGCCATGCAGCCAGCCCTCGACATGCTCCACGCCACTTTCGGCTTCTCCGCTTTTCGCGGGCGGCAGGAGGAAGTCGTCGGCCGCGTGCTGGCGGGGCAATCGACGCTGGCAGTGATGCCTACGGGCGCGGGCAAATCGCTGACCTATCAGTTGCCTTCGGTGATGCTACCGGGGACCTGCGTGGTGATTTCGCCGCTGATCGCCTTGATGCACGATCAGCTGCGCAGCGCCGAGGCCAATGGCATCCGTGCCGCGACCTTGACCAGCGCCGACGCCAACCGCGAGGAGACCATTGACCGTTTCCGTGCGGGCGAGCTGGACTTGCTCTATGCCGCGCCCGAGCGCGCCTCGCAGGGGCATTTCCGCGAGCTGCTGGCTTCCGCGCCCGTCTGCCTCTTCGCCATCGACGAGGCGCATTGCGTCTCCGAATGGGGCCACGATTTCCGCCCGGACTATCGCCTGCTGCGCCCCTTGATGGACAGTTTCCCGGATGTCCCCCGGCTGGCGCTGACCGCGACGGCAGACGCGCAGACGCGGGCCGATATTCTCACCCAGCTCGGCATCGGCGAGGACGGGTTGATCATTGCGGGCTTTGACCGGCCCAACATCAAATATGCAATCCGCCACCGCGAGAATGCGCTGAAGCAGCTGCGCGATCTGATGGGCGAGCAGAGCGGGCCGGGGATCATCTATGCGCCGACGCGGCGGAAGGTGGAGGAGCTGGCGGAGAAGCTTTCCGAGGTCACCGGGAGGCGGGTGCTGCCCTATCATGCGGGCCTCGCGCCGGAGGAACGCGCGGCCAATCAGGCGGCATTCGTGGCTTCTGAAGACATGGTGATTGTTGCCACGGTGGCTTTCGGCATGGGCATCGACAAGCCCGACGTGCGTTTCGTTGCCCATGCGGGGGTGCCAAAGTCGATCGAGGCCTACTATCAGGAAACCGGCCGTGCGGGCCGCGATGGCGACGATGCAGTAGCAGTGATGCTGTGGGCGGCGGCGGACTTTGCCCTGGCCCGCAAACGCGTCGAGGAAGTCGAGGAACACCGCCGGTCGGGCGAGCGCACGCGGCTTCAGGCGCTGTCAGCCTTGGTCGAGACGGCGGGTTGCCGCCGCGCGCTGTTGCTGCGCCATTTCGGCGAGGATCCGCCGGCCAATTGCGGCAATTGCGACAATTGCCTCGATGCGCCCGGCGTTGCGGACGGCACGACCACGGCGCAGAAGCTGCTCTCGGCGGTCTATCGGACCGGGCAGAGTTTTGGTTACGGCTATATCGAGAAGGTGCTGTTGGGCCAGGCCGATGAGCGCATCCAGCAGCGCGGGCATGATCAGCTGACGGTGTTCGGAATCGTGGATAGTGAAGAGGCGCCGCTGCTGCGCCAGGTGTCGCGGGCCTTGCAGGCGCGCGGCTCTCTGGCGACGACCGAGCATGGCGGGCTGATGCTGGCCGGCGATGCACGCGAGATCCTCAAGGGCGATGTGCCGGTCATGCTGGCCTTGGCGCCGAAGAGCGAGCGCAAGCGCCGGAAGGAGCGGGCAGGCGGGGTCAATCCGCTGGGCGATCCGCTGTTCGAGGCGCTGCGTGCGCTGCGGCGCGAGCTCGCCACTGAGGCTGGTGTCCCGCCCTATGTGGTGTTCCACGATGCCGTGCTGCGCGACATGGCTGCCAGCCGCCCGGCCAATTCCGATCAGCTCGGCACGATCAACGGGGTCGGCGCGCGCAAGCTCGAGGCCTATGGCGATGCTTTTCTGGCGGTCATTCGCGAGTACTGAGGCGCACCGGGATAGTGCCTCAGCATGGCGCTTGATTGCCCTAGAGCGTGAACCCCAGGCCGATGAAGGGCGCGTGGCCCACCAGGTCGGGTGCGTTCCTGCGCACAGACTGTAGGCGCACATAGCCCAGACTGAGGTCGAGGCCGGAGAACTTCTTCTCGAAGCCCGCGAAACCGCGCAGGCCGGTGAGCCCGGTCTGCGCGCCTGGGCGGCCGGCGCGCAGCACAAAGGTGGTCTCGGCGTTCACCGCAAATCGCCAGGCGTTGTCGCGATCAGACAGCGGGAACGAGGCGCCCAGCCGCTGGCGCAACCGCCAGGCGGTGCGGGTATCGTTGCTGCGGAACCGCTGCTCGATGCGGGTGCGCGCCTGGATCGGTCCGGCCAATGGGTAGGCCACTTGCTGGAGCAACCGCGTTTCGCGCACCTCGCCTTCCTTGCGCCGCTCGATTCCGGCGCTTGCCGTCACACCTTGCGCTACCTTCCGGTTAATCCAGAGCCGCGCGGAGAAGAGATCGGCCCCTGGCTCGGGGCGAAAGCGGTGTGTGGTTTCCAGTCTGAGCGAAGTTCTTTCGTCGAGATTCGCCGTGACCGATGGATTGATCAGGAGTTGCAGCTCATCGGCGGCCCTGGCAGGCGCGGCCAGCGCCAGCGACACTGCCAGGGCGAAAAGGACTCTCTGGATCATCAGCTTGCCGCGCTCCCGTCTGCTGCGGTCGTGGACACTTTCGTCTTCCACAGCGAATAGAGGATGCCGCCGGCGATCAGGCCGAGAGTGATGCCGAGGCTGGCCAGCGGCGGGAACTTGGCGCCGCCCAGCAGGAAGTCGGCAATCAGGATCTTCGAGCCGATAAACACCAGTACCAGGGCCAGGGCAAATTTGAGGTAGTGGAAGCGGTGCACCATGGCAGCGAGGGCAAAATAGAGCGCTCGCAGGCCGAGGATCGCCATGATGTTCGAGGTATAGACGATGAAGGTGTCGGTGGTGATCGCGAAGATCGCCGGCACCGAGTCCACGGCGAAGACCAGATCGGCCAGATTGATGACGACGAGCGCCAGAAACAGCGGCGTTGCCGCGGTTACCAGCTTGCCGCTCGCAGCATCGGGCACTCGCACAAAGAAGCGCTCGGCGTGCAGTTCGTCTGTCACCCGCATATGCTTCGAGATCCAGCGAACCGCCGGGTTCTTGCCGATGTCGGGTGCGTGATCGGAGGCGAACAGCATCTTGACGCCAGTGGCGATCAGGAATGCGGCGAAGATGTAGAGCACCCAATAGGCCTCGGCGACCAAGGCGGCGCCGCCGGCGATCATCAGCCCGCGCAGGAAGATTACCGCGATAATTCCCCATAGAAGGGCGCGGTACTGGTATTTTGCCGGTATCGAGAAGAAGGTGAAAATCATGGCAATGACGAAGACATTGTCGATCGACAGCGCTTTCTCGATGAAGAAACCGGTAAAATACTTGAGACCGAGATCGGCGCCTCTCTCGATCCATATCCAGGCCCCGAAGGCCAGGGCGACGGAAATATAGAAGGCCGAAAGCTTGAGGCTTTCGGCAATCCCCATTTCGCGATCTTCCTTGTGGAGAAAGCCGAGATCGAATGCCGTGAGCAGCACGACGATGCCGGCAAACGAAAGCCAGAACCAGACCGGCGTTCCAAGCCAGTCAGCGAAAAAGAATTCCATTATGGATCACCTATTGAAAAAAGAGTGGAGCGTCGGCACACCGACGTGCGCTACAACGTGCCGACGCTCCGGACAGTGCCAGAAGACTGCGGGGGGTTAACGCGCGAGTCTGGCCAGCCTGTCCTTCACTGCCAGTTTCAGCTTCTTCAACCGCAAGACCTCAAAGGGATGCGAAAAGCGACTGGCCTGCGCCCGGCGCAGAAGATCGTCGAGTTTCTGGTGGCGTTCCAGAAGTCGGAAAACATGGTTTGGCATAAGACAAAACTCCCTATCGAACAGAACAAAGCTCGATCGGATGTGCCTACGCATGGGCCTGATTTCAGGAGGGGGAACGTGTGCCCCGGACCCACATGCATCGGTGTCATCCGATGCGGTCCGACATCACGAAGCGTATTGCCATTATCGGCCAACACGCCGCGCCAGAGGGGCCCGGTCCGCGGATTGTTTTTAAGACGGATTCGCTCCGATTTCAAGATCAAAAATTGCAGCTGCCAAAGATTTCAAGGTTAACACTGTTTTCCAGCAGGTTGCGCCATGTTATTGCCGGGATTCATAAGGTGGTTCCAAGGAAAATGGCATGAACCGGTTTTTCCGCATTGCGCTTGCACCGACAGTGGCACTGGCGATCACAGCACCAGCCGCGTTCAGCGCGCCGCAGCGCGTGGCCGCATACACCGTCGTAGAATCCGGTCGCGGCTATGATCGGTTGCAGGATGCGGTCAATGCCATCGGTTCGGGCACTGGCACGATCCGCTTTGCCTCCTTCGCCTTTGCCGACTGCGCTGTGCAGACCGACGGCGATATTCTCTACACTGCCGAGGTGCCGGGGCAGGCGGTGCTTGATGGCGTGGCCTGCGAAGGCAAGGCGGCGCTGGTATTGCGCGGACGGCGCGCGCGGGTCGTGGGGTTGGTGTTCACTCATATCAAGGTGCCCGATTTCAATGGCGCGGGGATTCGTCTTGAGCACGGCGATCTCGAGGTTTCGCAGAGCTGGTTCCGCGACAGCCAGCAGGGCATCCTGACCGGCGAGGATCACGGCGGGACAATCACCGTCGACAAATCCACCTTTACCCGGCTCGGCACCTGCGAAGGCCCGGGCGGCTGCGCCCATTCGCTCTATATCGGCGATTACGGCGCGCTGAATGTGACACGCTCGCGCTTCGAGGCCGGCCACGGTGGGCATTACCTGAAGACCCGCACGCCGCGAGTATCCATCCTGAACAACAGCTTCGACGATTCCGCTGGCCGGACGACCAATTACATGATCGACCTGAGCAACGGCGCCACCGGCCAAATTGCGGGCAACTGGTTCGTGCAGGGCAAGGACAAGGAAAACTATTCGGCGCTGATCGCGGTGGCGGCAGAGGGCAAGCACAACAGCTCGGCAGGCCTGCGTATTGAAGGCAACAATGCGCGGATGGCGCCGGGGGTCAATTTCAGCAGCACCTTCGTTGGCGACTGGTCCGGCGATGCGCTGGCGATTGGTGAGAACACGCTTGGTGCGGGGCTGAAGCGTTCGGACCGGCGGTAGGGTTTATTCGCTTCCGTTTTCTTCCCCCTTGATGGGGGAAGGATACGGAGCCTTGTTGAGTGAAGCGAAACTAGTGGTCCGATTCTGACATTTGCATCCGCTTTGGGATAGGTCAGGAGCAAATGTCAGAATCTTCAAGGACCACTAGCAATATATTGTCTCTAGTGGATTTTAAGGATTTTGACATTCGCGGATGCCCTGTGTTGTTACCGGGATGCGAATGTCAAAATCAATCCACTAGGCGCAGTTGGATTGGGGTGATCTTGCCCCACACGCAGCGCCCGCCGGAGAGCACACCCCCATCCGACTTCGGCTAGGCAACAAGTTGCCAAGCCTGCGTATCCTTCCCCCATCAAGGGGGAAGGAGTTGTGGTTCGATACGGTGCTCAAAACACAGACTGGCTAAAGCAAATGCCCCGAGCGGTCGCGCTTGGTGGCAAGGTAGCTGGCGTTGTGCGGATTTGACGGCAGCTGGTGCGGCACCCGCTCGGCGACTGTGATGCCTTGCTCCTCCAGCGCCGCAACCTTGGCCGGATTGTTGGTCAGCAACCGGATTGCCTTCACCCCGAGAAGCTCCAGCATCCGCGCCGCCACCGGAAAATCGCGGGCCTCGGTCGGCAGCCCGAGGCGGTTGTTGGCATCGACCGTGTCAAATCCCTGATCCTGCAGGCGATAGGCGCGCAGCTTGTTGATCAGGCCAATGCCGCGCCCTTCCTGGCGCAGATAGAGCAGCACGCCCCAACCAGAGTCCTTGCGGGCCTCGTCAGCCATCGCCGCGAGTGCTGCGTCGAGCTGCGGCCCGCAATCGCATTTGCGGCTGCCCAGCACGTCGCCGGTCAGGCATTCTGAATGCAGCCGCACCAGCGGCGCGCGGTCGCCGTTCTGCGCGCCGACAATCAGCGCGACATGTTCGCGCAGGTCATTGGCGGAGCGGAAAGCGACGATCTCGGCCTCGTCGTCAGCCATGATCGGCAGGCGGGCGCGGGTGGCGATGGTGAGGTGAGCGCTGTCCTTCCAGTCGGCGAGATCGCTGGCGGCGACACTCTGACCTTCGCCTGCGGGAATGGCATCGACGAGGAAGGCCGGTAGCACGCCGGCAAGCCGCGCCAGCTCCATCGCTGCCACTGCCTCTGCGCGGTGTTCCAGATGCTCGGCCACGAAGGGGCCTTTCATCGGATAGAGCAGATCGAGCGCCGGATCGGCAACAGCGCGGGCCAATGCAAGGTCGAACGGCTCGGCACCGCGGATCAGCACCGGCGCATCGGGCTCGGCGGCCTCGCGCTGGTTGGCGAGCTTGAGCGTTGCGGCGCGGGCGGCGGAGATCAGCATGCGTTTGGCCGTGGGCCTGTCGCCAAGGCCGGTCTCGGCGGGCAGCAGAGCGAAGGCACCGTCAAACATGATCGGCCAGCCATGGCGCAGCGCATCAAGCGCCAATGCAACACGGCGGGCAGGGCTACTCACAGATCGAATTCCGTGATCAGCGGAACGTGGTCGGAGCATTGCTCCCACAGCCGCGTTTCCTCGATGATCTGGTGGCCGCTGCTGCTGGCAGCAAGCTCAGGCGAGGCCCACATGTGATCGAGCCTCCGTCCGCGATCCTTGCCCTGCCAGTATGTGCGATAGGACCACCAGGAGTAATTGCGCTGCGGCGCAGGGATGTGCTTGCGGCCGAGGTCGACCCAGCCGTGGGCCTCGGCGAGGCGGGCCAGCGTTTCGACTTCCAGCGGGGTGTGGCTGACGACCTTGAGCAAGGCCTTGTGATCATAGACATCGCATTCGAGCGGGGCGACGTTGAAGTCGCCCAGCAGCAAGGTCGGCCGGTCGAGCTGGTCGGCCCAGCGGGTCATGCGTTCGAAGAAATCGAGCTTCTGGCCGAATTTGGCATTGACCTCGCGGTCAGCCACATCGCCGCCTGCGGGGATATAGACGTTCTCGATCACCAGCCCGGACCCGGTGAGCTCAACCCCGACATGGCGCGCCTCGCCGTTGGCTTGCCAGTCGTGACGCGAGTATTCGCGCAAGGGAATGCGGCTGACGGTAGCGACGCCGTGATAGCCCTTCTGGCCGTGCACCGCGCGGTGGGTGTAGCCCAGCGCTTCGAAGGCGGCGTGCGGGAACAGCTCCTCGATAGTCTTGATTTCCTGCAGGCACAACACATCGGGCGCGTGTTCGGTGAGGAAGCGCTCGACTTGCGGCATGCGCAGGCGGACCGAGTTGATATTCCAGGTGGCTATTTTCAGCATGGCAGGGCTTTAGGTGCCAAGAGCAGGACCGGCAAGGCTGGTCAACCAACGACTCGTCATCCCCTCGCAAGCGGGGACCTATCTCCAAATCTTGAACTTTGCACAAACCTATACGGCTGGAGATGGGTCCCCGCTTGCGCGGGGACGACGTAAGAGGGTGAAGGCAGGTTAAATTGCGAAGTCCATGCCCCCCGCGATCCCGGACGCAAAAAACCCTCGTCCCGGGGGCATTGGGACGAGGGTTCCTTTGTGCGTTCGTCACGCTTGACTAGGCGGCCAACCAGGAGGCGCGGGCAACAGGGGGGGAAACCCGCCTCAAGCCGCTTTCGTCGAAACCATATGTAGGGACTTTTGGCTGTCTGCCAAGTGAACATCGGCTTCTGGAGTGTCGCGGTTTGTCGCAAGAGCGGCACAAAGCGCGATGGCTTGAGGGCTCCTAGCGACGAGCCGGGCGGCGGGGATCATTCCACCGGAACGTGTCATCGGAAACGGCGATTCCATACTGCTGATTTGTCAGGCGAATCGTCGTGCGCTTGTTCTGCGAGTCGAGCGCAACCCAGCTGGTCAGCTCGAGTCCGCCCGGCGCGCCGGCCTTGCGGACGAGGATCAGGGTTATCACACCATATTCGGGATGGCCAGAATCGCGCACTTCGATGCTGACGACATTGGCATCGGCGGTCGGCTGCAGGCGGCCGAAGCGGGTCAAGTCGCGATTAGGATCGAGCAGCGCGCCCAGCGGGCTGTTGCCGATCGGCCAGCGCTGCACCTGGCGCACCTGATAATCGATCAAGGTCAGCGCGCGGCCATCGCCGACAATCAGCAGCGGGTTGCCCGGCGCATACTGAAAACGGATCTTGCCGGGGCGCTTGATGGTCAGCACGCCGCCCGCCCGCTGGCCGTTGCGATCGGTCTGGATGAAGTCGGCGCGCAGGGTCGTAATGCCGCGCAGCGCGGCTACGGCTTCTGCAAGCGGGCCGGTGGTCGGCGGGGCTGGGGCCGGAACTGGGGCAGGCGCCTGTGCCGAAACCGCGGTCAGGGCGAGCGGGGCACCAAAGGCGACCGCAGCGAGAGCGGCGGTGCGGAGAGCCAGGCGAAAGGGTGAGGTCAAGATGTTCATGGCCGGGGCTTTGGCTTGCCAGCGTTGAACTCTGCCTGAACCCACTTACTTGATCTTGGCTTCCTTGAACTCGACATGCTTGCGCACGACGGGATCGTATTTGCGGAAGCTCATCTTCTCGGTGGTGTTGCGCGGGTTCTTCTTGGTGACATAGAAGAAACCGGTATCGGCGCTGGATACCAGACGGATCTTGACAGTTGCGGGCTTCGCCATGGCTTAAGTCCTAATTCTTTCGATCTGCCCGCAAGCTCTGCGGACTTGAAACAACGAGAGCGGCGAATGCACGCCGCCCCTTTGAGGCTGCGGCCACTGGCGCAAGCATGGCTGAAAGTCAAGCTAGTCCTTGAAAGGCGGAATCGGTTTCAGGACGCCGTATTTCTCCTTGGACAGTGGCCCCGGCAGCGGCGGCAGGTCGATCATGGGCGCATCGATCTGCGTATCTGGCAGCCGGTCGAGCAGATTGCGAATCAGGGTCAGCCGCCCGTGCTTCTGGTCGTTGAAATCGACCAGGGTCCAGGGCGCGTGTTTGGAGTGGCTGGCCTTCAGCATAGCCTCGCGCGCCTTGGTGTAATCATCGTATTTCTCGCGCGCCGATTGGTCGATCGGCGACAGCTTCCAGTGCTTGAGCGGATCGGCCTGCCGCTCCGCAAAGCGTTCTTCCTGCTGCTCCTGATCGCAGCACAGCCAGTATTTGAACAACAGGATCCCATCGTCGGTCAGCAGCTTCTCGACATCGCTGACCTGCCTCAGGAAGGCCTTGATCTGCTGGTCGCTGGCAAAGCCCATGACCTTTTCCACGCCTGCCCGGTTATACCAGCTGCGGTCGAACAGGACGATCTCGCCGGCTGCGGGCAACTGCGTGATATAGCGCTGGAAATACCACTGGGTGCTCTCGACGTCGCTCGGTTTGGTCATGGCAACCGTGCGGCACTGGCGCGGACTGAGCAGTTCTGCGATGGCCTTGATCGCGCCGCCCTTGCCAGCCGTGTCGCGCCCCTCGAACAGGATCAGCACGCGGGCCTTGGTCGCAGCGACCCAGCGCGCCATGGCAACCAGTTCTTCCTGCAAAGGCTCGATCAGATCGTCGTATCGCTCGCGTTTCAGCTTGTCCATCGACCCTGCTCCTTTGGCGCCAGACTGCTTCAATGCGTCGCCATCAGCGCCAGCGCGGCTAGCCCGGCGACAATCCGGTACCAGGCAAACGGGCCAAATCCGGAGCGGCTGACAAAAGCGACAAAGGCCTTGATCACGATCAGCGCGACCACGAACGATACCGCCGATCCGATCGCGATTTCGTTCCATCCGACCGGGCCGGTCCCGGCGGCGAGTTCTTCCTTGTGATCCCACAATTGCTTGGCGGTGGCGCCGAACATGGTCGGCACGGCGAGGAAGAAGCTGAATTCCGCCGCAGTGCGCCGGTTCACGCCCATGGCCAGCGCGCCCATGATCGTCGCACCCGAGCGCGATACGCCGGGGATCATCGAGATGCATTGCATGAAGCCGATCGCCAGCGCCTTGCTCAGCGGCAGCTTGCCGATGGGCTGGTATTCGCCCTGGCTCGAGAGCTTTTCGATCACCAGTATCGCCACGCCGCCAATCACCAGCGCCCAGGCCACCACAATCGGCGTTTCCATCAGCGCATCGATATGCTTCTTGAGCAGGACGCCCAGGATCGCGGCGGGAATGAAGGCCACGACAAGGTTGACCACAAAACGCGTCGCCTCGGCCTCGCGCCGCAGCACGCCCAGCATCACATCAAGGAAGGTGCGCCAGTAGAGCACTACAACTGCCATGATCGCTGGCAGCTGGATGACAATGTTGAATACTTCCCACGGCTTTTCCTCATAACCCAGAAAGCGCGTCGCAAGGATCAGATGCCCGGTCGAGGAGACCGGAATGAATTCGGTCAGGCCTTCGACAATGCCGAGGATGATTGCGGTTAGGGTCAGCGACATGGCTGGCGAATTGAGGGCTGCGCGGCGGCAAAGCAAGCCGAACCAGACCGCCCGGCCAGATTTATCACCAGATGCGGATGCGTTGTTCCGGCGGCAGATAGAGCTTGTCGCCGGGCTGGATGTTGAAGGCCTGATACCATTCGTCGAAATTGCGGACGATCCCGTTGATCCGATAGCGCGGCGGGGAGTGGCTATCGACTACCAGGAGCTGGCGCGCCGCCGCTTCGCGTGCCTTGCTCCGCCAGGCCTGGGCCCAGGCCATGAAGAACCGCTGGTCGCCGGTGGTCCCGTCGATCACCGGAGCGGGCCTGCCGCGCAGAGACATGTGATAGGCGCGGTAGGCGAGGCTCAGCCCGCCCAGATCGCCGATGTTCTCGCCCAGAGTCAGCTCGCCATTGACGCAGGCCTTTCCGCCGCTGCTGGCTTCGTCGAAGGGGCAGAATGCCGAATATTGCCCCGCCAGCTTGGCCGTAAGCGCTTCGAAGGCGGCCTTGTCGGCCGGAGTCCACCAGTCGCGCAAGTTTCCGGTACCATCGGACTTCGATCCCTGATCGTCGAAGCCGTGGCCCATTTCATGGCCGATCACCGCGCCAATGCCGCCATAGTTGACCGCCGGATCGGCGACCGGGTTGAAGTACGGCGGCTGCAGGATGGCAGCAGGAAACACCACTTCGTTGAAGGTCGAACTATAGTAGGCATTGACCGTCTGCGGCAGCAGGAACCACTCGCTGCGATCGACACGTTTGCCCAATTGCGCCAGCCGGAACTGGTGGTTCCATTTTGCCGCAGCAATCTGGTTGGCGAGCGGATTGGTGGGCGAAATTGTCAGGCCGGCATAGGTCTTGAACCTCGCGGGCGCGCCAATTTTGGCATTGAAGGCTGCCAGCTTTGCCAAGGCCTCGCGCCGGGTTTGCGGTCCCATCCATTTGAGATCGGCCAGATTGGCAGCCATTGCCCTGCGAAGATTGCCGACCAGGCCCTGCATCGCGTTGCGGCTTGCCGCCGGGAAAAAGCGCTGCGCATAGACCTGCCCCAGCAGTTCGCCGATTTGTCCTTCGACAACATTGATCCCGCGCTTCCAGCGCGGCCGTTGCTGCGGCTGGCCGCTGAGCAAGGTGCCGAAGAAGGCGAAGTTCGCCTTGTCGATATCGCTTGGCAGGAACGGTGCGTGGTTGATCAGGAATTGCGCGGTCAGCCAGGCTTTCCAGCTTTCGAGCGGCAATTCGTCGATCAGCTTGACGGCCGCGGGCACTCCGCCGCCAAGTTTGGCCGCAGCTTCAGCAGACAGTTTTGCCGCAGCCAGTTCTTCTGCGCTTGGCGGAACTTCGTAGACATTGGCATAAGGCGCGGCGCCAAGGCCGAGCCTGTCGAGAAAGCTGTCGATCATGCCGCCTGGCGCCAGCGCAGTGAGTTCGCTGCGCGACAACCTGTTATAGGTCAGATCGCGATTGCGGCTGATCGTGCGGTCCCACATGGTCCGGGCGATCGCGGTTTCGAGGCTCATCACTGCCTGAGCGCTGGCGCGCGGGTCACTATAGCCGGCCTTGCCGAGCAGGAAGGTCAGATAGTCGACGTATTTCGCGCGGACTTCAAGATAGCGAGGCGTATCGACGAGGTAGTAATCCCGGTCGGGCAGGCCGATTCCGCCCAGCCCTATGGCGAGCCCATTGCGGTCGCTCTGCTTCTCATCCGGGCCGATCGCCGCGTCGATCGGCGATGGCATTCCGGGTATGGCAAAAAGGGTAATCAGATCATCCCGGCTTTTTGCTGCGGCAATCTGGTCAAGCCATGGCCTGGCAGGCGTCAGGCCTGCGGCTTCGATCGCATCGGTATTCATGAAGGCCGCATATGCGGCAGCAACCCGGGTTTCGGGTGATGCGGCAGGATGCTTGCTGCGTGCCATTTCATCAAGAATGCTGCGCAGCCGGTCAGACGAAAGATCGCCCAGCGTGCTGAGGGTCCAGATTTGTGACTTGTCGGGAGGCAGATCGAATGTGTCGGTCCATTTGCCGTTGACGTAGCGATCAAAGTCGTCGCCCGGGCGCGTGGCCGTGTCGACATATTGCATCTGCAGGCCAGCCTTGCCCCATTCGCCGCTGGTCTGCGCTGCGACAGGTGCGAGCGGCAATGCCAGCGCGGCACAAAGCATAGCGAAGGAGCGGCGGACTGGCATGTGAATCAATTTGCCCCCTGCAGCTGCGTATCGTCGAACTGGAGGGCGGCCAGCCGGGCATAGAGCCCACCGGCGCGGGTCAGCGCTTCATGCGTGCCCTGTTCGACGATGCGGCCCTTGTCGAGCACGACAATGCGGTCTGCTGCGCGAACCGTGGCAAGGCGGTGCGCGATGACCAGAGTGGTGCGCCCCGCCATCATCCGGTCGAGCGCATCCTGCACCAGCCGCTCACTTTCGGCATCGAGCGCGCTGGTGGCCTCGTCGAGCAGCAGGATCGGTGCCTCACGCAGCAGGGCGCGGGCGATGGCCATGCGCTGGCGCTGCCCGCCGGAGAGCCGGGCGCCGTCCTCGCCGAGGAAAGTGTCGAGGCCTTGAGGCAGCTCGCGCAGAAATTCCTCGGCATTGGCATCGCGCGCTGCCTGCCAGATTTGCTCGTCGCTGGCCTGCCAGTTGCCATAACGCAGATTGTCGCGGGCATCGGCGGCGAACAGCACGCCGTCCTGCGGCACCAGAGCAAAGCGGCGGCGCACTTCGGCAGGGTCAACCGCGGTCAGCGGCACGCCGTCGAGCTTGATCGTGCCCGCTTGCGGATCATAGAATCGCTCGGCCAGCTGAAACAGCGTCGATTTCCCCGCGCCCGAGGGGCCGACGATGGCGACAGTCTCGCCCGGTTCGATCTTGAGCGTGAAATCGGCGAGAGCGGCGACTTCAGGCCGCGAGGGATAGCGGAAAGTGACACCCTCGAAAGCGAGCTGGCCGCGCGGCGGCATGGGCAGGTCGAGCGGCCGGGCGGGCGGGGCAATCGTGGGCTTTTCGTTGAGCAGTTCGTTGAGGCGGCTGGCGGCACCGGCTGCGCGCACGAGATCGCCGTAAACTTCGGTCAGCGAACCGAAGGCCCCGGCAACGAGGCCCCCGGTGATCACGAAGGCGGCAATCGTGCCCCCGGAGATCGAACCATCGGCAACACCCAGAGCGCCGCGCCACATCAGCAGGTTGAGTGCGCCGAACACCAGCAGCATCACCACTGAGGTCATCGCGGCGCGAATCTGGATGCGGCGGCGCGCGGTCATGAAGCTGCGCTCGACTGCGCCAGCAAAGCGCGCGGCTTCGCGCTCCTCCTGGTTGAAGGCCTGCACGACTTTGGCCGCCCCCAGCACTTCGGCAATCAATGCGCCGATATCGGCGATGCGGTCCTGGCTGCTGCGCGAAACGTTGCGCAAGCGGCGGCTGAACCAGACAATCGGGCCGACGACACAGACAATCCCGCCGACCAGCCACAGCGTGAGCATCGGCTTGAGGAAAAACAGATAGGCTGTGCCGCCCACCGCCATGATCCCGTTGCGCAAGGCTACCGAGACGGAGGTTCCCACCACCTGTTCGATCAGCGCTGTGTCGGAAGTCATCCGCGAGGAAATTTCCTTGGGGCTGTTTTCCTCGAAAAACGACGGGGACAGACGCAGCAGGTTGCGCTGAACGGCGAGGCGGATATCAGCGACCACGCGTTCGCCCAGCCAGGATACCGAGTAGAACCGCACTGCCGTGCCGATCGCGAGCACCACAATGATGGCGAGCAGAGCCTCGAACCAGTGATTGATCGTTGTGTGGTTGCTGCCGCGGGCAAAGCCCTGATCGATGATCTGGCGAAAGCCCCAGGGGATGCCGAGCGTTGCGCTGGCCGTGACCATCAGCGCTGCCAGCGCGGTCGCCACACGGCCGGGGTAGACCAGCGCCGCAGCCCAGATCATGCGCAACGGGCCCAGACTCTTGTCTGGCTTGGCCTCGGCAACCAGGGTTTCGGCGACGGGGGGAGGGGTTTCGCGAACCGTTTCTGCGTGCATGGCGCGCCACTAGCCTAGCCGAGGCAACATGGCAAAGGCGCTTTGAAGCTTATGGTTAACACTCGGAACGGCGACATTCTGGGGCGACTCGCCGCAAAAAGGGCGCCGAAATTCGCAAATTTGTGGGCGTGAGGCTATGTTTCGGCTCGTGACACTGAGTCTGAATCGACGTGACCTCATCAGGGGCGGACTGGCGGCAGGAGCGATTCTTGCTGTGCCTGCCCGCGCCTTGGCGGCAGCTCAGGTTGCCGATCCGCTGATGTCCGAATTCGATCAGGCCTTCGTTGGCAATGTGCAGCCAGCCCCCGCCGCGCCGGCCTTTGTGCCGCCGCCAGCGCCAGTTTACGATCCTGCCTATCAGCGCAGGCTGGGCGAAATTGCTCGCCGCGAACGCGACCGCGCCGGATCGAAGCTGTGGCGCACAGATATAGTCGGTATTGCCGATTTCGGCCGAATGTCGGCGTTGCCGCGGTTGCATTTCGTCAATCTGGAGAGCGGCCTCATTCGCTCGTTCCTGGTTGCCCATGGCCGGGGCTCTGATCCCGAGCACAGCGGCTATCTGCAGAATTTTTCCAATACGTCGGGATCCGAGGCGACATCGCGCGGGGCCTATCTCACCTGTGAATGGTATGCGGGCAAATATGGCACGTCGATCCGGCTGCAGGGCCTGGATGGCGACAATTCCAACGCTCTCGACCGCGCCATCGTCATGCATCCGGCGCAATATGTCGGGACGGACATGATCGCTCGCTGGGGCAAGATCGGGCGCAGCGAGGGCTGCTTCGCCATGGCCCCGACCGATTTCAGCGAAGCGCTGTGGCACCTTTCCGGCGGGCGCCTGCTCTATGCGGACCGGATCGGGGCGGGCTGACCTGGCTGGATAAATCCAGCCGTCATCCCCACGAAAGCGGGGACCCATCCCATGCCCACGCCCCAGGCACTTACTTCAGAATATCAAACCACCTATCCCGCCAGTCAGGGTTTGCCCCTTCGATCAACTCGATCTTCCAGGCTCGGCGCCATTTCTTGACAGCCTTCTCTCGGGCAATCGCACCCTCGATGTCATCATGCCACTCGATGTGGACAAGGCGCGAAATGCCATATTTGGCGCAGAATGCGCTCCCCTTGCCTTCGCGGTGTTGCACCATTCGCGCGGCTATATCCGAGGTGACACCGGTGTAGAGCGCGCCGTGTTTGCGGTTAGCTAGGATGTAGACCCAGCCGCCCTTCATGGGGCTAGTGCTGGTGATGGGTCCCCGCTTTCGCGGGGATGACGGTTGTTTGGCCTATGTTTAGTGCAATTCAGAGCGGATTATCCAGCTTGATGATTGCCTCAGTGCTGGTGCGCTGGCCGGTCTTCATTGCGCGCGGCTGGTTGAAGCTGGCGAGCACCGGTGCGTCTCGGCCGTAGAGGTCATTGAAGCTGGTAAGCTTGCCGGTGATGTCCTGCGCCATGGTGAAATAGCCGATATAAACCGGGAAGGTCTTGGTCATCGCCACCTTGGTATATTTGCCTGACAGCGCATATTCGGTCACCTGCTCGGGCGTCAGATCGGCGCCGAGCATGGCCATGGTCATGCCCAGTTCCTGCGCGCGTTCGGTGCGCACGCAGCCGTGGCTCAGCGCCCGGACCGGCAGGTTGAACAGGTTATGGTTGGGTGTGTCATGCAGATAGATCGCATGCGGATTGGGCATGTCGATCTTCATCACGCCGAGCGAATTGTTCGGCCCAGGCTGCTGAACAACAGTGATGACGCCATTGGCAGCGCGGCTGACCTTGTAACCCTGGCGCAAGGCGCTGGCAGGATTGCCGATCAGCCGTGCGCCAAGCCCTTCGCCCACCACGATCGACTGCGGCACAGTCCATGTCGGGTTGAACACGACGTTCTGGACATGCTCGGCCAGCTGCGGCGTTGCGGTTCTGCCGGGTTTGCCGACGATGGTGCGATAGGTGCGCACGATGCGGTCCCTGGTTGCCAGACGCAGCTGGAATTCGGGAACATTGGTGATCAGGAAGAGCACGCCAAGATCGCGCGGCAGCCAGCGCCAGCGATCCATATTGGCCTGAATTGATGCGCGCTTGCGGGCCTCGGCGCGCGGCGTCACGGCAAGCGCTGCCTTGAGCGCCTGATAATCGGGGTAGGTCGGCGCAAGTCCAGTGAGCACGCCAGCGACATCATGCGTTTCGAGCGCCCTGGCCATCAATGCCAGGGTCGGATTGACATCGACATCGGGATCGACCGCAAACCACTGGGCCCGCGAGGTCATCGGCGTGCGACCGTCGCGCAAATCTTCGGCCAGCCAGACAAAGCTCTTGCTGGCTGCGGCATCCAGATCAGGGCCGGGGCCAGCAGCGATTGCCGTCCGCAATGCCTCGGGCCGATAGTCGGCGGGGATCAAGCCGTCTTCAGCGATGGAGTTGATGGTGGCGAGCAGCGCGCGGGCATCGGGCAGCGACCAGCTCATCACCGGATCGGACGGAGCCGGCGGCGGCAGGACTGCGCCGGGCACAGTCGGCGAAGCAGCCGGGGCGGGGGCAACGACTGCGGGGCTTGGTGAAGCCACCGGAACCGCAGGGGATGATGCCGCACTTGTCGGCAGAACCGATTGCGGGTCCGTGGCGGGTTTGGCCGCTGCCGGATTGCCCGCCACGCCGCAGATCGCTGCCAGAAGCGCGGTTGCCATTACGCCGCTGCGCAGGCCGGATTTCGTATTGTGGTTCATTGCCTGATCGACCTGTCTTCCAGAGCGGAAAGCCCCTGGTGCCTTGGCCGCCCTATTGCCCGTTTCATGGCTCATCTTCAAGCAGCGCAGCTTACTCTGCGATGAATCGCTGAAGATAGTGACGAAGCGTGGTTACAAACGTAAGGCCAAACCATGGCGCGCACGCACCCGATCCTGCCCTTTCTCGCCGCTGCGGCGGGAATTTGCACTTTCAGCATGATGGATGCGATCATGAAGGGCGCTTCGATCTCGGCCGGAGTCTATAGCGCGCTGCTGCTGCGCTGTGCTTTCGGGACCCTGCTGATGCTGCCGGTCTGGCTGCTGTCGGGCGCGCGCTGGCCGAGCCGCGCGGTGCTGCAAGTGCACCTGCTGCGCTCCGCCGTGGTCGCCGGGATGGCGCTGCTGTTCTTCTGGGGGCTGGTTCGCCTGCCCCTTGCCGAGGCAATCGCGCTGTCGTTCATCGCGCCGCTGATCGCGCTCTATCTTGCGGCTGTGCTGCTGGGCGAGATCATCCGGACCGAAGCCGTGGTCGCTTCCTTGCTGGGGCTGAGCGGGGTCGTGATTATCGTGGCAGCGCGGCTGGGGGGCGACACGCTGAACGAACAATCGGTCTGGGGCATTGCTGCCGTGCTGGGTTCGGCCGTGCTCTATGCCTGGAATCTGGTGCTGCAACGCCAGCAAGCGCAAGTGGCCGGGCCGCAGGAGATTGCCCTGTTCCAGAACCTGCTGGTGGCCTTGATCCTCAGCCTTGCCGCGCCCTGGCTGCTGCACTGGCCCGGCATGGCGGCCTTGCGCGACAGCGCACTGGCCGCAGCATTGGCCGGAGTGTCGCTGCTGCTGAGCTGGGCCTATGCCCGCGCCGAGGCGCAGGCGCTGGTGCCGATCGAATATACCGGCTTCATCTGGGCGGCGCTGTTCGGCTGGCTGAAATTCGGCGAGCCGGTGGGTATCGCGACTCTGGCGGGGGCCATGCTGATTGTGGTGGGGAGCTGGATTGCGGCGCAGAGGGCGGTATGATCCCGGCTGACTTGCTAGGGAGCAGAGGCTATGGCCGAGCGCGGCGATGACAACTGGTTCCGGCACATGAGGCCGCGCGATGAGGAACTGCTTTATCGGCGCGCGCTGAGCTTCGTGCAGGAGAGCGGATCCATATCGATCTCGAGACTTCAACGTGAACTGCAAATCGGTTTCTATCAGGCAGAGCGCCTGATCGAGCGAGTGCGCCGCCGATTGCTCAACTGAGCGGCGCTGGCGCATGGGCCAAATCTCGCGCCCAAGCTCTTGACCTCGCGGGAGCTTGCGCGCATCGGCAGCGCATCGATTCCAGCTTCCGCATTGCAGCATCTGCGCCGTGCCGAGGCCCATTCTACTGAGGAAAAGCGCACATGACCCAGGTCGGACAGGACACGCTCGGCACCCGCAGCACGATGCAGGTAGGCGGCAAGCAAGTGGCCTACTATTCGCTGAAGAAGGCTGGCGCCAAATTGGGCGACATCAGCCGCCTGCCGTTCTCGATGAAAGTCCTGCTCGAAAACCTGCTGCGCTTCGAAGACGGCGGCTTCACGGTTTCGGTCGCCGATATTCAGGCGCTGGCCGACTGGCAGAAGAACCCCAGCGAATCGCAAAACGAGATCCAGTATCGCCCGGCCCGCGTGCTGCTGCAGGATTTCACTGGCGTGCCTTGCGTGGTCGATCTTGCCGCGATGCGCGATGCGATTGCCAAGCTGGGCGGCGATACCAGCAAGATCAATCCCTTGGTGCCGGTCAATCTGGTGATCGATCACTCGGTGATGGTCGACGAATTCGGCCACCCCAAGGCCTTCGAGCAGAATGTCGAGATCGAATACCAGCGCAACATGGAGCGCTATGACTTCCTCAAGTGGGGCTCCAAGTCGCTCAACAATTTCTACGCGGTGCCGCCGGGCACCGGCATCTGCCATCAGGTCAACCTCGAGAATATCGCGCAGACGGTGTGGAGCTCGAAGGACCAGTCGGGCGCGCTCGTCGCCTATCCCGACACTTGCGTCGGCACTGACAGCCACACCACCATGATCAACGGCCTTGGCGTGTTGGGCTGGGGCGTCGGCGGGATCGAAGCCGAAGCGGCCATGCTCGGCCAGCCGGTCTCGATGCTGATCCCCGAAGTGGTTGGCTTCAAGCTGACCGGCGCGCTGGGCGAAGGCGTTACCGCCACCGATCTGGTGCTGACCGCCACCAACATGCTGCGCAAGCACGGCGTGGTGGGGCGCTTTGTCGAATATTACGGCCCGGGCCTTGCCTCGCTCAGCCTCGCCGACCGCGCGACGCTCGCCAATATGGCCCCCGAATACGGCGCGACTTGCGGCTTCTTCGGCATCGACGACAAGACGCTCGACTATCTGCGCCTGACCGGCCGCGAGGAAGAGCAGATCGCGTTGGTCGAAGCCTATGCCAAGGAGCAGGGTTTCTGGATCGATCCTGCCGCTGCCGATCCGATCTTCTCCTCCACGCTCGAACTCGACATGGCGACTGTCGTGCCATCGCTCGCGGGCCCCAAGCGCCCGCAGGACAAGGTGGCGCTGACGGACGTTGACGACGTGTTCAACAAGGACATGGCCGAGACCTACAAGAAGGCCAACCAGCGCGTTGCCATCGAAGGCTTGGGCCACGATATTGGCGACGGCGACGTGGTGATCGCGGCGATCACCAGCTGCACCAACACCAGCAACCCCGGGGTGATGGTTGCCGCAGGTCTGGTCGCCAAGAAGGCCAACGAGCTGGGCCTGCGGCCCAAGCCATGGGTCAAGACCAGCCTCGCGCCGGGATCGCAGGTCGTCACTGACTACTTCGACAAGGCTGGCCTGACGCAACATCTCGATGCCGTGGGCTTCAACCTCGTCGGCTATGGCTGCACCACCTGCATCGGCAATTCCGGGCCGCTCGCGGAGCCGATCAGCAAGGCGATCAACGAGAACAACCTCGTCGCCGCCTCGGTGATCTCGGGCAACCGCAATTTCGAGGGCCGCGTTTCGCCCGACGTGCGCGCCAATTTCCTCGCCTCGCCGCCGCTGGTCGTCGCCTATGCGCTCAAGGGCACGGTGATCGAGGATTTCGTCACCACGCCAATCGGTGTTGCGACGAAGGGGGGCTCAGCCGGCCAGGACGTGTTCCTCAAGGACATCTGGCCGACGAACGAGGAAGTTTCCTCGACCATGGCAAGCTGCATGGACCGCGCCATGTTCCAGGCGCGCTATGCCGATGTCTACAAGGGCGATGCGCACTGGCAGGCGATCAACGTTACGGGCAGCGAAACCTATGCCTGGCGCGCAGGCAGCACCTATGTCGCCAACCCGCCCTATTTCGAAGGCCTGACCATGACCCCGCCACCGGTGACCGACATTGTCGATGCCAAGCCGCTGGCGATCCTGGGCGATTCGATCACCACCGATCACATCTCGCCCGCCGGCAACATCAAGGCCGATAGCCCCGCCGGCAAGTGGCTGATGGAGCATCAGGTCGCCAAGGCCGATTTCAACTCCTACGGCGCGCGCCGCGGCCACCATGAAGTGATGATGCGCGGCACTTTCGCCAACATTCGCATCAAGAACGAGATGGTCCCCGGCGTCGAAGGCGGCATGAGCCGCTATGGCGCTGACATTGCCGCGATCTATGACGTGGCGATGCAGCACAAGGCCGACGGCACGCCGATGGTTGTCGTCGCGGGCAAGGAATACGGCACTGGCTCCAGCCGCGACTGGGCCGCCAAGGGCACCAACCTGCTCGGCGTGCGCGCCGTGATCGTCGAGAGTTTCGAGCGCATCCACCGCAGCAATCTTGTCGGCATGGGCGTGCTGCCGCTGCAGTTCAAGGACGGCGATACGCGGCTGTCACTGGGCCTGACGGGCGACGATACTTTCACAATCCTTGGCGTGGCCGGCCTCCAGCCGCGTCAGGATGTCGAAGTGCAGGTGACACGGCCCGATGGCAGCACCTTCACCTTCTCCGCGCTGTGTCGCATCGATACCGCCAATGAGGTCGAGTACTTCATGAACGGCGGGATCCTGCACTATGTGCTGAGGAAGCTGGCGGCTTGATCGAATTCCTCTCGACGCCCATCAACGCCGCCACATCAGCGCTAGTTGGCGCTTGTGTCGGCGGTTTGGTCGCGTTGATCGGGGTCTTGCTGAATCTCCTTGCTAATGCTGCGAGGGACCGAAAGTCCTTTGAACGGCAAAAGCGATTGCGCAACCTCGAGCAAATTTCAGATAGTTACCAATTTGCCCTCAATGTGATCTTCAATGTTCAGCGTGGTGGCAGCCCAGACCGTTCGACACGAGGAAATGTGTTTGGACAAATTTCGCTCTTTGGGTCGGATCGGGTCAGGAGCTTATGCGAGAACTTTCTTGCAATGTCTGCTGATGAGCAAAAGGAGTTTGATCTCGATGCTCTTTCTGCAGCAATGCGGAGTCACCTCATGACGCTTGAAGAGCGGCCATAGGTGAGGCGAACTGGCTTGACAAAGCTCAGTTCCGTCATATATAAATGACAAATGTATGAGGTCCAACAAACCTCGGTCTTCGCAGCGTGGTTCCGTTCGCTTCGTGACCGCACCACGCAAGGTCGCATAGTGGCGCGAATCGAACGGGTGCAACTGGGCAATTTCGGCGATGCCAAGGTGCTTGGCGATGGTGTCCGTGAATTGCGGATGGATTTCGGTCCCGGCTACCGGGTTTATTTTACCCGGCGCGGAGAGCGGATCGTCCTTCTGCTGTGCGGCGGCGACAAAGGCAGCCAGTTGCGCGACATTGCCCGCGCCAAGCAGATTGCCTCGGAACTGGAGTGAAGCAAATGACCGTTGCAATCAACAAATGGGATGCCGCCGAGCATCTGGATAGTGATGAGGCCATTGCTGCCTATCTCGCCGATGTGATGGAAAGCGGCGATCGCAATCACATCGTCCACGCGCTCAACACTGTCGCTCGCGCGCGCGGCATGACGCAGATCGCCAAGGATGCGGGCATCGCCCGGCAAGCGCTCTACAAATCACTTGGAGAGGACGGAAACCCGACCCTTTCCACTCTGTTGGGCGTGCTGAAATCGCTAGGCCTTAGCCTCGCCGTCAAGGCATGAATCTCGCCATCGAATCCATCGGCTGGGCCGCCGCGCTGCTCATCCTTGCTTCCTATGTCCTGGTCTCATCAGGCAGGCTGACCGGCCAGTCCGTCATCTACCAGTGGATGAATGTCGTGGGATCAGCGGGCTTTGTGATCAATGCCGGCTGGCACGGCGCATTCCCCTCGACCGCGCTCAACGTGGTGTGGTGTGCGATTGGCATTGGCATGCTGTGGAAGCTGAACCGCAGCGTTCCCTGACATTCAGCGCGGGTAAACACGGCGACACTAGGTCTGTTCCCCTGTCTTATGCGGGGAGGTTGCGATGCGGATCGTGTTTAGTCTGGCCATGCCACTGGCGCTTTGCTTGCTGGCGGCGCCTGGCGCGGCGAAAGAGAGCGCGCCTGCCAATCCCCAGGTCGATTATGCCGGCTTTGCCCGGCTTACTGACGATCTCACCAGAACCCGCCAGACTCACCGCCTTGCCTGGCCGGAGTTCGCTCGCCGCGCTGCGGCTCAAGGCGCGTTGCTGCTCGATGCGCGTTCGGCCGACGCCTTTGCCCGCGGTCACCTGAAGGGCGCGGTCAACCTGCCGTTTACGGATTTCACCGACGAGGCCCTGCGCGCTGTCATCGGCGACAAGACGGACCGCCCCATCTATATCTATTGCAACAACAATTTCAGCGATCATGCGCCGCCAGTGGCGCTCAAGCGGGTCGTGCTGGCGCTCAATATCCCGACATTCATCAACCTGCACGGCTATGGCTACCACAATGTCTGGGAGCTGGCGGACGTGATCGCCACCAATGGCGCCGGGGTTGAGTGGGAGAGCTCGCTGGGCGGCTAGTCGAGCTGCACTGCGTTCCCGTCCGCCAGGCGGTGCGAACATCCCAGCGCTTTTGCATCATCACTCTCGGACATTGCCGCCACGGTCCGCCAGCCGACAGCGCGCAGCCGGGCAGCGGCCTCGGCGTTGTGACCCAGCGGCAGGAACAGCGTGTCGCGCCGCGCTTGGCTGTGCGCAAATGCGTCGATCAGCGGATCGGGATAGAGCGAGAAGCCGATGGCGGGCTCCCCATCATCGCAGGCTGGCCCGAGAATGCTGTATGTCCCGCCCCGGCCCAGCGCGCCGCGCAGGCCTTCGGCATAGAGCGTGAAGCCGAACCATGACTGGTATTCGAAGCCGTGGCGTTCGGAAGGGTCGAGTGTCAGCCGCGCCGTACCCAAAACCCGCGCGGCAATCTCGCGCAGCGCGGCTATGCGGCCGCCCAGTGCCTCGGCAGCGCTGATTGCGGCGAGCTGTTCGATAGCCGCATCGAAGGGCCCGATGGCATAGAGCAGCGGCAGATAGGCCTCGCCGCCTGCCGCCACCAGCCCGCCGGCATCCTTGGCATCAAGCTCGCGGCGCACTGCCTCGATCTTGTCGTGGGGCAGGGGGAGCGCGCTCGCGGCCAGCCGGTCGACCAGATCTGGCAGAGTGAAATCGACGGAAATTCCTGTCGCCCCGGCTGCCGCAAGGGATTCGATGGCCATGGCTACGACTTCGGCCACCGCCGCAACAGAGTCGCTGCCAATCAGCTCCGCGCCGATCTGCAGGCGCTCGCGCGCGGGGTCGAGTCCGTCGCCCTTGATGGTCAGCACTTGCCCTGCATAGCACAGCCGCAGCGGTCGGCCCGACCCGGCAAGCCCGGTTGCCGCAATCCGCCCGACCTGCGGGGTCATGTCCGAGCGCAGCGCCAACGTTCGCAAGCTGGAGGGGTCGACGAAGCGGAACATTCGGCGCGTTTCCACCCCGGCCATGCGGCTCGCCAGCGATCTTTCGAATTCGATTGAAGGCGGCTGGACCCGGTCATAACCGTGGCTGTCCATGACATCCATGACCGCGCGGGTGACGCGCGTCGCCGTCGCCGCGCTGCGGGGCAGCCGGTCTTCGAGGCCTTCGGGCAAGAGGTCGCGGTCGGTATCGTGCATAGTTCATTGGCCCCGAAGGTGGCTGTCCACATTCTCCCCTCCCGCCTGCGGGAGGGGTCGGGGGAGGGCTTGTTATCCCAGAACCCGTCCAAGGACAAACAGGCCCTCCCCTAACCCCTCCCGCAAGCGGGAGGGGGACTTGTCAAAACGCCAGCGCTTTCACCATCTTCACGCCGGGAACTTTCGCCGCCATATCCAGCACAGCCTGCGGGATCGCGCTGTCGAGCGAGAGCAGCAGAATTGCCTCGCCGCCTGCCGAGCGCCGCCCGAGGTGGAAAGTGCCGATGTTGATGCCGTTTTCGCCCAGCAAGGTGCCAATGCGACCGATGAAGCCGGGCACATCGACGTTGACGATATAGAGCATGTGGCCGGCGAGATCAGCCTCGATGCCGATGCCGAAGATCTCGACCAGCCGCGGCTCGCGGTTGCCGAACAGGGTGCCTGCCACCGAGCGATCGCCTTGCGAGGTGGCAACGGTGACGCGGATCAGGGTGCTGTAATCGCCTTCGCGGTCATGGCGCACTTCGCGCACGTCGAGGCCGCGTTCGCGCGCGAGGAACGGGGCGTTGACCATGTTCACCGTGTCCGAATAACGACGCATCAGCCCGCACAGCACCGCGCCGGTGATCGGCTTGATGTTGAGCTGGGCGGCAGCACCTTCGACCTCGATGCTGATCTGTGTGAGGTTGTCATGCGCCAGCTGGCCGACGAGACTGCCGAGCCGCTCGGCCAGAGCCATGTAAGGCCGCAGTTTGGGCGCTTCCTCGGCGCTGAGCGAGGGCATGTTGAGCGCATTGGTGACGCCGCCCTGGATCAGATAGTCCGACAGTTGCTCGGCCACCTGGATTGCGACATTGACCTGCGCCTCGTCGGTCGAAGCACCGAGATGCGGGGTCGAGATGAAGTTCGGCGTGCCGAACAGCGGCGATTCCTTGGCGGGTTCTTTCACAAACACATCGAGCGCCGCGCCTGCGACCTGGCCCGAATCGAGCGCTGCCTTGAGCGCTTCCTCGTCAATCAGGCCGCCGCGCGCGCAATTGATGATCCGCACGCCGGGTTTGCACTTGGCGATGTTCTCGGCGGAGAGGATGTTGCGGGTCTGGTCGGTGAGCGGCGTGTGCAGCGTGATGAAATCCGCCTTGGCCAGCAGCGTATCAAGATCGGCCTTTTCGACCCCCATTTCCACCGCGCGTTCGGGCGTGAGGAAGGGGTCATAGGCGACGACCTTCATCTTGAGGCCCTGCGCGCGGCTGGCGACGATGGAGCCGATGTTGCCCGCGCCGATCAGGCCGAGCGTCTTGCCGGTGACTTCGACACCCATGAAATCGTTCTTGGGCCATTTGCCTGCCTGGGTCTGGGCATTGGCTTCGGGGATCTGGCGGGCGAGGGCAAACATCAGCGCAATGGCATGTTCGGCAGTGGTGATCGAATTGCCGAAGGGCGTGTTCATGACCACGATGCCCTTCACCGAGGCGGCGGGGATATCGATGTTGTCGACGCCAATGCCTGCGCGGCCGACGACTTTTAGGTTCGTCGCCTTGGCAATCAGCTCCTTCGTGAGCTTGGTCGAGCTGCGGATGGCGAGGCCATCATAATTTCCGATGATTTCGCCGAGTTCTTCGGGCGTCTGGCCGGTGATGACATCGACATCGCAGCCGCGTGTCCGGAAGATCTGCTCGGCTTTGGGGTCCATCTGGTCGGAAATGAGTACGCGGGGTTTGGTCATGTTAGTCTCCCTCTCCCCGTCGGGGAGAGGGTCGGGGAGAGGGGCTGCCTCCCGTACCGACCCTTGTGTTGGAAAAACGGAGAGGTTGTTCCCCTCTCCCAACCCTCTCCCCGGCGGGGAGAGGGCTAGAACGTCAGTTTTTGAGCGAGGCGTAAGCCCAGTCGAGCCAAGGCCCCAAGGCTTCGATATCGGCACTATCCACCGTCGCGCCGCACCAGATGCGCAGGCCCGGCGGGGCATCGCGGTAACCGGCCACGTCGTAGGCCGCGCCTTCCTTCTCCAGCAGAGCGGCCATGGCCTTGATGAAGGCCTCGTCGGCGCCTTCGACAGTCAGGCAGACCGAAGTCTTCGAGCGGGTGCCGTGATCGACAGCGAGATGCCCCAGCCAGTCGCGGTGGGCCACGATCTTGGCCAGTGCGTCCGAATTGGCAGTGCAACGCGCTTGCAGGCCTTCGAGCCCACCGATGCTCTTGGCCCATTCGAGCGCAAAGATGGCGTCTTCCACGGCCAGCATCGATGGAGTGTTGATGGTTTCGCCCTTGAACACGCCCTCGGCCAGCTTGCCCTTGGAGACCAGGCGGAACACCTTGGGCAGCGGCCAGGCCGGGGTATATTCCTCCAGCCGCTCGACCGCGCGGGGACCCAGGATCAGCACGCCATGGCCGCCTTCGCCGCCCAGCACTTTCTGCCAGGAGAAGGTAGCGACGTCGATCTTGTCCCACGGAATGTCATAGGCGAAGACTGCGCTGGTGGCGTCGGCAAAGCTGAGGCCTTGGCGGTCAGCAGGGATCCATTCGCCGTCCGGCACACGCACGCCCGAGGTAGTGCCGTTCCAGGTGAACAGCACGTCGTCGGACCAATCGACCTTGTCGAGATCGGGCAGCTGGCCATAATCGGCGCGCATCACGGTGGGCTCGAGCTTGAGCTGCTTGACTGCGTCCGTCACCCAGCCTTCGCCGAAACTCTCCCAGGCCAAAGTTGTCACGCCGCGCGCGCCGAGCATGGTCCACATCGCCATTTCGAAGGCGCCGGTGTCGGAGCCGGGGACGATGCCGATGCGGTGGCTCTCAGGCAGCTGCAGCACTTCGCGCATCAGATCGATGCAATATTGCAGACGCGTCTTGCCGATCTTGGCGCGGTGCGAGCGGCCGAGCGATTCGGTAGCGAGTTTTTCGGGGGTCCAGCCCGGCGGCTTGGCGCAGGGACCGGAAGAGAAGAAAGGACGCGCGGGTTTCCGCGCGGGCATTGCAACAGTCATGTAGTCTCTCCTTACAGAGAGCACGCGCGGCGTTGGGACCGCGTGGCCCGGAGCCGCCTCTAGTGCTGCGCTGCAGCATGTCAAGTTTATCGCACGGTCGGTCGCGGATAAGTTCAACGAAATCTTAACCCTGTTAGCGGAGATTGCCTCGATGCGATGGACTCACGCCCTCATGCCCGCAGTGGCCTTGCTCGGAGCCTGTACCCAGGCGCCGCGGACGCCGCACAGTGCGTTTCCGCTTTACGCCGATCGGCCCGATGACCGGCAATGCCTCGCCAAGCTTGGCACGACGCGCGCCTCGTTCACGCCCTTGCCCGACCGCTATTTCAAGGAAGGCTGCACGCAGCTTAACACCGTCCGCCTCTCCAGCTTGCGCAGCGATGATGGCTCACTCGGCGTAAGCAATCTCGCCTCGGTCGGCTGCCCCTTGGCAAACACTTTCGCTGCCTGGGCGCGCTTTGGCGTCGATCGCGCCGCACGGCAGATATTGGGCAGCGAACTGGTCCGTATCGAAACCATGGGCAGCTACAGTTGCCGCAATGTCGCGGGATCGGATCGCCTCTCGGCGCATGCCAGCGCCAGAGCTATTGACGTCTCGGGCTTCGTGCTCGCGGATGGCCGCCGGATCACCGTGCTGGGCGGTTGGACGCAGGGCACGGCCGCCGAACGCGAATTCCTGCGCGTGATCCATACCAGCGCTTGCCGCCGCTTCGGCACTGTTCTGGGGCCGAACTACAACGCGGACCATGCCAATCACCTGCATCTGGAGAGCAGCAGCAGCGCCTTCTGCCGTTAAGTTCGACACAGACCGCGACACAGATGACATTGTGCGTTCATCCTGCGGCGTGTAGCGGCGCGCGCAATGCTCGCGACAGCGCCCCGGCTCACTGCCTACGATAACCGCCCGTCGCTGCGCACCCGGCTGGCGGCCTTGCTGCTGTCGTTGGCGCTGGTTGCGCTGATCCTCGCCACGCTGATTGCCATGGGCATGCTGGACACGCTGCCCGGAGGGCCGGGAGAACGGCTGACTGCGGTCACCATGTCGAGCCGCAATCAGGAACAACAAAAGCAGCAGCAGGCAAAGACCAATAACAGCGCTGCGCCGCAACTGAACCAGCCGGTGCTGCCGGTACCGCCGCATTTGCCGAAACCGCCGATCATCTCGAAGGCACCGCCGGTGCAGATGATCGAAATGTCGAGGGCCGACATGGCCGCAGCCGACATATCGAAAATGGGCAATCGCGCCGGAGCCTCAGCCGGCAACGGCAACAGCGCGGGGACCTATGGCCCGGGCGAGGGGCCGGGCGGGGCGAAGCTTTATCAGGCCGAATGGTATCGCGAACCCACCAGAGCCGAAATCGGCGGCTATCTGCCCGCTTCTGTGCCGCCGGGCAGTTGGGGCATGATCGCCTGCAAGACCATCGAGCGCTACCACGTCGAGAACTGCATGCAGCTCGGCGAATCCCCGCCCGGATCGGGCCTGGCGCGCGCCCTGCGGCTGGCCTCGTGGCAATTCCTCGTCCGCCCGCCGCGCATCGACGGCAAGCCGGTGATCGGCGCCTGGGTGCGGATACGTTTTGACTTTACCAAGCCGCCAAGGGGGGAAGGGGAAGGCGGCGACTAGGCATTTGGCTTAGAACGGCAGGTTATACAGCTTCGCCGCGTTGGTCTGCAGCACCTTCTTCTGCACTTCGTGGCTGTAGCCGCCCAGCGTATCGACCAGATGCGCCTGCACGCCCGGATAGAGCGAAGTCGGGTGCGGGAAGTCGGTTTCGAACAGGACGTTGTCGACACCGATGGTCTCGAGCAGCAGCTTGGGCGCAACCTTTTCGAACCAGAAGGTGCAATAGAAGTGGTCGCGGAAATACTGCCAGGGGCGGCGCGAGTGTTCCTTGGCTTTGCTGGCCATCATCTCGTTGAACTGATGCTCCAGCGCCTCGATAGCGAAAGGCACCCAGCCCATGCCGCTCTCGATCAGCCCGATCTTGAGGCCGGGGTGGCGATCCAGCCTGCCTGAAACCATCCAGTTGCCCAATGTGGCCGCATTGCCGATCGAGAACATTGTCGCGACAACTGACAGTGTCTGTTCGAAGGCAAAGCCTTCCCATGCCAGCATGTTGGGATCGATCGCGGCGTTGAGGTGGAAGTTCAGCGGCGTCTTGGTCGCGTCGCACATTTCGAGGAACGGCGTCCAGTAGTCCGACAGGAAGCTGGGCACGCCGACACGCTCGGGAGTATCAGGCAGGACGAAGCCCTTGAGCCCCATGTCGACGCAGCGCCGCGCTTCCTTCTCCAACTCGGCCTGATCCCAGAACGGCAGGTGCGCCATGTTGAAGATGCGATTGCCCGAGACTTCCTGATATTCGGCCGAGGCATCGTTGTAGGTCTGGATGATGGCGAGCGCGAGCGCGGGATCGCCCAGGCTCATCAGCGATCCGGCCTGGGTGACGCCCGAGTTCTGGTAGCAGATCTGGGCATAGACGCCCATGTCGTCCATCGCCTGAAGGCGCTCGGGGATCTTGTGGCCGCCGGGGTGGGCGTCATCATGCTTGCGGAAGGCGAGGCGGCCCAGCAGCTTGTTGTTGTCCTTGCGGATCACATTACCGCCCATCGAGCCGAAATTGCGATCGCCGACCATCCATGTGTCGAGGCCGTCGATGCGCTCGACCCGGGGCATCTTGCCCTTGAACGCGGCGGGGGCGCGGCTGGTGAACAGGTCGGGGGCTTCGGTGATGTGGGTGTCGCAATCGACGATCTTGATCCCGGCAAACATCGGATCGATGCCGCCCGACTGAGTAGAATAATCGACCTCGCGGATGATCCCGCCATCGGAATAGCCCTGATCGGACCAGTATTTCTTGGCGGCGGTTGCCATTTCGGCGTTATCGGCTTCAGCCATGACGACTCTCCTGTCTCGGATTGCTTTGATGCGACCTTTTCGCATTTAGCGGGAGGCTTGGCAATTGGCGTTGCCGCTCGGCAAAATCGCGTTAAGCTCTGCGATGGGAGGACTCACCATGCACCAAGGACCTAACGCCAGCGTCGGCGGGCAACGTTTCATGATCTGGCTGGCAATTGCCGGGGCAGCGCTGTTTGCTTTCGCCTATATTGCGATGATCCGCTTCTTTCCTCCGCCGCCAGCAGACCTGCCAGCCGATCAGGTGGCGCTGCTCTATTCCGCGCATAATGTCCGCTTTCGCATCGGGGTGATCCTGGGGCTGATCTCGGGCGGGTTTCTGGTGCCGATCTCGATCGTGATTTCGGTGCAGATGGCGCGGCTGGAAAAGGGCGTTCCGATCTGGGCGATATTGCAGGGAGTGACCGGGGCGATCGGATCGATCTTTATCTGGTTGCCGGTGCTGGTCTGGGGGGTCGCAGCCTTCAGCCCGGATCGCCCGCCCGAACTTACCCTGATCTTCCATGAATTTTCGTGGCTGTTTTATATCACCACGCTCGCCCTGTTCCCGATGCAACTGCTGGGCATCATCTATCTGTGCTTCAGCAAGGATGAGCCGGATAACGTCTCGGCCTTCCCGCGCTGGCTGGGTTATCTGACTGCCTGGCAACTGGTGCAGAGCTTTGGCGGGCCGATGGCGGTGCTGTTCAAGACCGGTTTATTCTCGTGGAACGGACTGCTGCCATTCTGGATACCGTTCAGCCTGTTCTTCGCCTGGTTCGCGGCGATTTGCTGGACCTTGCTGCGGGCGCTGCGCTGCCAGAAGGCGGCAGGGGCCTAGGCACTGTGGCTGAAGGGCAAAGCCGCATGCAACCCCGAATTCCTGGCGAGCCGGGCATCTGGTTGCTGATCTTTGGCGAGATGACCGTGTTTGCCGTGCTGTTCGCCAGCTTCCTGCATGCGCGGCACGGCGATGTCGCGGGATTTCTTGCTGGCCAGGCGCATCTCAGCAAGGGCATCGGCATAGCCAACACGCTGCTGTTGCTGACCAGCTCGCTGTTCGTGGCTAAGGGCGTGGACATGGTGAAGCAGGGCGACAGCATCCACGCGCCGCGCCTGTTCGCAGCGGGGCTCGCCTGCGCGGCCGGGTTCGTTTTGCTCAAGGCGCTGGAATATGCGCAGCTGTTTGCGGAAGGCATTGCCGTGGGCAGCCATCCGTTCTTCGGCTGGTATTTCGCTCTGACGGCGCTGCATCTTGGCCATGTGCTGATCGGTTCGCTGCTGCTCAGCGCTTTGACGCTGATTACGCGCAAGCCCCTGACCAGACCGCTGCATCTGGCGCTTACCGAGTCCGCAGGCTGCTTCTGGCATATGGTCGATCTGCTGTGGATCGTGATTTTCGCGCTGATCTATCTGGTGGAGTGACGGGAATGGGCAAGCTCTTTGCGGATCGCCTGCTTCGCACATGGGTGCTGCTGGTAGCAGTGACGCTGCTGTCTTCGTTGATCGGCGGGGCAGGGGGCGCGGCGCGGCTGGGCAGCGCGGCGCTGGTTACCGTGCTGGTGCTGGGCATAGCCTTTGCCAAGGTGGCCATGGTGATGTTCACATTCATGGACCTGGCCCGCGCACCGCTGGCGCTGCGGGTGATTGCCGGCTTGTGGCTGGCCGGGGCGCTGGGCGCACTGCTTGCGATCTATTTCGGGGTTGGGGGTTAGGGTCTTTCTTTTTCAAATTGACCCGACACCTTCTTCCCCCATCAAGGGGGGAAGAGAAAGTAATTCGTTGACGAACGAAAAACTCTGGCCGCCGCCTTACTGGATCAGCTTGGCGGTCTGCACGGTCATGGCGAACAGGGTGTTGAGCGCATCCGAAACGCTGCCATCGGTGGATACGGTCTGGATCAGATAGGTCCCGTCCGAATTTTGCGAGGCGCAGGCCCGCAACTGCTGCTGGATATAGGGCACATTGTTGGCAGCAAAATTGTTGAAGGTGGTGTGCGAGGTGTAGTTGATCGTCGCGGGCAGATATTCGGTATAAAGGATCGCGATGCGCGTGCCGGTGGCCTTGATCGCGGTGCACTGGGCGATGTGGGCGGCGGAGAGTTGGCCCATGCCTTCGGCGGTGCTGTCCATCGCACCGTCGGTGATCAGGATCAGCACATTCTGCGGCGATGCCGCGGTGCCGGTGCCAGCGGTTGTCGGCATGGTCGCCTTCATGCCATTGAACATGGAGGTGAAATCGGTATCTGCATTGCCGGTATATTGGCTCATGCTGGTCCAATAGGTGTTCGCGGCAAGCAGCGGCGCCTGCGCGCCAAGATCGGGGAAAGCCGAGCTGTGCGAGCTGGCGACATCGGTCATGGTGCCGAAAGGCGATGTGCTGAGCGTCGCGGGCGTGCCGATATTGAAGGTGAAGAATTTCATCCGGTAGACCGGCGGCACACTGGCATTCGAATATTGCTGCTCGAGATTGTAGGCATACTGGATCACGCCAGCCGCCGCGTCGCTCTGGGCATCGGTGCGCAGATCGATCTGGGCCCGCCCGGGGTTGACCGTTCCATAGTTGCGCGCCAGCCACCAGGTGTCGGGGAAATTCACCGAGATGTTGCTGAATGACGAGGAGCCGGTCGGCTTGTATGTCAGCGTGACCGGGTTTGCCGCGGGGCCATAGCCCGAACAATAGGTTGCCGAGGTGTACCAGCTTCCGCCCGACTGATAGCGGATCGAACCGCTGCCGCCGATGACAGTGCCGTCGTCATCATAGACCGCGCCATTGCAGGCGACCCGGTAGAAGGGGGTCGAAGTCGATCCGCCGGCATCGAGATAGATCGCGCGCTGGCTGGCATCGACCACATAGGTGCCCTGATTCCATTGCTGCATATTGTTCGAATGGCAGGCGAATGTGCATCCCTTGGGGCCGGACCACCAATAGTCATGGCCATTCCAGCGCGCGCCGGCGATGAGATTGTCGATCCCGGTCTGGGTCGTCGGCAGCAGCATCGAGGGCGAGGTATCGAGCGCGATATAGAAGTCCATACTCGGCGGCTGAGAGGCCGAAGCCGAGGCCGAACCGTTCAGCGGCAAGGTTGCGACCTTGAGGAATGAGCCGAAGATGTTCGTCGAAGTCGCGGTAAAGGTGATGCTGGCGGTGCGCAGCGTGCCGAGGCTGCCCGACGAGATCGCGGCTACAGTCACAGTGCGGCTGGTGATGGTGAGGCCGCTATAGCCAGTGGTTTGCTGGTCGAACATTTTCTCTGCCGCGAGCTGGGCGGCTGCGTCGCTCTGGGTGATCATCGACGGAACAACCGCAGCCAGCACGGCAGCGTCGGCGGCGGCATTGAGCCGGGTCCGCGATCGCTCGGCCCGTGCGTAATCGATCCCGAAACCGATGGCGATCATCAGCGGGATCAGCGCCACTGCGGTTATCAGCAGCACATTGGCGCGCCGGTCGTGCAACAGGCCCCGCCACGTGACGCGGCACTTTGTCAGGGCGCGTGAAAGCTGCGTTCCGTTCACTGCAGAGGTCCTAGGTGAGCCGCGGGATCATGTAGATCCGGTCCGTGATGGGGTAGCGGGTGACATTGTTGATATTGAACAGCGGCCGGTAGTCGTAGCTGGCCTGGCCGAGCAGCAGGTAGCCACCAGCGGTGCCGACTACGGTCCTGCCCGCGGCCGGAGTGGTGTTCGAGCAGACGTTCGTGCCGTCGGGCGAGGTCGGAATCATCGGCGCAGTGATCAGGTTGGCCGGGATGCTTACCACAGTCGTGGCAGTAAGCGCGGGCGTGGCCGAAGTGGTGCCGGTTTGCGCCTGGCTCCACACCACATAGGCGTGGGTTGCGTCGCACACCCGAAGCTGGTCGATCTCGAGCGTGGCGGCGCTCGAATTGTAAGGGGTCAGCACCAGGGCCGCCGAATTGATATAGGTGGCAAGTGTGGCGCTTGATGGCGTCGTGCTTGGCGCAACGTTGCGCCCCACCAGATCGGCCAGGGTCCGCGCGGTGACAGTGACCTTGCGATAACACGAGATCGAATCGGAAATGACGTAGGTGCCCATGAACATGGTCAGCAGCACCGGCAGCACCATGGCGAATTCCACCAGGGCCGCGCCCCGGGTATCCTGAAGGAGCCGCGCTAGGGTCAGGACCTGTTAAATTGCTTGCATGATGGGCTGAGGGTTGATTCAATGGTGGCACCAGGAGGTGCTGCTTGTGGACGATCTGTTTATGCTGAGCGAGGTGCAGATGCGCCGGATCAAGCCATTTTTCCCGCGATCGCAT
>CANJCQ010000040.1 GCA_947473355.1 Sphingomonadaceae bacterium | reverse complement strand
CATGCGATCGCGGGAAAAATGGCTTGATCCGGCGCATCTGCACCTCGCTCAGCATAAACAGATCGTCCACAAGCAGCACCTCCTGGTGCCACCATTGAATCAACCCTCAGCCCATCATGCAAGCAATTTAACAGGTCCTGACCCTAGACTGGCTAGACAATCAGTCCGAGCAACAAACCTACCAACTCCGTGTCATTGCTACGGGAATGGTTGGCGGACGAGTGCTTTCTTATGGACTTGCTAACGACACACCCCTGATAATCTGACTTCTCAGACTTGATCATCTTAATCCTATCGACCGCACACTATGCTTGCCGATTTGTTCTAATTATGTTCTCATGCTGCCATGCAAGATCCCTCTGCAATCAAACATGGCCGCGGCGCCCAATCCGCGCATGTGCCGCAGCGTTTCGCACTTCCCGCCCGCGAGGCTGAAGGCGACTGGCTTGATGCGCGTGACACTGTGGATGGCCCTGTGGAGAAGCTGCGGACAACTGTCACCGAGGAGCGAGCTAAAAGCATCCTGAGCTTCAACCAGTCGCCTGACATCCCCTTCGACCGCTCGATCAACGCCTATCGCGGCTGCGAGCACGGCTGCATTTATTGCTTCGCCCGGCCGAGCCATGCCTGGCATGATCTTTCGCCCGGGCTCGACTTCGAAACCAAGCTGTTCGCCAAGCCCGATGCGGCCAGTCTGCTGCGCGAGACTTTCGCCAAGCGCAGCTACCAGCCCGCGCCGATTGCCATGGGCACCAACACCGATCCCTATCAACCGATCGAGGCGCATTACCGGATCACTCGCGAGGTGCTGGAACTGTGCCTCGAATGCCGCCACCCGGTGACCATCACCACCAAGAGTGACCGCTTTCTGCGGGATCTCGATCTGTTGGCCGAGATGGCCAGACATCGGCTCATCGCCGTCGCCATTTCGGTTACCAGCCTTGATCCCAGGCTATCGGGCCTGCTCGAACCCCGCGCATCTTCGCCCGCCAAACGCCTCACGGCATTGGGCAAGTTGGTCGAAGCCGGCGTGCCCGCGCATGTCTCGGTCGCCCCGGTCATTCCGTCGCTCACCGACGAGTTCCTTGAACGCATTCTCGAAGAGGCAGCAGCGCGCGGGGTGAGCTCGGCCAGCTGGATCATGCTGCGCCTGCCGCACGAAGTCGCCCCGCTGTTCCGCGAGTGGTTGGCCACCCATTTCCCCGATCGCGCTAACAAAGTGATGAACACAATCCGCGAAATCCGCGGCGGCCGCGACAACGATCCGGACTTCTTCTCGAGGATGAAACCAAGCGGCGTCTGGGCCGATCTGATCCGCAGCCGCTTCCGACTTGCAGCAAGGCGGCTAGGCATCAACTTCGTCAACTTCGAACTCGATTGCAGCCAGTTTCGCAAACCCTCGCCGAACGGACAACTCAGTTTGCTTTGACAACCGCAATCCGCTGGATCAGTCTTTCATCCGGGAGAATTGAACAATGGCAACACTGGCAAAACCGGCAGTCGATGCATCTGGCTGCGAAACCAAGCGCGGCACCTGCCCGATCTGCGGCGTGGGCTGTTATGTCTCGGCGAAGATATCGAACAACATGCCAATTTCGATCAAGCCGGACCGCACCGCCGGTTTCCCCGCCGATTGCCCACGCGCCGGACAAGCGGTCGAATATCACGACCACCCCGACCGGGTGAATTACCCGATGAAGCGCACCGGCAAGCGCGGCGAAGGCAAGTGGGAGCGAATAAGCTGGGATCAGGCGCTCGAAGAAATTGCTGAAAAGATGGCGGCTATTCGCGACAAGCACGGCCCTGAAGCAGTACAAACCATGGGCGGCTCCTACAAGGGCGCGGGCGATTCGTCCTGCTGGCGCTGGTCGAACCTGTGGGGCACGCCCAATATCCTCTATCAGGGAAAGAATTGCGGCGAGGCAGAGCTACTCTGCGAATGGGCGGTCTATGGCGATCAATCGTGCATCGGCAACGCACCAATCCCCGGGGTCACCAAGAGCCTGATCTTGTGGGGCGTCGGCGGCTCGATGGCGCTCGCCAGCCAGCGCAAGAACCTGAAAGCCTTTCAGGCAGCGGGCGGCAAGATGATCGCCATTGATCCATGCCAGACCGAGATCACAGATCTCGCCGATCTTTGGCTGCGGATCAGGCCCGGCACCGATGGCGCGCTGGCCTATGGCATGCTCAACGTGATCATCACCGAAAAGCTCTATGACGCCGAATTCGTCGCCAAGTGGTGCAACGGGTTCGAGGCGCTGAGCGAAGCGGTGAAAAGTTTCACGCCTGAGCGGACATCCAAGATCACCTGGATTCCTGCAGACAAAATCGTAGAAGCTGCGCGGATCTTTGCCACCAACACGCCCGGTCACATTCCCTTCGGCCTTGGCACTGCAGAGCTTGGCAAAGCAACAACCTCAGCTGTCTTCGGCAAGACCTATCTGCGCGCAATTACCGGCAATCTTGATGCAATGGGTGGGTCGAAATTCGCAGACCCGCCGTCGGGCACTCGATTCCGCGAGGAAATGCACTGGGACACGCTGATCAATCACCCGCTGCGCACCCGCGACAATATCAGCGCCGATCTTTGGCCAATTGCCTCGGTCAAAGGCCTCAAGGCCTATCGCGCAGCTATGGACAAGGTCCATCCGCTGGGCGTCGGTCCGGGCATTTACAACATGGTCATAGCCCCCAGCGCCCTTCCGACCGCGATCCTCGAGAGCAAGCCCTATCCAATCAAGGCATTCATCCTGCAGGCCGGCAATCCGCTGGTTTCGCTCACCGATGCGCGGCGCCTGCACGAAGCGATGCTGTCGGACGAACTCGAACTTAGCGTCAACATGGACCACTGGATGACGCCATGTGGCGAGCTGGCCGACTATGTGTTGCCCGCAACCGACGGCCTCGAACGTCCGCTGCTCAGCAACATGTGGGGCTTTGGCGACGCCCACTCGGCATCGCGCCGCACTGTCGATCCGCGCTATGAGCGCCGCGATGACTATCAGCTGTGGCGCGAGCTGGGCAACCGGCTTGGCCAGCAAGGCATGTGGCCCGACACCATGGAGGAATGGTTCGACGATATCCTCGCACCCACCGGCGTCACCCACGGTGACCTTGCCGACCAGGACATGCCATGGGTCATGCCCGCGCCGCAATACAAGCGCTATGAGGGCTCGGGCTTTGCCACAGCCTCGGGCAAGGTCGAGCTATCCTCAGACCTGCTGGCCAGCCTCGGCTATCCCGCCATCCCGGCCTACGAAGAACCCGCCTGGAGCCCCGAGCGCACGCCTGAGCTTTTCGCAGAATTCCCGCTGATCATGTCGACCGGCAATTCGCTCAAATGGTACTACCGCTCACAGCACAAGCACCTGGCGCAAATGCGCAAACAGCATCCCTATGCTCTGCTTACGCTGCATCCCGATACGGCTGCCAAACTTGGCATTGCCGAAGGCGCGATGGTCTGGGTCGAGACGCCGATGGGCCGGATCCAGCAAATGGCGAAATTCGACAAGGGCCTGCACCCTCGCGTTGTCCACGCCGACAGCCACATGTGGTATCCCGAGCGCGAAGCCGATGGTGATGCCCATTACGGCCTGTGGGAATCGAACATCAACGCGATCCTGCCCGACGGCGCCGACTATTCCGACTATGCCGGCGACAACTACATGCGCGCGCTGATCTGCCGGGTGAGTCCTGTGGCCGCCAACTAGATCTGAGTCAGCAACTTGATGCCCGAAGCCAGCATGACCAGCGCCAGCGCCGGGCGCAGAAGGCCGTCTGGTGCGCGGGTGGATATCAGGCTGCCGACGATCACCCCGGGGATCGAGCCGATCAGCAGGTTGCCCAGCAGCACCATGTTGACGTCGCCGATCAGCCAGTGGCCAAATCCGCTGACCAAGGCGAGCGGCACCGCATGGGCAATATCGGTCCCAACTATCCGCGAGATCGGCAGCTTGGGATAGAGCATCAGCAGCGCGGTTACCCCGATCGCACCGGCGCCGACCGAGCTTATCGACACCAGCAGGCCGATGACGGCCCCCAGCAGAATTGTTGAAATCCCCGCACTGCGGGGTTCCATCGGCTCCCGCGCCAGAGCTATCGCAATCAGACGCCGCTGAAAGAACACCGCAATCGAAGTCAGAACCAGCATACCGCCCAGAGTTATCAATATGATATGTTCGGTCGATTTCCCGATCCGGCCAAAGCTCGATAGAAAAATCAAAGTGGCGCAGGCTGTCGGGATGCTACCTGCGGCAAGGCGGCGGACAATCTTCCAATCGACCGTCGCTCGCCAGCCGTGCACCGCAGTGCCAGCCATCTTGGTGGTTGCCGCATAGAGTAAATCAGTGCCAACGGCGGTCTGCGCAGAAACTCCAAACATCAGAACCAGCAGCGGCGTCATCAGCGATCCGCCGCCAACCCCGGTCATGCCAACGAGAACACCCACCAGCATGCCAGCGATGGCATGAAGCAGGTCGAATTGTGCAAATATATGCATCGATGTCCGGTCCTGCTGATCGGGAAAGGCGCAGCCGCATTGGCCTAACCTGAAATTGCCATACTGACGAGCGCCATGCGTCGCCTATGGCATTCACTCTCTATCGAAAAGGTCGACATTCTATCGCGCGGTAAAGGCAGACTTCATCAGACCAGGCGCTTCGCTCTTGGGCCATGACCTGCCCTCCCCAGCTTGCCTAAACGGATCGGAACGGTATAGCGCGCCCTCTCTCCCTATGGACATGCGTAAATTGAACAATCCTGCAAATCTTGACGGCAAAAGCTTTGTAATGCGCGGGCCCATGCGCATCGCCGACCCGCGCAACACCCCGGTGCGCGGCGACCTTGCGGATATCCGGCTCGCCGGTTCCTACTTCGTGCCACACTATGCCGTGCCGCAAGCGCGCGTGATCGGTGCGGAGGGCACAGCGCTGCTGGCCGCCGCCAGGGTCGATGCTGAAGTGCTCGAAGCACTTGGGCACGGCTCGTCATTTGGCGTGCTCGACATTGCCGGAGAATGGGCCTGGGGCCAGGCAGATGGCGAGAGCGGGCCGGTTGGCTACGTTGCGCTGGGGCAGCTGGCAGAGCTGTCATGACCAGCACGGTCTTCATCGACGGCGCAGTCGGCACTACCGGGCTCGAAATTGTCGATCGGCTGACGGGTCGCGGCGAATTCAGCTTGCTCTTGCTCGATGACGAACAGCGCAAGCAGGGCCAAGCCCGCCGCGACGCCTATCATGCAGCCGATTTCGCAATTCTCTGCCTGCCCGATGACGCAGCGCGTGATGCCGTTTCGCTGGCCGATGGAGCGAAGGTTCGGATCATCGACGCCTCAAGCGCACACCGGGTAGCCGATGGCTGGACCTTCGGTTTCCCCGAAGTGACCGGCCGCGACAAGATTGCCTCGGCGCCGCTGGTCAGCAATCCCGGTTGCTATTCCACTGGCTTCATTGCTCTGCTGGCACCGCTGATCAACCATGGCCTGCTGCCGTCGGACTGGCCCTACAGCTGCCATGCCGTGTCGGGCTATTCGGGCGGCGGCAAGGCGCTGATTGCGCGGTACGAGGGCGATCCGGGCATTGCCTATCGCGATTATGCCCTGACGCTGGGACACAAGCATGTCCCCGAGATGCAAGCGCGTTGCGGCCTCGCCCATGCTCCGCTGTTTTCGCCTGCGGTGATCCCGGCGCATCGCGGCATGATCGTCGAGATACCTGTCCACCTCGGCCAGATGGCTCGCGCTGCCTCGACCGACGGACTGCGTGACTGTCTGGCCGATCACTACGCGGACAGCGCGGTGGTCAATGTCCGCGACGATTTGCCCGATGAACTGCTGCTGCGCGGCGCGATGGAGCCCAGCGACCGGCTCGACCTCTATGTGTTTGGCGCAAGGGACGGCAATCAGGCGCGTCTGGTCGCTGTGCTCGACAATCTGGGTAAGGGCGCAAGCGGTGCGGCAGTGCAAAACCTCAATCTTATGGCTGGCCTGGAAGAAACGCGCGGGCTCAGGCTTTGATGCCCAAGCATTAAGCAGGGCTTGCCTGATATTTGGTCACAACTTGCGCCAATTCCGCGCTTATCCATTGCTGCGCCCGGCCATGCCACAAACAAATGTTGCAATTCGGCTCTTTTCCGCGCCGCCAGCTTGCCCTAACGCCTGTTTTCCGCCTCTGGCATGATTCTTGATGTATCAGGCAAGAGGCACCACGATGTCCGACCGAGCATACGCCCGGTCGGCTCGATGTGCAGGGGTCCCGACACAGTGAAAAAGATCGAAGCCATCATTAAGCCCTTCAAGCTCGACGAAGTGAAGGAAGCGCTGCACGAAGTTGGCGTCTCCGGCATTACCGTGACCGAGGCCAAGGGATTTGGTCGCCAGAAAGGCCATACGGAACTTTATCGCGGGGCCGAATATGTCGTTGATTTCCTGCCCAAGGTGAAGCTTGAGGTTGTCGTTCCCGACAGCATCGCTGAACGCGTCGTCGAAGCCATTGCGGCAGCGGCGCAGACCGGGCGGATCGGCGACGGCAAGATTTTCGTGATCCCCATCGAAAGTGCATTGCGCATCCGCACCGGGGAGCGCGACGAAGACGCAATCTAATTTTGTTCAACCCCTCCATTTCAACAAAAGGGCAAATCCACATGGCGAATACTCCTGCTCAAATTCTGAAGCGCATCAAGGATGAAGAGATCGAATGGGTCGATGTCCGCTTCACTGATCCCAAGGGAATCTGGCATCACCTGACGATGTGTTCCGACGTGATCGGCGAAGATGAGCTTACCGACGGCCTGATGTTCGACGGTTCATCGATCGAAGGCTGGAAGGCCATCAACGAGTCCGACATGATCCTCAAGCCGGATCTCGATGCGGTTTATGTCGATCCGTTCTCGGCAACGCCGATGATGATCCTGGTCTGCGACATTGTCGAACCTTCAGATGGTTCGCTCTATTCGCGCGACCCGCGCTCGACCGCCAAGCGCGCCGAGAGCTATCTCAAATCGACCGGCCTTGGCGACACCATCTTCATCGGCCCCGAACCCGAATTCTTCATGTTCGACAGTGTCGAGTTCGACAACACCTACAACTCGAGCTCCTACAAGCTCGACGATGTCGAACTGCCAACCAATAGCGGCACCAGCTATGAAAGCGGCAACATGGGCCACCGCCCCCGTGCCAAGGGCGGCTATTTCCCGGTCGGTCCGGTCGATGTGACCACCGACATCCGTGCCGAAATGGTCTCGACGCTCAAGGAAATGGGCTTGCCCATGGACAAGCATCACCACGAAGTTGCGGCCAGTCAGCATGAGCTGGGCCTGACCTTCGGCAAGCTGGTCGAAACCTGCGACCGTATCCAGATCTACAAGTACGTCGTGAAAATGGTCGCCCAGGCATATGGCAAGACGGCAACCTTCATGCCCAAGCCGATCAAGCAGGACAACGGTTCGGGCATGCACACCCACATGTCTATCTGGAACAAGGGCAAGAACACCTTTGCCGGAAGCGGCTATGCCGGCCTGTCCGACACTTGCCTCTATTTCATCGGCGGCGTGATCAAGCATGCCAAGGCAATCAACGCCTTCACCAACCCGACCACCAACAGCTACAAGCGGCTGGTGCCGGGCTATGAGGCTCCTGTGCTGCTCGCCTATTCGGCACGCAACCGCTCTGCCTCCTGCCGCATCCCTTATGGTGCGGGCGAGAAGGCCAAGCGCGTTGAGTTCCGTTTCCCCGATCCGCTGGCCAATTCCTATCTCGCCACTTCTGCCATGCTGATGGCAGGCATCGACGGGATCCAGAACAAGATCCATCCCGGCGAGGCGATGGACAAGAACCTCTACGATTTGCCGCCCGAAGAGCTGGCCCAGGTCCCGACTGTCTGCGGTTCGCTGCGCGAAGCGCTCGACAGCCTGACCGCCGATCACGAATTCCTGCTGAAGGGCGGCGTGTTCACCATGGACCAGATCGAGGCCTATCTCGAACTGAAGTGGCCGGAAGTGGCGCGCTGGGAAATGTCGCCCTCGCCGGTCGAGTTTGACATGTATTACAGCGGCTGATCCCATCCGGATTAGTGCTACAAGATTGAACCCGGGCCGCAAGGTCCGGGTTTTTTCGTTGTTGGCCAGGGCTACATGTGCTTGAATCGGGTTTCGGCGAAGTGACAGGGAGCTTGGCAACAATGCAGCAGAAGCGACAGCAAGTCGTGGCCTGGCCACTGCGGATCGTCACCCTGCTGTTCGCGCTAGCCCTATCGGCCTGCACGATTGGTCTGGTTCCTGCCTATGATGCCAATCTTGCCGAGGGGCTGTCCGGGGCCAACAAGCAAACGTTGATCCTGTTCGCCAAACTGGATGAAGGCGCATCCGCAAGCGAATTCAAGAACTATTCCGGCGAATATGCCGAACTGATCGGGACCTTTTCTGAGCTTCGCTATCGCGCCGCCGCGCGGCCCATGCCGCCGCTGGCTTCGCGGCTGGCCAAAACCAAGATCTTTGAATCTTTCTGCAACAGCAAAGATAATCCCGCCGCATGTCTCAACGCGTCTCCGGCAGCAATCGCCCAGATCGTCGATACACTGAGGACCATGCGAGCCTCGCATCACGCAGGCGACCTGACCCCGATCATCATTGGCGGCTTTGCCCGCGAATATGAATCAGCGATCAAGCAGGCGCTGACTGTCGAATCGGCACTGAAACGCTAAACCAGAAGGACCCCGCCATGAGCGCCGCACAAATCCTTGCCGATATTCGCGATGCATTGCGCGGCGAACTGGGCGATGGCTTTTCGCTGATTTCGCACTTTGTCGAGGACCAGGGCAAACTGCTGGCTGAGCAGGCCCAGTTCATCGCGGATCAGCGGGCCAATGGCGATTTGCGCACCAACGACGCCCTATACCAGCATTTCCTCAAGGGCCTGGAGAACAACACCATCAATATGGCGCGCTCGGTCGCCATGCTAACCGCGCTGACTATCGAGAAGGCGTGGAATACCGTGGCCAATGCCCTATGGGGCGGCATCAGTGGCATCCTCACCGCCGCTGGCCTGCCGGCACCACTGATTCCCAACGCTCCACCACATGTATAGGGGTTGCGCCTATTGACCGCACCCAGCGGTAATCCCTGAAATCAATAGTCCTTGCTGATCCGCGCGTTGATGCTTTCGCGGCCAATCGTCGAAACTGCAGACAACAACGACAGCCAACTGGTCACCCGGAATTCCAGCTGCGTGGCATTATAGCCGCGCCCGTCGCTGATGACTTCGGCATAGAGGCGACGGGTGATGTATTTGCCGGCCGCAACGCTGGTGCCGCGACCGGTCGCGACATCGGCGGGAACAATTCGCAGCCGGTCAAGCCCGACCGCCTTGCGCAACTTGTTGATCGGATCGAGCCCCCCGCCGCCCTTCAGCGATGCGAGTGCAGCACCCAGCTGTAACGCTTCGGGGGCCGATATGTTGGCTATTGATTGGCCGAACAGCAACCGCGACAGCAGCTCTTCGTCAGGCAAAGCCGGGGTTGACGAGAAGGCAATGACCGGGCGAAGCGCAGTGCCGGACACCGCAATTCGGGCAGTCAGTCCGCTCTGCTGATCTTCCGCGATTATATCGAGCCGCGGGTCAGGTGGGCTGGAACCGTCGAAGACTATCCGGCCGCGCTGCATTTCAAAGCGCTTGCCGGCAAATTCATAGCCGCCGCGCACAAGATCGGCCCGGCCCCGGATTGCGGGCTTTGCCGTGTCGCCGCGCAACTGGATATCGGCGCTCCATTCACTGTCGAGCCCCAGCCCGCGCACGTCGACCCGGCCGGGCCCCTTGGCATCGATCAGAAAGCGCCACGGCGTGTCTTCGCCGCGTGGCGCAATCTGGTCGGCTGGCCGATTGATTTCGCGGGTGCGGATCTGGGGCAATTGCTCGGCGGCAGAGCCCCGGCCAAGCTGCCAGCTGGCGCGATCAATCGCCAGCCGGCCAGCGATGACGCCGCCATTTCCATCCGAACGGATTGCCAGCGGCCCGGTGACGGTTGCCCCCATATCGTCGCGGGCGAGCAGCCGCGCATTGTGCGCCGCCAGCCGCAGATCGATCGTCGGCCCGTGTTCGCCAAGCCCGGTGAAATCAAAGTTGCCGCTGCCGCCAATTGTTCCGCCGCCCGCTGTCTGGCCGGAGAAGCCCGACAGAACCAGCCGCGAGCCTGAAAAGCTGCCTTGCGCGCTCAGGCCTGTAACGCTGGTCCCGGTGAGCGCGCTCTGCAACTGCAGTCCGTTGCCGGCCAAGGACCCACGAAACGAGGGATCGGCGGGAGAGCCGGTTATGTCGGCAGCGACTGACAGCGGCCCGGTCAGATCGAAGCTGTCGATCGCGGCAAGCCGCCACAGCACATCGGCTGGGCCGGCATAGCGCAGTTGTGCAAACAGTGCCCCGTTCTGGATGCGGTCCGCCAGTGCGCCATCACGTGCGAGACCGGAAATCCGGCCCTGGACCCTGCCCCGAACCGCGCCGCCTTCGCTGACAATCGCGCGCATCTCGAGACGATCCGCCAGCAATTGTCCGGCCAGCGAAACATCGGCCGGCCTCGACGTCAAAACGAGCCCGGAACGTGTCATCCCCGCAATCCGGACCTTAACATCGCCAGTCGGCGGAGCGCCGCGTGCATGATGATAATTGACCAGTCCCGAGATCTTGCCCCCCAGCCCGAGATCCGCAATCACCACATCTGCCAGCGACAGCGGCATGTTCGCCAGCGCAAGGTGCAGATCGCTGGTGCTTCCTCCTGCCAGACCCGATGCAATCGCCCGGCCTCCGGCAAAATCAATCTGGGTTGGAGCAAGACGCCAACCTTCATCCTCGCGAGTTAAAATTGCGCGGCGCGGCATCATGATGCGCTGTCCGGCAAACTGACCTTGCCCCGCAACTGAAAGGCGCTGCGGCGCGACATCTCCAAGCAGTTGTAGCTCAAATCGGCTGCCACGCCGCCCGGCCAGCGAGGCCGTAACCTGCCCCGCCCCATCAGTCAGTCTGGCGTTCGCGGCCAATCGCCCGATGAACAACTGCCCTCGCCCGATGCCCTGTCCCAGCAGGTTGCCGGTAACCGTGCTATACCCTTTGCGCAGCAGCCCGGAGGCATCGAGACGGCCGGTTGCAATGGTCAAGGGGGCAGCCCCGCCAAAGCTCGCATCACTGGCCGCCAGCGCCAGGGTAAAGCCTTGCCCACCATCGCGTGCGGCCAGACCAATGGTGCCGCTGATCCCGCCGCCAGCAAGGGCGAGATTGCCGCTGGCAAAGCCGTTATCAAGTGCCAGCCTGCCAGTTATCGCGGTTTTCCAGACTTCAAATTTCTCAACCTCAATCCGCGTCGGGCCGTCGCTCTGCGCAAACAGCCCGAGCAAGCCGTTAAATGCACCGAGCGACGATTCGCCGCGCGTTTCGATGCGGAAGCCCTGGGCAACCGGCGACAGCGCCACGCGCACATCCTTTAGGCCTGCCGCGGGCAGCGGATCAGCGAACACCAACACCGCATGGGGGCCATCGCCGGCGATATCCGCCTCGACAGTGAAGGGACCATAGTCAGTCTGCTTGCCCCGTCCGGTCAGAGTCGTGCGCCCATCCGGCAAGCGGCGACCGGCAAGGCCCAGCGCCAGTTTGCTGCCGCTCAGCGTCGCATGCTCGAACAGCAGCGGTTGGTTGCCGCCAAGCTTGAAATGACCGCCGAATCGGATGCCAATGCCGGCAAGGCTCGTCAAAGTGGCATTGTCGACCCGGCCCATGCGGCCACTGAGCGTGGTATCAAGCGACCATAAGCCGTTGCCGAATGCGAAGACTACCCGCCCAGCTGCATCGGCGTTGCCAATATCGGGAATGGGAAAGCCCTGCACTGCTGCCGGACCCGCTAGGGCATAGCCGCCAAGCGCAGTGTCGCCGCGCAGGGCCAACCGGGCAGTGGATCCGGGTGCCGACAGGGCAAGGTCGTCGGAGGAGACCTTCGTGCCGACCAGGGTCAACAATCCTTTGGCGCGCAGGTTCACCAGTCTGGCGTCAAGCCCGGCATCGCCAGTGACCACGCGCGCGGCAGACGCATCGAGCGGAATAGTCCAACTGGTACCATCATAACTTGCCCTGCCGGCTTGATTCAGGGATTCGATCCGGGTTGTGCCACTGGTCAACCGGGCGATGCTCAGCTGATGCGTGGCTGTCAGGTTCCGGAAGGGACCCTCCAGTTCGGCAGTCAGCCGAGTCCCTTCAAGCCCCACCCCAGGAACCAGCGCTCCAGGCGCCCGAAGTACAGCGGCGAGACGAAGGCCATTGAAGTGATTGCCGCCAAGGTCCACCCCGCCCCGGCCCTGCACCGACAGGCCCTCGCCGATCAGCCCGAGATCGCCATCCAGAATTCGATTGGTCAGTGTCCCATGGCCCGAAATCGCGACAGAGCGTCCTGCTGCACGCGCCGCGAGACCGCTCAAATGATCCTCCGGCCAGGCCAGGCCAAGCAAACCGTATGACCCTGCCCGATTGGTCAGTTGCAATGCGGCGACGCGCTTGCCGCCAATCTGGGCAAGCAATGCCCCGTCCCAGTGCTTCCAGCTACCCGTGCCGCCAATCCCTAGTTGAAGACTATCCTGAACCCCGGCGAGCCCGGCCAGCAATCCGCCTTTGGGAGCGCCATAGTCCAGTTTAAGATCGAAGCGATCCCGGTCCGGTTCGGCATCGAGCAGCGCGAACAGCCGGTCGCCGCCGCCAAGTTTGCCATCAGCGCGGATCAGCGCGCTGCCTTTGCGAATGAGCACCCCGGCAGTCAAATCGACACGCCGTGCCTGCCCGAACACCTCCTTGGCGACGTTCAGACGTTCGATGGCGAGGTGATCGATGCGGATGTCGAAGCCCGGCAGGATCGGCGCACTGGGATCACCGGGCTTGAGCCTGGGAACGCGCAGCAGCGTGCCGCGCCGCAGCGTCAGTTTGCGAATATCGAGACCAGCCGTGATCCAGTTGATCGGCCGCCAGTCGAGCTCTGCCTCGGGCACCCGCACGAAGACGCCCTGCGGGTCGGCCAGACTGACATCGTTGAGACGCGCCTTGCCATAGATCGAGCCATCGATGCGGCCGATTGAAATGCGCAGCCCGGACGGTGGCGCAAAGGCAGCAATGCGATCGGCGATCAGACGGTGGCCAAGCGACGTATCGAGCAGGAACAGGGCAAATGCAGCCAGGGCGGCAAGCACCAGCGGAAATGCCATGATACGCAGCCATCTCGGCCTCCGCCGCGCAGGCACGGGTTCGGCAGTGTCGGGATCAGCTTCGGGCGGAGGCATCAGGCCCGCCATCAGAAAGCCTGCCCCAGCGAAACATAGACCGCAACCGGGCTTTCGCCCGCGCGCCGACCGATCGGCGTGGCAACATCGACACGGATTGGCCCGAAGCCGGTCTGGTAGCGCAGTCCGAGTCCTGCCCCTAGGCGCACGTCACGGAAATGCGGCGTCGATTCGACATCGGCATTGCCCCCATCGATGAACGGCACGATGGAAAGTCCGCCGCCCAGCAGTCCGGTCTTGACCCGCGCCTCCAGCGAAAACTCGCTCAGCGAGCGGCCACCGCTCGGCAGCCCCAAAGCATCGCGCGGGCCGATTTCCTGAAAACCATAGCCGCGAACCGAGCCGCCGCCGCCCGCATAAAACCGTCGCGATGGCGCGATGTCGACAATATCGGCACCGGCAATCGTCCCGAGCCGAACACGGGCGGCGACCACGGCGGCCTTGCCGAGCGGAAGATAGACGCTGGCATCGGCCTGGATCCGGGCATAGCCGACCTTGCGCCCGCCGCTGAGCGATGCTTCTGGCGAAACCCGCAAGGCCGCGCGAAAGCCGCGTGTCGGGTCGAGCAGGTTGTCGCTGGTGTCCACCGCAGCGCGCAGCGGCAAGGCCAGGACATAATAGGTCTGCGGCTTGGCGCTGATGCCTGCCGTGTCGCCAGGGCGCTCATTCGTTGCGACCGCCTCAAGCCCCACGGACCAGACCCACGGCTTCTGGAATATCAGCGTCGTCAGCTTTTCGAAGCTCGCCGTGGCGGCAACGGTCTTGGCGACATAGGCGGTGCGCTTGACGAGGTTGCCATAGAGATCGAAAGTCAGAACTTGGTCACGGCCGCGGAAATTGTTGCGGCGCAGGGTTACCCCGGCCAGCTGCTCATTGGTGCCGGCCACCGCGCGCAGCCGCAGCAAGCCCTCGGGCGGAAACAGGTTACGGTGCTCCCAGCTTGCTTCCAGCCGAAAACCTTCGCCCGAATCGTAGCCGACAGCGCCGGCAATCGTGCGCAGCGGTGCTTTGGCCATGGTGGCGTCGAGCACCAGTGTTCCGGGCGAACCAGATTGCGGGGCCTCCGTCTCGCGGGGTTCCAGCGTAATGCTCGACACCAGCCCCGTCGCCACGATGGCCCGGCGCAAATCGTCAACCAGGCTGCGCTTGTAGAGGTCTCCGGGGGCAAACCGGGCGATATCCTCCAAATGCTTGCTCGAAAGGAAATCCGGCAGCTTGCTGACCACCCCGCCAAAGCGGTATTGTGCTCCGGTTGTGACCGGGATCGACAGGTCGCCTTCCTCGCGGCGATGGTCGGCAACCAGTTCTGCCTCGCCCAGCCGGGCAAAGGCATAGCCCTGTTCACCCAGCGCTTCATCGAGCTTCTGCTGGCTAACGACAATGCGGTCATTGTCCAGCGGATCGCCGGTCTGGATGCCAAAGGCGCTGCGCAGCGCCGGATACTGGCTGCCAGTTCCCGGCAAATCGCCGAGGGTTATCAACGCAAAGCGATAGCGGGGCCCAGGCGAAATATCGAAACGAATCGACGGGGCAGATGCGGCGGCTGCGGCACCTGGCTCGATGGCACTGATGGTTTGGGTGACTTCGGCGTCGTAATAGCCATAGACCCGCAGCAGGCGGCGCAACAGATTGTCGTCCGTGCGGGCCCTAGCCGAGAGTTGCGCGATATTGTCGTCACCTTCGCCCGACAGGCGCTTGATGGTCGATAGCGCGCCAAAGCGCTCGGCGAAGGCACCGCGCATCGGCATTGCGGCCGGATCAGCGGGAAAGACCAGCGCAAGGCGGCGGGAAATCTGCTGGACATCGCCCTCGGCACGTTCGGGCAACGGCTCGCCTTGCCCTGCCTTGAGCGCCTCTGCAAGATCGGGATCGGGTTCGAGCGAGACCAGTTCTGGAACCGAGAACTTTTCGTCCGGCCAGGGCAGATGGATACCGCCATCTTCTGCCATCGGTGAATTGGGATCAAGTTGCGGCCCTGCAACAGTGTCAGCAGCAGCTTGCGCGGCCTCGGCCGGTGGTGGTGCCTTGGCCCAGGCATCGGGATCGGCCACTGCCGAATCGGGGATCAATGCCTTGAGCTCGGCTTCTGTATCGCGGTTTTGAGCGAAAGCCGGTCTCGACAATAGCAGCCCGGCAACTAGCGTGGTTCGGACGATTGCAACGGCGAGACGGCGCTCAATCTGCCAGACGGTATTGCTCCTGGCCGCCAGGCACTCCATCTTTGCCAGAGCCTTCGGGCGTTGGCAAAGCGCTGCGCCGGGCGCGGACGGCAGCGGAGATGAGCTCGTCCTGTTCCTCAGCGGAAATGCGTTCCCAGCCACTGCGGGTGAGGCGTTCGAGAGGACGATAGCGCACCTTGTACTGCATTCTGGCCGAGCCTTCGACCCAATAGCCGAGATAGACGTATGCTAGACCCATAACCCCCGCACGGCGAATATGATCCATGATGATGAAATTTCCAAGGCCTGTCCGCGCCTCATGATCCGGATCATAGAAGCTGTAGATCATCGACAGGCCATCGCCCTGGCGATCGGTCAGGCAGGCGCCGACCAGGCGGCCAGGGGTAATCCCGTCGAGCGATGGTTCGCGATATTCAACCACATAGCTGGTGACTGGCGTATGTTCGACCATGTCGGAGAAATCGACTTCGTCCATCGAAGCCATGCCGCCGCCGGGATGGCGCACACCGAGATAGCGTTGCAGCAGGTCAAATTGCTCGACCGTTGACCATGGGCGGCAGAGCGTCACTTCCAGATCGGAATTGCGCTTGAGGTCCTTCCGCTGGGTTCCCGATGGCTGAAATTCGCCAGCAACCACCCTGACCGAAATGCAGGCCGAACACTCAATGCAGGAGGGGCGATAGGCCACAGTCTGGCTGCGACGAAAGCCGATCCGGCTGAGCGCATCATTGAGGGCGTCGGCATGCGAACCACGCAGTTCCGTGAACACCTTGCGCTCGGTGCGTCCCGGCAAATAGGGGCACGGCGCGGTGCTGGTCACAAAAAACCGGGGAAAGCGAACAGGTGCCGTCACGACCAGGCGAAATCCTCTGATTAGACCGATTGGATGTTAACGAGCCAAGGCATATGCCCCCACAACCGCCGTGAAAAGGCTTTTAACCAAGAAATAAGGTTAACGAACTCTTATTTTACACAAGTGCCGAAATAATCGGCTCAAACCGTGAAAAATGGATGCGCAGCAGTCGAAATCAGTTCAATTCGACCTGGCTCACCGCATAGCCTTTGGCCCGCAAAGCCGCGACCAGCCCATCAAGCTGCTCCCTGTCACGCGCCTCGCATTCAATATCAGTGATCAGACCCTTGGCCGGCAGATGAGTGAAAATCCGCTGGTGCCAGATTTCGATGATATTGATATTGTGGGCGTCGAATTCCTTCATCACCTTGAACAGCGCGCCCGGACGATCCTGCAGTGTCAGGCGAAGCCGCGCGAGGCGGCCTGATCGCGCGAGATCGCGAAGCAGGACATTGGCCAGCAGCCGCGTATCGATATTGCCACCCGACAGCACGATGCCGACCTTGCGGCCATCGAACAGGGAGCGATTGGCAAGCACAGCAGCAAGGCCTGCCGCGCCAGCACCTTCGACGACAGTTTTCTCAATCTGCAACAGCAGCGCCAAAGCACCCTCAAGCTGCGATTCGCTGACCAGCACAAAATCGTCGAGCAAGCCCGCCAGAACTTTCGAGGTAAATGCTCCCGGCTCAAAAACCGCAATGCCTTCGGCCAGGGTATCGCCGCCGATCGGGCGGTTTTCGCCGCGCAACAGGTTAAACATCGAAGGGAACAGCTCCGCCTCGACGCCGATCAGGCCGATCTCAGGCTTGATCGCCCTAGCCATCGTTCCCATCCCCGAACTCAGTCCGCCACCGCCGACCGGCAAGACCAGCATGTCTAACTCAGGAACGTCTTCAAGCATTTCCAGAGCTACCGTCCCTTGCCCAGCAGCAACGTGCGGATCGTCAAAGGGGTGGATGAATGTCAGGCCCAACTCGATCTCAAGCTTGCGCGCATGAGCATAGGCCTCGTCGAAACTTTCACCTTCAAGGACAACCGTACCACCGACACTTTCAGTCTGCATGACTTTTATGGTCGGTGTGGTTTTCGGCATGACGATGGTGACAGGAACGCCCAGCCGGGTGCCATGATACGACAGCCCCTGCGCATGATTGCCTGCAGATGCGGCAATTACGCCGCGATTGATCTTGTTGCCCCCCAACAGCAGCATGGCATTGAGCGCACCCCGCTCCTTGTAGGCAGCCGTGAACTGCAGATTTTCGAACTTGAGATAGATATCCGCACCGGTCATCGCGCTCAGGGTTTGGCTGTAGAGAGTCGGTGTGCGGACGACAGCGCCAGCGATTCGAGCGGCAGCGGCCCGGACATCATCTGCGGTGAGCAGCGAAGTGTCGCTGGTATTCAGGGCGGCTGGTGGATGCATCCCGCGGGCCCTAGACCAAATGAGCGAGAAATGAAAACCGCGATTGAACTGCGTTAAATGACTGCGCTTTCATCGGGGTCTCTGCGCCGGAGTAAAAACCCCATGACAACCGTGACCACGACGATCGCCACGGTATCGACGATCCAGTCACGGATATCGCAATCCCGGTGCAAGGCTGGAATACTCTGCGTAACTTCAATCAGCGCGCCGACAAACGACAAACGTTCGGCAATACGCCAGCGCAGGGAGCCGGGAAAACCAAGCGCAGCCAGTGCTGCAAGCGCCGAGAATGCCAGGATGTGTTCAAATTTGTCGCCATAGCTATCAATCGGCAGCCTTGGCGGATTGGGCAGACCAGCCATCACCACGGAAAAAATCAATGCCAGCCAGAACAACAAGCGCATGGCAAGTTGAAATCGGGGGTTGTGAAGCCATGCCATTGCCTCCGCCGGATATACCTCTCTTGCGCCAAAGCAATACGAGAAGTTCGGGACCGAAATGTGCAGCCGCAAAGCAGGGGCTGACTGCGCGCCAGCCAGGCGCTAGAGACAGTGGTCATGAGTGAAACCAGAACAGTCGCCTTCATCGGTCTTGGCGTGATGGGCGGGGCAATCGCCCGCCACATCGGCAAGGCAGGCCATCGCCTGACAATCTTCAATCGCTCGCCGCAGCGCGTGGAACATTGGCAGGAAGCCAACCCTGGTCTGGCCACGCGGGTTGCCAGCAGCCCAGCCGATGCGGCCACCGACGCGGATGTGGTGCTGACCTGCGTCGGCAACGATGACGACCTCGCCGATGTCGTGCTTGGCCCGCAGGGCGTCTTTGCCAAATTGCGCAAAGGCTGCACCTTCATAGACCACACCACCGTTTCGGCCAAGATTGCACGCCAGATCGCAGTCGAGGCGCGCGACAAGCAGATCCACTGCGTCGACGCGCCGATGACCGGCTCGCAGATCGGGGCCGAAAAAGGCACCCTCACTCTGATGTGCGGTGGCAGGGCCGATGCCATCGAAGCCGGGCGCGGAGTCATGACCGCCTATTCCTCGCGCATCGTCCATGTCGGCAAGGCTGGTGCCGGGCAGACAGCCAAGATGGCCAACCAGATCTGCATTGCTGGCGTGGTTTCCGCCCTCGCCGAAGCGGTGCGCTTCGCCCAGTCAGCCCATCTCGATATGGATAAGGTCTACGAAGCTATTTCGGGCGGCGCGGCGCAGAGCTGGCAGATGGACAACCGCTGGTCGACCATGGACCAGGGCAGCTTCGATTTCGGTTTCGCGATTGACTGGATGCGCAAGGACCTTGGTCTTGCCATGGATGAAGGGCGCGGCCTTGGCGTGTCTCTGCCGGTCACTGCTCTGGTCGATCAGTTTTATTCCGAAGTTCAGGCCCTGGGCGGCGGGCGGCAGGATACCAGCGCCATAGTCCGCCGCCTGCCGAGGCGGGGCAGCAAGTGAGGCTTGCGTTTGCGGCGATTGCCCTGATTGTTGGAACACCAGTCCACGCTGACGTTCTGGTCGACAATGTCGATGGGCTGACTCTGGAGGCCGATGGCACGGTCCAGCGCTTTTCCGGCCTGCTGATCGACAACAATGGCCGCATTCAGCAGCTTTTCCTGCGCAATGACAAGCGCCCGGCCCGCGCCGATTACCGGCTTGATGGCAAGGGCCACGTGCTGATGCCTGGGCTGATCGACAGCCACGTCGAGCTGATGAAGCTGGGGTTCACGCGAATTCCACCCGCCAGCCCCGGTGCCCGCCCCCGCCCCGAAGACCGCGACCGGGCGCTGGTTGAGGCACAGAAATTGCTGCTGGAGCGCGGCATCACCACGGTGATCGACATGGGCACGACAATCGAGGACTGGCAGTCTTACCGGCGGGCGGGAGATCAGAGCACCCTGTCGATCCGCATCATTGCCTATGCCGCGAATACCGACGCCATGTCGCTGATAGCCGGACCGGGCCCCACTCCGTGGCTCTATAACGACCGGCTGCGGCTCAATGGTGTCCAGATCGTGCTCGATGGCCCGCTCGAAACCCGCACCGCCGCCCTTATGGCCCCCTATGCCGATGCCCCTGCCCTCAAGGCACCCCTCAGACTAACCGAAATCCAGCTCAAGAATCTTATCAGCCGGGCGGGCATCGATCACTTCCAGATTGCAGTGGAAGCCAATGGCGACAAGGCTGTCGGCGTCTTGCTCGACGCCTTGTCCGAGCTGGCCCTAACCTACAAGGGCGAGCGGCGCTGGCGGATCGAGCAAGCCCAGCTAATCGATCCTGCCGATCTATCCAGGCTGAACCAGAATGGTGTGGCCCTTTCGATGCAGCCGCGCCAGCTGACCTCAGGCTTGCAATCAATCGAAACGCGCCTGGGGCCGCAGCGGCTGGCGGGCGCCTTTGCCTGGAAGTCTGTCGCCGGGACTGGCGCGCGTCTCGCCTTCGGTTCGGGAGCGCCGAATGCAGCCCCAGACGCCTTTGCCGGTATCGCCGCTGCCATCACCCGGCAGGGCCCGGATGCCTTGCCCTTTGGCGGTTGGCAGGCGCAGGAACGGCTGACCCGCGAGGCGGCGTTGGCGGCCTATACCACCGGCGCTGCCTGGGCTGCATTTGGCGAAGGCCGCATCGGCCGCATCGCCATAGGTCAGCGCGCCGATTTCTTGCTGGTGGACCGCGACCCCATGCTGGCTTCGCCGAGCGAGCTGCGGTCTATCAAGGTGTTGCAGACCTGGGTTGGCGGAAAGCTGGTCTATCAGGCGCAGGAAAGCCCTGCCACCGAGCGGTAGAAGTGCCGATCAGGCAACCGGACTTTCTGTCGGCTCGGCTGCAGGATCCCCTTCCGCCTCGGCCTGCTTCTTCGCCCGCCGCGCAGTAAACCACATGAATAGCAGCGTCCCTTCAAACAGGAACAACATCGGCACCGCGAGCAAAAGTTGCGAGATGACATCAGGCGGAGTGATCAACGCGGCAACGACCGTGATGCCGACAATCACATAGCGCCGCGATTTGATCAGCTGGGCGCGGCTGACAATCCCAGCGCGTTCGAGCAGCAACATCAGCACCGGCAGCAGGAAGCAGATGCCGAAAGCGAGGATGAACTGCATGACGAGGCTGAGATAGTCGCCCGTCCCTGGCAGTGCCTCCATTTTCAAACCACCGCGCTCGCCCTGGAAGCCGAGCATCCAGTGAAATGCAGTCGGCATAACCACATAATAGGCCAGCGCGCCGCCGCCGATGAACAGCACCGGCGTCGCGATCAGGAAGGGCAGGAAGGCCTTCTTTTCCTTGGCATATAGCCCCGGCGCAATGAAGGCCCACAGCTGGTTGGCGATCACCGGGAAGCTCACGAAAAAGCCTGCGAACAGTGCGACCTTCACATTGACGAAAAATGCCTCGTAAAGCTTGGTGTAGATCAACTTGCCCTGCCCCGGCGGAAAAGCCTCGGTCAGCGGTCGCACCAGAAAGCCGAAAATATCATCGGCGAAATAGAGGCAGACGAAGAAGGCAGCGCCCAGCGCGAAGACCGCGCGGATCAGCCTTGTGCGCAACTCGACCAGATGATCGAGCAGCGGCGCCTGTGTCTCGTCGATATCGCCGATGTTGAGCATCAGGGCAGCCGCAGCGGCAATGTTGGTTCCGCCTCATCTGCAACGGAATCACTGGTTCCAGCATAACGGGCAAGCATTTCGGCCTTGCTGGAGGGAAGCGGCAGCATTTCCGCGGCAGGTGGATCGTAAGCCGCCTCGTCGCCATGCGGCAGCGTCTGAACCTCAGGTTCCGAATTCGGATGCTCGGCCATGATCGCGGCATTCTGCTCGCGCCACTTCTGCTCCATCTCGGCAAGTTCGGCCTCGCGGATCATGGTATCGATGCCTGAACGGAAATGTCCGGAAACCTTGCGGATCTTTGCGGTCCAACGCCCGACAGTGCGCAGAGCCAGGGGCAGGTCCTTGGGGCCAATGACGACAATCGCGACAACCGCGATCACCAGCATTTCGTCCATGCCAACGTCAAACATGACAGCGAGACTACTTGTCGCTTATCGCGGACCGGGCTTGGTTGAATCGATCACCGTTTCGCCGTTCACCGTTGTCTGCGATGCCGGCGGCGTGGTCGGGATTTGCGCGGTCGGCGCAGCAGGCTGCCCGGCGGCGGGCTCTTCGTTCAGGCCCTGCTTGAAGCTCTTTATGCCCTTGCCGAAATCACCCATGATCTCGGAAACCCGGCCCCGGCCGAACAGCAGGAGCACAACGATCAGCACGATAACCCAGTGGACCAGTGAGAAACTACCCATAACAATCTCCAATTGCTGCGCCCGTTGCAGCCCCTGTCACTCCCCTATCTAGGCGCTTTCCTCTTCACTTGCCAGTGGTGGTTCGGCTAATGGTGATTTGCTTTGTCCGATTTCACCTGCCTCACGTTCTTCTCCCGACTCGGCCAAAGCCGCCTCAAGCGCATCTTCGACCGGATCGAGCAGGCCGGCAGCGCGTAACTCATCTATTCCAGGCAGATCCTTGCGCGAGGCCAGGCCGAAATGGGCGAGGAACTCGGGAGTTGTCGCATAGATCGTTGGCCGCCCCGGCGATTCACGCCGCCCCGCAACCCGGACCCAGCCAGCCTCCAGCAAAACATCGAGCGTTCCCTTTGCAGTCTGCACCCCGCGGATTGCCTCGACTTCGGCGCGGCTGACCGGCTCATGATAGGCGACAATCGCCAACACCTCAGTCGCGGCGCGTGACAGGCGGCGCACATCTTCACGCTCACGGCGCAGCAGATGGGCAAGATCGGGTGCGGTCTGGAAATGCCAGCGATTGCCGCGCTCAACCAATGCGACACCTCTCTGCCGGTAATGCGCCGCCAGATCGGCCAGTGCCGCGCGCACATCCGCCCCACCAAGATGCGCCGAGATTGCTTCGGCAGTCATCGGCGCTTCGGCGGCGAAGAGAGTCGCTTCGACGGCGCGGGTCAGATCGTCCATTTCAGTCATGTTCGCAATTGCCGGATATGCAGGGGGCCAAAAGTGCTGTCCTGCGCCAGTTCGGCTTTGCCAAGCCTGGCAAGTTCCAAAGCAGCGACAAAACTCGACGCAAGAGCCGAACGGCGCAGGCGCGGATCGGTCCATTCGCCCCCTTCGCGCGGCGGCAGAAACTCTTGCAATTCGATCCAGTCGAGCGTCACGCCCAGCATTGCCGACACCCGCGTCAAGGCGCTATCGAGCGTCATCACCATCCGGTCGCGGACCATATGCACCACGGGCGCCGTCCGCGCTTTCACCTGGCCATAGGCTTGAACCAGCGCGAACCAGTCACACTGCCAGCTGTTTTTGCGATCAACCCGCAAACCTTCCGGCGCACCGCGCAGGAATACATCGCGCCCCAGCCGGTCTCGCGCCAAAATCCGCGCCGCCGCCTCGCGCATCGCGCCAAGCCGCTGCAACCGCAATTGCAGGCGCAGAGCCAGCTCCTCGGCGCTCGGATCTTCCTGTTCTTCGCGCGGCAGCAACAACGCCGATTTGAGGTAAGCCAGCCATGCGGCCATCACCAGATAGTCCGCTGCGAGCTCCAGCCGCATTGCCTCGGCGCGCTCGATATAGCCGATATATTGATCGACCAGGGCGAGGATCGAAATCTGCCGCAGATCGACCTTCTGCCGCCGCGCCAGATCGAGCAGCAGGTCAAGCGGGCCTTCCCAGCCATCGAGCTCGAGATAGAGCGCGGTGTCGTCGGAGGAAGCGCTGCCCACGCCATCCCATTCGCCCGCTGCCTCAAGCTCAGCCGGAGTGAGGTCGAGTTCGCTCATGCCCTGGCCTCGGCATCCTGGGCAGTCAGCGCCAGCAGGGCATCGCGTTTGGCAATCAAAGCGGCCTGATCACCAGTCGCGCCGTCGAGCCTAGTATCCGACAATGCGCGTTCGAGCCGCGACGCGGTCTTGTCGGACATGACTGGAAGGCGCTGCACAATCCCGATCATGTCGTCCATTTTTGCCCAGCAATTGAGCGCAATATCGCAGCCCGCCGCAATCGATCGTTCTGCCCGCTCAGGCACGGTGCCCGACAGCGCTTCCATGTCGAGGTCGTCAGTCAGCAGGAGGCCGTCAAAACCGATGCGCTTGCGGATAATCTCTTTGATCACAAACGGCGATTGGGTCGCGGGGTTGTCGGAATCCCATGCGGTAAACAGCAAGTGCCCGGTCATCGCGATAGGCGCAGAATTCAGCGCGCGGAACGGGGCGAGATCGATCTCCAGCTCTTCCTCGCTGGCAGTCACGGTCGGCATTTCCAGATGCGTGTCGGTCGTGGTCCGGCCGTGGCCGGGCATGTGCTTGACCGTCCCGGCGATCCCGGCGCGGGCGAGGCCATCGAGCACAGCGCGGCCGAGCGCTGCGACCCTCAGCGGTTCGTAGCCATAGGCGCGGTCGCCGATCACATCGTGCGCACCTGCCTGCCGCACGTCGATTACTGGGGCGTGAGTGCAAGTTATGCCAACTTCGGCAAGATCGCCGCCCAGCGCTTCGGCATTGGCCCGCGCGGCCTCAATGGCGCTGGCCGGAGCTAGTTCGTAAAGCTGATCGAAAGCCGCGCCTGCAGGCCAGCTCGGCCATTGCGGCGGCTTCAGCCGGGCGACCCGACCACCTTCCTGATCGACTGTGATCAGCAGCTTCTCGCGGCCATGAATAGCGCGCAAGCTGTCGGTTAACGACCGCAGTTGGGCGCGGCTCTCCACATTGCGCCCGAACACGATGTAGCCCGCCGGATCGCAGTCGCGAAAGAAGGCGCGCTCGTCCGCGCTCAAAGCATGCCCGGCCAGACCAAAAATCGCAGGTGTCATGCGCGGAAATTCGCAGGAACGCGCGGTCTTAGCAAGCGCGCGCTGCGCAAGGCTTGTGGACAGGCCGCAAGCCGGCTTATTTGACCTGGCAGGCCAGCCCCGCCGACTTGAGCCTGCTGCACAGCGCCTGTGCTGCCGCAGCATCACCGGGCAGCGCCTGCAGGCGGAACACCGTGCCAATATCTGCCTTGCCTTCGACGGTCTGATGCCGCTGGCCCGACAGCGCGCTATACTGCTGCGACAGGCGGCTCCATGCAGCTTCAGCCGAAGCGCGGGTCGAATAGGCACCGACTTGCACGGCCGGGCCGCTGACCGTCTGGGCAGCTGCTGCATTGGCCCCAGCATTGGCAGACGCATTGGCAGACGCACTGGCTGCCGGCGTTGCCGAAGCGAAGGCCACCGGAGGCTTCACGCTGTCAAAGCCCGGCTTCACAGCTGCGCCACCGGGCGGCGGAGCGACCGGGGCAGAGCCCTCGCCCAGTTTTGCCGGGCGGGTTTGGCCTTCGGAAACGGCGAATGCAGTGTTGCCGGTGCCATCAAAGGTCTTGCCGCCGGGATCCTTCGGCGCTTCCTTGTAAGCCTGGCTGGGAGCAGCAATAGTGCTGCCATCGGCGACCAGCGTTGGATCGGGCGTGCGGTGAGTCGACCACCAGATGCCGCCGACGATGGTAGCCAAGGCAATCAGGCCCAGCACGACGAGGCCAAGCACACGGCCGCTGTCAGAGCCCTCGGCATGATCATCATCATCGGAATCGAGCCAGGGCAGCCGTTCGTTATCGTCATCGAACTCAAGCTGATCGTCGCCAACGGCATCTTCGGCGAGATATTCCTCGTGGTCGTTGTCGGCGCTAACTGCAAATTGCTCGGTTCCCTCAGAACCATCACCGTCGCCAAGCTTGCCATCAACCATAGCCATGATCACATTTCCTCCACGGCCTCCACACCAAGCAGAGCGAGGCCATTACGCAACAATTGCCCGATTTGTGCCGCAAGAAAGAGCCTAGCACCAGTCAGATTACCATTCTGTGCCACGATGAACCGCTTTTCTGGTCTGTCGTTACCCACATTCCAATAGGAATGGAACGCGGCCGCAAGATCGTGGAGGAAGAAAGCAATGCGGTGCGGCTCGCGCGCGGCCGCCGCAGCTTCCACCAGACGCGGGAACTGCGCTGCAATTTTGATCAGCTCGAGCTCCTCTTCCCCAAGCAGTTCGAGCGCTTCGCCGGACGGCGCAAGCCCTTCCGCCGCCGCCTTGCGAATGGTCGAGCAAATCCGCGCATTGGCATATTGCACATAGAAAACCGGATTGTCCTTCGAGGCCTCAACCACCTTGGCGAAATCGAAATCCATCTGCGCTTCGGGCTTGCGGGTCAGCATGGTGAAACGCACCACATCCTTGCCAACTTCACTCACAACATCTGCAAGAGTGACAAAGTTGCCAGAGCGCTTGGACATTTTGACTGGCTCGCCATTGCGCAGCAACTGGACCATCTGAACGAGCTTGACCTCGAAAGGCGTCTCCTTGCCCTTCGCTCCGGTCATCGCAGCAACCGCCGCCTTGATCCGCTTGACTGTCCCGGCATGATCGGCGCCCCAGATATCGACCAGTGCATCGGCAGTCTCGGCCTTCTGGTAATGATAGGCGAGGTCCGCACCGAAATAGGTCCAGCTGCCGTCGCTCTTGCGGATCGGGCGATCCTGATCGTCGCCGAATTTGGTCGAGCGGAACAGCGGCAGTTCGACTGGTTCCCAGTCTTCCAGCGTCTTGCCTTTGGGTGCCTCCAGCACGCCGTCATAAACCAGATCATGCGCCCGCAGCCACTTTTCGGCCTCGGCGGGCTTGCCCTTGGCTTGAAGCTCAGCCTCGGAGGAAAACAGATCATGCTCAACGCCGAGCAGTGCCAGGTCGGCTCGGATCATCGTCAGCATCGCGGCGACCGCGCGCTGGCGAAACAGGACGAGCCAATCGCTTTCCGGCGCCTTCGCATATTTGTCGCCGAATTCCTTGGCCAAGGCTTCGCCGACCGGAACAAGATAGTCTCCCGGATAAAGACCTTCGGGAATCTCTCCAACCGCTTCGCCAAGTGCCTCGCGGTAACGAATATGTACGGACCGGGCGAGAACGTCGACCTGACCGCCGGCATCGTTGACATAATACTCACGGATCACCTTGTGGCCGGCGAATTCAAGCAGGCTGGCCAGCGCGTCGCCCACCACCGCACCCCGGCAGTGGCCCATGTGCATCGGTCCGGTCGGGTTGGTGGAGACATATTCGATGTTGACCGTCGATCCGCCGCCCATCGCCGAGCGGCCGTAGTCGCTCCCCAGCGCGGCAAATGCCCTGAGCTCATCCAGCCATGCGTCGGCGGCAACGCGCAGGTTGATGAAGCCCGGGCCCGCGATCTCAGCGCTGGTCACTTGCGGCAACTTGGCGAGCTCCGCCACCAAAGCCTCGGCCAAGGCGCGCGGGTTCATGCCCGCGGGCTTGGCCAGCACCATGGCGGCATTGGTAGAAAGATCGCCATGCGCCGGATCGCGCGGCGGCTCGACGGTTATCGCGGCGCGGTTGAGGCCGGAAGGCAGCGTGCCAGCGGCTTCCAGCGCATCGAGCGCGGCGTTGAGGTGGCCGGTGAAGGCAGCATAAAGGGTCTGGGTCTGTGACATGAGGCGCGGTTAGCCGTTTTGGCGCAACAAGGGAACCTCCACGCGTCCCAGCTTTCCAGTGCCCCCTTCTAAATGCCGCCAATCTCCCCTATCGGCTCCAGCCATGCCCCCAAGCCCGCCTCCACAGACCTATCGCGTCAAGAACTTTGGCTGCCAGATGAACGTCTATGACGGCGAGCGGATGTCCGAACTGCTTGCCGATCAGGGCATGAATGCCGCAGCCGATGGCGAGGACGCCGATCTGGTCGTGCTCAACACCTGCCACATCCGCGAGAAGGCCGTGGACAAGGTCTATTCCGATATCGGCCGGATTCTGAAGGATTGGGGCCGCGAAGATGGCTCGGTCCCGCTGATCGCAGTGGCAGGCTGCGTGGCCCAGGCCGAGGGCGACGAAATCATGGCGCGCGCGCCGTCAGTGCGCATGGTCGTCGGGCCGCAAGCCTATCACCGCTTGCCCGCGATGCTGGCCGAGGCAGCGCTGGGCAAGCGGGTCACTGACACCGACATGCCGGCGGAGACCAAGTTCGACGCCTTGCCCCGGCGGCGCAAGGTCGGCGCCTCGGCCTTCCTCACCGTGCAGGAAGGCTGCGACAAGTTCTGCACCTATTGCGTGGTGCCCTATACCCGCGGCGCCGAAGTCTCGCGGCCCTTTGCCAGTCTGATCGACGAAGCCAAGCGGCTGGTCGATATGGGCGCGATCGAGATCACCTTGCTCGGCCAGAACGTCAATGCCTGGACCGGCGATGATGACAAGGGCCGCGCACAAGGCCTCGACGGGCTGATCCGCGCGCTGGCCGAGCTCGCCGACCTCAGCCGCATCCGCTACATGACCAGCCACCCCAGCGACATGAGCGATGGCCTTATCGCTGCCCATGGCGAAGTGACAAAACTGATGCCATTCCTGCACTTGCCGGTGCAATCGGGCAGCGACAGGGTGCTCGCAGCGATGAACCGCAATCACAAGGTGGCGGGCTACCTGCGCTTGATGGAACGGGTCCGCGCGGTCCGGCCGGACATTGCCTTGTCCGGCGATTTCATCGTCGGCTTTCCGGGCGAGACCGAGGCAGAGTTCGCAGAGACACTGCAATTGGTTGAATCGCTCGGCTATGCTCAGGCTTTCAGCTTCAAGTACAGCCCCCGCCCCGGCACTCCTGCTGCCTCCATGGACGGACAAATCGCGCCCGAAGTTATGGACGAGCGCCTCCAGCGGCTGCAGGCCGCGCTCCAGCGCAGCAGCCTCGCTTTCAACCAGACAACGGTGGGCCGCACCTGCGAGGTGCTGGTCGAGCGGCATGGCCGAAAGCCTGGCCAATGGCTCGGCAAGTCGCCCTGGTTGCAATCAGTCTATTTTGAAGGCGAGGCCGCGCTCGGCGATCTGGTCACAGCTGAATTGCTGGAAGCCGGACCAAATTCCTTACGCGGCGGATTGCTGGCAAACGCCGCGAGCTGAAGCCGAAGTTCTGGCTCAGGCCAGTTCCATCCGCCGCTGCTTCGCTTCCGCCGCCACAAGCCGGCTGCCCGCCGTCTCCGCCGCACGCCAGACGCCGTCGCGCGCGGCCAGATCAGTCTCGACCGAAGCCAGAGCGCCCCAGGCCGCCAGCCGCATGCGGTCGCTTGGGTGCGAGTTGCCAAAGCCCTCGGCCAGATCCCTCGCCTCGCCGCAGCCCATGCCGACTGCTATCCGCAGGAACGCCTCGCTCGAACCATTGCTGATGATCCGGCCGATCCGGTGATTTTCCAGGTCAAAACTGTATTGATCAAGCCAGGCCTGGGCCCCGCTGGTGTGCATGATATTGATCGAGATCGACAGGGCATCGGCCGGCATCTGATCGTGCACGTCGACATGCGCGCGGTAGAGCATGATCTTGCCCTGCTCCAGCCGCGAACGCTCGATAAAGCGCAGAGCAACCCACTCACCGCGATAGCCTACCACGTCCTCATATTCGTATTCGTAGTAATTGCTCCAGTAGCCCGGCCCCAAATAGCCGACCGTCAGGAAGTTGAAATTATGGTCGTGCGGTTGCGAATAGACGAAAGCGCCGCCGCCGCTTGCGCGCATGGCGTGTTCGTCTTCACTGGGCCAGATATTGGCGCGGATAAAGAAATCGCCCTTGCCCGAGGGGCGCAGCATGATGACCTGCGGGCCATAGCTATTCTCGCCACCGTCATCGGCGTGCTGACGCTTCAACTCGTCGATCAGCAGATCACCCAGGAAGGTGCGATTGTTGCCCAGCCGCCGCAGCTGCAGCGCGGCGTGGTGCAGGCTTTCCTCATCCTCAGGCTGGAATCCGCTTACGCTCAGCGCATCGTCGCATTCGGCAAGGCTGCTGGCGGCCTCGTCCTCGATAGCGATCACATGGGGCATCGTTCGACCTCCTGCAATTGCGGATGGGCTTCGATCAATTGGGCGCGCAGGGCACCGGCGGGGCCGGACAGCGCATCCTCGGGGCGCGCTGCAATCGTCACCAGCGCAGTGAAACCCAGCCGGGTATCGAGCGACAGGCATTCACGCAGCGCCTGCCAGCGCAGCGCAGCGCTGGCCTCACCGCAGGCCAGCTCGGCCATATGCGGCGCGGCATCCTTGCGGTCCATCCGGCCCAGCAGTGCCAGCATCAGTTCAAGCCGACTGTCACGCGGATTGCCTGCCGCCTGATGCAACAATGCGCCGCTGGCGAGATCATATTCGCGGGTCGCTTCGGCATTGGCCCGGCGGCGCTGCAGCCGCAACGTGACCAGCGCTCCATCGATCCGCCGCAGCAGCCGCGCATCGCGCTGGCCGTCGCGAAACTGGATGGAGCCGGGCTCGATCTCGGCCTCGCGGCGGCTCAGCCGCGCCTGGCGTGGGCCTGTCGGCTGACATTCGACCAGTTCGATGCCGGCGCTGCCACCCAGGACATATTCCCAGGTTTGATTGGGGCCGAAGCTGGCGGTCGCGGATTCGGGCCGCAATCCCATACCATCGCCATCGATCGCGACCAGCGAGAGCGTCACGTTAACCGTGCGGGCGATGAGTATGGTGGAAGTGACCCCATCGGTGAAATGACGCAGGGCAACATGACCAAGCGGCCATTCGGCGAGAGAAGAGCAGGTCATTGCCGAAAAGCCGGCCGCAAGTTCCCGCGCCGCATCGCTGCCGGGCTTGAACAGGGCCGCAAGCCCCGGACACTGTTGGAGCTGCGCTCCGGCGGAGAATTCTTCAAGCTCCGCATGCAGGGCGGCGACATCGGGCCTGGCCCGCCAGTCGTCCATTGCCTTTAACAGCGCGACCTGCGCGTCACACTGCGGAGAGTCATCCCTCCGCAGTGCGCGCAATTCGGGATTAGCGATCATAATGCATGTGTCCCGAGATCATTGCCGGATCAGTGAATCGTAGTTTCATAAACATAGGACATCAGCGTCACGATCGAATCATCGGATTCGACGATACGGCTGGTGTGCAGCAGGCTGCCGAACAGGCCGGTCAGGGTTTCGAGATCGGGCAGCGACGAGAGATCGATTTTGGGCAGGTTCATGAGATTTCCCCAAGGATTCGGGGCACGGCGCCCCGGGAGCAAGACTGCCCAAGGGGGGGCGGATTAGAAATTAAAAGGTTGTAATCGGAAGGGGCAGCAGCAGGTTCTGGGCAGATCCGGACGTTCCTGCCTGATGAAAACCCGCGTCGCTGCTGGATTTGCACTGCCGATCCGAGTGCTGACGATTGAACGCAGCTGAGGCCACTCCTCTTCAGGGAAGGGGTTCGGGTGACTTGCCAGGAAGAACTGTCGGGGTACCAGGCGCCGCCTGCCTGTACCCCGTCTCAGTTGACCTGAGTGCCTTTCGACCTGAATATCGGCCAGGCAAGCTGTTCGGCTGCGCCAATCGGCGGCAAGTTCTCGATGCCAATCTCCTGGGGATACCTGCGCGTGATTTTTGCGGTCCCAAACAAGACATCCCAAAAGAACAGCAGATTCCCGAAATTGCCCTTGTAGTTGGTAATGCCATCGGCCTTGTGCTTGCCATGATGCGCGCTGTGAGTGGACGGGGTCGAGATGACGCGTTCCACCACCCACATGACCGGGGATAGCCAGCCAATCCTGTAAAGCGGCCGATCCCACGGCACATCCGAATGCGAGGCAATGATAACCAGCTGCTTGAACACGACATAGGGCACATAGACCGCGCCCAGCCCGAGATAGATCAGAGCCCCGGAAAACCACAGGCTCGGCATGGTCAGATAGTAAAAGATGTTGTTCCGGAACACGATCCGCACCGACATGTATTCGCCGCTGTGGTGGGCACGGTGCAGGTTATAGAGCCAGGGCACGCTGTGCGAGGTGCGGTGCCACCAATATTGCATCATGTCATCGAACACGAGCAGCAGCGCGATCTGCGCCATGATCGGCAGCGAGGCCCAGGTTCCGGCCGCATCGGGAAACAGCCGCGCCATGATCGTGTAGGATACAATCAGGATGAGCGGCTGGGTGATCAGCAGCAGCACCGGCGATCCGATCAATTCGACAAGTGCGTCCACGCGCGTCTGGCCAGACTTGCGGAAAAAACTGCCGCGCAGCATTTCCAGCAAGGCAAAGCCAAGGAAAATCGCGGCTATCCAGAAGGCTTCCTGTTTCACGACCGCTTCCTGCGCCAAGATTATCCCACGATATGCTGGCTATACTATCTGACTGGCCGCGTCGACTGGTCCGGAAATGGCGCGGAATGGGCTGGCGCAATTCGGCTCAGATGGCGGTAATCACATCGCTGGGCGTGTTCAGAACTTGTTATCCCGCGGAAACCCAGTCGGCGGCAACCTCCCCGCCGCTCCGCGCGCGACCTTCCAGAGCCCCACGTCCTTCTCCGTCCGCGTCCGGCCCGAATCGCCGCCCATCGCCCAGCTGAGCCCTTCTTCCAGCTTCAGCGTCACCGCATCTGCCAGCCCGCCGTCGCGGTAGCGTTGCAGGGTCACGCCCTGGCCCTTGGCCAGCACCGGCAGTTCCTCAAGGCTGAAAATCACCAGCTTGCGGTTGTCGCCGACCACCGCGATGTGATCGTGTTCGGGCGGGATTTCGCGCACGACGGCGAGCTTCACGCCGGGCTTGGTGTTCATCACCCCCCTGCCCTTGCGGGTTTCCGCCAGCAATTCGTCCGCCTCAGCCGCAAAGCCGCGGCCGATGTTGCTGGCCAGCAACAATTGCGCCTTCGGCTTATAGACCAGCAGCGAGACGATCTGCGCCTCCGCATCAATATCGAGCATGGTGCGGATCGGTTCGCCGAAGCCTCTTGCGCCGGGCAGCTTGTCGGCGCCGAGGGTGTAAAACCGGCCGTTGTCGCAGGCGATCAGCAGTTTGTCGGTGGTCTGGGCGTGGAAGGCATAGGCTGGGCCGTCGCCTTCCTTGAACTTGAAATCGCCATCCAGCGCAACATGTCCGCTGGCACCCTTGATCCAGCCGCGCGCGGAGAGAATGACCGTCACCGGCGCCTTCTCGATCATCGCGTCCATGTTGAATTCGCGCGTAGCAGCGGCTTCGGCGAGCGTGGTGCGGCGGCGGCCCAGCACCGTGTCCTCGGCATAGTCCTTGCGCAGGTTGTTGAGGTCGCGCTTGAGGCGGGTGCGCTGGCGGGCCGGACTTTCGAGCAGCTTTTCGAGCTCGTCCTTCTCGGCCAGCAGCGCGGCGTGCTCGGTGCGCAGCTCCATTTCCTCGAGCTTGCGCAAGCTGCGCAGTCGCATGTTGAGTATCGCTTCGGCCTGGCGATCGGTGAGGCCGAATTCGGCCATCATCACGGGCTTTGGCTCATCCTCGGTGCGGATGATCTCGATGATGCGGTCGAGATTGAGGTAGGCGATGATATAGCCATCGACCAGCTCCAGCCGCGCCGCGATCTTGTCCAGCCGGTGCTGGCTGCGGCGCAGCAGGATATCGATCTGGCTCCTGGTCCATTCCTGCAGCAGCAGCTTGAGCGACAGCACCCCCGGAGTGCGGTTCTCGTCGAGCACGTTGAGATTGAGGCTGAAGCGGCTTTCGAGTTCGCTCAGACGGTAAAGCGATTCCTTGAGCAGATCGGGATCGACATTGCGGTTCTTGGGCACGAAGACGAGGCGGATCTGCTCGTCGCTTTCGTCGCGGATGTCTTCGAGGATCGGCAGCTTCTTGTCGCCGATCAGATTGGCGATCTGCTCGATCAGCTTGCCCTTTTGCACCATGTAGGGAATTTCGCTGACCACCAGCTGCCACATGCCATTGCCGAGCCGTTCGATGCCGGCTTCGCGGTCGGCCTCGTCCTTGGCTTCGGCAGCAAAAAATCGCGAGCGGACGCGGAAGGCGCCTTTGCCGCTCTCGTAAGCGGCAGAGATTGCGGCGGGGCTGTCAACAATGACACCGCCGGTGGCGAGGTCCGGCCCCTTGAACACCTGCATCAGTTCGGCATGTTCGGCGTGGGGGTTGTCGATCAGCAGCAGCGTCGCATCGATGATTTCGGCGACATTGTGGCTGGGGATGCTCGTCGCCATGCCGACGGCAATGCCCATAGCGCCATTGGCGAGCAGATTGGGGAACAGGCCGGGGAAGATTTCCGGCTCTTCATCCTCACCGTTGTAGGTCGGGTGATAGGTGACCGTGCCTTCATCGAGCCCGGCCATCAGGGCAATCGCGGTGCGGGTCAGGCGAGCTTCGGTGTAGCGATAGGCGGCGGCATTATCGCCATCGATATTGCCGAAATTGCCCTGGCCTTCGACCAGTGGATAGCGGAGGCTGAAATCCTGCGCGAGGCGGACCATGGCATCATAGACCGACTGGTCGCCATGCGGATGATACTTGCCGATAACATCGCCGACAACGCGCGCGCTTTTCTTGAAGGCATCGGTCGGATTAAGCTTGAGCAGCCGCATCGCCCACAGCAGGCGGCGGTGGACAGGTTTCAGCCCATCGCGCAGGTCGGGGAGGCTTCGCGCGGTGATGGTGGAGAGAGCATAGACGAGGTAGCGCTCGGACAGGGCGCTGTCGAAGGGGGCATCGACGATGGCGTCGAAGGGATCGGGTTCGGTTGTGTCGGTGGGCATGCTGGGGTGGCCCTAGCAGGGGGCATGCAGTGTTTCCATGCTGGGAGCAGGGTTTTGCGCAGGCAAGAACGAAAGATGGCAGGCCACGTATCAAGGCATTTCCACAGTCTGCAACCCCATACTGGTCCCGACTTTGCCAAGGTCACTCTACCGCCGCTCTTCCCGCGCGTGCCAAAGGCGCAGGATCAGGATTTGGTCGCCGATGATTTCATAATGCATCACATAACGGCCAATCGAAAGTTTGCGGACTTCTTTGGCAACATAGCCTTCCACGCGCTCGCCGAGGCGGGGATGGGCGACAAGTTTGGCCGGTGCAGCATCAAGGTGGGCGACGAGATTGAGCGCGGCATCGCGATCATATTGGGCAAGAAAGAAGTAAAGCCGTTCAGTGTCGATCAAAGCTTTCGCCGTCCATTGAGCCTGCACGATCAGCCTGGCTCCGGCCGGGGCAGCGGATTGTCGGTGCCAAGGCTTTGCAGCCACAGGCTGGCCTCGGCATGGGGGATCAACCGCCCAGCTTCCACATCTTCAAACGCCTCCTGGAGCATCTGCTGGCGTGCTTCCTCCAGCGCGACCCAATCCATCAGCGCCTGCTTCACCGCCCAGCCGCGCGGGCGATCCAGCTGCGCCGCCATTGCATCGACTTTCGACACAAGATCTTTGGGAATGTGGGCAGTTACTGTCTGGGTCGTCATAGCTCTGACTCCTGCTGACTTCATAATAATCAGAAATAATCAGATGTGCAAGGATCCCAACCTACCGCCGCTGCATATCGCGCGCTTCCCCCGGGATCCGCACTTCGATCCCGTCCAGCACCTCGCTGAGCAAAATCTGGCAAGACAACCGGCTGGTGCGGGCAACACCTGCGGCCAGGTCCAGCATGTCTTCCTCGTCGGCGTGGGCGCTGGGCAATTTGTCGAACCATTCGGCCGCAACGATCACATGGCAGGTGGAGCAGGCCATTTGCCCCTCGCAGGTGCCCTCCAGCGGCATTCCCGCAGCCTGCGCAACCGACAGCAGGCTCGCCCCATCAGCGCCCTGGGCCTCGACGCGGGCCCCTTCGGCAGTAACAAAACTTACCCTGACCAAATTCATGCTCCCTGCGCCAGCGCCGCTGCCTCGATCGTGCGGCATGCGCGTTCGACTTCTTCCCTAGTCGTATAGCGGCCAAATCCCAAGCGAATCGCGTTGCGGGACTGTTGCGGTTCAAGCCCGATCGCGCTGAGCACCCGGCTCGGCTTGCCAGTGCCGCTGCCGCAGGCGCTGCCGGCAGAGAAGGCGATATGGCGGCAGTCGCTCATCAGGCGGGGGAAATTCAGGCCGTCGAGGCGCAAATTGAGATTGCCGGGCCAGCGCGCGGTCTCGCTGCCGTTAAGGGCCCAGCGCGACAGGATATGGCGGGCTAGTGCGGCAAGGCCAGACAGGTGCTGGAAATCGGCGTCCATGCGCGAGGCCGCCAGCGCCGCCGCCGCGCCGAATCCGGCGCACAGCGCTGGCGAAAGCGTGCCCGAGCGCAGGCCGCCTTCCTGCCCGCCACCGTGCATCAGGGGCCCAACTTTCACACCGTCTCGCACCCACAGCGCGCCAATGCCCTTGGGGCCATACAGCTTGTGGGCAGTCACCGCGATCAAGTCTGCGCCTTCGGGTGGGAAAAGCTTGCCTGCGCCCTGCACGGCATCGCACAGGAACAGAGCACCTGCCTCATGCGCGCGCTCCGCAAGGCGCGCCACAGGCTGCATCGTGCCGATCTCATTGTTGACCTGCATCACCGCGACAAGGCCGATGCCGTCCGCGAATTCCACAAGGGGATCGACGAGTCCAGCCGTGCCGACCGGCAATTCCTGCAAGGGATCGCCGCTGGCCACTGCAGCGTTGACTACGGCGGAATGTTCGATGGCCGAATAGGCGATGCCCGCCAACCCTTCAGGCCGCGGCACGGCGAGTATGGCCTGGTTGATCGCCTCGGTGGCGCCGCTGGTGAAGATTACCCGACCGCCCTTGGGCAGGAGGCTGGCGACCTGTTCACGTGCGACTTCAACCGCTGCGGCGGCTGCCCGGCCGGGCTTGTGCATCGAGTGCGGGTTGGCGAAGCCCGGCGACTCCGGGCCGGACAGCCAGTCCAGCATTGCCTCACGCGCTTCGGGTGCGAGCGGGGTGGTCGCCTGGTTGTCGAGATAGATCAGATCGGAGGGCATGGCTGAAAATGTTGCTTTCGAGAGGATCGTTTCTATATAGCGCTACGTTTCCATTCACAGCCCCAAGCGGAATGGCCACCCTCTTCCGGCGGCCCGTACGGCGCTAATTTATTCGCAGGTAGACCAAACCATGCCGTCAGTCATCTTTCCCGGCCCCGAAGGCCGTCTCGAAGGTCGTTTCCAGCCCGGCCCCCGCCCACGCGCGCCGGTTGCGATGATCCTCCACCCGCATCCGCAGGCTGGCGGCACGATGAACGACCGTATCACCCAGGCGATGTACAAGACCTTCGTTGCACGCGGCTTTGCCACGTTGCGCTTCAATTTCCGCGGCGTCGGGCGCAGCCAGGGCAGCTTTGACAATGGCATTGGCGAGCTTTCCGATGCCGCAGCGGCGCTCGACTGGGTGCAGTCAATCCATCCCGAAGCCTCGACCACCTGGATCGGTGGCTACAGTTTCGGCGCGCTGATTGGTATGCAATTGCTGATGCGGCGCCCGGAAATCCGCGGCTTCATCTCGATCTCGCCGCCGGCCAACATGTATGATTTCAGCTTCCTGGCCCCGTGCCCGGCCTCGGGGATCATCGTGCAAGGCATAGCCGATACCGTGGTAACGCCCGGCGCGGTGCAGAAGCTGGTCGACAAGCTGCGCACCCAGCGCCACATCACCATCCATCACGACGAAATCGCGCGCGCCAACCATTTCTACGAGCACGAGCTCGACGACATGATGCATTCAGTCGACAACTATCTCGACATGCGCCTGTCGCCGGATTGCCCCATCAAATAGTCAGCGCGGCGCCTGCTGGATCGGCAGCGCATTGTCACCCATCGGCATGGTCCACAGCACGACATTGCCGACGATGACCAGCGCCGCAACCAGCATCAGCGCGATCTGCTTGCGCGGTGCGCGGCGCCGCCACAGGCTGACCGCGCCAGCCACCAGCGCGAAGGCGGCAAGCATCATGATCGAGATTATGGTTGCCATGGCAGGCTTTCAGACCGCTTCATCGCCCGCCCCATAGAACGACTTGCGGGCATCAAGCAACGCGCTGAGTTCCGCTTCGCTCATGGCGCCACTGGACGAGCGGGCAGATAGATATCCGCCCAGCAGCATGGCCAGCAAGGTCGTCAGTCGCGCCTCAAGGTCCGGAGTGAGCCTGGCTTCGGGCAGACTGTCGACCAGGATCGAACCGGCATTCCCAATCCTGGCGAGCAACAGCATGCCTGGCTGCACATCAACCTTGTCGTCCGTCATAATCGCCTGCGCCATGCCAGCCCCGCCGGCTTCCTCGATCACCCGCAAAAGCCCCGGCATGCCGCCGCTGCATTGTCTGAATCGCTCCACCAAGTCGGGTAACAGGGCATTGGCTGCGGCCATGATCATCGCAGGCGGCTGGCCCATCTGTCGGGCCAGTGCGTTGATCCCGCCGCTCTGCCTGAGAGTTGCCAGAATGGTCATGTAGCCTTCACGTACCGCCCTGTGTTGCCGATGTGGAGGAAAGGCATCCCACCATGTCCCGGCAATAAAGGCAAAGTTAATCGCAGCAAGATCAATCGTCGGGAGATTATTCGTCTCGCAGTGGCAACGAATCATGCTAGACAAGCGCTCGGTACAGGGTCCCCTGCATGGCTGGATTGGCCGACCATGCAGTTATGAAAGGTTTGAATTATGGGCACCTCGAACAATTCCCCCTTTCCAGCGCGGTCAAAATCCGATTCAAGGATGCTGAACCGCCGAGGGATTTTTGCGATGGGCGAGCCGGGATTTTTCGATTTGCAACGCCGGTATGAGGGGCTGGACGCGAAGTCTGACCCGCTG
>CANJCQ010000039.1 GCA_947473355.1 Sphingomonadaceae bacterium | reverse complement strand
CTAGCGAAGTCGAGACACTTGTGCGCGGTGTCTCGACTTCGCTCGACACGAACGGGAACTGAGGAGGGTATCGCACCTCCCGATACCCAATTGACGCTTCCGCCCCCAGCCAGCATCTTGGACGCATGAGCGAACGCATCGTCATCGATCCAGAAGTCTGCGGCGGACGGCCCATCGTAGCGGGCACGCGGATGCGGGTTATCGACGTGCTCGATGCGCTGGCCTCGGGCGCGGGGATGTTCGCGCCTGCCTCGCCTATGCCGCGCGCTCGCTTGATCACCGCAACCCCACCTCCCCCCTACAAATCCATCCCCACCGGCGGCGCTGACCCCGCAATCTCCATCCGGCCGAGCCCATAGTCACCCGCAATCGTGGTGCGCTGCATCTGGCGGGGATATTGCGGAGGATTGCCGCTGACCGAGTGGATGAAGCGCCAGTTGTCCCAGATCACCATGTCAGTGGGTGACCACTTGTGGCGATAGGGGATCACTTTCGCATGAACCTCGGCGATCAGCGCCGCGAACAGCTCGTCTCCTTCCGGCGTCAGCATCCCGTCAATGCCGGCGGCCTGCCAGGGCGCGACGTGGAGCACTTTTTCACCGCTCGGCCGGGTCCAGATGGCCGGGTGGACGGCGCGGGGTGCGTCTTTGGTGGCGGCGATCATTTCTGTAACCGCTCGCCCCATCGACACCGGCTTGACTGACTCGGGCAGGCCGAAACGCATGTTCATGAACATCAGGTGGGTGTGATAGACAATGCTGAGGTGCTCGAAGCGCGCGCGCAATGTGGGATCGATATCGTTGTATAGCTGGATACCGTCACCAAAGCCGGTGATGCCGCCTTCGGGCGGGATGGTGATCGCGCGCAATATGCCGCCACGGTTGAGCTTGTCGGTGTAGCAGGCGTCGAAATGCCAGGGCAGCCAGGAGAGCAGCTGCTGGCCATCGACCTCGAACACATCGCCATATTCGAATTCGACGACGCCGGTATCGACCCGGTCGGATGCTTCCATCACGTCAGTCAGCGCATAGGCCTGCGGCGGGCCGAACATCTCGCTGACTGCCATCTGCAAGGCGTTGCTGGGCTCCATGTGTTCGAACACGATCATGCCGCGCTTTTCAAACACATCGTTGATCTGTTGGCGGACCCCGGCGTCAGTGCTGTTTTCGCGAGCGACCCCGGTGATCCGCGCGCCGAAGGGGAGATCGTCGCTGAGCGGTCGAATTGCTATTTCAGTCATTGCACCCTCACGGAATGTTGAAGCAAAACATCTGCTAGGCCATGGCTTCGGCGGCCACGGGATCGAATTCTATCGGCAGCGAAGTAATCCCCCAGACCCCCGGAAACGGCTTCCACGCAACCGGCCCCGCCAGCCGCGGATTGGCGATGCGCTGGGCTATCAGATGCACGCCTTCCTCGACATTGGCGACGGCAAGGAACTGGCCGAGGCAGATGTGCATGCCGCGGCCAAAGGCTTGGGTGGCGTGCTTTTCGGGGCGCTCGGGATTGAATGTGTCGGGATCGGAGAACATCGCCGGGTCGCGGCCTGATATGGTCAAAGGGAAGACCAGCATAGTGCCAGCCGGGATGGTTACGCCGCGATATTCGAACTGCTCCTTGACCATGCGCATGGTGTTGGAGGGAGTGGCAAAGCGGAGCTGTTCTTTCACCGCCTTCTTCGCATAGTCGAAATCCTCGCCGCAGCGGCGATAGACCTCGGGCTCGTCGAGCAGGCTGCGCATCAGCAGGATCAGCAGGTTCTTGGTGGTGTCGTAACCAGCGGCGAACATCAATATGAGGAGCTGGTGCAGTTCCTTGTCAGTGATCTGGCCGCTGCTGCGCGCGGCGATCATGGTGTCGAGCAAGTCTCCCTTTTCGCCTTGGGCCACGCGTTCGACGATCAGGTCGTCAACGAAGGCCCACAGCGTCTGGTAGCCGCGTTCGATCAGGTCCATTTTTTCGACTTCGAGATTGAAGCTTTCGCCATGGATCTCGAGGTATTTCATGATCTCGGGCAGGCGCTCAGTCGAAGTGCCGAGCAGCGCGAACATGACGCGGACGGGGAATTGCGAAGCAAATTCCGTGAAATCGAACGCGCCCTTGGGGGCCCATTCGTCGAGGATCTGCTGCACGGTTTCCTGCATCAGGGGGCGCAGGCGCTTGACGTTGCCGGGCATGAAAGCGCTGGCCGAGGCGCCGCGCAGGCGCTTGTGGCGCTCGCCGCTGGAGACCAGCATTTGGTCAATGGCGAAATCGCCCCAGCCAGTGCCCCGCGCGCCCATGATGTCGACGATTTCCTCGCCGGGCATGGTCAGCTTGTCGTCCAGCCGCATGATGTCGTCGATCGCCTTGTAGCCGGTGACGACATAGCCGATGTCACTGGCCGCGAGCCAGTCGTGGCTTTCGCGGGCCTTGGCGAAGAAGGGCAGCGGATCGTTGCCGAGTTCGCTGCTGGCGATCGGCATGTGGTAGAGCTCGAGCTGGCTGATCGTGGTCATGTGTTTTCCCTAGCTCCGCATCACCACGCCGCCATCGACGCCGATGACCTGGCCGGTGATGTATGATCCTTCTTCCGACATCAGCAGCGCGCTCATCGCGGCGATGTCTTCCGGGCGGCCGAGGCGCGATTTGATCAAGGCGAGGCCATAGCAGAATTCTTTCATGTCATCGCCCAGCTCTGCCTCCAGCCGCGCGTGCATGGTCGAGCCGGGTGAGATGCAGTTGGCGCGAATGCCATTCACGGCATAGCGCGAGGCGACGTGGCGCATCAGCGCCTCGACCCCGGCCTTGGCAATGGCATAGGCGACACGCACCGGCTCGCCTTTGCAGGCTGCGGGAGAGCTGGTGTAAACCAGACTGCCGCCGCCGCGCGCCAGCAGCGCGGGCAAGACGGCGCGACTGGTGACATAATAGCCGCGCAGGTTGACCGACATAGTCTCGTCGAAGTCCGCCATGGGCAGTTCGAGCACGCCCATATCTGGCGACTGATCGACGAAGGAGGCGAAGTTGATGTGGGCACCGTCCAGGCCGCCGAAGCGGCTCGTGGCCAGCGCGACTGCTGCCTTGGCTGAAGCCTCATCGGAGCCATCGAGCTGCACCGCCAGCGCAGAGCCTCCTTCCGCCGCAATCTCGCGCACCACTTCCTCGGCGCCAGCCAGAGCCACATCGCCGAGCACCACGTTGGCACCCTCGGCGGCAAACCGCCGCGCCAGCCCGCTGCCAATCCCGCCGCCCCCTGCGACAAGGATCGTGCGCCCTTTCAGTCGTTCCATCATCCTGCTCCGCTGGCCTTGTAGGCAGGCCATCGGGCGGATGATTGTCCGATCGGGGGTTCAGGTCAATCTATAGTCACCGGGGTGAGCCGGGGGCTGAGCACATGGATGATCGCGAGCGCCAGCAGATAGGCGCTGGCCGCGATGGCGAAGAGCAGCGCATAACTGTGCGTCGTATCAAGCAGATATCCAGTGAACTTGGCCATGAACATGCCGCCAACCGCGCCGACCGTGCCGCCGATGCCGATCACCGAGCCGACCGCGCTCTGCGGGAACATGTCGGAAGGGAGCGTGTAGAGATTGGCCGAGAAGGCCTGATGGCCTGCGGTGGCAAGCCCGATCAGCAGGACCGCGCCCCAGACGGAAGTCACATCCTGCGCAAACCAGATCGGCATGATCAGCACGGCGCAGAGCAGCAGGGTCGATTTGCGGGCGAAGTTGACGCTGCGGCCGCTCGCGATGAGTTTTGACGACAGCCAGCCGCCGCCGATGCTGCCCATGTCGGAGATCAGGTAGATCGCCGCGAGCGGCAGCGCAGAGGCAGCAAGATCGAGGTGATAGTGTTCGGAAAGATAACCCGGCAGCCAGAACAGGAAGAACCACCAGATCGGATCGATGCAGAATTTGCCGAGCGCATAGGCCCATGTCTCGCGGCGGAAGATCACCTGACCCCAGCCGACCTTGCCGGCCTGATCGTCATTATCCTGCTGGATGTATGCCAGCTCGCTTGGGGAAACCTGCGGCTTTTCGCTGGGGCGGCGATAGATCGTCCACCAGGCGGCCAGCAATATGAAGCCTAAGATGCCGGTCATGTAGAAGGCCACGCGCCAGTTGAAGCCCCAGATATTGATGATCAGCGCGAGCAGCAGCGGCGTCAGGATCGCGCCAATGTTGCTCCCAGCGTTGAACAGGCCTGTCGCAAAGGCGCGCTCCTTGCGCGGGAACCACTCGGTGACGGCCTTGACGCCGCCGGGGAAGTTGCCCGCCTCGCCAATGCCCAGCCCGGCGCGGGCCAGCGCGAGGCCCGAAACCGAGCCGACCAGGCCGTGCGCCATATGGGCAATCGTCCAGATCAGAATGGCAATGGCATAGCCCAGCCGCGCGCCGAACATATCGACAAACTTGCCGAAGCCGAGATAGGCCACGGCATAGGCAAACTGGAAATAGAAGACGATGTTGCCATAGTCCTTCTCGGTCCAGCCGAATTCGCTATGCTCGCCGACGAAGACGCTCGACTTGAGCACCCCGATCATCTGGCGATCGATATAATTTATGGTGCAGGCGAAGAAGAGCAGCGAGACGATCACCCAGCGATAGCGGCTGAGCGGCCTGCCCCCCGTCGGATGGGCGGACGCGTCTGTCATGCTATTCATCGTTCTCCCCTCCACACACCGCGCTGCCCGCGCTATTCCAAGTCCTTCGCCGCTGCAATCAGGCAATGCGCATCGCCTTGTCTGCGCTGGGGGCGGCAGGAGGATATCGCGGGGGCTGCGGTGTTGCTCGCCAGCCCGAAATCGGACTTTGTCATGGGCCATGTGCTGGCTGTCGACGGCGGCTGGCTGGCGCGCTATCTCTAGGCAATGAAACAGACCATCACCTGCTTCGGCGAGCTGCTGATCCGCCTCACCCCGCCGGAAAAGCGCTTGCTGGCACAGGCGGACACGCTCGACATGGTGGTTGGCGGGGCTGAAGCCAATGTGGCCGCCGCGCTGGCATCGCTCGGCCATGTTGTGCGCTTTGCCGGGCTGGTCAGCGACAATGATCTCGGCACACGCGCCGTGCGGGAACTGCGCGCGGCGGGGGTCGACACTCGGTTCCTCGGCAGAGCACCGGGGCGGATGGGACTCTATTTCATGGAGCAAGGCTCCGGCGCACGCCGCTCGGCGATCACCTATGATCGCGCCGGCAGTGTCTTTGCCGAAGCCGCACCGGCTTCAATCGATTTTGCCGGAGCGCTGGCGGGCGCGCAGCTTCTGCACACCGGCGGGATCACACCGGCTCTGGGGCCCAAGGGCGTGGTGCTGGCCAAGGCAGCGCAGGCGGCTGCGCGCGCGGCGGGCGTGCCGATCTGCTTCGACGGCAATTACCGCGGACAGCTGTGGGCGGCGTGGGACAGTGATCCGGGCTCGGTGCTGCGCGACCTGGTTGCGGACGCAACAATCCTGATCGGCAATCACCGCGACATTTCACTGCTGCTGGGCAAAGATTTTTCCGGCGATGGCGATGGCCGTCGGCGCGAGGCGGCGGAGGCGGCCCTTACGGTGTTCCCGCAGCTGCAACTGATCGCCTCGACAGCGCGGCATCTGGTCACTGCCGACCACCACCGCATTGTCGCGCGGGTCGATGCGCGCGGCGGCGCGCACCAGACCGATGAGATCGAGGTCGCCGGCATCGTCGAGCGCATCGGCACCGGCGATGCCTTCGCCGCAGGCGTGCTCGACGCGTGGCTGGCAGGGGGCGATGTGCAGGCCATGGCAGAGACCGGCCTCGCGCTGACCGCGCTGAAACACTCCATCCCCGGCGACATGTGCCTTATCGGGCGGGCAGCACTGGGGGCCTTTTCGGCAGACGGGGGCGATGTCAGGCGCTGATAGCTCGAGCCGCCGGGGGGTAATCGGCGAGGCATTGGCACTGGCGGCCCTGCCTGCAACTGGCAGCGCCCAAGCGCCGGGTATCAGGCGCCTACTCAGCTTTCGCTATGGCCGCGCCCGGCGCTTCACGCCGCACGGCACCCGCCTGCGCATGCGGATTACCAACCGCCGCAACATCGTCGCAATCCACACCAGCGGCGATAATGGCGCGACATGACAACGGTTCGATCGCGGCATGGAAGTCTCGGGCTATCACCACAATGTGCGCGGCGGCTTCCTCTCGCTGAAACCCGGCCTATACTGCGCCGGCAGCGGCGAGGCGCGCTTCCGCGACTTTCAGTACAAGGTTCTTGACGACTGACATGCCCCGTCCGCTGATCCTCCACCCCGACCGCCTGCTCCCCGCCGACCCCGCGACCCGCGCGCTGGCCCGCGCGCTTTATGCCGAGGTCGCAGGCCTGCCGATCATTTCCCCGCATGGCCACACCGACCCTTCGTGGTTTGCTGGCAATGCGCCTTTCGGCAATGCCACTGAGCTGTTGCTGGTGCCGGATCACTACCTGTTCCGCATGCTCTATTCGCAAGGCGTGCCGCTGGAGAGGCTGGGAATCGGCAATTCCGATGCCGACCCGCGCGCGGCATGGCGGATACTGTCCGAAAACTATCACCTGTTTCGCGGCACGCCTTCGCGCATGTGGTGCGACTGGGTGTTCGCCGAGGCATTCGGGATTGATGTGCTGCTGGCAGCCGACACCGCCGACCTCTATTTCGATACGATCACAGCAGCCCTCGCAACTGAGAGCTTCCGCCCGCGCGCGCTGTTCGAGCGTTTCAACATCGAGGTGATCGCCACCACCGAAAGCCCGCTCGACACGCTGGAACACCACGTGGCAATCCGGGCAAGCGGCTGGGCGGGACGGGTGATCACTGCCTACCGCCCCGATCCAGTGGTCGATCCGGAGTACATCGACGGTAATGGGGGCTTCCGCGAGAATTTGGCGCTGTTCTCAAGCCTCACCGGCGAGGACTGCTTCACATGGCCCGGCTATCTCGCCGCTCACCACCAGCGCCGCGCATTCTTTGCTTCGATGGGTGCGACCAGCACCGATCATGGCCACCCCACTGCCCTCACTGCCAATCTCTCCCCTGCAGAGGCCGAAGCACTGTTCCGCAAGGTCAGCGCAGGCCAGTTCACCGCACAGGAGGCCGAACTGTTCCGCGCCCAGATGCTGACTGAAATGGCGGGCATGAGCATCGAGGATGGCCTCGTCATGCAGCTCCACCCCGGCTCCTTCCGCAACCACAACGCCGCGCTGTTCGCCCACTTCGGCCGCGACAAAGGAGCGGATATCCCGTCCCGCACCGACTATGTCCAAGCGCTGAAACCTCTGCTCGATCGCTTTGGCAACGATCCGCGCCTCAGCCTGATCCTGTTCACTCTGGACGAGAGCGCCTATGCCCGCGAACTCGCCCCCTTGGCCGGACACTATCCCTGCCTCAAGCTCGGCCCGGCCTGGTGGTTTCACGATAGCCCCGAAGGCATGCTCCGCTTCCGCCGCATGACCACCGAGACGGCAGGTTTTTACAACACTGTCGGCTTCAACGACGATACCCGGGCTTTCCTCTCGATTCCGGCACGCCACGATGTCGCCCGGCGGATCGACTGCGGCTTCCTTGCCGAACTGGTCATGGAACACCGGATGGAGGACTGGGAGGCAGCGGAACTGTCGCAAGGCCTCGCCTATGATTTCGCCAAGCAGGCCTATCGGTTGTGAGCGACGGATTGCGGCTGAGCGTCGATACGCTGGCCCTGTTCCCGCCCGATGAGGCCGCGCGCTTCACCTATGTTCGCGATGCGCATGCAGTCGGCATCGTCCATTTCGGCATTGGCGCATTCCACCGCGCGCATCAGGCCTGGTACACCGATGCCGCGATGAATGCGGGTGACGCGAACTGGATGATCACCGGCGTTTCGCTGCGTTCAGCCGAAGTCGCCGAACAGATGAACCCGCAGCAGGGGCTTTATAGTGTCACCGAGCGCAGCGCTTCGGGCGCCGCCACCCGCATTGTCGGCGCAGTGCGCGAAGTGCTGGTCGCGCCCTATGAGACCGAAGCAGTGATCGCCGCTCTTGCCGCGCGCTCAACCCACATCGCCAGCCTGACGATCACCGAGAAGGGCTATTGCCGCAAGGCCGATGGCACGCTTGATCCCGAACTTGCCGGCGAAGTCAGCGTCTATCGCTATCTCGCCGAGGGCCTGCGCCGCCGCCGCGATGCTGGCCTTGCTGGCCTGACACTGCTGTGCTGCGACAATCTTGCGCAAAACGGCGCGCAGCTGGCGCAATTGATGGCTGAATACCTTGAGCGCCACGATCCGGCGCTGCTCGACTGGTTCGAAGCCGAATGCGCCTGCCCTTCCACCATGGTTGACCGCATCGTTCCTGCGACCACGGCAGCGGACCGGCTTGCTGTCACCGAAGCGCTCGATGGCCTTGCCGACCATGCCGCCGTGATGACCGAGCCGTTCAGCCAATGGGTGATCGAGGACCGCTTCGCCGGGCCGCGCCCCCGCTGGGAAGCAGTCGGGGCCGAGCTGGTCGCCGATGTCGCGCCCTATGAGACTGCCAAATTGCGTCTGCTCAACGGCGCCCATTCGGCGCTCGCCTATATCGGGCTCACGCGCGGCCACATCTATGTCCACGAGGCGATAACTGACGCCATGATCCGCCCCCTGATCGCATCGCTGATGCGCGAGGAGGCCATGCCGACGATTGTCGCGGCACCCGGACAGGATCTGGGCCGCTATGCCGATGACCTGATTGAACGCTTCGCCAATCCCGCCCTGCAGCACCGCCTGATCCAGATCGCCATGGACGGCAGCCAGAAGATCCCGCAACGCTGGCTAGAAACCCTTGCCGCCAATCAGGCCATTGGGCGCAAATGCCCCACCCTGCAAGCAGGCCTCGCCGCCTGGCTCACGCACACCAGCGGCGCCAATGGCCCGGTCGACGATCCCATGGCCGACATGTTCGCCCGCCGGTGGAGCAATTCCGACCGCGCCGAAATGGCCGCTGCACTGTTCGGACCGCAAGGCCAGTTCGCCGCGAGCTGGACTGCCGATGAGGCCGAGCTGGCGGTTATTGCCGCCAAGGGTTGAAGCCTTTCTGCCTCAGGCCAGCCACAGCCGCAAAATCATGGAAACTGCGCCAAGGCCCGCAACACTCGCTGCCCAGATGCCGGCGAACCAGCCCAGTCGGATCAGGTTGCGGCGCATCAGTGATAGCCCTCGGCGCCGATCTCATGGCCGACCGGGGTCTGCATCCAGCTGTTGACCGCGACGATCCAGAAAGCGGAAATGAAAGTGCCGATGGCCACTGCCATTGTCGCGACAAAGTGCAGCCGCGGGCCGACCCTGTTGATCCCGAACAGCATGACACCCAGAAAGCCCGCCTCGAGGAAGAAGGCAGTCATCACTTCATAGGCCATCAGCGGGCCAATGACCGGCCCGGCCTTGTCGGAGAATACCGACCAGTTGGTGCCGAACTGGTAGGACATGACCAGCCCCGAAACCACGCCCATGGCAAAGACCACGGCAAAGATCTTGATCCAGTAACGAAACAGGTTGGCATAGACTCCCTTGCCGGTGATCAGCCACAGCGCCTCAAGCATGGCGAGAAAACTGGCGAGGCCGATCGAGAACACTGGAAACAGGAAGTGGAAGCTCACCGTGAAGGCGGACTGGGCGCGGGCCAGCAACAGTGCAGTCATGGGTTTCTCCCCGGGTCAGCCCCAGCAGGACTCCCGGATCACGAGACCTGACTCACATAGATCGAGCCGGATCGTGCTTGCAAAAACTACGCGCGGAATTTGCTTTTTTGCAGGCAGACCGTCAGCACGAAACCTCGATCTTCACTTCGATACAGCGCAAGAAGGGCAGTGTCCGTGTCCGCGCCGAGTTGGCCGCAGCGTTGTTCGGATCGCAAGGTCTGTGCGCCGCAAACCGGTCTGCCAATGAGGCCGAGCTGGCGGCAATTGCCGCGTCGAATCAGGCCGGCGTCAATCGCGCGCGCGGCCCTGATTTCGGCCCGTTTGCGAATGTCCTTGAAAGCGGCCCCGGAAACCGCATGATAGCAGCAACTGGCAAACAGACCGGGAAACCCCGGCGCATGGGAGAATTCAGCGATGACTGTTCATGGGACCTTGAAAGGCAAAACCACGAAACTGGCCTTCGCTGTGTTCGCTTCGATAGTTGCCGCAAGCCCTGCCATGGCCGAAACGCCGGCAAAGCTGCCTGACTGGCCGGACTACATGGCCGCGCTCTCGGCAGCTGGGAAGGACGGCATTGCCGGGGTCTACAAGTCCGGCAACCCGCAGGACCGGCAGGAGGCCTGGCAGATCATGTTCGGCGAGATCGCCCGCGGCTTTCTGAGCTACGTCGCAGTCGATCCCGATCATCCCGAATTCGTGCCGACCTACAATATGGACTTCAACATCGCTGCGCCCAACCCGGATTATATCTATTCGGGCACCCCTTTGAACGGCAAAGGCGTCTATCGCCTCCGCGGCCTCAAGGGCAGCAACCGCTTCACTTTCATGCAGGTCACCGGCCCGGCAATGAGCGACCCCAAGAAGGCCGCCTCATCGATGTTCAATTTCTTCCGGCTGGACCAGGTGCCCGGCGGGCTCGACGGCTCGTTCGAACTGATCCTCAGCGCCAAGCGGCCCGAGGGCTATACCGGCAACTGGCAATTCCTCGATCCGAACGCCACGGGCATGTTCATGCGCTCGGTCGCCTATGACTGGCTGCACGAGCGCGATCCGGTGGTCGGCATCGAGCGGCTCGACACGCCGGTGCGCCGCGAGCGGCCTTCGGCAGAGGCAACCGCAGCCAAACTTCAGTCGCTGGTCGATTTCGTCAAGCGCGACAGCGCGGTCTGGTGGAAGCACATGGCCGACCTGCAATCACGCAATTTGTGGAACCGGATCGGGGTCGAACCATGGGGCACTTTCCCCGGGCAGGTCTATCTCGAAGGGCTCTACCGGATCGCCGACGACGAGGCACTGGTGCTGGAAACCTCAGTGCCCGACAAATGCCTCTACTGGAGTTTTCTGGTCGGCGACATGCAGTTCCGCACCGCTGACTATGCCAGCAACCAGGCCAGTATCAACGGCGCCCAGGCCCGGCTCGACAGCGATGGCAAGTTCCGCATGGTCATCGCCAGGCGCGATCCCGGTGTGCCCAACTGGCTTGATACCGCCGGCTATAACGAAGGCGTGATCCAGGGCCGCTGGAACACCTGCAGCTCCGCGCCGGTGCCGACGGCCAAGTTGGTCAAGCTGGCCGACCTGCGCAGTGCGCTGCCCGCCGATACGCCGAGTGTCAGCGCCGAAGAACGCGACCGCCAGCTGCGCGACCGCCTGCTTGGGGCACAGATGCGGCGCAAATGGTAGGGTTCAGCTAACGCCCACCGGCTGCAACGCCGAAGGCTCGCCCGGCTTCACCCCGGCCAGCACGATCCGCTGCATCACCCGCGCCTCGGTATAATCGGGCACGGCATAGTGCTGCACGCTGCGATTGTCCCAGAAGGCGATGTCCCCGGCTGACCATTTCCAGCGCATGATGAATTCGGGCCGCTGGATATGGCGGAACAGCATGGCGAGCATTGCCGCGCTTTCCGCCGGGGCCAGCTCGACGATGCGGGTGGTGAAGCACTCGCTGACATAGAGCGCCCTGCGGCCTGATTCGGGGTGAGTGAGCACCACTGGATGGGTGCTGTCGCCGCCGTGCCGCGCTTCATAATCGGCGAGGAACAAATGGCCGTATTCCTCCATGCCCTCGGCGGTCGGCTTGATCGAATGAACTGCGGTGAGCCCGTCCAGCATCTGCTGCATCGGCTCCGACAGCGCATCCCATGCGGCATACATGCTCGACCAGCAAGTGTCGCCGCCGAATTCCGGTGGTGCCGCCGCGCGCAAGGCTGTGGCCAGTGGCGGGCGGGGCAGAGAGGTGGTGTCGGCATGCCAGGTCGCGGTCGAATAGCGGCTGGGCGACATATCGGCAGTGTGGACATCACTTGGGCGATCGTGATCGGTGCCCTTGATCTCTTCCTTCTGCGGACGGCCGAAGTTTTCGAGGAAGGCCCAGAACTGCTCGAGGCTGATGTCCTGCCGGCGAAAGAAGATCACCCCGTGATTGATCAGCGCCTGGCGCACTGTGTCGATAGTCTGCGCTGATTGCGGCAAACGCAGGTCGATCCCGTTGATCACTGCACCGACATTGCTGGTAACGCGCTCGAGCGCGATTTTGTCTGTCGTAGTCATCCTGTCCGTCTCCCATTCCCGTGGACTCGCGCGCGGCGGCCCTTTATGGCTCCATTCATACACAGCGCGCGGCAAACCGCCAGATGCCCGATGCACTGCCGAAAAGGCAGGACGGATGTCCAGAAGCGCGCCACTTGGGAGAGTGATCATGCCGGTATTATCGCAGGAAGAACGCATTGCTGCGGACAAGCGCGTCCGCGAACAACTGGGCCTGCCGATGATGGGGACCAATCCCACCGGCTCCGTCTCAGCCGATACCATGCAGATCGAGCAGGAAATCCTGGGCGCCATGGCCTATGGCTTCGGCGAGATCTGGAGCCGCCCCGGGCTCGGCATGCGTGAGCGCTGTTTCATCACGCTGTCTGTGCTGACCGCCAAATACCAGCTTGGCCCGCTCGCCGACTATGTCCGCGCCTCGCTGCGGGTCGGGCTCACTCCCAGCGAGATCCTCGAAACTTTTCTGCAGGCAAGCAGCTACACCGGCTTCACCGCAGCGTCAGAAAGCATGAACGTGGCCCGCCGGGTGTTTGAGGAAGAGGGCCTGACCCAGCCCGGCGCCGAGATCGGACCGATCTACCCGATGGACCGCGAAGACCGCATCGCCGCGATGAAGCGCGCTGGTATCGAATGCGGCATGGGCCATCAGGGCGCCAACGATCCCACGGCCCTCCCGATGAAGTATCTGAGGTCAGGCGTGTGGACCGAGAAGGCCAAGGACCTGCCGATCGAGAACGATTTCAACATGAGCGGCGGGCAATATGGCTATGGCGAATGCTGGGGGCGGCCGACGCTCGGCTACCGGATCCGCTGCCTGATCACCATTGCCGCGCTGCAGGCGCTGTTCGCCAACGACCAGCTCTACTTCCACCTCAACACCGCCGTGAACCTGGGGATCACCGGCGATGAAATCCACGAGGCGCTGGCCCAGGCCGGGGTCTATGCAGGCATCGCAAACTGGCGCAACGCCGCCAATGTCGCGCGCAATGTGTTCCTCGATCGCGGCGTGGTCGAACCGGCCTGACCGCGCTGCAAAGTGTCATAACAACAAAACAAAATCGGGAGAGTAACCAGTGCCCCCCCCTTCCAAACCCCTTGCCGGCGTGCGCATTCTTGAAGTCGCCAGCCACGTGTTCGTTCCCATCGGCGGCGGTATCCTCACCGAATGGGGCGCCGAAGTCGTCAAGATCGAACACCCTGTCACCGGCGATCCCTATCGCGGGCTGGTCACCTCCGGGCTCCACAAGGCCTATGACGGCATCGATCCCAGCTTCCAGTTCACCAATCGCGGCAAACAGTCGGTGACCATCGACCTCAAGAATGCCGAGGGGCGCGAGGTGCTGTATAAGCTCGCGGCGGAATGCGACGTGTTCCTCACCAATTATCGCCCCGATGCCCGCCGCCGCCTGCAGATCGAATGCGAGGATATCCGCAAGCACAATCCAAATATCGTCTATGTGCGCGGATCGGGCTATGGCGCGCGCGGGCCGGACAAGCAGCGCGGCGGCTATGACGCAGCGGCCTATTGGTCGCGCGCCGGGTTTGGCGATGTGTTCACACCCAAGGGCGCCGAATTCCCGACCATGCAGCGCCCGGCCTTCGGCGATGTCGTCGGCGGGCTGACCATTGCCGGGGCGATTTCGGCGGCGCTCTACAAGCGCGCCACCACCGGCGAGCCATCAGTGGTCGATGTCTCGCTGCTCAGCGTCGGCCTGTGGCAATTGCAGCCTGACATCACCCACGCCAAGCTCAATGCCGAAAGCCCGGCCCCTGCCCACGCCTATGACCGCAAGGCGACCTGGAACCCGCTGTCGGGCACCTATCGCACCCGCGACCTCCGGTTCATCATCCTCGTCATGCTCGATGCCGATCGCTATTGGGCGGACTTCTGCAATGTCGTCGGCCATCCGGAATGGATCGCCGATCCGCGCTTTGTCGATATGGACGCGCGCAAGGCCAATTCGCGCGCCTGTGTCGAGATGCTCGACGATCTGTTCGCTAGCCGCGACTATGCCGACTGGTGTGAAACGCTGGCACATGCCAAGGGCGTGTGGTCGCCGTTCCAAACCCCGCTGGAAGTGCACAGCGATCCGCAGGTTGCGGCCAACGGCTATCTCGCAGATGTCGACATGGTCAACGGCAAGCCGTTGACGCTTGTCACTTCGCCCGCCCAGTTCGACGAACAGCCAAACCTGCCGCTCCGCGCGCCCGAGCATGGCGAACATACCGAAGGGGCGCTGCTTGCTCTGGGGCTGTCATGGGAACAGATCGCCGGGCTCAAGGGCAGCGGTGCAATCGGCTGAATCAAGCGGCTCCTTCCTCCCTCTTGATGGGGGAGGGATACGCAGACTTGGCAACTTGTTGCCTAGTCGCAGTTGGGTAGGGGTGTGCTCTCGGCTAAGCTGAGCGCTTCCGGCACCCTCCCCCCCATCCAACTGCGCCTAGCTCGCTCCGCTCGCAAGGCTTAGTATCCTTCCCCCATCAAGGGGGAAGGGAATGGTCGCCCCAAATCTAGTGCACAATAGTCAGCGCGTCGGCCGCCCGCCCAGGTAGGTCAGCCGCCGCAGCTTGCGTGGGCCCCGGAAGCCAGCGACGCCGCGGTGCTGGGTTACGCGCTGTTCCCACACCGCGACATACCCGGGCTGCCAGCGGTGCGTGACATGGAAATCGGGCGTATTCACATGCTCGAACAGCATCTGCAGGATCGTCTCGCTTTCACGCTCGCTCATCCCGACAATCCGGTCGGTATAGTTGGAATTGACGAACAACGCCTTGCGCCCCGTTAAGCCATCGCGGATCACCGCCGGGTGGACCGCGCTGGCATCGCTTTTCATCCATTCGAGCCTACGCGAGGAGTGCAGAACCTCCACTTCCTCCAGCATCCGCTGCAGTGGCCCTGACAGTGCCTCATAGGCAGCATAGGCGCTCGCCCACATGGTCTCGCCGCCAGCCTCGGGCGCCTCGACGCAGGTCAGGATCGCGGCCTGCGGCGGATTATCGAACAAGGTGCCATCAGAATGCCACTTGTTTATGCCAAACTCCTGCATCGGCACCTTGTTCGAATCCATCATCGGGTCCGCTGCGTTGGCAGCCACATCAACTTTGCCGGTACCGAGCCGATAGCCGTCCTCAAGATCGCCGAACAGCGCACCAAAGCTTTCAAACTCGCCGCGCGTCAGCGCCCGGCCGAAATCGAAGAACAGCACGCCGTGCTCGTGCAGCGCCTGCTGCATGGCCGCCGCGGTTTCGCCATCGGCGGGCGTATCCAGCGCCACCCCCGTCACATGCATGCCGATCGCGCCCGCTGCCGGGGCATAGCCAATCCTGTCCAATGCTGCCGTAGCCATAGTCCTGCCTCCTCAAATCCCGCGCGCGACGCCTGCGCTCAGGCGAACGATTCTTCGCCTTCCAGCTTGGTGCGATGCATCAGCCGCCCGCTGTCCGCCGGATACCACAGCGCGCGATGGATCGTGCCGCAATTGTCCCACATCACCATATCGCCCAGCTTCCAGTCGTGGCGATAGACGAATTGCGGCTGGGTGGTGTGATCGCGCAGCCGGGCCAGCAATAGCCGGCTTTCGCAGCGGTCCATGCCCTCAATGTAATGCGCCGAATTGCCGATCACCAGCGACTTGCGGCCCGACTGGTGCGTCCAGACGAGCGGGATCGTCCGCGCCGCATGCTGGCGCCACTCGGTGAGCTGCGCATAGCTTGGCTCGGGGTAGATCGAACTGTGCAACGCCTCCAGCGCATGGCGTGCCTTGAGCCCCACCAGCAGGGCCTTGTCCTCGTCCGACAGCGCCTCATAGGCGGCATAGGTATTAGCCCATTCGGTCCCGCCGCCGATGGGCGACAGGCGGCGCGCGCTGAGTATCGATGCGCGCAGGGGTTTGCTGTCCATGGTCCCGTCGAGGTGCCAGAAGAAGCCGCTGCGCAGATAGTCCGCGTTGGGGTTCTCGTTCGTATCGAGCGTCACCTTGAACACGCCTTGTTCGGGGGCATAGGTGCCGACGGTTTTGGTGAAAGCAACCTGTTGCTCATCGGTGAGATGCGCCTCGGGGAAGACCACCACACCGCGCGTCTCGAGCAGATCGCGGATGACCGGCGCAATCTCGCCGCTGAGCAGGCTCTGCGCGTCGGCGCGCAACTCGCTGGCAATCAGCGGCGTGAGCTGACGCACGGCGTAACTTGCCTTCTGCATGACGGACATGTGGCTCTCCCGATGTCGATTCTTGCCTGCAGTGTCGAAGCAAGCGGCGTGCAATGCAATGGGCAATCATCGCAGCCCCGCTCGTCACCCCCTCAAATGAGGGGATTGGCCAAGGCCTTGCCGGATCACAAAGCCTGTGCTCAAACTTGGCGTCGGGCGCTGTGCCCTGTCCAGACAAGCGAAAGAAATTCCTCATGAAACGCGCAATCGCCCTGCTTCCCCTGCTTGCCGTGCTCGCCGCCTGCGGCAAGGCCGATGGCGAGCTTACGCCCGGCAACTGGAAGAACACCATGTCGATGACCAAATTCGACATCCCCGGCGCGTCGGCCGCAATCGCGCAACGCGCCAGCGCCATGCTCGGCCAGGCGCAGACCAATGAAATCTGCCTCAATGCAGCCCAGGCCAAGCTCGGTGTGCGCGATTTCTCGCGGTCGATGCAGCAGGGCGATTGCAAGATGGAAGGCTTCACGCAAGGCGGCGGCAAGATGAGCGGCAAGCTGGTCTGCACCGGCGGCTCGATGGGCGCGACCACCATGAACATGAACGGCACCTACACCATGGAAAAGATCGAAATGACCATGGCGGGCGAGCTGAACCAGCCGCAGATCCCCGGCGGCAAGGCCAATATTGAAATGAAGATCACCAGCGAGCGCGCAGGCGACTGCAAGAGCTGAGACGAGCGGACGGGGCGCGTCGATCCCTATCGGGGATTGGCGGCCCCTACATTCTCGGGCTATGCTGCTTCCAACATGATCGGCCCGGATATTTCCGAGCCGGCGACGAGGATGGCTGGGAGAATGAACATGGGCTTCGAAACAGTCACGCTGACGCCGCGCATCGGCTCGCAGGTCAAGGCCCCCTTGGCACAGCTGCTCGATGGCTCGCTCACCGGGGTGCTCCGGGCATTGCTGGAAGAGCGCGGCGTGCTGCTGTTCCGCGGGCTCGGCATGACTGACGAGCAGCAGCTCCAGTTCGGCAAGACGCTGGGCACGCCGCGCCACGAACACGGCACCGACATCACCAAGGTTTCATCCGACAAGAAGGCGAGCCCGATCTTCGCCGAATATACCCAAGGCACCTTCTTCTTCCATTTCGACGATACCTACATGCAATATCCCGCGCTCGCCTCGGTCCTGCTGGCGCGCACGGTTGCTCCCCAGGGAGGACAGACCGAATTCGCCAATACCTATGCGATCTATGAGGACCTGCCCGAGGAAGAGCAGCGCTATCTTGATACTCTTCAGGCGGTCCACTCGCAAGAAACCATCCAGCGCAAGGTCTTCTCCGATCCGACCAAATTTCAGCTCTCGCTATGGGGCGAAGGGGCGATCCCGGCGACCACCCATCCATTGGTCTGGCAGCATCAGTCGGGCCGAAAGAGCCTGCTGATCGGCGAGACCATGTCGCGCATCGTCGGGCTGGAGCCTGAGGAAAGCGATGCGCTGGTGCGGCGGATCCTCGATCTGGCCGAGCGTCCCGAGTACCTCTATCGCCACGACTGGCAGATCGGCGACGTGCTGGTCTGGGACAATACCGGCACGATGCACCGGGTGGTGCCGTTCGATCTCGACTGCGGCCGCGAACTGCTGCGGGTCAAGCTGGCTGGCGAAGAGCCGATCATGGCGGTTGGCGCCTGATGTCGGCGGATCATAGAGGATAACCTCAGCCCACCTCACCGTCGGCAGCAACGCCCAGCGAGCGCACATTGTCATTGGTTTCGACCCGCCGCATCTCGCGGCGTTCGCTGTGATCAAAGCGCCGGCCGCGATGGGCAGTGCTGCGGTTGTCGGCCATGATCAGATCGCCGGCTTCCCACTTGTGGCTGTAGACATGCTCGCGCTGGCCAATGTGCTCGATCAGTTCGTGCACCAGCGCCCGGCCTTCGGGCAGCGACATGCCTTCGATGGCCCAAACCTTGCTGTCGCACCACAGCACCTTGCGGCCGGAGCCCGGATGCGTGCGCACCATCGGCCAGCGCACTTTCGGGAAAGCGCTGCGCTCCTCGGGCGAATCGGCGATCTTCAGCCAGTCGCGGGTGTTGTGCGACCAGAATATGCCGATCTTGTCGGCAATCAGCACCTTGGTCGCCTCGTCGAGGCTGTCATAGGCAGCGCGCAGATCGGCATATTGCGTCTCGCCGCCATAGCCCACGGTAGTCACAGCGTTGAGGATCGAATAGCGGATCGGCAGGTCCTTGTAGGAGCCGTCGCTGTGCCAGAAGCGGTTGCCGATGGTAGTGATCGTCTGCCAGTGCTGGGCATGGGCGACATTGCCATCGGCATCGAGGTTGGAAATATCGGTGAGGGTATCCATACCCAGCCGGTTCTGCACCCGGTTCATCAGCTTGGTCTGCAACGTAGTATCGACCTCGCCAAACACCGCGCCGAAAGCGACCAGTTCTTCCTTGGCAAGGTGCTGCCCGGGGAAGACCAGCGTACCATAGCGATCGCAGGCAGCGACGATGTCGGCCCGGTCAACCAGACCGAGCGGTTTGCCGAGGTCGACCCCGGTGACACGGGCGACAAATTTCTCGGTTACAGGTTCCAGCCTGATCGGCATGGCGCAGTCCTCTCCAGTGTCTTTTGCCAAAGATTGACCCGGAGCGGCGCGCCATGCAAGCTTCCTTGATGGAGAGACATGGCCTGACATGCGAGATTGCGGCATTTGTCGCGGGCGCAACCGACGTGGCCCTGTCGCCCGAAGTGGCCTTGGCGGCAAAGCGCGCCTTCATCGATACAATCGGCGTGATTCTCGCCGGGCGCGGCGAGGCAGTGGTCGCGAAGATGCAAGGGCTGTTGCCAGAAGGCAGCGAGGCCTTCGCCTGGCCAGGCAGCCGCATGCTCGGCGCGAAAGATGCGGCCTTGCTCAATGGTCTCGCTGGGCACGTGCTCGATTATGACGATGTCGCCCAGGCCGGCCATCCCAGCGTCGTGCTGGTCCCGGCGATAGTCGCCGAAGCGCAGCGGCTGGGCGCTTCCGGGCGCGAGGCGCTGGCAGCCTATGGCATCGGCTACGAAGTCTGGTGCGAGCTCGCCCAGCGCGAGGCGGAAGCCTATCATCTTGGCTCATGGCATCCTACCGCCGTGATCGGCGTGATCGCAGCGACTACTGCTGTTGCTGTGCTGAACCGTCTTGACCAAGTTCAGGCAGAGCATGCGCTCGCCATTGCCGCCAGCATGGCCTCGGGTGTGATCGCGAATTTCGGCACCGACACCAAGCCGCTGCAGGCCGGCCTCGCCGCCACCAAGGCGCTGGAAGCCGTGCGCTTCGCCGCTGCCGGGATCACTGGCGCGACCGATGCGCTGGAAGGCGGGCACGGGCTACTGCGCGGCATTTCGCCCGGAGGGAAGGTCGATGCCAATTCCCCCGCCCGGCTCGATCCCCGGTGTGGCCACCTGCTCGAACAGGGGCTTTCGGTGAAGCGCTATCCGGTCTGCTACGCCTCGCATCGCGCCATCGACGCGGTGATCGCGCTGGCGCAGCGGCATGACCTTGCGCCCGGCCAGGTCAGCAAGGTCACGGTCAGCCTGGGTCCGGCCCCGGCGCAGACCTTGCGCTATGCCGCGCCCAGAAATGGGTTGGAGGCAAGGTTCAGCCTCAATCACAACGTGGCCGCCGCTCTGACCGACCGCGAGGTGAGCTTTGCCCAGCTGGACAATGCATTTGTGACCCGCACCGATGTGGCTGCGCTCTATCCGCTGACAGACATGGACGTGGTAGCGGCGGATTGTCCCGAACAGCCGGGCATGGCGAAATACGACCGCTTGTTGATCGCCACGCATGACGGCAGGCATTTCGACAGCGGGCCGATCCGACATGCCCTGGGCCACGCTTCAAATCCGCTGAGCGACGCGGCGCTGGACGCCAAGTTTCTCGATTGCGCTCACCATGGTGGCGCGACCGACGCCGAGGCACTGCTGGGCCGCCTGCACCTGCTGGACCGGCTGGATAATGTCCGGGAACTCGCCCGATGAGCGCCGGGGCACGGCTGCGGGCGCTGCTGGAGCGCGAAGAATGTCTGGTCACGCCGGGCATATATGATGCGCTCTCTGCGCGGATTGCCGAGCACATGGGTTTCGAGGCCATTGCTATCAGCGGCTTTGGCGTCGAGGCCGCCTTGCTTGGCCGCCCGGACATCGGCCTGCTGACGCTCGACGAACTCACCGGACAGGCGCGCCGCATCGCCGGGGCGGTCGACGTGCCGATCACCTGCGATGGCGAAACCGGGTTCGGCGGGGTGCACAACATCGCCCGCCTGATGCGCGAGATGGAAGATGCAGGCATTGCCGCAATCCAGATCGAGGACCAGGAAAGCCCCAAGCGCTGTCCGGTGCTGGACGGGCGGACAGTGGTCAGCGTCGAAGAACAACTGGTCCGGCTGAAAGCAGCACTGGCGGCGCGGCGCGATCCCGATTTTCTCATCATTGCCCGCTCGGACGCCGACGTGATCTCGGTCGATGAGCTGGTGCTGCGCTGCAACCGCTATCTTGCGGCCGGCGCCGACATTGCCATGCCGATCTGCTTTGCTGTGGATGGCCAGCCGATCACTGCGCTCGATCCTGACGCGCAAATGGAAGTGTTCGCACGGATTGCCCGGGGCATCGACGGGCCGGTCAAGGGCGTGCTGATCCCCGCAGGCTATACTGCCGCCGACATGGGGCTGATCGGCTACAAGATCATGGGGCTCACCGGCGGCCCTATCGAGGCGTCGGTCAATGCGCTGGCGGCATCGCTTACCGCTATGCGCCGAACTGGCAGCGAAGCGGCCTATCGTGCGGGCCATCCCCCCGCAATCACCGCCCCTTCCGGGATCATGGACCTGCTGGGGCTGGCCGATTTCCTCGAATTCGAACGCCGCACAGGCAAGGACACGGGCTGATGCTCATGTTCAATAGCCTCGGCACGCAGCTATGCTATCGTGTGAGCGGCCAGACCGGCCCGGCGGTGGCGCTGATCCACGGCGGCGGCTGCACCCAACGCGACTGGCATGCCGTGACGGAACTTCTGGAACGCGATCACCGCGTGTTGACGTTTGACCTGCGCTGCCATGGCGGATCGGGCGGCGCGATTGCCGATTGCAGCATTGAACTTTGGGCGGCGGATGTGAACCGGCTGATCGATCACCTCGGCATTCCCCCTGCCGTGCTGGTCGGCCACAGCCTCGCCTCGCGAATCGTGGTCGAAGCGGCCTTGCAGCAGCCCGGCAATTGCCGGGGTGTGGTCCTGCTCGATGGCAGCCGCGTGGCTGGCGGGTTTGCCGCCACTGGGCCTGCCCCGGACGCCCCGGCGCGCGGTCCAGTCGCCATGGCACAGATCATCGCGGAAATCGTCGGGCCCCATGCCGATGCCGCAGTACACGCCCATGTGCTTGAGACCATGTCCAGCCACTCGATGGAACTGCTCCAGCAAAGCGTCACTGCCTATCAGGTCTGGGACAACGACAAGGCCGATGCAGCCTTTGCGGAGCTGCCGCGCGACCTGCCAATCCTCGCGGTGCAGAGCACCTATCACGACAATTTCACGCCGCGCTATTCGCTGGACGTGGCCACGCAAAGCACACGCTATCTCGATTTCCTGCGCATGGTCCGCCCCGATATCGCTGTCCATATCCTGCCCGAGGTCGGCCACTTCAGCATGCTCGAAAAGCCGCTTGCAGTGGCGCGCATGATCCGCGACTTTTGCGTCAATTCCATTGATCCTGCGGTGCCCAACTGATGACCGAGACCACTCACGACCCGCGTCTGACGACAGTCGCCGGTGCCTTCCGCGCCAGCGCCCTGATCTATCTGCAGATGGGATCGCCGCTCTATGCCGAATTCTGTCGAGGCGGCGAGAGCGACACTGACGTTCTCTTGCTGGCAGACTTCGGCATGGAAGGCGCCAAGCCTTCACATCTATTCTCTTCAGTGCACTATCTGCTGCTCGGCAATCCGGACGATCCGCTCGCCCGCTATTTCGCCACGCTGAGCGACCAGCCGCTGCCGCCGGAGGGCGCCTATGCTGACTTCGCCAGCTATTGCCGCAAGCACCGCGACCAGTTGCAGCACCTGCTGCAGACACGGACCGTGCAGACGACCTACGCAGAGCGCTGCCGGGCGCTGCTCGCGCCGATGTGTGAAGTGGCGCGCGAAGCGGGCGAGCCGCTCAACCTGATCGAGATCGGCTGCAGCGCCGGGGTCCTGCTGGTGTTCGACAAGTTCGCTTATCAGCTCGACGAGCAGGGCGTGATCGGCAATCCGGATGCCGCCTTCCTGCTCGAAGGCGAACTCAGCAATGGGCCCAGGCTGTTCATCCCGCGCATTGGCACCCGAACCGGCATTGATCTGCACACCATCGATGTGCGCTCGCAAGAAGAGCGGCGCTGGCTGCTGGCGCTGTGCTTTCCCGAACTGCGTGCAGAGCAGCAGCGGCTGGATCAGGCGCTCGATGTGATCGCGGCGAGCGATGTCACCATGCTGGAAGGCGATGCGCTGTTGCATATCGAACAGGCGCTGGCGGCAACCCCGGATCCGGTCTGCGTGTTCCACTCCGCTTGTCTGTTCTATTGGCCCCAAGAGGCCAAGCGGGCCCTGGAAGACCGCCTGCTCGCCGCCAGCCAGACGCGCGACATCTGGCGCATCTCGATCGAGCCTTCGGACACCTTCGACGAATGGCACAAAGGCCGGATCGGCGAAGAAGAGGACGAGAGCCAGGCGAAGCAGCGCTCAGGCGAAATCTCTATCGCGCGGTATATCCAGGGCACAGCCGACCGCCGCGTGGCCGGCCGGCCCAACGCCGACTATGGCTGTATAGTCTGGTTTGGGTAGATAGTTTGGCCCGGCAGCCTGACTTCAATTCAAAGTCCAAGCGCCGAAAGTCCGGGATGGTCGTCTGGCCGGGGCCCCAGCGGCCAGAGCAGCAGGCGGTCCGCTTCGCCGATAGCAGCTTCATTGATACTGGCGATACGGCGTTCCATCAGACCATCTGCGTCGAACTGCCAGTTCTCGTTGCCATAGGCGCGGTGCCATTGACCGGTGTCATCGCAAAATTCATAGGCAAAGCGCACCGCGATGCGGTAGCCAGCATGGGCCCAGACTTCCTTGACCAGCCGATAATCGAGTTCGCGCGCCCACTTGCGTGTCAGGAATGCCTCGATCGCTTCTCGTCCGGCGATGAATTCGGCGCGATTCCGCCACTGGCTGCCCGGTGTATAGGCGAGGGCAACGCGGGCGGGATCGCGGCTGTTCCATGCGTCCTCGGCGAGGCGGACTTTGCGGGCGGCAGTCTCATCGGAGAAAGGCGGCAGAGGCGGACGGCTCATCAAACATTCCCTTCGAGTCTGGCTCTGAGTTCGGCATTTTCGGCTTCGAGTTTGGCGATGCGGCCTTCCAGGGCGTCCACCGTTTGGCTTACGTCGGCGGCATCGAACTTCTGCGGAATATGTTGCGGGCAATTGATGTCCCATGCCTCAACCTCGAACACAATCGCCTGCTCCGGCCTGGCGCGATAGTCATGCGGCATCAATTGCTCGATCAGCGCCGTGTCGTCCGCCACCACCCGGGCACGGCCCCAGATCTTGATCCGGCGCCGGTTCGCATAGTCCATCAGGAACAAAAATGCCTTGTCGCTCTCGGCAAGATTGCCGGTCGTGATATATTGCCGGTTTCCGGTGTAATCGGCAAAGGCAAGTGTCTGCGGCCCGATCATGCGAATGAACCCTTTGGGGCCGCCGCGATGCTGGGCATAGGGCTGGCCAGCCGAATTGACCGTTGCCAGATAGGCCGTGTCAACTTCGCCCAGAAACTCGGCCAAATCGTCCGAAATTGCGGTGCGAAAGCCGCCGCGCTCCTCCATCTTTGCATAGCTGGAGCGCGAGCCGCGCTCGACCTGCAGTGCCTTGACGGCCGGCGTGAAGGCAATGTCGCTTGCGGGGTTCATGGGCTTTCCTCTCGATTGCGGCAGGGTCGGATGGGGTCGCCGGATCGGCGGGCACTGGCCAGGGGTGAACCAGTGCCCGCCTTCCGTCCCGTCAGGCCGCTTTACGGGCCTCGACGACGGGGAAATCGATCTCGGTCTGGAACACATTGTTGAAATAGTTGGTCCAAACATTGAGCGCGACGTGCTGCACGATTTCGATCACTTGCGCGTCGGTATATCCGGCGAGACGCACTGCGGCGAAATCCGCATCGCTGATGTGGCCGTGTTCGCGCGCGACGCTGGCGGCGAAGCGAACAGCGGCATCGGCCTTGGGATCGTTCGACGCGCCGCTGCGGTTGGCGGTGATCTCAGCGTCATCGAGCTTGGCGAGATTCTTGCCAAGATAAGTGTGGGCCGAGAGGCAATAGTCGCAGCCGTTCACTTCAGCGACGGCCAGCGCAATCCGCTCGCGCGTCGCGGCTGGAAGCGCGCCTTTGCCGAGCGCGCCAGACAGGCCAAGGTAGCCTTCAAGCGCTTGCGGGCTGGTTGCGACCAGACGAAACAGGTTGGGAGCAGAGCCAAGCTGCTTGACCACGGCTTCGAGCAAAGGCTGCGATTTCTCGGGGGTGTCGGAGATGGTGGCGGGCTGCGGAATACGGGGCATGGGGTTATTTCCTTCATCTGTGACGGCCGGGGATCGGCTGCTGGCACTGAATTAGGATGTTGCGTATTATTGCAGTATCCCTTACTTCGTGAACCTACCCTTCCATATTCCGGAATATTGAATGGACCGCTTCGAAGCCATGCGCACGCTGGTTGCTGCCATCGATGGCGGAAGCCTGTCGGCGGCATCGCGCGTTCTGGGTGTGCCACTCCCCACGGTGAGCCGCCGGGTTTCGGACCTTGAGGCCCACCTGCGCGCACAACTCGTTGTCCGCACCAGCCGCAAATTGCTGCTGACCGATGCGGGGCGGGCCTATGTGGCGACTTGCCGCAGCGTGCTCGATGATCTCGATGAAGCCGAGCGCGCCGCGACTGGCGAATATCGTGCGCCGCGCGGAGACTTGCTGATCACTGCGCCGGTGATGTTTGGCCGGCTCCATGTCGAGCCGGTCGTCCTCGATTTCCTGAAGACCTATCCCGATATCAATGTGCGGCTGGTCCTTGCCGACTATGTCGTCGATCTGGTCGAAAACCATGTCGATCTGGCAGCGCGGATCGGGCAATTGCCTGACAGCAGCCTGATCGCAAAAAGGCTTGGCGAGGTGCACTGGATCACTTGCGCCAGCCCCGCTTACCTTGCTCTGCGCGGCATTCCGAAGGAACTTGGCGATCTTGCCGGGCATGATTGCATTGCCTTTGACCGGCTCAATACCGCCAACAGCTGGACCTTCCGCAGTGGCAAGGAGCAGATTGCCCTGCCCTTCAGCCCTCGATTTGCCGTCAACACGGCGCTTGGCGCGATCGATGCTGCGCTTGCTGGAGCGGGCATCGCCCGCATCCTTTCCTATCAGGCAGCTGATGCAATTGCCGATGGCAGGCTTATGGTTGTCCTGCCGGACTATCAGCCCGAGCCGCTGCCGGTGCAGCTTGTCCATAGCGGACAGGCGATCCTGCCGCTCAAGCTCAGGGCATTCGCTGACTTTGCGGCGCCGCGCCTCAAGGCACGCCTGGACGCTGGCCAAGCTATCGCAGCCTGAGTTGTCGGCAGCGGCTCACGCGGTATTCCTCTCGACCTGCCCTGCGGGCGGGGCAGCGGAAAATTATGTGACGAAAAACTGACAGCAATATGATGTTTCAGCGGCTTTCTTGTCGTCAACCGGTCACGGGACCGTCACGACGGCAGCCTAGGGACTGACTGTCCAGACGGCAGAGTTCCTGCCGACTCGGGGGCAAACAGGGACAAACCCAGATGTACGCCAGAAGACTGGCATTGGCTGCTTTTGCGGCCTGCCTTCTTACGCCCGGAGCAATTGCCAGATCGGCTGATGCCATGGCTGGTGCAGCGCCTGCCGCTGAGGCCAGTCTGCGCCGTCTCGATCCAGCCAAATGGGTCCCCGCACGACTGATCGCCGCGCATTAGTTTTTCGCAAAATCTCCAGAAATTTCAACATGAGGGCAAGAGCATGAAACACACCATCCGCGCCACATTCCTGGCCAGCTGCGGCCTGCTCGCGCTGGCGCAGCCGGCTTGGGCCGCTGCTGCCGAAGCGGCCGCCGACGCAGGAAATCCGATCGGCAATGCCGACGACATCGTTGTCTCCGCGACCCGGGTCAATGCGGAAACGCCGATCACGGCATCGGTCCACACCTTCCAGCCGCAGGCGATCATCAGCCGCTCGATCATCGAGGATTCGGTCCCGGCGACGGCTGATTTTTCCGATGTGATCCTGCTGACGCCTGGCGCTTCGGGCTACAGCAACGGCGGCGGACCGGGTTTCTCCGAAAGCAAGACTGTGCTGCGCGGTTTCCAGGACGGCCAGTACAACATGACCTACGACGGTGTGCCGTTCGGCGATTCGAACAATCCAACGCACCACTCGACCGCCTATTTCCCCGACGGCACTTATGAGCGCATCATCGTCGACCGCGGCCCCGGCGCTGCGACCGATCTTGGCCAGGCGAGCTATGGCGGCAACATCCACTTGATCTCGCGCGATGCCAAGGACGAATTTTTCGGCGAGGTCCAGGGCGTCTATGGCAGCTATAACACCTCGCAGATCCGCGCGACGATCAACTCGGGCTCGCTCGACAGTCTGGGCGGGCTGAAGATCATCGCGGTTGGCGAATACAAGGTCAGCGATTCCGCGCTGACCGGCCAGCACGGTTGGTATGTCAACGGTTTCATCAAGGCCGAACTGCCAATCGGCGAGAATGCCAAGTTCTCGATCCTCTCCAGCTACAACCAGTCGCTCGATCACCAGTCAGACAACAATGGCGTCAGCTGCACCGCCAAACTGGTCACCACTGCGGGCGGCGCTGGCCCCTTCCCGCAAGTCGATGGCGAGAACTGCCTCGCGACATCGCAGGTCGGGCTCTATGGCAAGGGCTTCGGTCTGGTCGAAGTGAACAATCCAATCTTCGCCGGAACACTATGGCCTGGCGCGCGCCGCGAATGGAACTGGCGCAACAAGACCACCGACATGGAAATTGCCCGCCTGCAGTGGAACATCAATGATTGGCTGACGGTCGACAACAAGGCCTATACCTATTTCTACAAGAACTTCGGCATTTCCGCCGAAACCACAACCACGCCCTGCACCGGCGGTATTGTTACCCAGGTCACTTGCGGCGGCATGCTGACCAGGACAGTCGGCACTGGCCTTGGTGGCGCGGGCGGCCCGACAACTCCTGGCAATATCCCGGGCTACACCAAGCAAAACAAGTATCGCACATCAGGTGATATTCTGGAATTCACTGCCAAGACCGGCATCGGCACTGCCTCGTTCGGCGTGTGGTATGAGCATTCGACGTCCTATCGCTTCCGCTATGACTATGACTTTACGAGGGCATTTGCCGCTGGCGTGATCGGCGACGGCCACTTCGATTTTGCCGGTGCGGCCAACTTCTTCAACTACAAGGAAACCAACAGCACGCTTGGCTTCAACAAGCAGCTCGATGGCACGCAGGTTCCGGCTTATATCCGGTATGACGAGTACTCGAGCTGGGATCAGATCCAGGGATTTGGCGAATTTGCCTTCAAGCTGTTCGATGACCGGCTGACGGTGACCCCAGGGGTCAAGGTCCAGAACTTCACCCGCAAGATCAATACGCCGATTGCTGCCCAGACCACCCGGGTCGGCATCAAGGCAGAGGCCAGCTACAAGCCGACTTTGCCATATTTGTCGGCGAATTTCCTGATCAAGCCGAACATGTCAGTCTATGCCCAGTATGCCAAGGGCTTCCTGATCCCGCAGCTCAGCGACAGCCTTGAGGTCATCTTCCCGACGGCCAGTGGCGGCACAAGCTGCGTCGCACCTGGCGCGGCAGCGGGCGCAGCCAACTGCAATCTCAGCCCGACCCGCACGACCAACTATCAGGTTGGCATGGTCTATGCCGGCGAGAACCTCAATATCGACATCGATGCCTATTATATTGAGGCATCGAACTCGACCTCGACTGACCCGTCGTCCGGTCTCTCCCAGCCCAACGGCAACCCTGCGCTGTACAAGGGAATTGAAGGGCAGGTCAGCTACCGGTTCATGCCGGGCCTGACCGGGATCGCCAACGGCGCGATCATGAGCTCGAAAGACAATGTCACCAAGTTCTGGCTGCCGCAGGCCCCGAACTACACAGCGACACTCGGGCTGGTATACAAGAGCGAGCGCTTCAAGCTGAGCTACATCCACAAGTTCACCGGCACGCAATATGCCGACGGTGCGCAGCTAGTGCAGATCAAGCCCTATAGCCTCGGCACTCTGTCAGGCAGCGTGAAGGTCGGACCGGTCTGGGTCGGTGGTTCGATTTACAACGTGTTCGACGATTTCTCGACCGTTCGGATTGGCGGCTCGACTGGCAACCTGCCGCTCTACTTCTTCGCGCCGGGCCGCAGCTTACAAGCGCAGGTCAAGTACACGTTCTGAGTGAGTAACCGCCTTTCCAGGTAAGCAGAAGCCCGCCTTTCCTGACCGGAGGGGCGGGCTTTATGGCTTGGGGGCCAGAATCGAAAGTTCACCACAGCTTCAATGACATACGGCGCTCTCCCTGCTCGGGAGAATCGCGCTGCGCCAATCTGGAGCGAAAGAGTTTAAAGCCCAAACCTCTCGATGTAAGAACCAAAGGCTGATCTGATGGCCTGCCGGGTCAGGCCATATTGCTCGGGCGTATAGGCGTGTTTGCCGAAATTGCCGGGTGCGTTGCGGCTGTTGTATTCCTGCAATTTGCGCTGGAGCTCTGGCGTCACTGCCATGCCAAGAAAATCATAGATCCGCTCGAAGGTCTGAAGCGGATGGCGGACCACATCGTCGTTTTTCACATCGATAAAGCGATGCTCACCGATTTCGGCTCGCGCCGCAAGGCCGCGCCGCATGCCTTCGGCCCATAACGCCAGGTGGTGCGGACCGATCGTCAGCGGGTCGATCGAGCCGGGCAGGCAGCGTTCCTCGTGCAGCATCGTGTGCAGGCTCGAGACCGAAGCGATGACCTTGACCGGATCGCGGTGGGTCATGACGAACCTGGCCTCGGGATATTCGCGGGCGATTTCGTGCAACCGGAACAGATGCGGCGGAGACTTGAGCAGCCAGAGGTTAGGCGGACGCCGCGATTGCAGCAGCTGCAACACCCGCCGCTGGTAGGCATAGAACGATGAGAAGTCCGCATTCAGCCACCAGTCGATGTAGTCGCGGGGCATCGGATAGGCGCCATGATAGCTGTGCATGTCGAGCCCAGCGAGGAAGGCGAGGTCTTCCTCGGGGCCATCTGGATCGTGCAGATGGACGTGCGGCTTGTCATAGTCGCCGGCCGCGGCGCGCGCGGCGATGAGGCGCGGGTCAGTGTCTTCCTGCCCAGCGACGGGCGGCGGCAGCGGCGCCGATCCCTCCCACGGACGCATGAAACGAAAGTGCTCATCGAGCGCCATCATGCCTACCGTCGCGGTGGTGCCGGTGCGCGGCAAGCCTATGACGAAGAGCGGACCTTCGATTTGGCTATCGGCGCATTCGGGATGGTCCTTGAACCATTGTTCGATGCGCAGGCGGGTCGCGAGATCGAAGACCAATTTATCCACCGAGGCGGCATAAACCTTGGGCTTCAGCGGAATTCGCGCGAAGGCGTCGAGCGAGCGCTCCAGCCCCTCGCGCCAGCCGGGGGCGCCGAAATCATCGGTCCCCGCAGCTGCGATGGCCTTCGCGATTACGTCCTCGGACAAAATTGTCCCGGTCATTTTGCCTCGTTGAGCAGAGTTGTGGAGGATCTCTCGATCATCCCGTAGGAAGTGACTCCGTCCCAAGTGTAGCGCGCGCCGCTCTGGCCCAGCGCCAGTCCGCGCAAGTGATCCTTGCTCATCTGAAAGGTCGAAAGCTCGGTAACGCCCTCGATGCGCGTGATGCCGAGCTCGGATTCGAGCTCGAACGAGACATCGTCACCGCGCGCGACAGCCTGCGTCAGCCAGGGAACCTTTGTGGCCTTGGCATGATACATCTTGCCGTCCTGATAGACAAAACCCTCGTTCCACGGCTCGCTGCCATCATCGTGCACCGGGCGCGCTTCGTATCCGGCGGCGCGGCCATCGGGAAAGACCACGGCCTGCCAGGCATGGCCGCGCAGAAACAGCCCGTCTGTGCGCACGCTGCGCCGCTTGATCCGGCTGCCATTGACCTTGGCCGCCTTCCGGGTGCCATCGACCTCGATCTCGCCCTCGCCGCGCAGCATCTGTTCGAACCGCCAGCCGAGACCCACCGAGGCGGCATCGCGCTGCTTGCCCTTGCCCCAGCTGGCGAACTTGCCGGGCGAGATGTCCTGCTCGTTGGGCGGCACGACCATGGTCAGCTCGAACTCGTACTTCAGCGGGATGAGCTTTTCCGGATCGACAGTCAGCGCGATCTGGTTGGACACATGGGTATCGATCACCATGCCATCGAACTTGACCAGCCAGCGCGCGAAGGGCTCGATGCATTGATAGGTCAGCGGCCCGCCGCCGAAGATGGCCGGGCGGCCCTGGCTATCGAGGATTGGCGGCATGGCGCCCACGCCCGAGCGCTGGAGGATGCGGCCGTCGGCGAAGGCGAAGTTCGACTGGAAGCGGCGGTTGTCCCACGACCATGGCTCGGCCTCGACGCCGTTGCGCGGGATGCCGAAAGCGCCGTTTTCCTCGAACAGCCAGTAGGAGGTGCCCTCACGCACCCAATCAAACGGCGGCGCGGGCGGCGCGGCCAGCATCCAGTCTGCTTCGATCGGCAACGTGCCAAGCATCGGCTATCCTCCTGCCCGCGCTGAATAGCGAGCCTGCAGGCGGGCTAGCAAACTGTGGATATAGTCACAAATGGGAATCTTGGTTTGCATATGCAAACTGGATAGTGGATCGCGCGAATTGCGCTGTTGTGCTGAAAAGTGGTTGTGCAACAATCACAGGAACAGGTTTTGGAAGGGGCGGAGTTTGAAGGCTGGCATGGCAGGCAGGGACACCCGCTTCATCATCATCGGATCGGGCATTTCCGGGGTGCTGATGGCGATCCGGCTGCTCGAACAGGGCTATCGCAATTTCACCGTGCTGGAAAAGGCCAGCGAGATGGGCGGCACCTGGCGCGATAATGTCTATCCCGGCGTTGCGTGCGATGTCGCGGCGCACCTCTATACCTATTCGTTCGCTCGCAATCCCGGCTGGCAGACCCGCTATGCCAGGGGCGCGGATATCTGGAAATACAACCAAGGTGTCGCGCGGCGTTATGGCGTGTTGCCGCATATCAAATATGGCAAGGAAGTGTGCTCGGCGCGTTTCGCGGAAGGCGTCTGGCAGCTGACCACGCAGGATGGCTGCGAATATCAGGCAGACGTTGTGATCGCGGCAGTGGGCCGGCTGCATCATCCGGTCGTGCCTCAAATCGCAGGCGCGGAGAACTTTGCCGGGGCGCAATTTCATACCGCGCGCTGGGACCAGTCAGTCGACCTTACCTGCAAGCGCATCGGTCTGATCGGAACCGGCTCAACCGCAACGCAGGTGATCACTGCGCTGGCGGGCGAGGTGCCTGCGCTAACGGTGTTCCAGCGCACCGCGCAGTGGGTCTATCCGGTCAAGAACACGCCCAATCCGTGGTGGCGGCGGCTGATGTTCCGCCTCTCGCCCTCGCATTGGAAGCACTATTACTTGCAATTGCAGAGCGAGACCGAAGAGCGCGGCAAGGCGACCACCGGCAGCGCCGAAGCCCGAGCCGCGCGAGACAAGGTGTGCCACGACATGCTGGCAAGCATCCGCGATCCCGAACTGCGACGCAAACTGACGCCGGACTACGAAGTCGGCTGCAAGCGGCTGGTCTTCTCGGACGGGTTCTATGACGCCATCCAGAAGCCGGGGGTGGAAGTCATCACCGAGGGCTTCGCCCGGATCGAGCCCGAAGGGGTGCGCACCGAGGATGGTGCGCTGCATGAGATCGACGTGCTGGTCTATGCCACGGGTTTCGATGCCCACGCCTATCTGCGGCCGATGCAGGTGACGGGCATGGACGGCAGGACGCTGGATCAGGTATGGCAGGATCTGCCGCTGTCCTATCATTCGGTCATGATCCCGCACATGCCCAATTTCCTGATGATCAACGGCCCCTATTCGCCGGGCGGCAGCGCTTCAGTGATCGGAATTGTCGAGGCACAGGCGGACTATCTGATGCAGCTGATCGACCGGATCGTCAGCGACGACGTGCTGCTGGCGCCGAAGGAAGAGGCAAGCCGGTCATGGCTGGAAGGCGTGCGCGAATTGGCGCGGAATTCGCTGTGGGGCACCGGCGGCTGCCAGAGCTGGTATCTCGACAAGACCGGCACACCGACGCTCAATCCGATCACGCTGACCGAGCTCAAAGAACAGATCGCGCAGCCTGACTATGCCGATTTCGTCGTTGAACCTCGCCAGCGGACCTGAAAGGAACTCTTATGGCGCAGGCCCAGGCCAACGGCATCACTCTGGAATATGAACTGTCCGGCCCGGAAAATGGCCAGCCGTTGCTGATGATTCACGGCGTCGGCGCCCAGCTGATCCGCTGGCCGCAGGCACTGTGCGATGCACTGGCGGCTGAAGGCTTCCGCCTGCTGCGCTATGACAGCCGCGACATCGGCCTTTCGACCCACATGATTGATGCGCCGATCCCCAGCCTTGCCGAGGTGACGGCCGCGCGCAAGGCCGGGCGCGAGCCGGATTTGCCATATACCCTCGCCGATCTGGCTGACGACGCGGCCGATTTGCTGGACGCGCTGGGTATTGCCGCAGCGCATGTGGTGGGCGTGTCGCTGGGCGGTATGGTGGCGCAGCAGCTGGCGATTGCCCATCGCGCCCGGGTTCTCTCGATGACCAGCATCATGTCGCAAAGCGGCAATCCTGACCTGCCTGGCTCCGATCCCGCAGCATTGGCCAAGCTGGCTGCCGTTGCGCCTGATCCGCAAGTGGATCGCGAAGGCTATCTGGCGCATCAGGTGTCGCTAAACCGGACACTGGGCAGCCCGGCCTATCCCGCGCCCGAGGCAGAATTGCGCCGCATGGCGGGGCTGGTGGCAGATCGCGCCTATTACCCGCCCGGAGCCGCGCGGCAATTGGCCGCAGGCCGCGGCGCGCCCGACCGCCGCCCGGCCCTGCGCAAGGTCACCTGCCCCACACTGGTGATCCACGGCAGCAACGATCCTCTGATGCCGCCCATCTGTGGACTGGACACCGCCGACAACATACCGAATGCCTGGTACCTGCAGTTGGGCGGCATGGGCCACGATCTGCCCGCGCAGTTGACCGGGATCTATGTCGCCTCGATTATCGCAAACTGCGCGAGGGCTTAGTCGTTTCAGCGCACCGGAGGAGAGCCCAAGCCGCCGCGGCCGTCGCCTTTTTCGCCTCGGACGAGGCAGGCTATGTCACCGGGCAGCTGCTCGGCTGTGCCACCTGACAGTCAATCCTAATGGAAATGCGGCATCACTTCCTTTGCAAACAGCCGCAATTCCCTGATCTGCTGTTCGGGATCGGGGACCCCGGTCGGGGTGATGAAGAACCACTCCGGATCGATGATCTCCTTGATCCGCTGCATCTCCTTGTTGCAATCATCCGGGTTGCCGACCACGGCGCGGTTCGGCGCGAACTCATCGAGCGTCACCTGCTTGCCGCCGAACATCACTTCTTCCGCCAGCGGATCGCGGTCGGCCTTGGAGCCGATGTCATCATAGCTCTGCCAGACCTTGATGACATTGGGCAGGAAGTGGGGGTCGAGCTGGTCGCGACGTTCGGCAATATGCACGTCGCGCATCAGCGCCAGTGTGGCCGGGCGGCCATGTTCGGCAGCGATGCCTTTGTAGACCTTCACTTTCTCGGCCAGCTCCACCAGGTGCTCGGCGAAGCTGATGATCCAGCCATCGCCCAGCCGCCCGGCCCGGCGCATCGCCGGGTCGCTCACCGCGCCGATCCACAGCGGCGGAATTTGGCCACGCAAGGGCGGCGGCTGGATCATGACGTCGTCGATTGTGAAGTGATTGCCGTGCCAGGAGAAGCGTTCGCCGCTCATCGCGAGGCGCAGGATCTCGAGGCATTCCTCGAAGCGTTTGGCGCGGGATTTGAAGCTCCATCCGCAGTTTTCGAACTCGTCGGGCTTGTAGCCGATACCGCCGCCCAGAATGAACCGGTTGTTCGCCATTTCATTGAGCGTGTTTATCTCTTCGGCCAGCTCCAGCGGGTGGCGCGAAGGCACCAGCATGATGTTGGTGCAAAATTGCATGGTCGTGGTGCGCGCGATCAGCGGGGCGAGCATGGTCAACGGCGCCGAAGGTTCGCTCGCGGTCTCCCCACCAAATGCCGAAGTTTCGGCAAACCGGTGATGCCCGCACCAGCCCATGTCATAGCCGAGGTCTTCCATCTCATTCAGATAGCTGAACAATTTCCCATATGGATCGGACGACTTGCGATCGATCATGGTTCGGTTGATGATGATGCCGAATTTCATGTTCCGCCTCTCTCTCGGTCGGTTTTATCGCGCAGTCGCGGCAGCCGATTGACTGCCATAACTGTAGCCGCTACCAAATTGACGAACAACACAAATCTTGGGAGATTCGGGACATGAGTGAAGCTGGATCACGCCTGGCTGGCAAGGTCGCAATCATCACTGGCGCAGGGCAAGGCATCGGCGCGGCAATCGCCGAAAGCTATGCGGCACAGGGCTGCAAGGTGCTGATCACCGGTCGCACCCAGAGCAAACTTGATGAAATCGCTGGCAAGATCACCGCTGCTGGCGGCACCTGCAACACGTTGGTGGCGCTGGCCGGCGAGATGGACCAGTCGGAAGCAACAGTCGGCAAGGTGATCAACGACTGGGGCCGCATCGATATCCTGGTCAACAACGCCCACACTTTCACTGACTATCTGCCGATCGAAGATCCCAAGATGGAAGCCAACTGCAAGATCGATTTCCAGTCGGCCTTCTTCGGCTCCCTGCAACTGATGCAGTTGTGCTTCCCGCATATGGTCAGCCAAGGCGGCGGCGCCATCATCAACATGGGATCGAGCTATGGCCCACGCAGCGAGCCGGGCTTTCTCGCCTACTCTGCCAGCAAGGAAGCAATCCGCTCGCTGACGCGCACGGGTGCCAAGGAATGGGGCAAGCACGGCATCCGGGTGAACACCATCCTGCCTTCGGCGCTGACGCCAAAGTCGATCTGGTATCTCGAGGATTCGGGCACATACGACCTCGAACTCGCCAAGGTCGCTATCGGCCGTTTCGGCACGCCCGAGGACATCGCGCCGATGTGCCTGTTCCTCGCCAGCGACGAAGGCAATTATGTCACCGGCCAGACCATCGGCGTCGATGGCGGCGCGACTATGTTCTGACGGGAAGGAACCAATGAAGAAATTCATCAACCACGTAGATCATGTCGCCTGGCTGTCGCGCCCGGAAAACCTCGATGCCAATGTTGCCCAGCTCGAAAAGCTGACCGGCGCCACGCTGACCCGCTTTGCCCGGGCAGACATGGGCTTCACCATGTGCATCAGCTGGGAAGCCGGGCTCGAAGTGGTCGCGCCGATGGTGGAGCGCACTGATTTCAATTCGTGGCTGTGGAGCGAGCTGGAGGCCAAGGGCGAAGGTGTCACTTCGGTCGTGTTCGGCGTGAAAGACCTCGATGCCCACAAGGCGCGCCTGGCAAAGTTGGGCTTTGAAGTCGGCCCTTTGATGGACGACCATCCCGATTCGCCGTGGCATGACAAGCTGGTTTTGTGGGAGCGCTTGGCGGGCGAGGTGATGAACACCAACATCGTGCTCGGCGATATCGACTATGCCGACGACGTCATACCCTTCGGCGATTCGGGCCGGGATTGGCGGTAACTCAGGCGGGATCGAAGAGGATGTGCAGGTCCATGAGGCTGCGGAAGGTATATGTCGGCTCGAAGCGATAGCTGCGCGCACCGGGGGGCCCATGTTGTTCCTCGGAAATGCGGATGTCGCTGGTCCGCTTCAGCAGGTGTTCGATAGCGATACGAGATTCCATCCGGCCGAGCGGCGCGCCGAGGCAGCCGTGCGGGCCTTTGCTGAAACCCATGTGATCGCGCACGTTTGGCCGGTCGATGTCGAAGCTCGCGGGATCAGCAAATTTCGCCGCATCGTTGCTGGCAGCGCTGAGACAGACATTGGCAATGGTGCCGGCGGGAATATCGAAGTCGCCGATCTTGGTGTCGACAGTAGCGAGGCGATAGGCCACCTTGACCGGCGCGTCATGGCGCAACACCTCCTCGATAAAGTCCGCGATGCGCTCTGGTTCGGCGCGCAGCTTCGCCTGCAGGTCCGTCCGCTCGCCCAGGATCAGGACGGCCATGGCGATCAGCCGCGAGGTGGTGTCCTGTCCGGCCCCGAACAGGAAGCAGGCGAGGTTGGAAAGCGTATCGAATGGCGGGCTGGTGCCGTCCTTGAACTTCGCCTGGACCAGATCGCTCATCAGGTCGCCGCGTGGGCTCTCGATGCGTTCACGCAGATATTTGTCGAACAGCGGTTTCATCGCCGATAGCGGATCGGGGCCGACCTTGAGCGGAGCATCACCAGCCAGCTGGCTCGGCGGCGCGCCCATCTGTTCCAGCAGCAGCGCGCGGTCTTCGATCGGGATGCCCATCAGGTCGGAAATGGCATAGACAGTGGTGGCGTGGCCGAATTCGGGCACAACATCGCATTTGCCCTTTGCGATAAAGCGATCGATCAGCATGTCCGACAGGCCATGCAGGTATTCCTCGTTCTGCTTCAGCCGCTTGTATGTGAGAAGTCCGCCCAGCAGCATGCGGTGCTCCGTGTGCTTCTTGCCGTCGAAGCAGACCAGATGATCCGCCCAGGGCATGGCGCTGCGAACCTCGTCCAGCTGCGCCCTGATATCATGCGGCGCAGGCTCAAACGGCAGGCCGGGGTTGGGGCCAAGGATCGAAACGGTGCTGGAAAAGACCCCGTCCTTGTTGACGAGAATTTCCATGACCTCGTCATAGCCAGTGACAATCAGCGAATTCCAGAATGGCTCGCGAACGATCGGGCCCTGGGCGCGCATCGCATCAAAGTAGCTCCTGGAATCTGCAATGATCGAACTATCGGAGTAGAAATCCAGGTCCATCATGCTTGCTCTCCACGGTGCCGCCAGCCAGCGACGCTAACATCGCGACGAACGAAATTGCAAGCTTCCTGTGATCTCGCTCCTCACAGATTCCGCCGCCTGCCGAACAGCGCCCGCCACAGCCAGATCAACAGGGCAAACGGGCCCTGCTTTGGCCGATTGGCCACCTGCGAGCCACTGCCATCCGGCGCAGCCCCAGCATATTCCGCCTCGATTCCCTCGGCGAGTTGCTCAGCGAAAGCGAGGGCGAATTTGGGCAGGAGCGGCCCGCCCATGGCCTCCCACATAGGCGCCATCGGACCGCCGCCTTCGACCCGCAGCGAAAGCGTCATTGTGATCGCGTCGGATCCGGTCGCGGCGGCGACATAGGAACCGCCACCCGTCACCGGATCGCCCTGGAGCTTGAACGAAAAGAGCACCCGCTCCGGCCCGTCCCACTGATCAACGCTGACCGACACTTTGACGGTCCGCACCAGCCCGCCCACGCCCACCTTGAGCACCCAGCGGGAATCGTTCTCGCTGATGATCTCGCAATCCTGCAACCCCGGAACGAGCTGTGCCCAGCGGCGGATATCCTTCACATAGACCCAGACCTGATCGATCCCGACCCTGACCGGTACAGCCTGAACCGTCTCGATCATGCCGAAACCTCAGGGCCGGAGCCATCCGCAGGGGCATCGCATGCCTTGTCCCATTTTGCCGGCATGTCCGTCGTCACAACATTTGGCACACTTCGCGGCTTAGATTAGCGGAGTGCGGGCATCGTCAGGGGGTTGATGTTAAGCAGCGATCTTGCGGTGTTGCAAGCGCCGATATTCGATGGTCTGCCGTTTGATCCTTTCGCGCTGTTTGAT
>CANJCQ010000038.1 GCA_947473355.1 Sphingomonadaceae bacterium | reverse complement strand
ATTTGGACCTGATCTGCGGATCACCATACCGGCCAGCGGCTTTGCGAAAACGCCGCAATCAAAGGCCTGACAGAAGACCGCGCTCGATCACCTGCTCACCGGTTCAGAAACTTCTTGCTTCACGGGCGGCAACCACAGAAGACTCTAAGCCGGAGAATGCCATGACCGCCTTATCCCATCGGATCACCCGCCTGTCGATACAGCTGATTTGCGGCATCACCGCGCTGGCCGGGACTGCATATCTGTTCACCGGATCCCAGCCTGCCGCAGCGGCCGGCGGGACCAGCCCCTATTTCGGGCGCTGGGCAGTATCGGAAGACCGCCCGGTGTTCACGGCCCGGGGCCGGCAATACAAAACCATCGACATCGCGCCGTGTGGCCGCGATTTCTGCGGCGTGAGCGTTGATGATCAGGGGCGCTGTGGGACCACCCTGTTCCGCTTCCTGATGTCGCATGCAGGCGGCGAGGATACCTTGCGCGGCCACGGCAGGTGGGGCGCCGAGCGCTTCAATGTGATGCTGGATAATTACGAAGATTCCGATGCGCCGGGCGGTCGGCGCGTCGAACTCTATCTCGGCAAGGGCTACGATTTTGGCGAGCGTTCGGACAATATGCCCAAATTCCACGCCATGTATAACAAGTCCGGTCGGGCCCAGTGCATGGCGCGCTGATGCGCTCGTTTTAGCCGGCGGCTGGCGAAAGCTGGCCTTGGTCCGAAAACCGGGAGCGCCGCATGGCCGGGGCCGATGATGACAGCGCGGCATGGGCGACGCAGTTTGCCGGGCTGCTGGCAGGTCAGGCAGCGGCGGCGCTGGAGCTGTTCAGACTGATTGCGGCTGAAGCAGGTGATGCGCAAGCTGTCGATGAGGCAGCGTGGGTGCGCTCGGCCGAACGGATCGAGGCGCTGTGGCGCCAGTTTCTGCAAGACCACACCGAAGATTTTGTCGCAGCCTGGCCCGATTTCGTGCGCGAGCTGACTGGCCTGCTGCCTCTCCTCAACCGCAGTCAGCCGCTGTTTGCCATGCTGGCGCAGCTCTTGCCGCTGCTGGCCGGCCCCGAGGTGCTGAGGCGCGCGATCGAGACCGGCGGCGAAAACCTGGTGGAGCGGCTGGAGCAATTCCTCGCTGATCTCAGCCGTGGCCAAACTGGTCCTGGCGACCCTGCCGGACCGGATCGGACGTTGCCCTAGCCCGCGATCCGCATTGATCAGCACTGATCGTCGCAGGCGGCAAACCACCCATCCTGCCTTTTGCTGCACTGCAACATTTAGCCTTGACTTCGCAGCCGCAGCGACTAAATGCTGCATCGCAACATAGCTCCGCAGTTGTGCGGTTCGCCAAAGAAGGACTGAGCTGACATGGCCGACGCTGTGGAACCTACACCGAGCGATTCTGCGGAAAAGGCCTATGCCGCTGCTGCCGAACTCGCAGTCGCTCAGGCTGATGCCCTCAAGGCAGAGACTGTTGCCGAACTCCAGTTTCCAGCCAAACCCAAGCGCGCCGAAGCGCCGGTCGCTGCCCCGGCCGCGGCTATCAAGATCCCCGCAGAACTCGAAGCCGATCTGGTGATGAAGGCGAAAGCGCCTGTCAAGGCAGCCCCGGCCAAGGCAGTCAAAGCCGCCAAGCAGCCGGCCAAGCCGCTGGTTGCCGCGAAGAAAGCAGTCGCCAAGAAGCCCGCTGATCCCAAGCTGTCAGTCGCCGTCAAGCAGGCTGCGCCCAAGCCGGCCGCGCCTGCCTTGCCCAAATTCAAGACCACAACCACATCAAAACCCATCTTCAAGGAACCAAGCATGACCACCAAGACCACCAAGACCACCAAAGACTACACCGCAACCATCAAGACCGCCGCTGGCGAGGTTCAGGCCAAGGCCAAGCTCGCACTTGCCAAGGGCAGCGAAGTGCTTGGCGAAGTCGGCACGTTCACCAAGGGCAATGTTGAAGCTCTCAAGACCTCGGGCAAGATCCTCGGCACTGGTCTTCAGGATCTGGGCAAGACCTGTGTCGCCGAAGGCAAGTCGGCCTATGCGACCGTGACCGGCGACGTCAAGGAACTGAAGGCGGTCAAGACCCCGACCGATTTCGTCCGCCTGCAGACCTCGATCCTGCGCCGCAATTTCGATCACGCCTTCGATTTCGGCGGCAAGAACAGCGAAGCCATGATCAAGCTGGCTGGTGAAGCATTCGCGCCGATCTCGGCACGGGCCAGCCTGGCCATCGAAAAGGTCAATAAGGCCGCCTGATTTCCGGCTTTTCGGGCCTCCTCCTCCCCAGGCCGGAAAGCCACTGCACGGACCGGACAGCCCACGCTGTCCGGTCCGTTTGCCATTGCGTAATCATAGTTTGGCATCCACGGCTTGTTTTGTGACCATCCAATGCGATAATCTAGCACTATGGAATTGCATTTTGACTCTCTGGATTCGTCCCTGACCCGGCTTGCGGACTTGCCTGTCTGCGCCGCCGACGATGACGATACGCCGGGTGGCGGCAACGACGGGGGCGGCAAGGACCAGCTCGGGGTTGCCACCAAGACCCGCACCAAGCCCAAAAAACCCAGCATGTTCAAAGTGCTGCTGCTCAATGACGATTACACCCCGATGGAATTCGTGGTGATGGTGCTCAAGCGCTTCTTCGGCATGGATCTGGAAGCGGCGACCCGGGTGATGCTGCATGTTCACCAGAAGGGTGTCGGCGTCTGCGGCATATTTCCTTATGAAATTGCCGAGACGAAAGTGAATCAGGTGATGGATTTCGCCCGCCAGCACCAGCATCCGCTGCAATGCACGCTGGAAAAGGCCTGAGCTCAGGCTACTGACGTTCCAAACATTTTGCCAATGAGATAGGTCGCCAGCATCGCGGCGACGCCCCAGAAGGTAACCCGCAAGATTCCCTTGAGAACCGGCGCGCCGCCGGCTTTGGCGCCGACGCCGCCGAGCAGCATTAGGAACAGCAGCGAAGCAATCGAAACCCCCTGCATCAAGCTGGCGAGCGGCAGCACGAATGCGGCAATCAGCGGCAGGCCTGCACCCACCGTGAAAGTTCCCGCAGAAGTCAGCGCAGCCTGGATGGGCCGCGCCCGGTGCATATCGGCCAGGCCCAGCTCGTCGCGCGCGTGGCTGCCCATGGCATCGGCGGCTGTCAAAGCAACGGCGACCTGCCGGGCAAGCTCTTCAGGCAAACCGCGCCCGGCATAAATTGCCGTGAGCTCGTTCAGTTCGGCTTCGGGCTGAGTCGCCAGTTCAATGCGTTCGCGCTCGAGGTCGGCGGCTTCGGTATCGGCCTGGCTGGACACAGAGACATATTCGCCCGCCGCCATCGACATGGCACCAGCGACTAGACCGGCGACGCCGGCGATCAGGATCGGTGCCTTGTCGCTAGCCGCCGCAGCGACGCCGACGATCAGGCTGGCAGTGGAAACGATACCGTCGTTTGCGCCCAGAACGGCAGCACGCAGCCAGCCGATTCGGTCCACTGTGTGGCGCTCGGCCGGGTTTGTGGAACTATCGATCATGGTGTGATCTTTCTGTCGGATGCAACAAGGCGGCGATGCTGCATCACCATAAGCCCGGCGTGATCGCGATGCCAGCGCCAAGCCGATTCGCGAATTCGTCCTTTCACCGGGGAGCGGGGCCAGTTAAGGGAGTTGCTCTGCGGCACGGTAGCCAGCCCGTGGCGTCACACTGCCTGCCACTCACTGCCTGCCACACCCTGCCTGGAAGCCTGAACCCGCAAACGTGCCATTCCTCACCGCCACTGATCGCTATATCTTCCGGCTGACAATCATGCCGATGTCAGCGGTGTTCATCATCGCTGCCTCGCTGCTGGTGCTCGACAAGATGCTCAAGCTGTTCGATTTTGTCGCCAGCGAGGGCGGGCCGGTCTCTGTGGTGTTTCAGATGCTTGCCGGGCTGCTGCCCGAATATGCCAGCGTGGCCATCCCGCTGGGGCTGATGCTGGGCATCCTGCTTGCCTTCCGCAAGCTCGCCACCTCATCGGAACTCGATGTGATGCGCGCGGTGGGGCTCGGTTATAACCGGCTGCTGCGTGTGCCCTATCTCATCACCATTGCGCTGATGGCGCTCAACCTGTTCGTTGTCGGATATCTCCAGCCGCTGTCGCGCTACTATTACGAGCAGCTTCAGTTCGAGCTGCGCTCGGGCGCGCTGGGGGCCTCGATCAAGGTCGGCGAGTTCACTACGCTCAAGGACCGCATGGCGCTACGCATCGAGAAGAGCAGCGACGAGGGCCGGCAACTGATCGGCATTTTCGCGCGGGTTGCCAATGCCAAGGGCCAGGTGCTCTCGATCTCGGCGCGCGAGGGTCGGTTTCTGGCGCTGCGCAACAATCCCGATACGATCATCCTGCGGCTGGTCGATGGGCAGATCCTGCAGGATTCGCCGGGCACCACGCCACGCGTGCTGAGCTTTTCACGCCACGACCTGCCGATCGACCTGCCGGCCATCGAAAAATTCCGCCAGCGCGGCAAGGATCGCGAATCGGTGCTGCCTGAATTGCTGCGGATCGGCTGGGGCGGCAAGGCGCCGGTGGAATTGCGCAATGCCAGCCGGGCCAGCCTCAATTACCGGCTGGTCGAAGTGGCGATCATGATCTTCCTGCCGCTGCTGGCGGTGTCGCTGGCAGTGCCGCCCAAGCGATCAACCTCGTCACTCGGCGTCTTCGTCTCGATTGTCATGGTCACGGTCTATCACAAGGTCTGCGAATATGGGCAGGGCGTCGCAGCTGCCGGGCGGGGCGACCCTTTGCTGATCCAGTGGGGGCCCTTCGTGGTCTTCGCTGCGATCATTCTGTGGATGTATTGGCGAATTGCCTATGTTCCCGGCGGCCAGCCGATCGGTGCGTTGGAGAAGTTCGCCGAAACCATCGGCAAGCGGCTGCGCAGCCTGTTCGGCCGCCGTGACGCGTCGCGCCCGGCATGAGGAACTAGCAAAAGATGGCCTCACCGCTCGAATTCTTCCCATCACGCACCCTGACGACCTATCTCGGCAAGATGTTTGCCACGCGGATCATCGCTGTCCTGCTGATGCTGGTGCTGATCCTGCAGATGCTCGATCTGCTGGGTGAAAGCGGCAAGATCCTGGCCCATCCCGGTAACAGTGAAGCGCAAATCTGGACCTATATCTCGCTGCGTGTGCCGCAGCTTGTCGCGCGTTTCCTGCCCTATTCGGTGCTGCTGGCAACGATCCTGTCGCTGGCGACGCTTAACCAGAACAGCGAAGTCATTGCGATGAAGGCCTCGGGGCTTTCGGCGCATCAGGTGCTGGCGCCGCTGTTTCTGGTAGCTACGGTGGTTGCGGCGAGCAGTTTTGTGTTCAACGAATGGGTCGTCACTCACGCCAATGCCACGCTCAAGGCATGGCAGGCGGTGGACTATGGGCCCCTGCCCAGGGACTCGGCCACCCGCAACAACGTGTTCCTGCGCGATGGTCCCAATGTGCTGTCGGCAGTGACAATCAACGGCGAAGGCACGGCGACAGTGATGGAGCGAGTCACCTGGTATCAGCGCGATGCGGCGGGAATGATTGTTGAACAGATCCGCAGCCCGCGCGCGACCTATGCCGCGCCTGGCTGGCGGCTCGACGCGCCGGTGGCTTTCGATGTCGTCAGCGCCGAGCAGCACAGCCTGCCGCCCATGGTGCTGGCGCCTGAGGTGACCCCGCTGCAGCTGGCGATCAGCAATGTCGATGCTGATGCTCAGAACATCTTCCGCCTGTCGCGCACCATCAAGGCACTGCGCGATGCGGGCCGGCGCACCAGTGAGCTTGAGGGCAAGTGGTGGCACCGGATTTCGGGGCCACTATCGGCCATGCTGATGCCATTGCTCGGTGCCATCGCCGGCTTTGGCCTCGCCCGCTCGGGCCAACTGCTGCTGCGCGCGGTGATCGGCATGGCGCTGGGCTTCGCCTATTTCGTGATCGACAATGCTGCGCTCGCCATGGGCAATTTCGGCGGCTATCCGCCGATGATTGCCGCCTGGTCGCCGTTCCTGCTGTTCCTGTTGATTGGCGAGACGGTGCTGGTGCGTACTGAGGAGTAGGGGGCAATCATGGCCAGGCTTACAAGGCGCGAATTTCAGGCCGGAGCGATAGGTGCGGCTGCTTTGGGAAGCGTTGCCGGTCCTGCAAAAAGCATTTTGGGAGGAACAGCAATGGCAAACGAACTCACCGGTCTGAACGTCCCGGCAATGGTGCTTCCGGTGCCGACATCGATCAGCCCGCAGGCGCAGGCCTTCCTTTCCGGCGCAGCGAAGCGGATAGCCGCAATGGGCAGTGCGCCGCCTTCGGGCGATCAGCGCGAAGCCGCCGAGCGGGCGTTGCAGATGCTGCGACCGCGCGCCGCTGGCTTCAAGGGCAAGCTTGAGACCATCGAACTCGGACCAGAGGCGAAACTTTATCGTGTCATTCCCGATGGGCGCCAGGGCCGCAAGGCACAGGTCGCCTATTTCGACGTTCACGGCGGCGGGTTCACGGCTGGCGGCGGCGAGATGTGCCAGGTCCTCGCCACCCTTCGCGCCATGGAAAATGGCGTTGAAGTCTGGTCGGTGGATTACCGGCTCGCCCCTGGCCATGCCTATCCCGCTGCGCTCGACGATTGCATGGCGGCCTGGCGTGAAGTGCTGAAGCATCACAACGCGAAAGACATTGTCGCTGCGGGTTCTTCGGCTGGCGGCAATCTGGTCGCCGCCATGCTGCTGCGCGCCCGCGACGAAGGCCTTCCGCTGCCCGCCGCCCTGCTGATGCTGACCCCGTCGGTCGATATGACCGGCGCGGGCGACAGCCGCATCGCCAACCGCTTTCACGACGTCAATCTCTATGGTGGCGGCGGGGACGGGCCTGGCTCCTATGCAGGCAGTGCCGACAAGAACCACCCCTATCTCTCACCCATCAATGGCGATTTCATCAAGGGCTGGCCGCCGACTTTGCTGTCTTCGGGCACTCGCGACCTGTTGCTGTCTGACACCGTGCGGATGCACCGCGCGCTGCGCCGGGCAGGGGTTCAGGCCGAACTGCATATTACCGAGGCAGGCTGCCACGGCGGCTTCATGGGCACAGCGCCCGAGGACCACGAATTGATGGCCGAATGCAAGCGGTTCTGCGATGCAGCCTGGGGGATGGGCGGGAGCTAGGAGACATGCCCGTGGACTTCAAGCTAGACGATCACGGCATGTTCCAGACCGCAAAAACGCGCCTCGCGTCCTGGGCTGGTTATCTCGACCGGAGCGGCCCCTATGGCGGCCCCGGCCCCGCTGAGCGATCGGATGGAACGGTCGAGATTGTCTTTGCGCCTGAGTGCCGGGACACCAACCCACTGAGCGACCATGAGCAGGCGCTAGTGCAATGGTTTCTCGAACATGAGGCCGATGTTTCAGCTGCGGCAAAGGCGGCCATTTTCAATGCCTATGGCGAATTGCGCGAGTCTGGCGATTTCTCACCGCAGGAAGCGGAAGAATTGCTGCCTGTCATCGTCAATGCCGACGCGCTGCGGCAGCTGATCGGCCTTTATGCGGTCAATGTTCACCAGATCGCCAATGGTGGAATGCCCTATCTCGGGTTCGAGTTCGGCTGCACCTGGGACCAGGAGCACGGCTTGGGAGTCTTGATGCATGGCACTCGCGCGGTCGCGGTGGGCGGAGCCGATACGGCCTGTCTGCTGTGGATTGCCGAACAGGATGCTGGTCAAAGCTAGGGCTTTGGCCTCTTCACTGCAGCCGCATAGTACTGCGCGCGAGTCGCACAATCAGCGAAGCGAGCCCCGGATAATTCGCCCCCTGATAGGTCGTTCCTGTCCCGAATTCCGCTGTCAGCCGCCGGTGGGCCTCGCCGAGCGCATGATAGGGCAGGCTGGGCAGCAGGTGGTGGGTGGCGTGATAGCGCAGGCCGACCGGGGCCCAGACATAGGGCAGCGGCCCGGGCGGCGGGACATTGACCGAATCGAGGTATTGCGCGGTGACCGTCATCTGCGCGCCCTCGTTGGTCCACAGGTGCGCGGCGAGCGTGCGCAGCTGGTTGAGCACTGCGGTTGCGGCGATCACTGCCATGGCAACAGCCAGGGGCCGCCAGCCGAACTCCCACGAAGCGGCGAGCAGAGTGATGGCCCAAAGCGAAGCGCCCAGCTCCTGCCAGAACACCATGCGGGCCAGCTCGCCCTCGGGCGGGCGGCGGCGGAAAGCCGGGTTGGTCGAGAGCGACGAGAACCGCTCCCACATCAGCTTGCGCAACGGCGGCATGATCACCCCAAGTGGAACCAGCACGGCGCAGCGCAGCAATAGGGCGACGGGCAGCAGCAGCGAGATCAAAAGGAACAGTGGCAACGACCATGGCTTCATCAGGCCGAGCGGCAAATATTCCGGGTCTTCCACCGTGCCATAACGGGTGCGGGCGTGGTGCAGGGTATGCACATGTTCGTACATGAAGCTTGGCGTCAGCATCGGAATGCCAACGAGCAGATTCCACGCAAAACGGAATCCAGGCAGAGCGTCGCGGTGGATATGGGTCAGCTCGTGGATGAACAGCAGCGCGCGATAGAGCGCCAGCGCGGCGAACATGCCGAACAGAGCGGCCACCCATGGATTGGCCAGCAGGATGGCCCCGGCCAGCGCCGCATAGCCGAGCAAGGCAGAGAGGAGCATGTCGGGCCAGTAGATGCCGGGCCGGGCCTCGCCGATGTCGCGGGTCAGCGTGGTCGCCGCGCGCAGCAGCGCCATGTCGTCGGCAACTGCCGCCCCCTGCGGCGCTCTGGCGTTGATGGTCTCATGCGCATTCATGCATCGTTTCCAGTAGCGCCATAACCGCGCCATATTCGACGGCCAGCTTGACAAGCACGCCACGCTATCCGCACTGCCCTGTCGCAGACAACAAAGGCAAAACCGTGACCCAAATCAATTCAGGTCCAGATAGTTCAGGGCCAGATATAGTCATTTCTCCGGTTTCCACCAAGGCCGACACCGAGGCATTTGTCGATTTCGGCTTCCGCATCAATGCCTCCGATCCCAATTATGTGCCCAATCTGCGCAGTGAGGAGCTGAGCAAGTTCACGCCGGGCAAGAACCCGTTCTTCGAGCATGCCCGCTGTCAGCTGTTCCTCGCGCGGCGCGGCCCCGACAAAAATGGCGAGGTAGTCGGGCGCATTTCCGCCCACATCGACGAGCTGGCGCTGGCCCAGTCGGCCGAGCAGGGCATGGGGCCGGGGACCGGCAATTGGGGCGCGCTGGAGACCCTCGACGAGGCAGTCGCCAAACTGCTGATCGCTCGCGCGGAAATATGGCTGCGCGAACAGGGCATGACCCGCGTGCTCGCGCCGATGAACCTCTCGGTCTGGGAAGAACCGGGCCTGCTGGTCAAAGGCCACGACCATCCGCCGATGTATATGATGGGGCACCAGTCGGCGCGCTATCAGCCGTGGATCGAGGGGGAAGGCTATGGCCTCGTCAAGCGTCTCTACACCTATGATATCGATATCACCGTTGAATATCCGCCGTTGATCCAGCGGATCATCGCCTCGGGCGAAAAGAACGAGCGCATCCGCATCCGCAAGGTCGATCTTGGAAACTTCGAACGCGATGTGCAAATCCTGTGCACCATTCTCAACGATGCTTGGTCGGACAACTGGGGCTTCGTGCCCTTCACCCCCAGCGAGATTGCCTATACTGCCAAGTCCTTGAAGCCGCTGGTCAAGCCAGACCTGATCCGCTTTGCCGAATATGATGGTGAGCCAGTCGCCTTCATGATGACCCTGCCCGATTTCAACCAGGTGCTGGCCCATGCCAATCGCCCCAGCGGCAAACCATCGCTGCTCGGCTGGCTGAAAATCGCGCTGTGGCTGCGCAAGCCCAGGCCTGCGGATATGCGGGTGCCCTTGATGGGCGTGCTCAAGCGCCTGCAGAGCTCGCGCATGGCCAGCCAGCTCGCGTTCATGATGATCGAATATATCCGGCGGGATTCGATTGCCCATTTCGGCGGCAGGCGCGGCGAGATCGGCTGGATCCTCGAAGACAATCAGGGGATGGTGGCGATTGCCGATGCTATCAACAGCAAGATCAACAAGCAGTATAATATTTACGAGAAGGCCTTGTGACTCCTCCTCCCTTGCGGGGGAGGATAGCGACAGCTTGCCACTTCAGTGGCTAGCGCAGCTTGGAGAGGGGGCGTCGCAGCGCTGCGTTCGCCCCCCCCCTCTCCAACTACGGCTAGCGAGCAAGCTCGGTAGCCTTCGTATCCTCTCCCGCAGGGGGAGAGGAGCAGCGAATTTCAGTGGGTCTTTTGCCCGCTCTTGCGATCCACCACTGCTGTCACCGCCACGTCCATCGTCACATTGGCCAGCGTGCGCATGATGTCGGGCAGCATCTCGACTGCCACCAGCAGCGCCAGCGGGCCGAGCGGCACGCCCATGGCGAGCGCAATCGGGCCGACCGTGGCGACGAAGCTGATCGTGCCAGGCAGCGACACTGTGCCAAGCGCCATCAGAGCCGCAACCGCAACGCCTGCGGCGAGCACGGGCGGGGTCAGCGTCACGCCAGTCAGGTGCGCGGCATAGATTGCCACGGCCATGTTCATCGCCGGACTGGTGGCGCGGAACAGCGCGACGGACAGCGGCAGGACGAATTCGCCGCTGGTTTCGCGCAAGCCCAGCCTGCGGCACGAATCGAGCATGGCGGGCAGGCTGGCGAGCGATGACTGGGTCGAAATGGCGACAGCCTGCGCGGGCAGCATGGCGCGGGCGAAAGTGCTTAGCCTCTGGCCTCCGGCAGTCGCAGCGACACCATAGGCCGCGACCAGAATCACCCCGCCGATAGCCACCAGCAGCGCGATGTAATGCGCCAGAACGCCTATCGCTCCCGCCCCGTTGCCCGCCGCGACGCCCAGCGCCAGACAGAACACCCCAAGCGGAGCCAGCGCCAGCACCCAGCCGATCACCACCATCATCGCCCCGGCCGTGGCCTCGAAAAACAGCGCGAGCTGGCGGCGAGGCTCCTCGGCGAGGCGGGTCGATGCCAGCGCGAACAGGGCGGTAAACAGGATCAGGGGCAGCATGGCGTCGCTGGCGGCGGCGCTGAAAATATTGGAGGGCACCAGCGATTGCAGGAAATCGGCAAGGCCCGGCACTCTGCCGGTGCTCTGCGGCCCGGCGCTGGCAAGCGCGGCAGCGGCGCCGGAGGGCACGGGCCATATATTGAGCGCCAGCGGCATGACAATGGCCGACATGGCCCCGCCCAAGACCAGAACCATTGCAAACAGCCCCAGACTGCGCCGCGCCATAGCCCCGGCCGATGCCGCCGCGACAGTCTGGACGATCCCGGTGAACAGCAGCGAGACGACCAGCGGCACAATGGTCATCTGCAGGGCGCGCAGCCACAAGGCGCCGAGCGGTGTGGTGATGGACAGCAGCTGCTGCATCGCTGTGCTGCCATGCAGGGCCAGGCCCAGCAGCAATCCGCCGACCAGTCCGGCGAGTGTCCAGCCCGCCGGGACCGGCTTGATCGGCATCGCAGAAGTCTGCCCGCTCATATGATCTCCATGCATTTTTGCCCGAGCAGGCGTGACATTAGCCGCGCTTGGCGACATAGCAATTCTCTGGGCAAACCACACTAGAATTGAGCCAGACGGGACGCATATGGCACGGCAGTATTTCGGCACGGATGGCATTCGCGGGCAAACCAATCTCGGGGTGATGACCGCCGAAGTGGCGATGAAGGTCGGCCAGGCGGCGGGCACGCGGTTCCTGCGCGGCAGCCATCGCCACCGGGTGGTGATCGGCAAGGACACGCGGCTTTCGGGCTATATGCTGGAAAACGCGCTTGTAGCGGGCTTCACCAGTGTCGGCATGGACGTGGTGCTGCTGGGGCCGATGCCGACCCCGGCGGTCGCGCTTTTGACGCGCGAAATGCGCGCCGATGTCGGCGTGATGATCTCGGCCAGCCACAACCCTTATGAGGATAACGGCATCAAGCTGTTCGGCCCCGATGGCTTCAAGCTTTCCGATGCGGACGAAGAGGCGATCGAGGCGATGCTGTCGGGCAGCCTGCCACTCGCCCAGCCACCCGATATCGGCCGCGCCCGCCGGATCGAAGATGCGCGGGGCCGCTATATCCACGCGGTCAAGGCCTCGCTGCCCGATGATGTGCGGCTGGATGGGCTCAAGATCGTGGTCGATTGCGCCAATGGTGCCGCCTATCAGGTCGCGCCTTCGGCGATCTGGGAGCTGGGCGCGGAAGTCATCACGTTGGGGGTCACGCCCAACGGCAAGAACATCAACGACAAGTGCGGCTCGACCCACCTCGATCTGATCAAGGAAACCGTTGTCGCTGCGGGCGCGGATATCGGCGTGGCGCTTGATGGCGATGCCGACCGGCTGATCGTGGTCGATGAAAAGGGCCAGACTGTCGATGGCGACCAGCTGATGGCGCTGATCGGCAGCCGCATGGCGGCGCAGGGGTGTCTCACAGGCGGCGGATTGGTCGCCACTGTCATGTCGAATCTCGGGTTGGAACGCTTTCTCAATGGCCAGGGGTTGGACCTGATCCGCGCCAAGGTCGGCGATCGCTATGTGCTCGAAGCGATGAAGGCAGGTGGCTATAATGTCGGCGGCGAACAGTCTGGCCACATGATCTTGCTCGATCACGCCACCACAGGCGATGGCACGATTGCCGCGCTGCAGGTGCTCGGCGCGCTGGTGCAATCGGGGAAGAAGGCCAGCGAGCTGCTTCATCTGTTCGATCCGGTGCCGCAATTGCTCAAGAATGTGCGCTTTTCGGGCGGCCAATTCGCTGCAGGGGGGCCGCTCGATGATGCGCGGGTCAAAGCCGTGATCGCCGATGCCGAAGCGCAGCTGGCGGGCAAGGGCAGGCTGGTGATCCGGCCATCGGGCACCGAGCCGGTGATCCGGGTCATGGCCGAGGGCGACGATGCAGCAGAAGTCGAACAGGTCGTCGATGCGATCTGTGCGGCGGTGAAGGAAGCGGCTGCATGAGCCTTGAAATGCGCCCCGACTGCGAGCGCTGCGGCTGCGACCTGCCGGCTGAACTGCCCGGCGCCTTCATATGCAGCTTTGAATGCACCTACTGCGCCGAATGCGCCGACGCGCTCGACGAGCGATGCCCTGATTGCAGCGGCGAGCTGATGGACCGGCCGACCCGGGCCAAGCACCACCACGCCAAATCACCGCCTTCGAGTGAACGGAAGTTCAATCCTTCGACAAGCTCAGGATGAGCGGGTGTGGGTTCGCCACTCAGTCCGCTCAGGCTGAGCTTGTCGAAGCCCGCGCACTGCCCTAGCCCCACGCCATGACCAGCCCACCCCGCATCCTGACCATCGCAGGGTCCGACAGTTCGGGCGGGGCGGGGATTCAGGCTGATATCAAGACCATCACCATGCTTGGTGGTTATGCCATGACTGCAATCACGGCAGTGACGGCGCAGAACACTTGCGGCGTTCAGGCGGTGGAGGTTCTTTCACCAGACATGGTCGCGGCGCAGATCGATTCCTGCCTCAGCGACATCGGTGTCGACGCGGTGAAGATCGGCATGCTGGGCTCGGCTCAGATCGCAGAAGTGGTCGCCGGACGGTTGGTGGGCCTGGACGTACCAATCGTGTTCGATCCGGTCATGGTCGCTACTAGCGGCGCCGCTTTGGCGGATGCGGCGACCATGGCGGCCTTCGCGCGGTTGATCGAGCTCGCCACCGTGGTCACGCCCAACTTGCCGGAGCTCGCGGCGCTGGGCGGAGAGGCCTTGCTCTGCGGGGCAGCGAAGGCGGTGCTGATCAAGGGTGGGCACGGCGCGGGCGATATTCTGACCGACCGACTGGTCACCAGCTCGGGCGAAGTAGCGCGTTGGCAAGGCGCTCGCATTGATACCCGGCACACCCACGGAACCGGTTGCACTCTCGCTTCGGCCATCGCGACCGGATTGGGGCAGGGCTTGTCATTGGAGGCGGCGATTGCGCGCGCCCGCCAGTTCGTGCGCGCAGCGATTGAAGCCGCGCCGGGCTTTGGCGAGGGCAACGGGCCGCTGGGGCACGCAGCCGTGCGGCCCTAGCCGCAATCCAGCTCGTAGAACCGCACCACGTGCCCCCAGGCCTCTTCCGCCGTCTCGACCCAGTGGAACAGTTTCAGGTCATCACGGTTAATGACGCCCTCGTCGGCCATGGCCTCGAAATCGATAATGCGGTTCCAGAAGTCGCGGCCGAACAGCAGGATCGGCACCGGCTTCATCTTGCCGGTCTGAACCAAGGTGAGCAGTTCGAGGAACTCGTCGAGCGTGCCAAAGCCGCCGGGGAACACCGCGACGGCGCGGGCGCGGAGCAGGAAATGCATCTTGCGAAGCGCGAAATAGTGGAACTGGAATGACAGGCCCGGAGTGACAAAAGTGTTGGGTGCCTGTTCGTGCGGCAGTACGATGTTGAGCCCGATGGTGTCCGCACCGGCATCCGCCGCGCCGCGGTTGGCGGCCTCCATGATTGACGGGCCCCCGCCCGAGCAGACCACGAATTGCCGCATGCCGTTTTCGACCACGCCGCACTCGCTCGCCATCCGGCCAAGCTTGCGCGCCTCGTCATAATAGTGCGCCTTGGCAGCCAGCCGCTCGGCCACGGCGCGCTTTTCCGGTGTTTCTGCGGCAGCGATGAGGGCCTCGGCCGTTTCGGGCGAGGGAATGCGCGCCGAGCCATAGACCACCAGGGTCGAGCCGACCCCAGCCTCGTCGAGCAGCATGTCGGTCTTCATCAGCTCGAGCTGAAAGCGCAGGGGGCGCAGCTCATCGCGCAGCAGGAAGTCGGTGTCTCGATAGGCGAGCTTGTAGGACGGCGCCTGTGTTTGCGCCGTCTCGATCTTCTGCGCCTCAACAAAGCCTGCTTCCTGCTCGGCCTTGTAAAAGCGGTGGCGGGTTACGCGTTTTCCGGTTTCGGTCATGCCTGCCTTATTCCCCGCTTGGCGCGCCAAGTCGAGTGGGCGCGGCGGTCATAATCAAATTTTCAGACTTATTGCTTAAAGGGCCAACTGCGTCCTGCGGGATTAGACTTAGCCTACTTCAGGCCTTCGCTTTGCTGCTGGCACCGGCCAGTGCGCAAGCGCAGCAGGTCCGCGTCAACAAGCTCGTCAACGCCGCATTCGGCACGATTGCCAATTTCACCATTGACCAGACGCGAAGCCAGAATGTCTGCGTCTATACCACCCCGCTCGGTACCCGCTATCAGGTTACTGCCACCGGGAATGGCACAGGCGGGGCCTTTACCCTTGCATCAGGGGCGAACACCCTGGCCTATGAGGTCCAGTGGGCGGCGACATCGGGGCAGACAGTCGGGACCACGCTCAACCCCGGTGTGCCGCTGACCTTCCTGACAACCACGGCAACGATCAGTGGCTGCACTACCGGTCCGGCGACGTCGGCCAGCCTGATCACGATCCTGCGGACGGCGGCGATCGGCTCGGCACGCAGCGGCAACTACACTGGTGTTCTGACGTTGCTGCTCAGGCCGAATTGAGCCGGAACCATGGGGAACGGCGATTCCTTTGGCGCGCTCTGGCGCAAAACGCATGTCCTGCATGCGGCCTTTTTGCTCGGGGCTGTCACCGGCCATTCGCCAGCGCAGGCCGCTGGTGCGAACAAAGCCGGGATCGCTCGCATTGAACTGAGCGAGCCGCCCGGCTTTTCGGCGCTGACGGCTGAGCAGACCGCTGTGGCCGATATCTATTTCGGCGGAAAGCGGATCGGCGATGCCCGCCTGACCTATCGGCCCGGTGTGCTGACCTTTGCAGAACCGGCAAAGCTGGTGGCCATGTTGCCGGACCTGGCGAACGTTCCGGCGGTGCTGGCAGCGCTATCCGTCAGCAATATGTCGGCCAATCCGGGACTGGTCTGCACCCCCGGCGCGAATCCGGCGGAATGCGGTCGGCTGGAGCCGCAAGTTGCCGGGGTCATCTTCGATCAGGATCGGTTCCGGGTCGACATTTTCATCAATCCGCAGATGATGGAAGTCAAATCGGCGGTCGCACGGCAATATGTCCAGCGCCCTGAACCTGGCATCTCGATAGTCAATGCAATCAGCGCGGTGATGTCTGGCTCGTCCGGGGGGGCGCGCTTTTACAACATCCAGAACAATTTCATCCTCGGCGAAGCCGACCGGCGGCTGCGCGCCGAATTTGCCTATGCCAGCGGGTTTGGCATTCAGGCCGACCGGCTGGTGCTGGAAGTGGACAAGCCCGAGCGTCGCTACATGGCCGGGGCCTTCTGGGTGCCGGGAACCGATCTGATCGGCCGTCGCAAGATCCTGGGCCTGGGCCTCGAGACCCAGCTCGACACCCGGCTCGACAAAGAAGCGCTGTGGGGCAATCCGCTGGTGGTGTTTCTGGACCAGCGCGCGCGCGTCGATATCGTCCGCGATGGCCGGGTGCTCACCTCGCGGATTTACGAAGCGGGCAACCAGAGTCTTGACACCAGGGGCCTGCCCAGCGGCGCTTATGAAGTCACGCTGCAGATTGTCGAGGCTGGCGGCGCGCTGCGCGAAGAGAAGCGCTTCTTTACCAAGAACCAGACGATTGCCGCTCCGGGGCAAAAGGTGTTCTTCGCCTATGCCGGGGTGCTGGCCGATGATACCAGTCGCTCATTCATCGCCCCAACTGGCATACCATTCCTCCAGGCAGGAATGGCGCGCCGGCTCAGTCCGCGTCTGGCGCTCGATGCCACAGTGGTTGCAACCGATCATGCAGTGATGGGCGAGCTTGGCGCCTATGTCATTTCGCCACTGGCGCAAGTACGTCTGGCGGCAGTGGCCTCGACGCGCGGACAATATGGCGGCCTGCTGCAAGCCAGCTCGCAGGGCAGTTCGCGGTTCGGCTTCAATTTCGATTTGCGGCGGATCAGGGTTGCGCCGCAGCAACCGGTGATCGGTTCGGGTGAAGCGCTGCCAGAGGTGGCGTTCGGCGGCGCCGATGCCGCCTTGCCGCTGGCGCGCCGCACATTCTCGCAAGTCTCGGGCTCGCTCGCCTACAATCTGAGCAGCGCACGGTTTGGTTTTGCCGCCAGCTATCGCCGCGAACAGGGGCAGCCTGCGAATTACAGCTACGGGCCTTCGATTCACTGGGAATTTCTGCGCCGGGGCCCCCTGCGGATGAGCGCCAGCGGCGATCTCGCTTTCACCAGTCAGGGCCGTTCAGGCTTTGTCGGACTGAGCCTCCAGTTGCTTGGAACGAAGTCATCGATCTCTGCCGACGCTGGAATGCGCTCGGCCGATTCCCGCGGCGAGCCGCGTCGCAGCGGCCCGGTCGGCTCGCTGCACGGATCGTGGCAGAACGACAATTTCGCTGGGGCCGAGCTCAGTCTGGCAGGCGGCTACGACCACGATCTTGAGCAAGACTCGCTGAACGGTTCCGCTGAACTGCGCGGCGAAAAGCTGTCGCTGCGGGGCGATGTCACGCACAGCCTCGGCAACAGCGGCAGCCCGACGCAATACAGCCTGGGCTTGCAGACCACGCTGGGCATGCGCGGTAGCCGGATCGCGCTGCGCGGCCGCGACCAGAACGATTCAATGGTCATCGTTCAGGTCGATGGCGCCGGACCCAATGATCGCTTCGACGTGCTGGTCAACGATGGCAAATCAGGCTCGGTGCGCGGGAGCGCAAGCGCTGCTGTCGCCGTCCAGGGCTACCGCCAGTATGAAGTCCGCATTCGCCAGACCGATGGCGACCTGCTGCATTACGATGGTTCGGTGCGGCAGGTCGGGCTCTATCCCGGCAATGTTGCCCGGTTGTCGTGGAAGGCGCGCAAGATCGTCGCGATGTTCGGGCGCCTGCTGCTGGAAGGCGGCGATCCTGTCAGGGTGGCTTCAGTGACCAATCCGGCGGGGATCGGCGAAACCGACGACAATGGCTATTTCCAGATCGAGGCGGAGAGCGGCTCGGCGCTGGACGTGGCCTTGCCCGGCGGCAAATCATGCCGCGTTGACTTGCCGCAATTGCACCCACAGGACGGCTACGCGCCGCTTGGCACGCTGGTTTGCCGTCCGCAACCGGCGCCGTTCAGGATCAGTTCTGCCGGGAAGTAACAGTTTGAAGTGATGGTGGAGTTTGTGATGAAACGGAAAATTGAAAACACGGTGGGAACGGGCCTTTTCCGTCTTGCCGCCATGGCCCTGCTTGCTCTGAGCGCAGTTCCGGCTCAGGCCGATATGGTGCTGAGTCAGGTCATCGTCGATCTGCAGCCGGGCAAGCCCAGCCATGAAGACATTGAAATCTGGAACGACAGCCCCGAGCGGATGTATGCGGTGGCCGAACCGGCGCAGATCCAGTCGCCGGGTACGCCCACCGAGCGCCGGGTCACGGTCGCCGATCCGGGGGTCTCGGGCCTGCTGGTCACGCCGCAGCGCATGGTTCTTGAACCCGGCCAGCGGCGGATCATCCGCCTGGCGGCGCTGTTGCCGCGCGACATGACCGAGCGGATCTACCGGGTCACGGTCAAGCCGGTCGCCGGGCCGGTCACAGCCGAGACGACTGCGCTCAAGGTCCTGCTCGGCTATGACGTGCTGGTGCTGCTGCGGCCGCAGCGGATCGCCGGGGAAGTGACGGCTGCGCGCAGTGGGCGCAAGCTTGACTTCCACAACCAGAGCAACACTGCCCAGGAAATTTACGAAGGTAAACAGTGCGATGCGGCGGGCAAGAATTGCAAGACCCTGCCGGCAACCCGGCTTTATGCCGGGGCGCAATGGACCGTTGATCTCACTTACGAGACGCCAGTCGAATACCGGCTGACTGCGGGCAATGGCTCAAGCGTCAAGCGGTTCTAGACTCAAAAGTATGGATGCCCCGCGAGGATTCGAACCTCGATAAACGGTATCAGAAACCGGTGTCTTACCGTTAGACGACGGGGCAACAGGGGCGAGCCTCTAGGCGGACGGATGGGAGAGGTCAAGACGTCGGGCTTGCCCGAAGGCCCGGTTGGCGCTAGATTCGCCACCAAGTACGCGGCCAAGGTGCTGCGAAAACAATAAAGAGTGTCGATCACATGGCGGAAAATACCCCGCCGGCAATGCAGGCAGATGCGGCACGGGGCGCGGATGCCGCTCCGGCGCAGTCAGGAATGAATTCCTGCAGCAATGCTGCTGCGGCACCCCGGCAGACCCATGCTCAAGCCAATGGCGGTGTTCGTCCCGCCCCCGGTTCACGCCAGTCCTACGCCGCAATTGATCTGGGCACGAACAACTGCCGCCTGCTGATCGCGCGCCCCTCGGGCGAGAATTTCGCGGTGATCGATGCCTTCAGCCGGGTGGTGCGGCTCGGCGAAGGGCTGGCCCAGACCGGCCGTCTCAGCCAGGCGGCGATGGACCGGGCGCTGGGCGCACTTACGGTCTGCGCCGACAAGCTGAGGCGGCGCAATGTCCATCTGGCGCGCTCGGTGGCGACCGAAGCCTGTCGTCAGGCCGTCAATGGCGACGAGTTCATCGAACGCGTCAAGCGCGAGACCGGTATTGCGCTCGACGTTATCACTGCGCGCGAGGAAGCGCGGCTGGCAGTGCTCGGTTGCCACATCCTGCTTGAGCCCGGCAATGGCCCGGCGATGATCTTCGACATCGGCGGCGGCTCGACCGAGCTGGTGCTGATCGAATCGACTGACACCGTGCCGCGCATTCTCGATTGGCAAAGCGTTCCCTGGGGCGTGGTGTCGCTGACCGAGACATTCGGGCCGGAATCGGGCGAGCGCATCGATCGCCAGGCACGCTATGCCGGTATGCGCGACCGGGTGGCGCAAAGCTTTGCCGATTTCGCCGACCGCGTCGTGGCGGCTGGTGTGCTGTCAGGGCAAGTCGCCACGCTGCGCCTGCTCGGCACCAGCGGCACCGTGACCACGCTCGCCAGCCTGCATCTCGATCTGCCGCAATACGATCGCCGCGCGGTCGATGGCCTGATCGTGCCCGCCGATGCGATGCGCACGATCTCTGCCCAGCTGGCGGGGATGTCTATGGCCGAACGCCAGCAATTGCCTTGTATTGGGCGCGAGCGCGCCGATCTGGTGGTGGCGGGCTGCGCCATCCTCGAGGCTATCCTCGATCTGTGGCCGGCCGACCGGCTGGGCGTCGCCGACCGCGGCATCCGCGAGGGCATCCTGCGCAGCCTGATCGCCGCCAATGGAGAGGGCGATCGCATGCGCTCGGAAGTTTCGCGGTTGCGGCGGGAAGCCCTATGAATATGGAAAAGATGTGAGGGGTGAGGGCAAGGGCGGAGCGAAGGGCCAGCGCCTGAAGACTGCCAAGGGCCGGACCGCGAGCTCGACCCGCTGGCTGGCGCGGCAACTGGCCGATCCCTATGTCCAGAAGGCGCGCGCCGAAGGCTATCGCAGCCGCGCAGCCTACAAGCTGGCCGAGCTCGACGACAAGTTTGGTCTGCTCAAGGGCGCCCGCCGGGTGATCGATCTGGGGATTGCGCCGGGCGGCTGGAGCCAGATTGTGCGCCAGCGCAGCCCTTCCGCCATGGTCGCCGGGATTGATCTGCTGCCCACCGACGCGATCCCCGGCGTCACTATCTTCGAAATGGATTTCATGGCCGACGAGGCCCCGGCGGCGTTGGAAAGTGCTTTGGATGGCCCGCCCGATCTGGTGCTCTCCGACATGGCCGCCAACACTGTGGGCCACAAGCAGACTGACCATCTGCGCACCATGGGCCTGGTCGAGACAGCGGCGGACTTTGCGATCAGCGTGCTGGCACCGGGCGGGGCATTCGTGGCCAAGGTGCTGGCAGGCGGCGCCGATGCCGACCTGCTGGCCCTGCTCAAGCGGCACTTCACTGCGGTAAAACATGCCAAGCCGCCCGCCAGCCGCAAGGATTCGTCGGAATGGTATGTGATCGCGCAAGGCTTCAAGGGCCGCACATAACAAAAGGGCGGAGCCGCAGCCCCGCCCTTGCAAATTTCCCGATTCTTGAAAATTACTGCTTGGCTGCTTCCGCCGGTGCAGCTGCCGCAGCCGCGCCCTCGGCGGGCTTGGCTTCCGCAGCTTCTGCCGCCTTCCCTTCCTCAGGGGCAGCCGCAGCAGGCGCTTTGGGCAGCGGTAGGTTTGAGCCCTGGGTGTTGAGCCAGGCGATGACGTTGGCGCGGTCCTGGGCAACTTCGAGGCCGGCAAAAGTCATCTTGGTGCCCGCAGCCATCGACTTGGGGTTGGCCAGCCAATGGTCGAGAGCCGTGAAATCCCACTTGCCGCCAGCCTTCTTCAGGTCATCGGAGAAAGCAAAACCGCCGCGGCCCGCGGCGACGGCTTCTCCGACAATTCCATACAGGTTCGGCCCGATGCCATTGGCGCCACCCTGTGTGACAGTGTGGCACGAAGCGCATTTCTTGAACACCGCTTCGCCCTTGGCCACATCGGCGCTGGCAAGCAGCGTCTCGATCGGTACTTCGGCAGCCGCGCCCTTCTCGCTGGAGACGACCCCGGCGATCTTGTAGCCCATGGTCTCGGGGCGCTCGTTCTTGTCAGCCATGAACGTATGGCTGCTGACGCTGGCAAGCCCAAGCGCGACGATGCCAGAGAACAGCGTCCAGCCGGCGATTGTATTGAAACGGTCGTCCATCGAAAAAAGCCCCACAGGAAATGGCCTGGCGATTGGGCGTCGCTCTAGTCAGCAGCTTTGCCGAGTGCAAGGCCCATTGCGGGATTTGCCCATAATCCGTAAGCGGCCAGCCGCCATGCACAGTTTTCCCGAACCCGCCCTCGCTCTCGTCAGCGAAATGACCCTGGCCGCCAAGGCCGATCCGGGGCGCGCGGTCTCGTTTCAGGGCGCGCCGGGCTGCAACGGCCACCGCGCCGCGCTGGAATATGATCCCGGCTGCCTGCCGCTGCCCTGTTTCAGCTTCGAAGATGCGCTCGATGCAGTGAAAGACGGGCAGGCCGCGCGCGCGATTATCCCCATCGAAAATTCGCAGCATGGCCGAGTCGCTGATATCCATTTTCTGCTGCCTGAAAGTGGTCTTTCGATTACCGGCGAATATTTTCTGCCGATCTCCTATGCAGTGATGGCCCTGGGCGATGGGCCGTTCGCCGCAGCCTACAGCCATCCGCAGGCGCTGGGCCAGACCCGGCACTATCTGCGGGCGCGCGGGATTGTGCCGATGGCCTATGCCGATACTGCCGGGGCCGCAGCCTTCGTCAAGGAACAGGGCGATCCGGCCGCCTGCGCTATCTCACCGCGCATCGCCGCAGAGCTCTATGGGCTCAAGATTATCGCGGAAGGTGTCGAGGATGCCCACGACAACACCACCCGCTTCGTCATTCTGGCGAAGCAGCCGCTCGATCCGGCTTCGCTGACACAGGCCCGCGCGATGACGACCTTCGTTTTCGAGGTCAACAACCAGCCTGCCGCGCTCTACAAGGCGCTGGGCAGCTTTGCCACCAACGGCGTCAACATGACCAAGCTGGAAAGCTACCAGAAGGGCGCAAGTTTCGCCGCGACCACTTTCTACGCCGATATCGAAGGTGCGCCGGGCGATCCTGCGGTCGATCAGGCGATTCGCGAGCTGGCCTTCCATTGCAAGGATATCCGCCTGCTTGGCTCCTATCCGCAGGCGCGGATGCGCGGTTAAGGTTAACGGGGCAGCTTGCGCCGATCCACCTGCCATGGCACCTAGCGCCCGTGACGATGCAGGATGCAGAAATCGCCGGTTCGAGCGCATCCAGCGACCCCGCGCGCGACTGGGAAGCCGTGCGCTCTGCGGCGGACATCCAGTATGCGCCGCTGCCGCCGGCCAAAGTTCCCCCTCCGCCGCAGACGCCTGAATGGCTCAAACAGCTGGGCGAATGGCTGCAAAGCCTGTTCGAGCCGCTCGGGCAAGCGCTCGGCATGTCTTGGCCGGTGTTGCAGAACGTGCTGATCGGCCTGGCGATTCTCGGCCTGCTGTTCCTGCTGTGGCGGCTGGTGATCGAACCCTTGCTGGAACGCCGCCGCCAGCCCAAACGGGAAGCGGTGCCCGAATGGGCGCCTGAGCGCGGGGCTGCCGTGGCCTTGCTCGCCGATGCCGACCGGCTGGCGGCGGAAGGCCGCTTTGGCGAAGCGGCGCATTTGCTGCTCCAGCGCAGCGTCAATCACATCGCCGAGGCCCAGCCCGACTGGTTGCTTCCCGCCAGCACTGCGCGCGAGATTGCAGTGTTGCCGCGCTTGCCAAGCCGCGCCCGCGAGGCCTTCGCGGTGATCGCGGCGCGGGTCGAGCGCAGCCTCTATGCCTTGCGCGAACTCGATGCGACCGACTGGCAGGCAGCGCGTTCGGCCTATGCCGATTTCGCGCTGCATGAATTGCGCGCAGTGGAAGCGGCGACATGAGCGACCAGCCAGCCAATCCATTCAATCCGCGTGCGGTTCTCGCGCTCGTCCTGCTCGGGGCGGCGCTGTTCGTTGGCTTGCTCTATATGCTCGGCTCGGGAATGAGTTCGGGCTCGACCAACGACGGCGGCGGCCATGCTGGCGGCAAGGGGCTCAATGGCTATGCTGCGCTCGCCGATCTGCTTGAGCGGCGTGGCTATACCGTCAGCCGTGCCCGCAGCAAGGCGAGGCTAGACGATCCCGGTCTGCTGGTGCTCACCCCGCCGCTTTATGGCGATGCCGATAAGCTGAGCGAGATCATCGCCAATCGCCGCCGCACCGGGCCGACCCTTTTGATCCTGCCGAAATGGGAGACAATGCCGGCAAGCGCAGTGAAGGGTCAGTCTACTGCGCGCAAGGGCTGGGTGGTGATCGGCGACGCCAGGGCGCCGGATTGGGGCAATGCCATCAAGGATGTGGGTTCGCTCGATCTCAAGGCCGATGCGCTGCATGGCGCGTCAGCGCGCTGGCATGGCCTCAACCGGGACGGGGCATTCGCTGCACCGCAAGCAGTCCAGACAATGACTTCAGGCAGCATGGTGGCGCTGGTGCGCGATGGCAATGGCCAGATGCTGGCGGGATATCTCGACGACTCGGGCATTTACCCAGCGCTTGATGGCGACGCCGGAGTTTCGGCGAGCAGCGCCAACAATGAAGACCTGCAACCGCTGGTGATCGTCGCCGAGCCCGATCTGCTTAACAATTATGGCATGGCTGACCGCGCCCGCGCCCTGCTGGCACTTGCGCTTGTCGGCAGCGCCATGGAGCACAAGCATCTGCCGGTCAGCTTTGATCTGACGCTCAACGGCTTTTCGCGTTCGGCAAACCTGCTGACCCTGGCCTTCACTCCGCCGTTCCTGGCTGCGACCCTGTGCCTGTTGATCGCGGCTCTGGTGGTCGGCTGGCGCGGCTTCCTGCGCTTTGGTCCACCGCGCAGCAATGTCCGTGCCATTGCCTTCGGCAAGCGCGCGCTTATCGCCAATGCGGCCGGCCTGATCCGCCGCTCGCGCCGACTCCACCTCGTCGGCGCGCCCTATGCCGATCATGTCCGCGAGCGGCTCGCCCGAGCGCTCGCCCTGCCGCGTATCGCCGATGCGGCTGCTACCGAAGCGGCGATCGACCGGGCCCTTGCGACCCGCACCGGGATGCCGACACCCTTTTCGCTTGCTGCCGCCCGCCTGCGCGCAGCGCGCCGCCCGGCCGATGTGGTCAAGGCCGCGCAAGACCTGCATTCGCTTGAAAGGACTCTGAAGACATGAGTGACCCGCAAGATACGAGCCCCGTTATGACCCTCGCAGAGGTCGGCCAGCTCGCCAGTGCGATTCGCGGCGAGGTCGGCAAGGCCGTGGTTGGCCAGACCGAGACCATCGACCACTTGCTGATCGCACTGCTCGCGCAGGGACATGTGTTGCTCGAAGGCCCGCCGGGCACGGCCAAGACCTTCCTCGCGCAATGCTTCGCTGCCAGCCTCGGCCTCGATTTCGGGCGGATCCAGTTCACGCCCGATCTGCTGCCGGGCGACATTCTCGGCTCCAGCCTGTTCAACTTCCAGACCAGTCAGTTCACCCTCACAAGAGGCCCGATCTTCTGCGACCTGCTGCTCGCCGACGAAATCAACCGCACTCCGCCCAAGACCCAGGCATCGCTGCTCGAAGCCATGCAGGAGCGCCGGGTGACGCTCGATGGCGACGTGCACCCGCTGGCCGATCATTTCATGGTGGTGGCGACGCAGAACCCGATCGAGAGCCAGGGCGTCTATCCATTGCCTGAGGCCCAACTTGATCGCTTCTTGTTCAAGCTGCTGGTCGCTTACCCCAGCTTCGAGGAAGAGGCGCGGATAGTTGCCCACTTCGGCAAGATGAGCGGGCCGCCCCGCGCTTCCGCCCACGGCATTGTCGCAGTGGCTGATCCGGCGCGGCTGAAAGCTGCGGCGCTGGCAGTCAAACAGGTCACGGTGGCCGAAGGGGTGGTCGATTATATCGTCCGCCTGGTGCGCGCGACGCGTGACAGCGCTGACCTCAGCAGCGGCGCCAGCCCGCGCGCCGCAGTGCTGCTCGCGAGCGCTGCCCGCGCCCGGGCCGCGCTCGAATCACGCGACTATGTGCTGCCCGACGACGTCAAGGCATTGGCGACTTCTGTGCTGCGCCACCGGCTGCTGCTCAGCCCGGCAGCGGAGATCGAGGGCAAGCAGGTCGAGGCGTTGGTGGCCGAACTGGTCGCGCAGACCGAGGCGCCGCGGTGAGCAAGTGGGGCGAATACAGCGGTGGCCCTTCGACAGGCTCAGGGCGAGCGGGTCAAGGTTTTAGAACCAGTACCGCTCAGCCTGAGCCTGTCGAAGGCCGTGCGCTACATTGTGACAAAGCACTAGCCTGATGCCTTCTTTCCCCCGCATCCTGCCCACTGCCCGCGCCGCTGTGCTGATCGCGCTGGCCGCGCCATTGGCGCTGGTCATAGCGGCGATTGCTCCAGCCGCCTGGATCGCCGCGCCGGCGTTGGGCGGGACATTGCTGCTGCTGGTTTTGTTCGATGCGCTGCTGGCAGGCAATCTTGCCGATCTTCGGGTGCTGGCCCCCCGCGACAGCGAAATCGGCGCGCCGCTGCGGCTGACATTGCTGGCGGATATTTCGGGCGGTGCGCGCGGCGCGGTAGCCGCGAGCCTTGCGCTCGATCCAAGGCTGGCGCCGGGTGGACGCTGCGATCTGCCGCTGCGCTTCGATCCCGCTTCGGCAACATGGCAGGGCAATGCCGTGCTCACCCCCAGCCGCCGGGGCCAGGGCGCGATCCAGACGGTGTGGTTGCGCTGGACCGGACCCTTCGGGCTCGGCGCGCGGATGGCAAGCCGCGAGCTTGGCCAGCAGGTCCGCATCTGGCCCAACATCGGCGAGGTCCGCTCACCCGCATTGCAGACTTTCCTGCGTGATGCCCAGACCGGCCTGATCGCACGGCGCATCAGAGGCGAAGGCACCCAGTTCGAGGCCTTGAGCGAATATCAGGCCGGCATGGAGCGCCGCCGCATCGACTGGAAAAGCTCGGCCCGCCATGTCCGCCTGTTCGCGCGCGAATTCGAGACCGAGCGCAACAACCAGATCGTCTTCGCTTTCGATTGCGGCCAGGCGATGTGCGAGCCCTTGGCGGGCATGCCGCGTATCGACCGCGCAGTCTCGGCGGCGCTGTTGACCTCCTACATCGCTCTCAAGAGCGGCGACCGGGTGGCGCTTTATGGCTTTGCCGCCCGCCCCGAAGTGATGACCCCCTTCATCAGCGACACCCGCCTGTTTCACCGGTTGCAAAGCGAAGCGGCGCGGCTCGATTATCATGCGCAGGAGCCCAATTTCACTCTGGCCCTGGCAACGCTGGCCAGCCGGTTGCAGCGCCGCTCGCTGATCGTGGTATTCAGCGATTTCACTGATCCTACCAGCGCCGAGCTGATGATCGAAAGCATCGGAAGGCTGGTGGCCAAGCATGTCGTGCTGTTCGTTACGATGCAGGACGAGGAACTGGACGATATTTCCACTGCTGAGCCCGGCGACATGCAGGCGCTGGCCATGGCAGTGACGGCCGATTCGCTGCTGCGCCAGCGCGCGCTGGTGACGCGGCGGCTTCAGCAATTGGGCGTCGACGTCATCGAAGCGCCGTGGAACCGCATCGGCACCCGGCTGATCGACGCTTATCTCTCGGTCAAGCGCAAGGGGGCGATCGGCTGATGGCAACGCTGCCCGAGGTCTCTGCCATTGAGCAGGCCGCGCTGCGGAGCGACCGCTTTCGGCTGGCGCGTGAGGGCGATTGGAAGCGGCTCGAGGCCATCGTCAGCCGCATCGAGAAGGGCCAGCTGCGGCGTCTGTCTGACGAAGACGTGCTGGCTTTGCCGGTGCTCTATCGCACCGTCGCCTCCAGCCTTTCGATTGCGCGGGAAACCTCGCTCGATTCGGCGACGCTCGCCTATCTTGAAAGCCTGACCCAGCGCGCCTGGTTTCAGGTCTATGGCCCGCGCCAGTCGCTGTGGACCTGGTTGGGACGGTTTCTCGGCGGCGGCTGGAGCGCGGCGGTGCGGGCGATGAGCCTCGATGTGGCAGTGGCGCTCGCTGTGATGGTGGCGGGGGTGGCGGTCGGCTGGCTGCTGGTCGCGAGTGACCCCGAATGGTATTTCTCGCTGGTTCCCGGCCAGTTTGCCGATGCCCGTGTGCCTGGCGCCAGCCGCGAGGTGCTGCAAGGCACCCTGTTTGGCAATGATGGCAAGGATCCGATGTCGGCCTTCGCCGCATACCTGTTCAGCAACAATGCCCAGGTCTCGATCCTCGCCTTCGCGCTGGGCTTCGCCTTTGGCATCCCCTCGCTGATGCTGCTGGTGCAGAACACCGCGACCATGGGCGCGATGCTGTGGCTCTATAACGGGCAGGGGCTGCTGATCGATTTTGCCGGCTGGCTGGCAGTGCACGGCACCACTGAGTTGTTCGCGATCCTGCTGGCAGGCGCGGCGGGGCTGCATATCGGCCGCGCGATGGCTTTCCCGGGCGACAAGTCCCTGTTGCAGGCGACCGCTGAGGCCGGGCGCCGGGCCAGTCTGGTGATGGCAGGCGTGGTGCTGATGCTGGTGGTCGCCGCGATCCTCGAGGCCTTTGCCCGCCAGTTAATCGACAACACTGCCGGGCGGTTCACTGTCGGCGGCTTCATGCTGGTGTTCTGGCTGGCATATTTCTTTGCCTTCCGCGGCCGCAATGACGGGGCAGCTAGCCCATGAGCGCGGCGCTCCCTACTCGCCTGCGCCGTTCGGACCGCGACCGCACCATGGTCACGCCCGAGGGCATTGCCCTGCCGCTGACGCTCGCCAGCCGAGGTTCGCGGTTCGGCGCGCTGGCGCTCGATCTGATGTTCATCGGCCTGCTGATGATCCTGACCACGATTGCCCTGATCTCGATTGCCGGGGGCACTGCTGCGCTGTCCGATCCATCGCAACATGGCCCCCAGATCATGCATGCGCTGGAATTCCTCGCGGTGATCTGGATTGCCATGATGTTCCTGTTCCGCAACGCCTATTTCCTGTTCTTCGAACTCGGCCCGCGCGGTGCGACGCCGGGCAAGCGGATCACCGGCGTCCGCATCGCAGCCAGGGATGGCGGGCGGCTGACGGCGGAAATGGTGATTGCGCGCAACCTGCTGCGCGATATTGAGCTGTTCCTGCCCTTGGTGTTCATCATGTCGGCCAGCGACGGCGGCGATTCGGGCGCGGCGGGCATGGCGGCGCTCGCCTGGTTCCTGATTTTCGCCTTCTTTCCCTTCTTCAACAAGGACCGTTTGCGCGCAGGCGACATCATCGCAGGAACCTGGGTGGTCGAAGCGCCCAAGCGCAAGCTCGAGGCGGCAATGTCGGCGCAGGCAAGAGTCGGTGCGGCGGCTTCGGAGGCAGCGGTCAAATACCGCTTCGGCGATGCCGAACTGTCGGTCTACGGCGAATACGAGCTGCAGACACTTGAACGTGTGTTGCGCGAAAACCGGCCCGATGCACTGCGCCAGGTCTATGAAGCGATCTGCAAGAAGATCGGCTGGACTCTGGGTGGCGGCGACGAATATGCCTTCCTTGATGCCTTCTACACCCAGCTGCGCGCGCGGCTGGAAGCGGGTATGCGGATGGGCAAGAGGAAGGCGGACAAGTTTGCGGGGAACGGATAGCGATGAACGATATCCAGCTGCGCCCTGCCTCGCCAGCCGATGTGCCCGCGCTGTCGCGCCTCGGCAATGACAGCTTCGTCGCCAAGTTTGGCCATCTCTATCGCCCCGACGACCTCGCTACGTTCCTCGCCGAGGCCTATTCCCCCGGTGCGATAGAAGCCGAGCTGGCCAATCCGGATCGCCTCTATTGCCTTGCGACAAGCGACGGACGGCTGGTGGGCTATTGCAAACTCGCGCTCACCTGCAGCTTTCCCGAGCATGCGAAGGGTGGGCGGACAATTGAGCTCAAGCAGCTCTACACTGACCCGGACTGCACCGGGCGGGGCATCGGCGCGACCCTGATGGACTGGGCCCTGGCCGAAGTCAGGGCGCGCGATGCGGACGAGATCCAGCTATCCGTATGGAGCGGCAATCATGGCGCGCAGCGCTTCTATGCGCGCTATGGGTTTGTGAAAGTCGCCGATGTCCACTTCTGGGTCGGGGCGCACCGCGACGACGAGTTCCTGTTTTCGCTGATGCTTGTGCCCATTTCGGCGGATGACAGCGGCACGAATTCTGCCTAGGGCATTCGCGCAATGGGAACGCTGCGCGCCTTTTTTCGCGATCATCGCAACATGACACTCGGGCTGGTGCTGCTGGCGCTGTGCATGAAGGCGCTGGTGCCGGGCGGCTTCATGTTCGGCTCGCAGGGCAAGATGCTCACCATCGAGATCTGCGCTGATGCCAGCGGCACGCACCTGACCAGGCAGATCAGCGTGCCTATGGATGGCAAATCCAGCCATGGGCAGAATGAGCAGGGCAAGGGTGGCAGCGCCTGCCCATATTCCGCGCTCTCGATGGTCTCGCTGGGCGGGGCCGATATGTTGCTGCTGGCGACAGCGCTCGCCTTTATCATGGCACTTGGCTTCCTTGCGATGCCCGCGCAGCCAGCCGCCCGCGCGCCATATCTTCGCCCGCCCTTGCGGGGTCCCCCCGCTCTCGCCTGACTTTTCCGCTTGATTGTCAGCTCTGTCGGCCTGTGCGCCGGCAATGCGAGAGTTTTTCCAATGATGAAGTACATTTCCCTGGCTGCGCTTGGCGCGGGCCTGCTTGGCTGTCCTGTCGTGGCCCACGCCGATGACGCCGAAGCCGACGCCCCCGGTCGCGCCATTGTGGTGATCGGCCAGAAACAGAGCAATACGATCGAGAATGCGCCCTCGACCAAAGCCGGGGTAAATGCCGAGCAGATCGCCACCACGGTCAATGCCGTCAGCGTCGAAGATACACTGAAATACCTGCCCAGCCTGGTGATCCGCAAGCGCCACATCGGCGACAATTTCGCGCCGATCGCCACCCGCACCTCGGGCCTCGGCGCCAGCGCGCGCAGCCTGATCTATGCCGATGGCGCGCTGCTTTCGGCGCTGATTGGCAACAACAACGGCAATGGCAGCCCGCGCTGGTCGCTGGTGACGCCCGAGGAGATCGACCGGATCGACGTGCTCTACGGGCCATTTTCCGCCGCCTATTCGGGCAATTCCATTGGCACGGTTGTCACTATCACCACCCGCCTGCCCGACAAGCTGGAAGCCCGCGCGACTGCGCTGGTCAACGTGCAGGACTTCTCGCTCTATGGCACCAGGGACACGCTGCCGACGACGCAGTTTTCAGGGTCAATCGGCGACCGCTTCGGGCCGCTGGCTCTGTTCGCCAGCATGACCCGGACCGAGGCCCATTCGCAGCCGATCAGCTTCACCACGATCACCGGCACCACCGATCCCGCTGGCACCAGCGGCGGCTATCCCGATCTCAACAAGCTCGCCCAGGCCATCCGCGTACTCGGCGGCGGCGGCATCGAGCACCATGTGCAGTCGACCTACAAGGTAAAGGCCGCGCTTGATCTCTCAGCGAATATCCGCGCCACTTATGTACTCGGGATCTGGACCGACAAGACCGAGGGCACGGTCGACAGCTATCTGCGCGATGCCAGCGGCGCGGTCAGCTACAAGACGGCAGCGAGCGGCGTGACGACCGGTTTCAATTCCGCAGCCTATACCCGCGAAGCCCTGCATTTCAGCCACGCCCTGAGCCTGAGCGGAGCCTCGCCAAAACTCGACTGGCAGATTGTCGGCGCACTCTATGACTATGCGCACGACTGGCAAAACAATCCATCGCCCGATACTGTGACAGGCACAACGGCAGCGACGGGTTTTGTCGGGACGCGCAACGATTTGCCCGGCGCCTTTGCCGGCGGAGTCGGCACCATAGTCAAACAGGATGGCACCGGCTGGGTAACGCTGGATGGCAAGGCGGCGATCAGGCTGGGAAATGGCGACGCCCACACCTTGAGCTTCGGCGCGCACGTTGATCGAGAAACGCTCAATGCCCAGACCTTGACGCTCGCCAACTGGCTCGACAGCAATTCGGCGCAGGGCCAGCTGCGCTCCGCCTCGCTTGGCAATACGCGCACCTTCGCGCTTTGGGCGCAGGATGCGGTGAAGCTGACGCCCGCGCTGACCCTGAAGCTGGGCGCGCGCTATGAATGGTGGCGGGCCGACGGCGGGTTCAACACCACGCTTTCGACAGCGGTCAATGCCACGATCCTGCAACCGGAACGCCAATTCAATGGGTTCAGTCCCAAGGCTTCGCTCGAATGGAAAGGCGACAATGGCTACAGCGTCCGCCTCTCCGCCGGGCAGGCGTACCGCACCCCGACCGTGGGCGAGCTCTACCAGACGACGGCGGTGGGCACCTTGCTGACCAATCCCAACCCCACCCTGCTACCCGAACGGGCGCGCTCGCTGGAGCTGGCCTTCACCAAGCAGGACGCGCACGGATCTTACCGCATTTCGCTGTTCAATGAAGTAATCGTCAATGCCCTGATCTCGCAGCTCAATGCCGCGACAAACACCACCTTCGTGCAGAACGTCGATCGCACCCGCGCGCGGGGGGTCGAATTTGCCCTAGAGCGGCGTGACATTCTGCCCGGCCTCGATCTTTCGGCCAGCCTGACCTATGCTGATGCGATCACCGCCAAAAACAGCAACTTCCCGGCGGCGGTCGGCAAGCTGCTGCCCGGCGTGCCGCACTGGAAGGGCAACATGGTGCTGACCTGGCGCCCCGCACCGCGCCTGTCGCTGACCACGGCGGCGCGCTTCACCAGCCGCAACTTTGCCAACCTCGCCAATGACGACACCGTCGGCCAGACCTATCAGGGCTTCTACAGGTATTTCGTCGTCGATGCGCGGGCGACATTCAAACTCAACGATCATCTCGATTCCGCCCTTGGGGTGGATAACCTAAACAATAACAAATACTTCCTGTTCCACCCCTTCCCGCAACGCAATTTCACCGTGCAAGTGAACTGGAGGCTTTAGCCGCATGCAGGCAGCAATTGCCCTGCAACAATCCGGGGCCTATATGCGCACGATGACCAGCATCCGTCCCTGGCGCGATATTACGCGCCGTCAGTCCCGCCAGATCATGGTCGGCGCCGTTCCCGTTGGCGGCGATGCGCCGATCACGGTGCAGACCATGACCAATACGCTCACCTCCGATGCGGTGGCGACGATCGACCAGATCCGCCGCTGCGAGGAAGCCGGGGCAGATCTGATCCGCGTTTCGTGTCCCGACGAGGAGAGCACCAAGGCGCTCAGCCAGATCACCCGCGCGGCGCGCATTCCGGTAATTGCCGACATCCATTTTCACTACAAGCGCGCGCTCGAAGCGGCTGACGCGGGCGCGGCCTGTCTGCGGATCAATCCCGGCAATATCGGCTCCAGCGAGCGCGTCGCCGAGGTTGTCCGCGCTGCCAAAGCCAACGGCTGCTCGATCCGCATTGGCGTCAATGCCGGCAGCCTCGAGAAGGACTTGCTGGAGAAATACGGCGAGCCTTGCCCCGATGCCCTGGTCGAATCGGCGCTCGATCATATCAAGCTGCTGCAGGATCATGATTTTCACGAATACAAAGTGGCAGTGAAAGCCAGCGACACCTTCCTGGCGGTCGCGGCCTATATGCAGCTCGCCGAACAGGTCGATTGCCCGCTGCATCTCGGCATCACCGAGGCTGGTGGGCTGATCGGCGGCACGGTCAAGAGTGCGATCGGCATCGGCAACCTGCTGTGGGCCGGGATCGGCGACACCATCCGGGTTTCGCTCTCGGCTGAGCCGGAAGAGGAAGTGCGCGTCGGCTTCGAAATCCTCAAGTCGCTGGGCCTGCGCACCCGCGGCGTTCGCGTCGTCTCCTGCCCCTCCTGCGCGCGGCAGGGCTTTGACGTGATCCGCACGGTCGAGGCGCTGGAAAGCCGCCTCAGCCACATCAAGACGCCGCTCTCGCTTTCGGTGCTCGGCTGCGTGGTCAATGGTCCGGGCGAAGCGCGAGAGACTGACATTGGCATCACCGGCGGCGGCAACGGCAAGCATATGGTCTATCTCTCTGGCGTCACCGATCACCACGTCCAGAGCGCTGACATGCTCGATCACATCGTTTCGCTGGTCGAGGCCAAGGCCGCAGAGCTGGAAGCAGCGGAAACTGCGAGCCATGCCGAAGCGGCTGAATAAGCACGATGCAGCGCCCGGGCCGGGCGCTGTGCTGCCCGCCGTCGCTGTGCGCGGGGCAGCGCTGGGTTCCGGTTCGGTGGGCGCGATTGCAATCGGCACCTTTGCGCTTGGCGCGCTGGCCATGGGCGCTGTTGCCATCGGATCGCTGATGATCGGGCGGCTGGGTATCGGCAAGCTGCGTTTGCGCGATGCCCGCATTGATCGGCTGACCATCGGGTCGCTGCAGATCGACGACGATCAGGCCAAAAAATAGCGCCCGTTTGCCAAGCGGTAACGCTTGGCTGCTAGGCAAATCGGCATGTACAAACTCGTATTCCTGGCTGTAGGCTCGGCGATCGCCATGTTTGTCGCCGCGCAACTGATGATGTCGCCGCGCCGGGCGGTTGTGGACGAGCCAAGCGGCAAGTCAGGTGTCCATGCGCTGGCTGCCAGTGCCCGGCCCGCCGCCAGCGACGAGCAAACCGAAATCGCCCGTGACGAGAGCGGCCAGTTTCGCCTGACTGTGCAGGTTAATGGGCAGGATGCGCGCTTCCTCGTCGATACCGGCGCCGATATGGTCGCGCTGACGGTCGAAGATGCCCGCAACCTCGGCATCGACGTTGACCCCGAAAGCTTCGAGCCGATCGGTCGCAGCGCGTCTGGCGTGGCCAGGGGCGCCGCCGTGCGTATCGACCGGTTTCAGCTTGGCGACGCGGAATTCCGCGACGTCGATGCGATTGTGCTGGAAGGGCTGGGGACCAACCTGCTCGGACAGTCTTTGCTGCGCCGCTTGGGCAAAGTCGAAATGCACGGCGACCGAATGGTTATTCGCCACAGCTGAAGCTCAATCTGGCTGAGTTGCCAAAAAACCAAGCAGTGCGGGCACCAGCAGCGGGTAAAGCTCGAACACCGATCCACCAGCCCGCCCGGTGAATCTGTCAAGCCATTGCGCGTTCGACCACGGCGAAGCGATTGCCCGCGCGCCCGGGATAAGGCGTGCCATGACATCGGATACAGTCGGCGGATGAACGTCGTCGTTCCCCGCTACGATCAGGCTTGGTATGGCGATAGTGCGAAGCGCGGCGTCGGGAACGGCAGTCAGCGCGGCATCAGCGCGATAATAGAACGAACGGTTCCAGCTCTTCATGGTTTCGCAAAATTCGGCAGGGTCCTGCGTCAGCAACCGCTCGCGGTTTGCGGGATTGGCGGCAATGCGGTCAGCGAAAAACGGAGTTTCGGCAACGGCCTCCATCCCGCCGCGCTCGGCCGCCATGATATAGGGCACATGATAGGAGAACCCGAGAAACTGGCAGCTGTATTCCCCGCCCGATGCTGACCACAGCAGCAGGCCACGTGCGGTCTCGGGGCGACGCAGCGCCGAGAGCACGGAGACCCTGCACCCAGCCGATCCCCCCGCCAGCCAGGCCGGACCCAGCCCAAGGTGCTCGATCAGTTCGGCCAGATCGTCGGCCCAGACCTCCTGTTCCGATTCGCCGCCGAACCAGACCTGGGCAGCGCCCGCATTGCGGCGATCCCAGGTGAGCACCGTCGCCGCTTGCGCCAGGGCATCGGCCAGCAAGGCCACCGCCTCGCCCGCCTCGCGTCCACCCGGCGTCAGCGCGATCAGGGGGCCGCGCCCACGCAGGCGATAGCGCAGCATGCAGCCATCGCGGGTGATGAATTTTTCCATCGGAACGCTCCTTCAGGGTCTGATTCAGCCCTGTGCGTGCAGGAATGCGGCAATTTCCCGGGCAACGAAGTCGGGCTGTTCGGGGAGGATGGCATGGCCGCAACGGGGAATTTCGGCATAGCGTGCGCGCGCGCCAAAGGCATCGCGGGCCGCGTGGCCTTGCGCGGGCGGGGCCATGGCATCTTGCAGCGGATGCAGGATCAGCACCGGCTTGTCGCCCGCGCGCCACCACTCTTCGGGATCGGTCTTGAACGCGGCCGTGCTGATGCCGCTCGCCTGCGGCCACCAGCCATCAAGCCATGCACCGGGATCATTGCCCGGAGCGAAGAAGGCGACGCTCAGGCTCTCGCGGCGCTCGGCCTCACTCAGGTCGAACTGGTGGCAGCGGGCGAAATGGTGAAGCACGTGATCTGAAACCGGGAAGCTGCCTAGGTTGTGGCCGCCACAGGGCATCACTGTGACACTGCGCACCATTTCCGGGCGGAAACTTGCTGTGCCGCGCGCGATGACATTGCCAAGCGCATGGCCGACCACATGGGCAGGTCCCTCGCAAAGCTCTCCGATCACACAGGCCACATCGTCGGCCAGGTCGCGCATGGTCAGGTTGTCGAAGGACCCGGTGCTGCGCCCGACTCCGCGCATGTTGAGCGCCAAAGTGCGAAACCCAGCTTCGGTCAGCAGCGTCTGAACCCGCGCGAAATCGGCCGCCCCGCGCAAAGCCGAAGCCAGCAGCACGGCATCGGGACCTTCGCCCTCGACCAGCGCCTCGATCACGACGCCGCGAGTCTTGTCTTCAACCAGATTGCTCATCATGCCTCTCCCCCGGGCCTGCGTCCGCCAGTGGTGTGCGGAAAGCGCACCATGGTGCCGCCATCGATCACCAGGCATTGCCCGGTCATATAGCTCGACATGTCGGACAACAGAAACAGCAGTGGCTTCGCCAGTTCCTCGGCGCGTCCGAAGCGCTGGAGCGGAACGCCTTCGCCCTTGGCCATGGCATCGAACATGGCGAGCGCCTCGTCCTCGGTGCCAGGCACTTGCTCGATCAGGCGGGGCACGGCGGTAATATCCGGCGCAATCGCGTTGACGCGGATGCCCTGCGGCCCCCATTCCGCCGCGAGCGAGCGGGTCAGCGAGATCACGCCTGCCTTGGCCATGCCATAGGCGACCTGATTGCTGGCGCCATAGATGCCGGAAACCGAAGCGACCATGGCGATGGCGCCGCGATCCGCCCCGTCATTGTTCGCCAGCATGTGGCGTCCTGCTGCCTGGCAGACATATACCTGCTGCATCAGGTTTAGGTCCATCTGCTGGCGCCAGTGTTCGGGGCTGTTGTCTATGAACGGCTCCATTTTGACCAGACCGACGATGTTGGCCAGCCGGGTCAGCCCGCCGAGAAGTTCGTGCGCCGTGTCAACGACCAGCGCCGCGCCTTCGGGCGTGGTGACATCGCCAACCACGGCAAAGCCGCCGATCTCCTTGGCAACCGTTTCGGCCCGCCCGGCATCGATATCCGCCACCGCGACGCTTGCTCCCGCCTCCGCCAGCAACTTTGCCGTCAGCCGCCCGCTGCCATAGCCGCCACCGACCACGAGCGCCTTGTGCCCGGCAAGGCCGAAAATATCCTGCATGTCCTCTCCTTCAAATGCTTATCAATCCAGCCCGAGACGCCTTGCCAATGCGGACAGGTCAGGCGGCGGGCTCCCGTGTATTCTTGCCATGCTCACCGAAAGACAGGCAATCTTGAGCGCCATGAATTGTTCGTACCAAGCGATGTTGTCGGTCGGTATGCCGGTGAGCTCGCCCCACAGGGCAATAGTTTCTTCGCGGGTGCCCATGCCCTCCAGATGCGGCCGGTCCGCAATCGCGCCGTGTTTCATTTCCGACATGTAGATCTACCATGCCAGATCGTTGAGCGGGCCGCCGAGTGAGGGCTGCTCCCAATCCATGACGCAGACAACTTCGAAGTTGTCGTCGAACATCATGTTGACCAGTTCCGCCCCGCCCCAGACCAGTCCGGCCGGCTGGTTGCCGGGCCAGCGCGCCCGAAGCGCTGTCAGCGCCGCATCGAGCGCGGGCTGTCGGCGTTCGCTGCTGACCCATTCCACGAAGCGCACATACTTGTCCCACTCCTGCGCAAGGCCACTGTGCGCGCCATCGGGCCCGGCGAGAAAGTCGATTTCGTCCAGCGGCACGCGGGCTATGGCAGCGAGAGTGCGTACCCCGTTTTCCCATAGCTTGCGGCGCTGGGCCGGACTGGCATCGGCGATCCAGCCCTGCTCCGCATAGGGCGGGCGGCTGACCGGCACGCGGCCATGCATCTTGCGCATCACGAAGAAGGGCGCGCCGAGCAGGGTGGGATCGCGCTCGATCCATAATGGCTCGGCGACCGGGACGTAACGCTTGTCGAACATCAGCCGCATGATGCGGTATTGCTGCTCGAACAGGTCGTCGCAGAACACCTGGTTCGCGGTCGGTTTGATGCGGATGACAAGCCCCGATGTCACGGTGTTGCCCTGCTGGGTCCAGCTTGCATCGAACAGTATCGTTTCGTGCGACATGCCCGCGCCCGAAGGGTAGGAGAGGTTGTCGATGCAGATATCTGTCGCGCCCAGCACCTTGCCGGCCAGCCAAGCGGAAAGCTGCGCTGCCAATTCGCCTAGCTCGCGGATATTGGGGGCAATGATCATGCTGGCATGATTGATCAGATCATTTGATTGCGCAATAGGCGTTGCATAATCTGCGGCGCTGCCGAAACTGGCGACGATCAATCTCTCGCGTCTGACCGCTGCACGTCAGGAACCAAGTAACATGAGCAAAAACAGAGAATCTGCACCCTGGGCGAAACTTGGCAGAGTCGGCGTCTGGGCAGTGCAATTCCGCTTTGGCGATCCTGGCTTCGTCGCTGATTGCGCTGCCGAGCTGGAGGAACTTGGCTATGGCGCCCTATGGTTTCCCGGCGGGCGCGGCGGCGATCTGGCGGCTACGTTCCTCACCATCCTTGGCGCCACGAAACATACTGTCGCGGCATCGGGCATCCTCAACATATGGATGCATGAGCCAGCGGAAGTCGGCGGCTGGTGGCAGAGCTGGAGCGACAGCCAGCGTGCGCGGGCGATGCTGGGGCTGGGTGTCGGCCACGTCCCTGCGATTGGCGAGGCATGGAAGAAGCCGCTCGAAAAGATGGCCACCTATCTGGATGGCCTCGACGCTGCCGGGATCCCGAACGAATCGCGCTGCATCGCGGCGCTGGGCCCGAAAATGCTTGATCTGGCAGCGGGACGAAGTGCGGGTGCGCACCCCTATCTTGTCCCGCCCGAGCACACCGCGCTGGCGCGCAGCCGCATGGGCCCGGGTGCATTGCTGGCGGTCGAACAGGGGGCGATATTCGAAGCGGATCCCGCCCGCGCCCGAGCTAAAGCGCGCGAGCATCTGCAAACCTATGCGGACCTTCCAAACTACATCGCCAGCTGGCATCGGCTCGGCTTCTCTGCGCAAGACATTGCCGAGCGCAGTGACCGGCTGGTTGATGCCCTGTTTGTCTGGGGCACTCCGGAACTGATTGGCGTGCGTTTGTTGATTTGCGTTGAGAAGTGACCCGGGATTTTCACTGAGAAGTGACCCGGGTGGTTGTTATGTCCCGCGTTGCGGGAGTTGGGTCAAGGGGCTGGTTTTTCCTTTCTGGTTTTGGGTGCAGCGGCGCTGGCACGGAAGCGGAAGCTGTCGTTTCCGGTCTCGAGAATATGGCAGTGGTGGGTGAGCCGATCGAGGAGGGCTGTGGTCATCTTGGCGTCGCCGAACACGCCAGCCCACTCACTGAAGCTGAGGTTGGTGGTGATGATGACGCTGGTCTGCTCGTAAAGCTTGGAGAGCAGATGGAACAGCAGCGCGCCGCCTGACGGGCTGAACGGCAGATAGCCCAGCT
>CANJCQ010000037.1 GCA_947473355.1 Sphingomonadaceae bacterium | reverse complement strand
GCCTCAATGCAGGGCCGTCAAAATCATCACGCAAGCCAATCGCTGAACCCATGATCGCGCCCTCCAAAGCACAACCTCATAGATTCAGACTTTCAGCCGACAGGGAATCCCCCCATGTGAGTCACCCACAGCGCAGTTTGGTATTACACGCAGTGGTTCCGGGGCAGCGCGGCTGGCTTTGGGGGCTTTTTCTTCCGCGCACAGTTCGGGCAAGATCTGAATGTCAACGGAGCGCAATCATTCGTCGGGCTGTGCGCTTCAACTGCTGTGCTGGCGACCACCGCAGGCGCAGTCGCCGCGCTGGTCAACATGATCGGCATGGGCTTTGATACCACAGACGCCAATACCGGCAACTGGCAGCTTTATCGCAATGACGGCACAGGGACGGCAACCAAAGTCGATCTCGGCTCGGGCGCGGCGCGCAACACCACCCACGGCTTTGATCTGGTAATCTTCTGTGCACCAGGCGCAGCCACGACGATCTTTGTCAGGGTAACCAACATTTACACCGGCACGGTGGTTCTCGACACCAGCTACACCACCGACATTCCTGCTGTGGACACCGGCCTCGCCTACAAGGCCGAATGCAACAATGGCGCGGTCGCCTCGGCACAGAATGTCGAAGTGGCCAAAGTCTATATCGAAACGGACTATTGAAATCCGGATCGCCGATTGATCGCTGTCAATGCACTCCATGCTGCACCGTGATTATCTTGCAGAAAATGGAGGCTCAAATGCTAACGAAGAATGTCGGCAGTATCGACCGGTTCCTGAGAATCCTCGTCGGGATGGCTCTCATCGCGCTTGTATTTGTCGGACCAAAAACCCCTTGGGGCTGGCTCGGGCTTGTTCCCTTCGTGACCGGGGTGTTGCGTTACTGCCCGCTTTACAGTCTGATCGGGGTAAACACCCTTTGGCACGGTCCCTACTCGTGACCTGACCTTGCACTGGCGGCGGCGAGGCGGCATAGGGCCGCCATGCACGATATCCGCCTGATCCGCGACGACCCGGAAGCCTTCGACGCCGCTCTCGCGCGCCGGGGTATGGCTCAGCCATCGGGCCCGATTGTGGCGCTTGATCTCGCGCGGCGCGCGGTTGCTACGAGCATGCAGGAATCGCAGAACCAGCGCAACGAGGCCTCCAAGGCAGTCGGGGCGGCAATGGGCCGTGGCGATAGCGACGAAGCCGAGCGGCTAAAGGCGGAAGTCGCCGAACTCAAGACCACGCTCCCTGCGCTGGAGCAAGAAGAGCGGGAATTGCTCGAAAAGTTGAATGCAGCTCTCGCAGCCTTGCCCAACCGCCCCGACAGCGAAGTCCCCGAAGGCAACGACGAGGCGGGCAATGTCGAAGTAAGTCGCTGGGGCACGCCGCGCGCATTCGATTTTTCCCCGCAGGAACACGCCGACCTCGGCCCCGCACTGGGCCTCGATTTCGAGACCGGCGCGCTGATCTCAGGCGCACGATTCACCTTCCTGCGCGGCCAGATGGCGCGGCTGCAGCGGGCGATCGCACAGTTCATGCTCGACCGGCAGACGAACGGCAACGGCTACACCGAGTGCGCCCCCCCCTTGTTGGTGCGCGACGAGTCGCTGTTCGGCACCGGGCAATTGCCGAAGTTCGCAGAAGACAATTTCCGCACCACAGATGGCCGCTGGTTGATCCCTACCGCCGAGGTCAGCCTGACCAATTCCGTCCGCGAGCAAATCCTCGCCGAGGCACAGCTTCCCATGCGCCTCACCGCCCTCACTCCCTGTTTCCGCTCGGAAGCCGGTGCAGCAGGAAAGGATACCCGGGGCTACATTCGCCAGCATCAGTTCGACAAGGTCGAGCTGGTCACTATCTGCCGCCCGTTAGATACACCTGCTGAACTCGAGCGGATGACCCAAGCTGCGGAATCAATCCTGCAGGCGTTGGAACTGCCCTATCGCAAGATGCTGCTCTGCGCCGGCGATATGGGCTTCACCGCGCGCAAGACTTACGATCTCGAAGTCTGGCTGCCTGGACAGAACGCCTATCGCGAAATTTCCTCGATCTCCAGTTGCGGGGACTTTCAGGCGCGGCGAATGGATGCGCGCTATCGGCCAGAACCGAAAAACTCTGGCGAAAAGGCCAAGCCCGAATTCGTCCACACGCTCAACGGTTCCGGCCTCGCGGTCGGGCGCACACTGGTGGCGGTGCTGGAGAATTATCAACAGGCCGATGGCTCGGTGGACGTCCCCCCTGTGCTTCATACCTATATGGGCGGCGTCACCAAGCTGATACCCTCCGCCTGATGCGCATCCTGCTGACCAACGACGACGGCATCCACGCTCCCGGACTCGCCGTGCTTGAGCGCATCGCGGCGCACTTTTCGGATGAAGTGTGGATCTGCGCGCCGGATGAGGAACAATCCGGCGCTGGCCATTCGCTTACCCTCACCCGCCCGGTCCGGCTCAAACAGCATTCGGATCGGCGCTTCTCGGTCACCGGCACGCCGACCGACGCAGTCACCATGGCGCTCAAGCGGCTGATGCCCGAACCGCCCGAGCTGATCCTTTCCGGGGTCAACCGCGGCGCCAACCTGGGCGACGACGTCACCTATTCGGGGACCGTTTCCGCCGCATTCGAGGGCGCGCTGGCGGGCATTCGCTCGATCGCACTGAGCCAGGTCTATGTCAGCGAAGGCATGGGCGACGATGTGTCGTTTGCAGCAGCGGAAAGCTGGGGAGAACGGGCGATCCGCCCTTTGCTTAACGCACCCTTTGCCCCACGAACCCTGGTCAATATCAACTTCCCTCCGTTAGCAGCCGACAAGGTGAGGGGTATAAGAGTGGTTCGCCAGGGGTTTCATGACTATTCGCGCGGCTCGGTTGTCGAGGGCATGGACCCGCGCGGCTTTCGCTATTTCTGGTTCGGCCTGCACGGCATCGAACATACCCCCGGACATGCCAGCGACCTCGAAGCGATTGCCGACGGCTATGTCGCAGTCACCCCGCTCCAGCTCGATTTCACCCACGAGGCATCGCTGACCTCGCTGGCGGAGCGTTACCACTGATGCGGTGGCCCAAGCTGCTTCTGGCCTTGGCACCGCTACTGGTTGCGGCTGGCGAGGCCGCGCTGCCGCCCGATCAGGAACTGGAACATGTCGTCAAGGCCGGTGAAACGCTGAGCGGGGTCGCCCAGCGCGCCGGGGTGCCGCGCATCCTGATCATCGAAGCAAATCACCTGACAACACCTTTTGCCCTGCGTGCCGGACAGAAACTCACTATCCCGCGCACCCGGCATCACACAGTCGGGGCTGGCGATACACGCTTCACCATTGCATACCTCTATGGCGTGCCTTGGCAGGACATTGCTGTGGCCAGTGGGATCGATCCGGTTGCTGCGGTGAAACCGGGCCAGAAATTGCTGATCCCCAGCGTCATCGCAGTGCCAGCGGAGACCGCCACAGCCCCGGCCGCAAGTGCGTCACAGGGCGTGAAGGCTCCCGTCCTGCATTTTGCTTGGCCGCTGGATGGCAATGTGCGCCGCGGGTTTACGCAGCGCGGTCGCAGCGCAGACTTCCACGAAGGCCTCGATATCCCGGTACCCAATGGCACTGCCGTCCGCGCCAGCGCGGCTGGCAGAGTGTTGTTCGCAGGGGAAGAACCGCGCCAGTTCGGCAAATTGGTTGTCGTGGACCACGGCGGCGGCATGCAGAGCGCTTATGCCTTCCTCAGCCGGATCACAGTGAAAGAAGGCGACGCGGTCAGCCAGGGCGAGCGGGTCGGGCTTTCCGGCCACAGCGGCCAGGCACGCGGGCCGGAGCTACACTTTGAAATCCGCCGCTACAATCGCCCGGTCGATCCGGCACGGCTGCTGCCACGACGCTGATTGTCTTCAGCTCAGCGCCCAGAAAGTTGCGCCCATCACCAGATAGGCCACTAGCCAATATCCGCCGTCGATCAAACGCTGGCGCGTATTGACACCCAGCCTTGCCTGGACCAGCCACACCGCCGGAACGACGAAGGCCAGTGCAATCCCGCCCGATTGCATCGCATAGAGCCAAGGCTTGGCAGCCAGGGTCGCCGCGCCGATCCGCGCAAAATTGTGCCCCAGCATCGTCGACCCGATCAGCATGACCATGACCACCGCGCCATAGCTGCGCGCCTTGCGGCTGCCGTCTTCCGAGAGCCCTTCGAGCAGCGGCCTGCCGGTGCGAAACAAGGGCCCGTGCCAGACGATGCCCAAGGCGACTGCGAGATTCGCCGCCAGCACCACTGCTATCCAGTTAACCGGGCCCATGTCCGTACCTTTCGCGTTTGCAGCATGGCAGTAGCGCAAAGCGGCCCGGCAGTGTAGGGGCCGCGCTGCATGGCTACCCAGCTCCCCTCCCAGGCCCCCAAACAGGCACCCAAACAACCAAAGGTCGGCATGGTCAGCCTCGGCTGCCCCAAAGCTCTGGTTGACAGCGAACGTATCCTCACCCGGCTGCGCGCCGATGGCTATGCGATGAGTCCGGACTATGCCGGTGCCGACGTGGTGCTGGTCAACACCTGCGGATTCCTCGATTCGGCCAAAGAAGAGAGCCTCGCCGCGATCGGCGAGGCGATTGCCGAGAATGGCCGGGTAATTGTCACCGGCTGCATGGGCAATGAGGCCGAGGCGATCCGCGCGAAATTCCCCGCAGTTCTGGCTGTGACCGGCGCACATCAGTATGAGGCGGTGGTCGAGGCAGTGCACGAGGCCGCGCCTCCAGGGCAAGGGCCTTACGTAGATCTGATTCCGCAAACGGACATCAAGCTGACCCCGCGCCACTACAGCTACCTCAAAATTTCCGAGGGCTGCAATCATGCCTGCAGCTTCTGCATCATCCCGCAGTTGCGGGGCAAACTTGTCAGCCGCCGCATCGACGCCGTCATGCGCGAGGCGGAAAAGCTGGTCGCATCGGGCACACGTGAACTTCTCGTCATCAGCCAGGACACCTCGGCCTATGGTGTCGATACCCGCCATGAACCGCGCGAATGGCATGGACAACAGGTCCGCGCGCACATGACCGATCTGGCCCGCGAACTGGGCCAGCTACGCACACCAGAAGGGGCACCGCCCTGGGTGCGGCTGCACTACGTCTATCCCTACCCGCATGTCGACGCCGTGATCCCGCTGATGGCGGAAGGGCTGCTCACCCCCTATCTCGACATTCCCTTCCAGCATGCCTCGCCCAAGATTCTCAAAGCAATGAAGCGCCCGGCCAACGAAGCCAAAGTGCTGGAGCGGCTGGCGCAGTGGCGCGATATCTGCCCCGATATCACGATCCGCTCGAGCTTCGTTGTCGGCTTTCCCGGCGAGACCGAAGACGATTTCGCCTATCTGCTCGATTGGCTTGGCGAAGCCCAACTAGACCGCGTCGGTGCCTTCCGCTTTGAACCCGTCGCCGGGGCTGCTGCCAACGACCTGGCGGGCGCAGTGCCCGAAGCGGTCAAGGAGGAGCGTTATGCCCGGCTCATGGCCGTGACCGAGAGCATTGGTCAGGCCAAGCTGGAAGCCAAAGTCGGGCGTAGCTTGCCGGTGATAATCGACGAGGTAGGTGAGCCGGACGAGGACGGCGACATCGGTGCAACCGGCCGCTCACAGGCCGATGCACCCGAGATCGACGGCAACGTCTTCCTGCGAAATGTACCCGAATCCCTGAAGGCAGGCGATATGGTCGCAGTGCGGATAGAACAAGCTGATGCCCATGACTTATTTGGTTATATTTCAGATATTTAACTGATGGATTGCGGAATTATCAACAAGCCCACCTCAGTTTACACTTGAAAAACGGGCCAGTTGAGACGATTTGATACATGCCTATCAGGCATCCTCTCCCAAACTTCCAAGGGGCCGGTTTCATATCGGCCCTTTTTTTGCGCGTCGCAAATCGCCCTATTTTGCCACCAATTGCCTCGCCAATTGATCCGGCTTAGGCTTGTCCCTCTAACCAGTGGGAGGTGGGCGTGGGACTCTATAGCGGCTATGACGGCAAGGGCCTCAATCACATCGAGACGCTATACCAGAGCGGCGAGCGCGAGCTGGCGATGGACTTCATGCGCCTGCTCGGCTGCACGGCAATCCCCACCCCGCAGGTCAACGAGACCGGCAGCACCTACATCTGCGTCCACCCCGACGATAACGACCGGGATGGAATGAATAATGTGCTTTATCTTTCCGAGATCCGCCCGGCGCAGGCCGCCCTCGAGGCACAACTGCGTGTCACCCTCGGCAAGGATGCCGATCTTGCCGGGGCCCTTGCCGCCTATCGCTACAAGGCCGAGACCTTGCCCTATGGCATCCCGCATTTCGGTCTGCGCTTCCCTAGCTTCGAGTCGATAGAACCTGTGCTGAATGCACTGGAGCACTGTTCAGACCCGGCACTCCAAGGCCGCTTTCAAGTTCGCGCAATACGCCCGAGCGACGCGGCTGCCCTATCGCAGGATATTATCCAGGCTTTTGTCTATACCGATATCATCGCCTGCGGCCTGTTCAGCCTGGGCCAGGTCATCGAACTGCAGGCACAGCGCCGGGTAATCTAAAGCAGAACTGCGGCCAGTTCACGCCAGGCTGCGCGCGAGCCGTCCAGCCCGGTGGCGCTGATCACCTGAATGCAGACATGGTCCGCCCCGGCGTCGTGGTGTGCCTTGACCCGCCCGGCGATCGCGGCCGCACTGCCCCAGGCGAAGATGCCGTCGATCAGCCTGTCGCTGACGGTGGCTATGTCCTCTTCCGAATAGCCCAGCCGCCGCCAGTTGTTGCAGTAGTTCGGCAGGCTGGTGTAAAACTTGATTGCCTCACGCGCGAGCGCCCGGGCCTTGGCGGGATCGCTTTCCAGCACCACGCCCTGCTCCGGCGCCAGCACCTTGCCGGGCCCGAGAATGCCGCGCGCTGTGACAGTGTGGCTGGCATCGACCAGATAGGGATGCGCGCCGCCGGTGGACTCGCGGGCCAGTGCCATCATCTGCGGCCCCAGCGCGGCGATACACAGTGCGTCGCCCGGAAGACCGGCAGCTTCTGCCGCTTCGAGCCATGAGCGTGTCTTGGCGATCGGCTTTGCCCAGTCCTCGCCGATGATCGGGCCATGGCTAATGCCAATGCCAAGCCAGACTCGCGCCTGCCGCTCTGCCGATTGACCTTTCCACCAGGCCGCGACATCGGCGGCTTCCTGCTTCCAGATATTGATGATGCCGGTAGCCAGGACGATCCGCTTGGTCGCCGAAAGCAGCCGGTCGACATCGCCAAGCACGGCGTCGTCGATGCCGCCGGGGATCCACAGCGCACCATAGCCCAGCTCGTCAAGCTCGGCCGCGGCTGCGTCAATTGCCGCCGAATCGCCGAAGCGCAGATCCATTGCCCACACGCCGACGCGTCCGATATTCGGTACCATCATTCATTCTCCCGGATTGATTACCTTGGCACCACTCTAGAAGCGCCATCGCTTCGCCCGCAAGCATCAAAAAGCGATGCACACCTTTTGCGCTTCTTTCGCATTGCCGCCCATCACCAGCGCCTCGGCGATCTGCTCGACGCCATATTCGTGCGTCACCAGCGAAGACAGGTCGTAGCGGCCCGACAGCATCATTTCCTCGATCTCAGGCCGAAGCGCCTCGATCTCGCTGTTGCCGCAGCCGCCGATGTGCCAGTTGCCATAGCAGACCGCCAGCAAGTCGATGGCCACTGGTTCGTGATGTACGCCGACAATGGCGAGCTTCGCCTCACGTCCGGCAAGTTGCGCAAAGCTGTCGATGGCCGGTTTGAGCCCGACCGCATCGAGATAAAGCTGGGCGCCGCACCGCTCTCCGAAAAAAGTCTGCTGACTGCCAAATTCAGCCATGGCTCGCGAGACAAGATCCTCCTTTGCCGAGTTGCAGGCAAGCAGCCCCATTCGCCGGGCATTTTCCAGCCGAAAGTCGGAGATATCGACCACCATCACCTTGTCGCAGCCATACCACTGCAACATGATCGCCGCCGACAGCCCGATGATCCCTGCCCCGAACACAATCGCACTCTTGCCCGGCTCTGGGTTGAGGCTCTTTGCGCCACGCGCACCGATCACGAATGGCTCGAACAGCACGGCAGTTTTAACCGGTATGGCATTGTCGATCGGCAGCAGCGAATAGCCAGGCTCGCATTGCGGAATGCGGACGAATTCAGAGAACGAACCGACCGTGGCCATCCGGCTCATATCGCGTAGCGCCTTACCCTGATTGACGAAGACATGGTCGCCCAGCGCCAGGCCCTTCACATTGCTGCCCAACTGGACCACCTCGCTGATCGCCTCATGGCCGAATTCGTGGTCCCGCCAAACCATGTGGTCGTCGCCGCCGTGACGATATGCCGAGACATCCGAACCGCAGACCCCCGCCATCAGATTGCGCACCACCGCATCATCCGGCCCGCATTCCGGATAGGGCAGATCGACAACATCGACGCTGCCGGGCCCGCGAAAAATTGCTGCCTTGTAACTATCGGTTGGCATGGCTCTCTCCATAAGCTGTTTTGCCGCCATCCTGTCGCGACAAGGCCCCTGGCGCAATGGCCAATCAGCCTTCCCCATGCCGGGGCCGCACATAGATCCGCTTGAGTTCGGGATATTCGCCAGCCAAAGCCTGCTCGATCGCGAGCACTGCATCTTCGACATCGCGCGCCGAAATGGCATCATCGAAATCGGCACTGATGATTGCGGTGACGCTGTCGGGCGACAGATGCGTAGTGAGCACTTCATGCACCGCGACGATCCCCGGCTGGGCCGCAGTGCGCCTTGTGATCGCTTCGACAAGCTCGGGATCGGCCGCCTCGCCGATCAGCAGGCTCTTGGCCTCATAGAGCAGCACCATGGCAAGCACGCCCAGCACAATGCCGATCAATACCGAGGCGAGACCATCCCAGAAAGGGTTATGGGTAATCAGGCTCAGCGCAAGCCCGAGTCCGGCGATGCCCAGCCCCGCCAGCGCGCCCGCATTTTCCAGCAGCACAACGATGGTCGGTGCGTCCTTCGACCGGCGGATCGCCTGCAGAAAGCTCAGCCCCTTGTTGCCGGTGTCAAAGTCCTTCTTGGCCTCGTAAGTCGAATAGCCCTCAAGCACGACGGCCACTGCCAGCACGGTGAAGGCAATCTTCGGGTCCGTTGCCGGCTCCGGGTCAAGGATATGCAGCACGCCTTCATAGATCGACACCCCTGCGCCCAGCGCGAAGACAAGCACAGCGACAACGAAAGACCAGAAATAGAGCTCGCGGCCATAGCCGAAGGGATGAATCGCATCCGGCGGCCTCGCCGCGCGAGAGCGGCCATAGAGCAGCAGCACCTGATTTACGCTGTCGACCACCGAATGCACGCCTTCGGTGAGCATCGCCGACGAGCCGGTGATCGCGGCCGCAACGAATTTGGCAACAGCAATGCCAAGATTGGCCGCCAGCGCGACAATCAGAGTTCTGGCCGAACCGGATGCCGACACTCAAATTCTCCGTACCGGGCTGCTCACAGCCAGCCAATTCGCTTGAACTGCAGCCATAGCCCGCCGCAGATTGCGAATATTCCCCCGAGCACCACGAAATACCCATATTGCCAGCGCAACTCTGGCATGAAATCAAAATTCATCCCGTAGATCCCGGCAATCGCCGTCGGCACTGCGAGGATCGCCGCCCAAGCGGCCAGCGACCTGGTCATTTCGCCTTGCCGGTGCTGTTCCAGCAGGCTCGCTGTCTCGACGATGCTGGCCAGCGTCTCCTTCAGCCCGATCATCCGGGTCAGGCTGCGGCGGACATGATCGAGCACGTCGCGGAACCAGATGTGCGCCGAATGATCGACCGAGGGCAGCTCGTGAGACGCCAGCCGCTCGCAAACTTCCTCCATCGGTCCGATGATTCGCTCGAACCGGCGCAGCTGGCGGCGCAAGCGAAAGATGCGGCGCAGGGTCGAAGGTTCGGGAAAGGTCTCGATCGCCCGCTCTTCCATCGTCTGGACAGCGGTTTCGAGCTGTTCCAGGATCGGCTGGTAGCCATCAACGATAAAGTCAAGAATGGCATGGGCGACGAAATCAGGCCCTTCCGAAAGGCGCTCGGGATTGGCCTCCAGCCGGTGGCGCAATGTGCTGTGATCGCGTGACGAGCCGAAGCGCACCGTGACGATGAAATCAGGCCCGAGAAAGATCGCCGACTGGCCGTAGACGATGTTCTCGCCCCCCTCCAAAGCCGCCGTGCGGGCGACAAGGAACAACTGCTTGCCGTAGGTTTCAACCTTGGGTAGCTGGTTGGGGTTGAGCGCATCTTCGACCGCCAGCGGATGCAAGCCAAACTGGCTGCGGATCAGCTCCATTTCTGCTTGATCGGGTTCGGCCAGCCCCACCCAGTCAAACGATTGCGGCGGCTGCAAGGTCCGCTCGACGCCATTGATGGCGATATCATCATTCGAGGGTTTGCCGGCAACATAGCGGCGGGCGGCGATCACTGGCATGACATGCTTGTGGCAAAGGCGACTGGCGCTGGCAATCCGCCACAGCTTTGCTTACACAGAAGCTGCAGGCAGGAGGCAGGCGATGAATGCGATGAGTCCTACTGAAACTCCGCTCGACATGCTGATCGTCGGTGCGGGGATCTCCGGCATCGGCATGGCGGCGAAGCTGGCCATGCAATGCCCCGCCAAGCGCTATCTGATGCTCGACCGGCGCCAGGGGCTGGGCGGCACCTGGGACCTGTTCCGCTATCCCGGCATCCGTTCCGACAGCGACATGCACACCTTCACCTACCAGTTTGCTCCCTGGACCCAGGACGAGACCATCGCCTCGGCGGAGCAGATCAGGGCCTATCTGGGCGAAGTGGTGGAGAGCTGCAACATCCGCGACCGGATGCGCTTCGGCAGGCAAGTCGAGAGCGCCGACTGGGACAGCAACGCGGGGCTGTGGCGCGTGAAGGCCTCACTAGCGGATGGCACCACGGAAGCAATCAGTGCGCGATTCCTGTTCCTTGGCACCGGCTATTATGACTACGACAATCCCTACGACGCCGGAATCCCCGGTCTGTCCAGGTTCAAGGGCAAGGTAATCCACCCGCAGTTCTGGCCCGAGGACTATGATTACGGCGGCAAACGGGTGGTGATCATCGGCTCGGGCGCGACAGCGGTCTCAGTGGTGCCGGCGATGGCCAGTAAGGCCGCCCATGTCACCATGCTCCAGCGCAGTCCGACCTGGTATGGCATCCGCCCCAGCCGCGACAGCTTCGCCAGCCGCATGCGCCGCTGGCTGCCCGCCAAATGGGCCTGGGCCATAAACCGCACCCGCGCGCTGCGCATGCACGAATTCCTGTTCAGCCGCGCCCGCGCCAAGCCCAAGAAATTCGGCGCAGTGCTCAAGGACATGGTGCGCGAGGAACTGGGTGAAGCCTGGAACGAGGCCGACTACACCCCGCCCTACAACCCCTGGGAACAGCGGCTCTGCCTGGTGCCCGATGGCGACATGTTCAAGGCGATCCGCGAAGGCTACGCCAGCGTGGTGACCGGCGAGATCGCGCAGGTCACCACGGATGGCATCAAGCTCAAGGACGGGCGCAAGCTCGCCGCCGATGTCGTGGTCACTGCCACTGGTCTCAACCTCGCGACTTTGGGCAAGATCAGGGTCAGCCTCGACGGCGCGCCGGTCAATCCGGCGCAGCATTTCTGGTATCGCAACTGCATGTTTTCGAACGTGCCCAATCTGGCGGTGCTGTTCGGCTATCTCAATGCCGGCTGGACACTGCGGGTTGATCTCGTCACGGACTGGCTGACCCGACTGATGGTGCAGATGGACGCCTGGAAGATGGATGTGGCGACGCCAGTGCTTCCCGCAGACCACGATCTGGTCGAAAGCCAGCCGCTCGATTTGCTGTCGTCGGGCTATCTTCAGCGCGGCAAGCACCTGGTCCCCAAAAGCTCGACGCGCGCTCCCTGGCGGATCAACATGAATTACCGCGAGGACAAGGCCGAAATGGCCTCGTCGCCGATCGACGACGGGGTGCTGAAGTTCGAGCGGGTGCGGCGCGATATTCCCCTCAACCTCACTTTGCCCTAACCCACACCCATGACCACCGAATCCCGCATCTACACCGCCGCGCTGATTGTCATCGGCGACGAGATCCTCTCGGGCCGCACGCACGACAAGAACATCGCGCAGGTCGCCTCGTGGCTGGGGGTGCAGGGCATCCGGCTCAAGGAAGTGCGCGTCGTCGCCGACGATACCCCCGCCATCATCGAGGCAGTCAACACGCTGCGCGCCCGCAACGACTATCTGTTCACCACCGGCGGCATCGGCCCGACGCATGATGACATCACCGTCGATGCCATCGCCGAGGCGCTTGGCGTCGGGGTCGAAGTCCATCCAGAAGCGCGCGCGATTCTGGATGGCTATTACGAGAGCCGCGGCGGCCTCAACGAGGCGCGGCTTCGCATGGCCCGCGTGCCCTCAGGTGCTGAACTGATCCCAAACCGCTATACCGGCGCGCCGGGCATCCGCAGCGGTAACATTTTCCTGATGGCCGGCGTGCCGCAGATAACCGCCGGCATGCTCGATGCGCTGTCCGGAACGCTCGAAGGCGGCGCTTTGCTGCTCAGCGAAACGGTCGGCTGCTGGATCGCCGAAAGCGAAGTGGCCGAACTGCTGGCCTCCACCGAACATGCCCACCCCTCGTGCCAGATCGGCTCCTATCCATTCTGGAAGGACGGGCGCGGCGGGGCAAACTTTGTGATCCGCTCGGTCGATGCGGATGAGCTGGCTGAATGCAGCCGGGCCCTGGCAGGAGCGCTGGAAGCGCTTGGCAAACCGGCGGTTGCGGGTGGGATATAGGCATTTTCGCATGACTGCCGCCATCGCGACTTCCGCCATCGCCGCTTGTGCCGGCCCGATCAGCCTTGCCAATTTCGAGCTGGTGCTGGCCAACAACCACAGCGCCACAGAGGCGCTGACCCAGTGGTGCCAGTCACGCGGAATTGCCAATCCGCCGCAGATCGTGGCGCAAGCCGTGAAGAGCGAGATGGTGACGCCCGATGCCGCCATTCGCGCCTCGCTGGCGATCGATGCCAACGAACCGGTCCGCTATCGCCAGGTGCACCTGCGCTGCGGGGATACGGTGCTGTCCATCGCCGACAACTGGTATGTGCCCGCACGCCTGACGGCAGAAATGAACCGCCTGCTTGAGACCAGCGACATTCCCTTCGGGCGGGTTGTCGCGCCACTTGGCTATACCCGCGAGCAACTCGCCTCAGTTCATGGCCGCGCACCGGGCTGTCCGGAGGGGACGGTGCTTTCGGTCCGCGCCGTGCTGAAGCTGCCTGATGGCCGCCCGATCAGCGCGGTCGCCGAATGCTACACCGCTGCCAATCTTGCGCCCTCTCGCTGATTATTGGGCCCGCTGATCAGGGCGCGGGCGGATTCACTGGTGTGCGAACCGGCGCGCCCTTGTCGACCACATAGGTAATTACCAGCCGCGCCGGAACCTTTCCCATATTGGCCCCGTTATGCGCCACGCCGCGCGGCACGATGAATGTATCACCGGGATGCAAGATCATGCGGGGCTGTCCGGCCATTTCAAGCGACATGGTCCCGCTCAGCAGATAGGCGGTCTCGACCCCTGGATGAACATGCCAGCCCGAGGCGCTGCCGACCGGGAACTCGCGCTTCACCACCTGCACTTCCTGCGCGCCCTTGTCCTGCGGCACATCGAAGGTGGTGATCGGCAGCGGCGCGGGCAGCGCGGCGGGGGGCGGCGCGGCTCCGGTCAGAGCAGCGATCGATATCAGAGCTGCAATCAATGTGCGGATCATGGTAATCTCCCCTAGGTCGAATGATATACCGCAGCCTTGGGATCAATTTCCAGCTTCGTGTTATTAGCCTGGCACCAGGCCTTTAGCTCAGCCCTCAGTTCGGGCCACAGATCCACTGCCCAGTGCGGCGCCACGTCGCGCCAGCGCTCTTCGGGTGGCAGGCAGATGGTGGGAATGCCCATCCAGTAGTCGAGCGTGAAATGCCCGCCCGGCCCGGTGACAATTATCATTTCCTTCCAACGTGGGCTGAACCGGAATATTCCTTGCTTGCCGCCGAACAGCTTTCCCAGCCAACCCATACCCGACTCAGGCGACCGTCTCGGCGCCTGCAATCGAGGTGCGGTGCATCATGCGGCCTGATGCCGGATCATAAGGCATCGCGCGGTGCAGCCCGGCGGTGTTCTCCCAGATCACGAGATCGCCCTCCTGCCATTCATGCCGCAGCGAATAGGCCGGCTGGCAGCACCATTCGAGCAGCCGCACCAACAGCGCCCGGCCTTCGGGGATCGACATGCCAACCACGCGGTCGGCAGTTGTGCCGAGCAGCATCGACTTGTGGCCGTCCGCATGGGTAAAGACCAGCGGCCGTTCGATCTCGCGCTGGATGCCGATCACCTTTTCGTATTGTTCGGCCGGAATTAACCCCCGCAAGGGCACCATGCTGGCCTCGACCGAATGGATCACCTTGAGGCAATCCAGCTCCGCCCGTTCGGCCTCAGGCAGCCCTGCATAGCCAGCCAAAGTGCTGGCAAATTCGGTCTGCCCGCCCTTGGGCGCGGTCTTGCGGGCCGAGAGCAGAGTGGCGAATGGCGGCGGGAAATCGACCGGCATGCCGTCCATGTGATAGAAATAGGTGCCCAGCACATATTCGGGCTGCGGATTGATCTCGGGATCGAGCGTCACCTGATAGACGTTCTCGTCGGTGTCCTGCTTGTTGAACTGACCGGTCAGCTTGACCTTGCCGCCCATCAGGTCGGTGATCTTGATCTGCTCGTCGTCGGTGAGGTCCAGCTTTGGGAACACCAGCACGGTGCGCTCGGCCAGCTTGGCGCGCAGCAACTGGGCGGCCTCGGGGGTGAAAATGTCGGCGCGATCATCCCAGACAACGCGGGAGCCAACAGCGGGTTTGATCTCTTCAAAACGGATGGCCATTTTCGATTCCTCTTTCAAGCCGCGCTGAACAGGTGTTCAGTTTGCCACGCATTGCCGCGAATCATGCCCCTGGTCAACCGCTGGATCATGCACAAGCAGTGAAGCATTTGCCAACCGTCCACCGACCTGTCTAACATCGCGGCCAGATGCGGAAACCCGCACGATGAGAGGATAGCTGCGATGAGAATCAAGCAATTTGCCGTGCTGGTTGCGATCGGCCTGGGTGCGCAGGCAGCCCCCGCGCTGGCGGCGCCGTCCGAAGGCTGCAGCACCGAAGCCGTGCAGGCCATAGCCCCGCCGGGCACCACCGTGGCCATGGCAGTGCGCGAAGTCTTTGCTGACCGCGACGAGGTCTATTCCGACGAGAACTGGGGCTGCCGCGTCTCGGGCTGGGTGACCAACCAGAACCCCGGCCCCAACCGGGTGATGTTCAATCTGACGCTGCCCGACAATTTCAATGGCCGCTACGTCTATCTCGGCATCGGCGGGGCGGCGGGCAAGATCCCGAACATGCCGCAGCGCTTGCTGGCGCGCGGCTTTGCCCTGGCCGGCAGCGATGGCGGCACCGGTGCCAAAAGCATCGCCGATTTCAGCTTCATGTCCGATCCGGCCCGGCTAACCGACTTCATGTGGCGCGGGGTGCAGAGCTCCGCTGAAGCCACCCAGGCGATAACCCGCGCGTATTATGGCCGCGAAAAGCTGTGGCGCTATATCAGCGGCTGTTCGGGCGGCGGCCAGATGGCGCTGGGCAGCGCGCGGCGCTTTGGCGGACGCAATTTCGATGGCTTCCTGGTGGGGGCAACCCCATGGCAGGCCTCGCTGTTTCATCCCAATGTGTTCGGCATTGCCGCGCATATGCAGAACCACCCGGAAAGCTGGATTTCTCCCGCCATGATGCGCAGTGCTGGCGCGGGAATCCTGGCCGCCTATGACGATGTTGACGGCGCGCACGACGACATCATCCATGATCCGACAGCGATCGTGAATTTCGATTACGGTATCCTGCGCAAGGCCGGTTTCAGCCCGGCCCAGATCGAACTGTTTGACCTCATCAGGAAAACCCACAAGTTCCCAACTGGCGGCACCAAGGGCGATGGCACCCATCCCGGCTGGTCGATTTCCGATGTGTCAGGCTGGTCGCGATTCCTGCTCGGCTCCTCGCCGCCGCCGTGGCCAGGAACGAATGGCCGCTCGCCGGCCGATCTGCTCAGGCAGGGCGTGCCCTTCATCCATATCATGTCGGACACCAAGACTCGCTCGATGGAACCCAATACCGACTACTGGAAGATCGCGAGCTTCGACGAAGTGGTGCGCATTTCCTCGCGCGGCGGCACCGCAACGCCCTTCACCGACCCGATGGACTATTCTGCACTCGCAGCAAGCGGCGCGAAGATGATCATCTGGCACGGCGTCGACGACGAATCGATGAGCTATCTGGAATCGCAGGCCGGCTATGAGGTGCTGCGCGCCCGTTTCCCGACGGCGGACCAGTGGGTGCGTTATGTGCCGGTGCCCGGCCTGTGGCATTGCCGGGGCGGAACCGGGCCGACCGACCATGTCGAGGCGCTGCTCGACGCAATCATCCCCTGGGTAGAGCAGGGCACTGCCCCAGAAGCCATCGTCACCAACCGCCTCACGTATCTTGGCGGGCGCGAACGCTCGATGCTGCTGTGCGCCGAGCCGAAACATGCCTTCCTGAAAGCTGCCGGGCTGGACCCGAAAGATGCGGCCAATTGGGAGTGCCGGGGCGGAGGCAAGGCCCCCGGAGTCTGATATGAAACGGCCGGGAAGGTTTCCCCTCCCGGCCGCTTTTCTTGTTAGGACCGCAAGGTCATAAATGCGGGCGGAAGATCAAGGCATCATCACCGTGTCGATGACGTGGATCACGCCGTTCGATTGCATGACATTGGCAATAGTGATCATGCCGCGGTTGCCCTTGGCGTCAGTGATCGCCCAGCCGCTGCCCGAACGCGAGAAGGTCAGGGCCTCGCCTTGGACAGTCGTGTAGCTGGCAGTGCCGCGATGCGCGCGGGCATTGGCGGAGATCATCGCCGCAGTGATCCGGCCGGGCACGACATGATAGGTCAGGATGGAGGTCAGGGTCGCCTTGTTCTCGGGCCTGACCAGCGTATCGACGGTGCCGGCTGGCAGCTTGGCGAAGGCATCATTGGTCGGCGCGAAGACTGTAAATGGGCCGGGGCTGGACAGGGTGACGACCAGATCGGCGGCCTTGACTGCTGCGACCAGCGTGGTGTGGTCCTTCGAATTTACGGCATTTTCGACGATGTTTTTCGAAGCGTACATCGCCGCTCCGCCGACCATCGGATTGCGGGCGGAAGCAGCACCGCTGAAGGCGGTCAGGGCGATTGTCGCTGCGAGCAGGGTTGTGCGGAACTTGGCCATTGGAGTTTCTCCTCGGATCGTGCCCAGGGGGGAGGCACGGTGGAGAAACGTTGCCCGCAGCTGGTTGGATCATTCGGCAGCAAATAAACTGGTAGCAATGATCTGCAGGCGGCAAATGAGAGAGGCCGGAAAGGTCTTCCTTCCCGGCCCCAGTCAATTCGCGAAATGGGCGAGTTTAGCCGCCGGCAACCTGCGACACGTCGATCTTGAGCCCCGGGCCCATAGACGAGGAGAGGCCGATCTTGCGCAGATACTTGCCCTTGGCGCCGGCCGGCTTGGCCTTGACGATGGCATCGACGAAGGCATCGAAATTGGCGCGGATGGCGTCATCGCTGAAGCTCATCTTGCCGATGCCGGCGTGAATGATGCCGGCCTTTTCGACGCGGAACTCGATCTGGCCGCCCTTGGCAGCCTTGACCGCTTCGGCGACGTTCGGGGTAACCGTGCCGAGCTTCGGGTTCGGCATCAGCCCCTTGGGACCCAGCACCTTGCCGAGGCGGCCGACGATGCCCATCATGTCAGGCGTGGCAATGACGCGGCCATAGTCGAGGTTGCCGGCCTGCATGTCTTCAAGCAGATCTTCGGCGCCAACCTTGTCGGCCCCGGCAGCGAGCGCCTTTTCGGCATTGTCGCCGCGCGCGAAGACGGCAACCTTGACGTCCTTGCCGGTGCCCGAAGGCAGCGACACCATGCCGCGCACCATCTGGTCGGCATGACGCGGATCGACACCGAGGTTCATCGCGACTTCAACAGTCTCGTCGAACTTGGTGGTCTTGAGCTCGCGCAGAGTCTTGAGCGCCTCATCGACGCCATAGAGCTTCATGTTGTCGCCGAGCTTGGCGTTCAGCGACTTGCGGTTCTTGGTGAGTTTGGTCATCGGATCAGCCCTCCACCACATCGAGGCCCATCGAACGGGCCGAGCCCTCGATGATCTTCGTTGCCTGTTCAATTGTATTGGCGTTCAGATCGGCCATCTTGGTCTGAGCGATTTCGGCCAGCTGCGAACGCTTGATGGTTCCGCCCGAAATCTTGCCCGGCTCCTTCGAGCCCGACTTGAGGCCCGCAGCCTTCTTGATCAGGAAGCTGGCAGGCGGGGTCTTGGTGACGAAAGTGAAGCTCTTGTCCGCGAACACCGTGATGATCGTCGGGATCGGCATGGCCTTTTCGAGATCTTGCGTTGCAGCGTTGAACTGCTTGCAGAATTCCATGATGTTGACCCCGCGCTGACCCAGCGCCGGTCCGATCGGGGGAGATGGATTTGCTGCGCCCGCGGGCACCTGCAGCTTGATATAGCCGTCAATCTTCTTGGCCATGAGAGGCCTCCTTTCTTCCTGTTGGCTGGCGCATGTTTCAGCCCCGAGCCTCAGAGTGAGCGGTCAGGCAGAAGGCAAGAAGCCTTCCTCCCGCGTGGATTTCTCCCGGAAATGGCCGGAAGAAGCGCGGCCCTTAGGTGAAGTTGGCAGGGAAGGGAAGAGGATTTCGGGTCTCAGAGCAGCAAGAACTAACCGTTTCGGTGATTTTGGTTGACAAAACCACATGTTCTTTATATGTTCCTTTGGAAATATGGAGAATGATATGCCAATCGCGCACAGAATCGACCGCAACAAGATGGAGATGCTCGCCTTCGGGCATTACTTGCGGACAGGGCAGCGCATTGATGTCGACGACGTGATCGCTCACAGCGGCCGAGAGCACGAGAGCGAAAGCAAATTCAACCCATATCACGATCCAGACGATGGTCGTTTCACGTTTGGGCCCGGTGGCGGGAGTCTGGCTCCGCGCAATCGCGCTGGTGCGGGCAGCGCACGGCAAAGCCAAACCCAACGCGGGAGTAGAACAAGCAGATCTCCTGCACCTCTTCCGTCTGCAACGAAATTGCCGCCAGTAGCAGCCGCGCAACAAGGACCTGAGGCACCAAACCCGCGCGTGAGTGCCTTTCTCCGGGAGAGCGAGAAAGCCTGGAAGGGAAGCGACGGCGTGCCCAATGACAGCCGCTGGGAAGAATGGGCGAAACGGCCAGCAAGTCTTGAACACTTCAGTTCGCAAAGCAATCCAGTCGTGGACCACATCCGAACTATGGATTGGACCTTGAAGTCGCCAGAAGGCGACCGGGTCATGAAATTCTTGGACGTCGAGAAGCATGTGATGGACAAGTCAACCGAATTTTGGGCGAGAAACGTGATTCCCCCGTATGTCCGCGAGCATGCCATTTTCGTCTACCAGAACATAGCAAAACCCGGTGAATTCACCGCGCGCATCGTGACGGGAGCCGGCGCAACCGGCATGGGTCAGTCGAGTGATTTCACAACCCGCAAGCCCCTTGAGTTATGGCAGCTTCCGCAAATCTCAGGATACCGGTTGATTATGGTTGAACACACGCATCCTGTTGCTGTAGATTCCAAGTTGGGAGCGCGAGGTCATGCAGCCCCTTCAAACGCAGATATGTATATTGCTGCCGCCAATCCTGGTGTGAAATTTGTGGTCAATCAAGCGATGGTTTCTGGTTTGTCCAACAAAGTCACGGATAACCGATTTATATATTTCGGATTTTAGTCATGCTCAGATTCATAATAATATTAACCTGCTTGGCGGAAATATTATTTATGACGTATTATGGAACTACGCATGACGGCATGTCCCTTATGTACCATAACAATAGAATGTTTATGATGATAAGGTATTTATTACTGATTATCATCACAGTGTTATTTATTCAGCCATTCCGAAATAAAATTTTAGATGTCTTAAGTTCACTGTTATTATATTTCATAATTGTATTTGAATACATAGTCTTAAATACTTACGAAATGCAGCCAGTTATATATGGCGGTGACTATTCAATTGCCGAAAATAACATATGCGATGACCTGCGAATTTCCACAATGATGTTATCAATTTTGGTAATATTTCCTAGTCTCGTCATTTTACCTTACATAACTTTGCGACTCAGTCGCGGGGCTTGCCAGTCGCCCCCGGCAGACGCAAAAACGGATTGAGATCGGTCCATAGCGGCAAGGTCGCTGCCTCATTGGCGAGGCGATCCGAGAAGTACTGGCACACCTCGCCATTGCCGACCTTTGACGCCTCCTGCCACCATTGCCGCCCGCCGGGCGTGTTGATGATGGCCAGAAAGGCGACGTAATAGCCCTCGCGCATCGACACGGTAAACAGGTGCTCCCGGCTCTGCCAAAACACGCCTTCGACGATATGGAACAGGTTGAATCCCAAGGTGCTGAAGCGCGCCTGCTCGAAACGGGACAGGCCGTGGTAATTGGCCAGCCCCCGGCTCAGCGTGTCGAACATGGCTTCGTCGCTGACACATAGCATCCACCAGGCACGGGTCTGGTCCAAAATGTCGCGCTGGGCATTGCCGCGCTCGATGGCGAGCGTCTGGCGCATCTGCAAGCCAACGAACAACAACGACGCCGGGATCAGCAGCACGCTGACTATCTGGGCGATCAGGCTCAGGTCTTCGAGGGTCATGCAGTGGCTCCCCCCTTGGTGAATAGGCCTTACTTCGACAGTTCAACTTCCTCGAAGCCGAGCTCGACAGGCGTTGCCCGACCGAAGATCGAGACCGAAACCTTGACGCGGTTCTTTTCAAAATCGAGCTCTTCCACCACCCCGGTAAAGCTGGCGAAGGGCCCGGCGTTGACCTTGACTGAATCGCCGATCTCGTAATCGACCGAGATATGACGCTTGGGCTCGGCGGCGGCGGCATCGCGTGCGCCGAAATAACGTGCGGCTTCGCGGTCGGAAATCGGCTGCGGTTTGCCATTGGGACCAAGGAAACCGGTCACCTTGGGGGCGTTCTTGACGAGGTGATAGACATCGTCGTTCATCGCCAGCTTGGCGAGGACATAGCCCGGCATGAATTTGCGTTCGACCTGGACCTTCTTGCCGCGCTTGACCTCGGTAATGGTCTCGGTCGGCACTTCCACTGCCTCGACCAGTGGCGACAGACCCAGGCGTTCGGCCTCGGAAAGGATCGAATCACGGACCTTGTTCTCAAATCCGGAATAGGCGTGGATGATATACCAACGGGCCATCATGTCTTTCGGGGCTCTCTCTTCGCGTAAACTGTGAAATATCGGGCTGGCATATCAGGCCAGTGAAAGCAGAAACTGCACCAGCTTGCCGAACAGCGTGTCGATGCCCAGGAAGAACACCGCCAGGATCACCATCATGATCCCGACGAAAATCGAGGTGGTGACGGTTTCCTGCCGCGTCGGCCAGACGACCTTGCGTGCCTCTGCCTGTACCTGGCGCATGAATTCGCCGGGTGAGGTTCTGGTCTTGGCTGGACGATCTTCCATGCAGGCTCATTCCTTCTCGCTTCCGCCACAGGATCATCGCCGCCCCGGCGCCCTGGCAATCAAGGGAACCGGGAGGGGCGCTGATTCTCCGATGTCGGAAGATGAGCGCGACTTAGCGAGCGGACGGCGCTTTTGCAAGCCGGGCCATCAGGCTGCGCGGTGTCCGGTAGATTACGACTGCGCCGGGCGGCATGGTCGCGGGATCATCACGGCCGATATACCACAGATATTCGGCACCCTTCGCCGGGGCAAAATTGGCCAGATCGACAGGCGCGCCGGGGTTGCGCAGGATGCGCTGGCTCGGGTCCAGGAAATCGGGGGGGCCTTCCCGAAGGCGCAGCATGTGGACGCCGGTCACGGCAAAATGTGTGTTCACAAGAGCGTCGCGGTGGATCGTTGCATAGCTTGGCACATGCTGAAAGGTGTCAGTCGCCCAGTCCGACCGCTCCATGACCACCGCCGCCGCGATGCGTGCCCCCCGGGGAACATGATCAAGCGCCCGCAGCATCGTCTCGACATCGCGCGAATCCGCATACCACGCCGTAGTGGTCAGGCCGAGACGGAACAGATAGAGCAAAGGTGCGAGCCACAGCACCAGCCGCGGGGGCGACCAGTCAATGGCCAGACTGCCCGCAGTGAGCGCCACGGCAACCAGCCGGTAGTCGGTCCAATCCCCGCCGCCAAGGTGCCGCGGCAGGGCAAGCGACAACAGCGCAAGCATGAGCGCCGCCCAGCCCAGCCGCCCATCGAACCGGCGCAGAACTGCCGCCATTCCACAGGCAACCAGAACTATGGCGAGGCTGCCGAAATCGAGCAACTGCCACTGGTCGCGCAGCGCCAACAACCAGATCGACAACTTGTAACGCGCCACATCCTGACCAAAGGCCAACAGGCCAGCAGGCCCGCCCCCACCCAGAAATCCCAGCGCAGGAAAGGCCAGCGGCCAGGGCGCGAGCAGCGCGCGAAAGCCCGGTCGCTTCTGCCACTCATAGCCCAGCACCAGCACCCCCAACACGCCCCATCCGGCCAGATGGCACAGCCACACAAGGCCCCCTATCGGCACATAGACCAGCCAGCGCCAGCGCCAGTTCTCCAGCCGCACCCAGCCGGCAAAGGCGAACAGTGCCAAGGCCAGCGCCAGCGAAAAATTGAGCATGCCGATAGTCAGCGCGGGGGACCAGATGGTGATAAAGGCCAGCATCGTGCCCACCCCGATGCGTCGGCGCAGCGTCCATTCGACGGTTACCATGGCGAGACCCGTCAACGGCGGCACTATCCCTGTGATGAGCCGCGCGGCGGGCTCAAGCCCGAACAGCTTGGCCAAGGGCCAAATCAGCAAATCGACGCCGAGATTGCCCGACCACGCCCATGTAAAGTCATAATAGCGCGCCAGCCACGCGCTTTGGCCTTGATCCAGCATGATGTAGTAGCGCGCCAGATGCGAGGGATAGTCGGTCATCTGCGGACGTGCCGCAACCAGCACTGGCAGGCAGGCCAGCAGCGCCAGGACCACAGCCAGCCACAATCCTTCGCGCTGTCCCGCGGAGGCCAGCAACCTGTTCCAGCCCGCTTTTGTTGTCGCAGTCATATGCCCGATCCACCTGTCGCCTTCTGCGACCTCCTAGCCACAGGCTTCGCAGTGGCAAGCAGAGTTGCAGATGTCCCCGGAAGTTCATCGGCCAAGATTATTTCGCAAGTGCAGCATTGTCTGCTTGGCAAGCGAACACAGTTGCGTCATCAATCGATCATATTGGAGGAGCGATGCCGGGCGATTCGTCCATGAAATTTGATGAGATGCACGCGGCTGACGGCACAGCACGTGGTGCCTATCGCCAATATGACGAGTGGCTCGGCGCCCAGGAGCTCAGCTGGCTGCGGCGACAGAGCGATGAGGCAGAGCGGTTTTTTCGCCGCACCGGCATCACATTCAATGTCTATGGCGCCAATGACGGCGAAGAGCGGCTGATCCCGTTCGATGTGATCCCCCGCATTGTCACCGCCGCCGAATGGCGCAAGCTTGAGCGCGGGATTGCCCAGCGGGTGCGCGCGCTCAACGCCTTCATTCACGATATCTATCATCGCCAGGAAATCGTCCGCGCCGGGCGGTTGCCCGAACAAATGATCAGCCGGAACGTGGCTTTCCTGCCGCAGATGGTCGGGTTCGAGCCGCCCGGCGGAATCTACACCCATATCGTCGGGGTCGATCTGGTGCGTACGGGACCAGACGAATTCCTGGTGCTCGAAGACAATGCCCGCACGCCATCGGGCGTCTCCTACATGCTAGAAAACCGCGAAACCATGATGGCGATGTTTCCGGAGCTGTTCACCCGCATTCCGGTGCGCCCGGTCTCGGACTATCCGCGCCGCCTCGCGCGCAGCCTTGCCGCCTGCGCGCCGCCTGCCGCCTCGGACCGCCCGGTGGTCGCAGTGCTGACTCCGGGCATCTACAATTCCGCTTACTTCGAGCACGCCTTCCTCGCCGACCAGATGGGCGCAGAACTGGTCGAGGGCAGCGACCTGCGCGTCGTCAATGGCCGCATCGCCATGCGCACCACTTGCGGTTTCCAGCCGATCGACGTGCTCTATCGCCGGGTTGACGACGAATTCCTCGATCCGCTGACCTTCAACCCCAGCTCGGTGCTGGGTGTATCCGGGCTGATGGATATCTACCGGGCCGGCGGCATCACCATCGCCAATGCGCCTGGCACCGGCATCGCCGATGACAAGGCGATCTACAGCTACATGCCCGAGATCATTGAATTCTACACCGGTGAGAAGCCAATTCTTGGCAATGTCCCCACCTGGCGCTGCTCGGACAGTGATAGCCTTGCCTATGTGCTCGACAATCTGAGCGAGCTGGTCGTCAAGGAAGTCCACGGTTCGGGCGGCTATGGCATGCTGATCGGGCCAACCTCGTCCAAGGCCGAACTGGCGGACTTCGCGAAGAAGCTGCGGGCGCGGCCCGACAATTACATCGCCCAGCCGACCCTCTCGCTCTCAACCGTGCCGATCCTGACCAAGGCGGGCCTCGCCCCGCGCCATGTCGACCTCAGGCCCTTCGTGCTGGTCTCGCCGACCGGCATCGAAATCACGCCCGGCGGGCTCACCCGGGTAGCGCTGAAACAGGGTTCGCTGGTGGTCAATTCGTCGCAGGGCGGCGGCACCAAGGACAGCTGGGTGCTGGAGGAATGATGCGCGGGGCCTTTCCATGCCCCGGAGGGCGGCTATGCTAGGCCGGAGCGCCAACGGCATCTACTGGATGATGCGTTACCTCGAGCGGGCGGAAAATACCGCCAGATTGCTCGACGCAGGCTTCCGGCTGGCGCTGACCCGCGGACAGGGAGCGGCACGCGACGAATGGCGCTCGGTGCTGGTTACCATGGGCCAAGCGGCTGCCTATTCGCGCAATCATAGCGAGTTCAACGGCCCCACCGTTACCAACTATATCCTTGGTGACCGCGACAATCCCGGCAGCGTGCGCGCCATGTTCGAGATTGCGCGAAGCAATGCCCGATCAGTGCGCACCGCGCTGACCCGCGAGGTATGGGAGGCAACCAACGAGAGCTGGATGGTGCTGCATGATCAGCTCGCGCGTCCAGTCAAGGCAGGCAATCTCGGCGAAGTTCTTTCCACCATCCGGCGGCAGTCAACGCTGGTGCGTGGGGCTGTGGAAGGCACCATGCTGCGCAACGAGATCTACAATTTTGCCCGCATCGGCACCTTCATCGAACGCGCCGACAACACCGCGCGTATTCTCGATGTCAAATACCACGTGCTGCTGCCTTCGATCAGCTGGGTCGGCTCGACCCTGGACAACACCCAGTGGGAAACGGTGCTGCGTTCGGTCGCGGGTGAGCGGGCCTATCGCTGGCTCAACTCCGGCAACATGGACGCACGCGGCATTGCCGAATTTCTCATCCTCGACGGCCGTTTCCCGCGAAGCCTGGCCTTCTGCTTCGAGAAGCTGCGCAGCAATATGGCAAGCCTTGCCCGCCAGTATGGCCACGAAACCCCGGCACATGAAAGGCTGCGCGATACGGTCTCGCGGCTCCACCAGACCTCCACCGCACAGATCTTCGAATTCGGCCTGCACGAGACAATCACCGCGATCATTGCCGAGATCAACGAAATCGCCATCGAGATCGCCGCCGATTACAGGTTCATAGCCTGATGCAGCTCGCCATTCGCCACATCACCACCTACAGTTTCAGCCAGCCCGCTTCGCACGGATTGCAGCGTCTGCGGCTGCGCCCGAAAACATCCCATGGTCAGCAGGTCACTGACTGGAAGATGGATCTCACCGGCGCGAAGTGCGTAGCTGAATATGAAGACCAGCACAAGAACCAGACCGCGCTGATCTCGATAGAGCCAGGCACGCAGCAACTGACGATCACCTGCACCGGGCGGGTCACGACTTCCGACAACGCCGGCATTGTCGGACCGCACACCGGGCATATGCCGCTATGGCACTTCCTCGGCCAGACGGCGCTTACCCAGCCGGGTGCAAAAATGCGCGCGCTTGTCGCCAGACTGGCGCCGGACAGCGAAGGCCCGCTGCCGCTGCTCCACGCACTCTCGCGCGATGTCCTTGCGGCAGTGCACTACGAGATCGGGCATACCGATGCCAAAACCACAGCCGAGGCCGCCATGGCCGAAGGCCGCGGCGTCTGCCAGGATCACGCTCACATCTTTATCGGCGCGGCGCGCATGCTGGGGATACCGGCGCGCTATGTCAGCGGCTATCTGATGATGAATGACCGGATCGACCAGGAAGCCGGGCACGGCTGGGCCGAGGCCCATGTTGCAGGGCTCGGCTGGGTCGCATTTGACGTTTCGAACGGGATCAGCGCCGATGCCCGCTATGTCCGCGTCGCGACTGGCTGCGACTATCGCGAAGCAGCGCCGGTGACGGGGATAAGTTATGGCGATGGCGACAGCGCGCTGGCGGTGAGCCTTGCGGTCGAGCAGCAATTGGTAGAGCAGTAGCCCGGAAGGCTTGAGGGGATTTTTGCGTGACCTATTGCGTTGGCATGCTGCTCGATAGCGGCCTTGTCCTGATGAGCGACACCCGCACCAATTCGGGCGTCGACAACATCTCGACCTTCCGCAAGATGTATCACTGGGAAGAACCCGGCGAGCGGATGATCGCGCTGATGTGCTCGGGCAACCTTGCCACCACCCAGGCGGTGGTCAGCCAGCTGGAAGAACGGGGCAAGGCCCCGGCCGAACGCCACAATTCGCTGCTCGAGGCGCCGACCATGTTCCAGGTGGCGACCTTGGTCGGCAAGCTGCTCAACGACACGATCGAAGCGCAAAATGCAGAAAGCGGCGAGCAAAGCGCTGGCAAGTTCACGGCCTCGATGATCGTCGCCGGGCAGATCACGGGCATGGAGCCGCGGCTGTTCCTGATCTATCCCGAAGGCAATTTCATCGAGGCGAGCTTCGACACGCCGTTCTTCCAGATCGGCGAGACCAAATACGGCCGCCCGATCATCCTGCGCGGCTATGACCGCACGATGCGCTTCGAGGATGCCGTAAAGCTGCTGATGGTCAGCTTCGATTCGACGCTGAAAGCCAATCTCTCGGTTGGCATGCCGCTCGACCTGCTGGTTATCGAGCGCGATGCCTTCACGCCGCATTTCGAAAAACGGATTACCGCCGACGATCCCTATTTCCGCGCGATTTCATCGAGCTGGGGTGAGGCGCTGAAGAAGGCCTTTGTGTCACTGCCGGACTACAGTTTCGAGGGGTGACGGGGCGCGGCAATCGCCATTCATCCGCGATCAATCATTCAAAGCTCATGCCGCCCTTCGGGTAACGCAGGAAAGTGAGCAGACGATCCATGACGCAGCAGCCCCGTCCCTCCATCGTGATTGCAACTGCCACAGCCCTCTGCCTCACCGCCAGCAGCGCCGCGCTGGCCCGTCCCGGTCGCTGGGGCGGCCCAATGGGCGGTAATGACTGGCCCGGCGCTTACCAGAACCGCTCAGCCGCCGCCTCGCTCGAAGCGCGCAACCGTCGAGGTGAAGGTCGAGTCGAGGTCAGCCGCTTCGTCGCCGAGGGCAAGGCTGCCGAGCTCGGCCATGGACCCATCGCCGTCTCCTCGAATTCCGCCGGCGACGAGTTCACTGGAACCAGCGAACGCGCGCCCTTCGAGGCCGCCGTGATCGACCAGTTGGTCCATGCCGGTTACGATACCACGCGGCCCGATCCGCAGGCCGGGCAGATCGCCGAGCTGCACGTCACCCGAACCCAAATCGAACCCGCCGAACGCCGCCGCAATCCGGTCAGCGGTGAGGCCGCAGTGGAAGTGGGAACTCGCGGCACGGCCTATGGCCTGGCACTCAATGTCGATCTGACCAAACCGCTGCCACCGCTGGTCTCGACCCGGCTCGAAGCCCGCATTCGCGACAAGGCTAGCGGCGAAGTGCTGTGGGAAGGACGCGCTGACATGGCGACCCGCGAGGGCGACGCCCACTGGACGTCCCAGATGGTCGCCGACAAGCTGGCCGAAGCGCTGTTCGACGAATTTCCCAGGCCCGGCTGAATCGCCCGCGGTGCCTCAGTCACCTACTGCAATGCCAAACTGGTCGATATAGGGTTGGAAGCGCCCGAGAATCGCGTCGCGTGACAGGCCAAAGCTGTCCAGATCATAGCGGTGCAGGCCATGCCCTTCCGGGTTGTCGGCAATCCGCGCGGCCATCCGCACTTCCGCTTCGGCGCTGAGGTGCAGTCCGAAGCGGTCATAGATCCGGCCGATTGTGCCAAGCGGATCGGCGTGGAAATCCGCATGATGGACATCGAAGAACCGATCCTCGTGTGCAGCGCGATGCGGCGCGCCCTGTTCCAGCATGACCCGCCATTTCTCCAGCTCGCGCGGGCCCCGCAAGCGCCGGCTGCGCTCGGCATCGGGCCCTTCGAACGAGGCGTGAATATGCTGCAGTGTGCTCGAAATCGAGGCAATCGCCTTGACCGGATCGCGGTGCGTCTGGATCACGCAGACATCGGGCACGGCCTCCAGCCAATATCCCAGCATGCAGATGCTGCCCGGGTTCTTGAGCAGCCATTGCCGCTTTTGATCATGGCAGCCGATCAGCTGCATCAGCGCCAGTTCGCGATCAAAGCTCGGCTTCTCATCCTGCGTCTGCCACCAGGCGTCATAGGCAGGCGCATACCAGGTGCAGGCCCAGCGATTGCTGACAAAGGTCTGCCGTTGCAACTCCAGTTGCTCGTCGAGTTCATCGGCCACGACATTATGCGCAATGGCGATATCGGGCGATTCGGCGTGCTGCTGGTGCAGCCAGCGAAAGGCGCGCTGGAAGCCGGGATTTTCGGCCCAGGTCTCGCGCGGGGGACGCGGCATCGGTGAGGCGGTGAGCCAGTTCTCGATTCCCTGGAATTGCGGATCGACCCCCATCAGCTTGTGCAGGGCAGTGGTGCCGGTGCGCGGCAGGCCGGTGATCAGGATCGGCCGGGTGATCTTGTTCTCGCGCCACTCGGGGTATTGCTTCCAGTTCGCTTCGGCCAAGGCCCGCGAAACCATGGTCATAACCACTGCGTCCCAGGCCAGTTCGCGGCCCGCCGGGGTGAACAACGGATCGCGGTCCATCGAGGCCAGCAGCACCGCCAGCCCTTCGCCATAACCCGTGCCGAAGTCCGTCAGCCCGCTGATCTTGCTAGCGACTTCGTGCAGATAGTCATGGCTGCGATCAAACCTGTCCGGTGCCTTCATTCCGCTTCTCCCGATCGCGCTTGTAGCCGCCAGTATGACACACCGCACCATGGCCGAGTCAATCCACTCCAGCGATCACGGAAAAATGCCGATTGCTCGTGGCATAATCCAATGCCACAACCGATGAGTCGGCTGAGCCACGCTTCGGCAAAACCTAAAAACAGAATGGTAGATGGAGAGACAGAAATGGCCACTGAGCCGGGCACGGGCGCAAGCCCAGCCAGCAATGAAAATCCCTGGCTGATCTCGGTCGACGACCATGTCACCGAGCCGCCCGACCTTTGGACCTCGCGCCTGCCGCAAAAATTCAAGGAGCGCGGACCGCAGGTTCGCCGCGACCGTCTGTGGCTGGGCGCCGATGCACGCGATGGCCTGAAGGAAATCGGCACGAGCGAGGGCCGGATCGCCGACTTCTGGATCTACGAAGGCAAGCCGATGCGCGGCGGCATGCTGACCCCGATCAACCACGCGGTGGGCTTTGCCGACAAGGACATCAAGAACACCCCGCTGACTTACGAGGAGATCAACCCCGGCGCCTGGATCCAGAGCGCGCGGCTCGCCGACATGAGCAGCAACCGGGTCGAGGCCTCGCTGTGCTTCTGCAACGTCGTCTCGGGCTTTTCCGGCCAACTCTATCTTAAGGAACCGGACAAGGAACTGGGGCTGGCCTGCATCCAGGCCTACAACGACTGGATGATCGACGAATGGTGCGCGGGCGATGGCTATGGCCGGCTGATCCCGCTGATCCTGCTGCCGTTGTGGGACCCCATGCTCTGCGCGAAGGAAGTGCGGCGCTGCTCTGCCAAAAGCATGATCGCTGCCTCGTTCCTCGAAGCCCCGCACGATCACGGCCTGCCATCGCTCTACAGCGGCGCATGGGAGCCGCTGTTCGAAGCCTGCAACGAGACCCGCACCAATCTCTCGATGCACATCGGCTCCTCGCCCAAGATTCCGACCACCGCCCCCGATGCGCCCTACATGATGACCTCGATCATCATGTTCATTGATTCGATGACTTCGGCGCTGGATTTCGTGCTGGCCGGAACTTTCGAACGCCACCCAAATCTGAAGATTTCCTATTCCGAAGGCCAGATCGGCTGGCTGCCCTATGCCATCCGCCGCGCCGACAAGGTCTGGGAAGCCCGCGACAAGGAAGGGCACGGCTACGTTCGCACGCCAAATCCGCCAAGCAGCTATATTCCGGGCCATGTCTATGGCTGCATCTTCGATGACGACACCGCGCTGCTGTGCCGCGACCTGATCGGCATGGGGCAGATCATGATGGAAGTGGACTATCCGCATTCGGCCTGCGCCTTCCCGAACGTGGTCGAAGTCACCAACAAGTTGGCCGACACGGCGAGGCTCAATGCCGAAGAGCGGCGCATGCTGTTTCGCGGCAATGCAATCGATGCCTATGGGCTTGAACGGCTGGGCCTGAAAAAGTGAGCGGCACCCCGGGCGAGGCGGTCGACTACATCATCGTCGGCGGGGGCAGCGCGGGCTGCGTGCTGGCCAACCGCCTCTCGGCCGACCCGCGCAATCGCGTCGTCCTGCTGGAAGCGGGAGGCACCAACGAGGCGATGTGGGTGAAAATTCCCGCCGGCATGCACACAGTGGTTGGTCAGCCCGATCGAAACTGGTTCCGCGTGTCTGAGCCCGATCCCAGCGTCAATGATCGCTCGCTGCTGTGGTTCGCCGGCAAGGGGCTGGGCGGCGGCTCGGCGATCAACGGCATGGTCTATATCCGTGGCACTCAGTATGACTACAACCAGTGGGCCGCCTTGGGCTGCACCGGCTGGTCGTGGGACGATGTCCTGCCCTATTTCAAGCGCTCAGAAGACTTTGACGGGCCGGACTCCCAATGGCACGGCAAGGGCGGCGAACTCGGCGTGTCGCGGCTGCGTGCGGTGCATCCGCTGACCCATGATTTCATCCAGGCCTGCGCCGACAACGGCATCAAGAGGCTCGAGGAATACTGTTCCGGCGATATCGACGGGGTCTATATCAACTACGCCACCCAGCGAAACGGCCAGCGCGCCAGCGCCGCCGAGGCCTTTCTGAAACCGGCCATGCGTCGGCCCAATCTGCGCGTTGTGACCGGAGCCATGGTCGACCGCGTGCTGCTCGAAGGTAAACGCGCGGTTGGTGTGCGCTATGCGAAAGACGGCGCGGTGCATGATCTGCGGGCCAATGCCGAAGTGATCCTGTGCGCCGGGACCATGCCCTCGCCCCTGATCCTGATGCGCTCTGGCATCGGCCCGGGCGCGCAGCTTCAGGAACATGGCATCGCGCTGGTCGCCAAGTCTGCTGAGGTCGGTCAGAACCTGCACGAGCACCCAACGGCAGCCAACAGCCGACTGGTCGATGTGCCGACCTACAATGTCCGCAACAACCCCTTCCGTCTCGCCAGCGAAGGCCTCAAGTATCTCTTCGCCCGGCGCGGCTGGCTGACTACGCCGGCGGTGCATGCCCAGGCCCATATCCGCACTTCGCCCGACATGGAGCATCCCGACGTCAAGCTGCAGCTGCTCCCGTTCTGGACCGACCAGACGACGCGGCCCTATTTCCTGCCTGATGAGCCGATCCCAGATGCCACCCGCCATTTCGGCGTGACCATCGCCGCCAACACCGTGCAGCCCAAGAGCCGCGGCGAGGTGCGGCTGCGCAGCGCCGATCCCGCCGCGCCGCCGGTGATCCACTTCCGCGTCTATGAGCACCCCTCCGATCTCGAATCAATGCGGCGCGGGCTTCAGTTCGCCAACCAGCTGTTTGCTGCGCCCTCGCTGTCCCGGCATATCACCGGCACGGCCTATCCACCCGACCCCGAGCAGAGCGATGCCGAATGGGATGCCCAACTTCGCGCCTGCACAACCATCGGAGTCCATGCCACTTCGACCTGCCGGATGGGCGGCGATGCTGCTTCCGTGGTCGACCCAAGGCTACGCGTTCGCGGCATTGAAGGTCTGCGCGTCGCCGATTGCTCGATATTTCCAAACCTGCCCTCGGCCAACACCAATGCACCGGTGATCATGGTCGCAGAAAAATGCGCCGACATGGTGCTGGAGGACCGTCGATGAGTGCCAGATTGCTGCCAGTCCCGGACCAAGCTTCCGCGCCCTATTGGCAGGCCTGCGCCGAGCATGTGCTCAAGCTGCCATGCTGCTCGCGCTGCAATGAGTTCACCCTGCCGCCCGACGTGACCTGCCCCAGTTGCCACAGCCTTGAACCGGAATTTACTTGGCAGCCAGTCACCGGGCGCGGCAAGGTGCGGACCTGGACGGTAATCCGCCAGTCGTTTCTCGGCGGTTTCAAGGTGCCCTTCGTGCTGGTCGATGTGCAGCTTGATGACCAGCCGCAAGTGCGGATGATCGGGCAATTGCTCGATGGTCCCGAGGCCCCACTGAGCATCGGCGATGCGGTTGCCGTCGCCTTCGACGATCTCGCCCCCGGCGTGGCAGTGCCCGCCTTCCGCAAGGCTGAAAACGCATGAGCGGCCTGTTCCTTGCGCGCAACCAGGTTGCCGTGGTCGGCTATGCCCACAGCCAGGTGGTCCGCCGCTCGACCGAGCCGCTCGGCCTTACCGCGCTGCGCACCGCCCGCGCCGCCATCGCCGATGCCGGCCTTGTCCCGTCGCAGATCGACGGTTTCGCCTCATCCTCGCTGATGCCGACATCGGGCGATCATGCTGCGCAGGACGGGATCAGCGTGGTCTCGTCGGACTGGCTGGCGCAGCACCTGGGCACCGAGCCCAAATATGTCGTCGGCTTCCAGGGCATCGGCCAGCTGACCGGCTCGCTGACCCTTGCGGTCAATGCGCTGGCGAGCGGGGCTGCGGACTATGTGCTGCTCCACCGCGCGCTCTACAGCCCGCCCGGCAAATACAACGACAGCTCGCTGACCCAGGCCCGCGGCGGCCAGCAATGGAGCGCGCCGCAGGGCTTCTTCGGGGCGCTGCCTGGCATTGCCCTCGTTTATAACGAATATTGCCAGCGCTATGGCGCGACCCGCGAGGCCATGGCGCATGTCGTCGTTGAAGCACGCAAGAACGGCGCGCGGTTGCCTTGGGGCTACTGGTACGACAAACCACTCAGCTTCGACGACTACATGGCCGAGCCGCTGATCAATGATCCGATGAGCCGGCTCGATTGCGACATCCCGGTCCACGGCGTCGGCGTGTTCATCCTGACCCGCGCCGACCGCGCCAAGGACATGCCCAACAAGCCGGTTTTCATCTCGGGCTACGCCAATGCCTATCCCAGCCACAACCGCATTTCGCTGCACTGGACGCTAGACGACATGATGGAAGCGGGCCGGGCCCAGGCGGCGCGGCTGTGGGAGAAGAGCGGCTTCACACCGGACCAGATCGACCTGCCGCAGGTCTATGATGCCTTCTCGCCCTATGTGTACATATGGCTCGAATCGCTCGGATTCTGCCCCGAGGGCGAGGCGCATCGCTTCGTGATGGACGGCAATATCGACAGCGACAGGCCCGGCAGCCTCGCGGTCGTTTCGGGCGGCGGGGCACTGGGCAACGGGCGCCTGCACGGCGTTCCGCAACTGCTCGAATGCTACCTGCAACTTTCCGGACGGGCGGAGGCACGCCAACGCGATGCCACTACCGCGCTATTCAGCTATTCCGCGCCCAATTTCGGCGGGGCGTTCGTGCTGACAAACGACGCCTCGTAATCATGCCGCTTCGTCAGGTACCATCGGCACCCAGGCGATAAGCAAGGCTGCCGCGATGAAGATCGGAGCGAGCACCAGCAAGTAGAGGTGGTATGAGCCATTTGCGTCGAACAGCGCCCCGGCTATGACCGGACCGATGCTGGCGCCGATCGAAATGATCGCCATGAACATCGCATAGATCGAGCCGAACACCTCCTGCCCGAAGCGGCGCGCGGTTACATAGGTCAGGATGTTGAGCTCGGCGCCCGAGGCAAAGCCCACCGCCAGGACAGCGCCAATCGCTCCCGGCACCGAGCCTGGCAGGCCGATCAGCAGCGCAACCGAAACCAGCGGCAGCAAGAAGGCCACCAGTGCCACTGCGCGGGTTGGTAAGGCATCGAGCAGCAGGCCAGACAGCAGCCGTCCGGCAATCGAGGCGAGGCCAACCAACGCGACGATCCCGGCGGCGGCGGCAAAGCTGATGCCGCTGCCAGTCAGCACGGGGACGAAATGGACGATCATGCTGTAATAGGCGCAGGCGAACAGCGAGCCGGCCATGACCAGGCCGATGAAGCTGCGCGACAGCATCGCCTGCGCATAGCCGCCCTGCCGGGCCGAAGCCGCAGCTCCCGCACTCTCCACCCGCTCGGGATCGTGGAAGAAGAAAAAGGTGAGTGGCAGCGCCACGACCACATAGACCAGCGCGATCACGGAAAAGGCCGAACGCCAGCCGAACTGGGCTATGCTCAGCGCCGCAATCGGCGGCCAGACAAAAGTGCTGAGACTGAGCCCGGCCAAAGTCACAGCCAAGGCCATGCCACGCGAGGCGTGGAACCGCGGGGCGACCCCGGCGACCCAGCCGGTCTGGCTGATCGCCACCGTGAACAGCGCAGCGACCATGCACAGCGCGGTCCACTGCCAGAACTGGCCGCCGACCAGCCCCAACGCGGCGAAGCTCACGGCAAAAGGCACGATCCCTGCCAGCACCACCTTGCGCGGCCCGAAACGGTCGATCAGCCTGCCTCCCAGCGGCCCGGTCACCAGCCCCTGCAGCATGGTGATCATGAAGACCGCCGAATACTGCGCCCGGGTCCAGCCGAACTCGCCGGTGATCGATTGCATGAAAATGCCGCTCGAATATGCGAACATGCCGCTGCCCGAGACGCCGATCATTGCCGTCAGCGGCAGGGTCCACATCGCGGCCCATTCCTGCCTTGCGGTCATACCTTCCATACGTATTCTCTCCCCTGTACGCAGCATGGCAGGGCGGGCGGAATAGGCAATTGCAAAAGCATGGCCTAATTGCAAACACTTGCCCTCGCGGCGGGAATCGTGTGCTGTGGGCCTCGTGACTGACAAGCTCAAACCCCTCGCCGATGCCCTTGGCATCGATCCGCAAACCCTGCGCGACCGTTACCGCACCGAGCGCGACCGCCGCCTGCGCCCCGAAGGGCTCGGCCAGTTCGTCCGCATCGACCGCGACCACCATCACCGCTTCGAGCACGACCCGGCGCTGGCCGGAGCCCCCTCCCGTGCGCCGCTGACCGACCAGGTCGAGATCGCCATTATCGGCGCGGGCTTCGGCGGCCTGCTGCTGGGCGCGGAACTGCGCAAGGCCGGGATCGACGGCCTACGTTTCATCGACCGCGCCGGTGACTTCGGCGGGGTATGGTACTGGAACCGCTATCCCGGCGCCGCCTGCGACACCGAAGCGCCGATCTATCTGCCACTGCTCGAAGAGCTCGGCGTGCTGCCCAAACGCAAATATGCGACTGGCCCCGAAATCCACGCGCACTGCCGCCTGATCGCCGAAAAATTCGATCTCTATCGCGACACCTGCTTCCACACCGACGTCACCGACATCAGCTGGGACGAGGCCAGCGGCCTGTGGACCATCAGCACTGATCACGGCGATGCCATGCGGGCACGCTTCGTGGTGGTCTCGGCAGGCGTGATGGACCGGCCCAAGCTCGCCGATCTGCCCGGCCTTGAAACCTTCCGGGGACATTCCTTCCACACCAGCCGCTGGGACTATAGCTATACCGGCGGCACCAGCGCGGGCGGCCTCACTGGCCTTTCCGACAAAGTGGTGGGTATCATCGGCACCGGAGCGACAGCCGTGCAATGCGTGCCGCATCTGGGGGCCGGGGCAAAGCAGCTCTATGTCTTCCAGCGCACCCCCTCCTCAATAGACCGGCGCGATGATCGCGAACTCGATCCTGCCGACTTCGCCAATTTGGGCGCAGGCTGGCAGCAGCAGCGGATGGAGAATTTCACTGCCTTGGTCGGCGGGGCCCTGCTTGAGGAAGATCTGGTCGCTGACGGTTGGACTTCGATCCCGCGCAATATGATGCGGCTGATGGATCAGGCGCGCGCATTCGGCATCGAGATCGCCAATCCTTACGAAGTCGCGCCGCTCGCCGACATGGTCAAGATGGCAGAAATACGCGCCCGGGTGGATGCAGTGGTCACCGACCCGGCCACTGCCGCAGCGCTCAAACCGTGGTACGACCGGTTCTGCAAGCGGCCCTGTTTCCACGACGACTACCTGCCGACTTTCAACCGGCCCAATGTCACTCTGGTCGACACGCACGGCGAGGGCGTTGAACGGGTCACGGCGGGCGGCGTGATCGCCAATGGCCGCGAATATCCGCTCGATTGCCTGATCTACAGCACCGGCTACGATGCCAGCAGCCCTTTCGCCAAGCGCATCAGCTTCGGCATCGAGGGGCGCGGCGGCCTGACGCTGCAAGACAAGTGGGCTGAGGGCGCGCGCACTTTCCATGGCTATGGCACACATGATTTCCCGAATTTGTTCATCATGGCCCATGTCCAGACGGGGCTGTCGCTCAACTTCCCGCACATGATCGGCGAGCAGGCGCGGCACATCGCGCACATCCTGAATGCGGCCCGCGCTCAGGGGGCACAGCGCATCGAAGTGACGCAAGCGGCAGAGGATGCATGGGTCGCCGAGATCGACAAGGCCGCCGTCTCGATGGTCGAGGCCTTGCGCGAATGCACCCCGAGCTATTTCAACCACGAAGGCAATGTCAGCCGCCTCAACGCCCGCAACAGCGCCTATGGCGGCGGTCCGCTGGCTTTTTACAAGATCATTGCTGACTGGCGCGCCAAAGGCTCGCTGACGGGGCTGGAGCTGACCTAACCGCCGACGCCCCCAAGCACCCGGGCGATGGCATGCTCGGTTGCCTCAGCACCGGCGAGAGTGGGATGGAACGGCGCGCCTGTGACGGGCGCGATCCCGTTGACCCAGGGCTCGGCGCTGCATGCATCATGCCCGGCCGAAAGGGTGGTCATGTCAACAACCTCGGCACCAGCCACAGCCGCTGCAGCGCGCGTAACCTCGGCCAGGCCCACGGCAACCGGGCGCATCAAGTCTGCCTGCGCCGCGCTGATCCCGAGCTTGTCGCAGGTTCCCGCCTCGGGCAGAATCGCCGGGTAAGTCGCAACCACAATCCGGGCCTGCGGCGAGCGCCGCCGGATTTCAGCGAACAGTGCAGCCAGATTACGCTCCAGCCCTGCAAAGTCGCGCTCGCTGGCCGGTTTGGCGCCCTTCCAGAACAGCCCCAGCAGCCAGCCCTTCACGCCCCCGCGATTGCCGAAAGCCATCGCGGTCAAATCGCCGACGTAACCCACGTCATTGCCACCGCCCGTCAGGGTCACCAGCATGGTATCTGGCCCCAGCGCATCGATTTGCGGCCCCAGCCCCATTTGCCCGCCGTGCAGCACATGACTAACTGTCGCGCCCGAGGAAGACATGTCGGTGAACGATGTGATTTTCAGCAGCCGGGCAAGTTGCTGCGGATAGCCATTGACCGACCTTTGCGAGATCAGCGGGCTGCCGGGAAACCGATCACCCAGACCCAGCCCGGCGGCGAAGGAACTGCCCAGCGCCACATAGCTGGAGTTGGCTTGCGGCGCCTGACGGTTCTGTCGATAGATAAGTAATCCTCCGGCGATCACCGCCAGCAGGACTGCCAATGCGATCCACTTCAACATTCTAGCGATCACTTTGTGTCAGGCATCATGACTATGCCTCCGCCGCCTGCCGCTGCGCTTGCAACTGATCCCATGTCACCCCGGCCTGCGCCGGGTCAAAGCAGATCACCGGCGGCGCGTCGCCATAGGGGTCGAGCGTGTGGAGGAAGCGGTGGGTGCCGATCTGATGGGCGCAGGTCAGGCCCAGCTCGATGATTTCGGCAGTGGTGAAGTGCTCGGCCAGCCGCCGATAGATATCATCGCCGATCTGGTGATGATCGGTGGCGAGCATTTCGATGAATTCGAGCGCGAGGCGCTCGCGCTGCGACAGGTCACCGCGCAAGCTTGGATCGGTGAGGCAAGCGACCGCCTCGGAAGTCGCACCCGGAACCTTGCGCGAGGCCATGCAGGGCTCGCAGCCGCCAAGCTGAGCGCTGCGGATGCGCAGCAATTCGAGCAGGCGACCGGGCAGCAGGTGGCGCGGGAAATTGGGATGGCGGTCGCCATCATCAGGCGCCTCGTCATGCGCGGCATAGGCAAAAATCTGCAGGGGCAACGGATCGGTGAAGCCGCCCGATTTCATCCCCGCCTCGATCATCTCGCGCTCTTTGGCGGGAACCTGGTCCCACGGCATAGGCTCTATTCGGGGCATCGGCCATTCTCCTCGGGGACATGCTATTGCGTGTCCCCCAAAGCGCAACGAAAAAGGGGACACGCAATAGCATGTCCCCGGTATCGCTAAAGATTGGTGGGAGTGGAGGGATTCGAACCCCCGGCACTCGGTTTTGGAGAACTATGGTCTTCCTCGTCGTAAACCTTCGCAAGCCATATGTTGCCTTTAATATCCACAGATGCTCCCTAATCGTTTCCTCACATGCCTTCAGACGCCCGCCCATGGTTCCGCTAGTGTGCTGGGACACCGGCTCATTATGTCGCAACCAAATCCTGATGGAGGCGAGTTGGACTGAGGCGAGGAAGTTGTCATCTCGTTTGTCGTATCGGGTGGCCACGGCGCGAAAATGCTTGAGTTTCCTGAAGAAGCGTTCGACGAGGTTGCGATAGCGATAGAGGAACGGGCTGAAGGCCGGGATGCGCACGCGGCCCGGCATTGGCTTGACACAGGCCCATGCGCCGCGTGCTGCCAGGGTCGCGCGCATGGCATCGCTGTCGTAAGCGCGGTCGCCGAGCAGGATGCAGCCTGCGCCAAGGCCATCGAGCATGTCGGCTGCGCTGCGCCCGTCATGCGCCTGTCCTTCAGTCAGCTTGAGCCCAATCGGCAGACCGAGCGCATTGACCAGAGCATGTATCTTGGTCGTCAGGCCACCGCGCGAGCGACCCATGCAACGGGATCGGCCATCTTTTTTTGGCGTTGGCGGCGTGCTGGTGAACGCGGATCGAGGAGGAATCGATCATCTGGATGTCGCCCTCGTAAGCCGCTCATACCGCTGCCAATATCCTCGCCCAATGGCCCGCCTTGCGCCAGCGGTTGAAGCGGTTTACGCAGGTCGTGTGCGGCCCGAAGCGCAAAGGTATATCCGCCCACGGCGCCCCTGTCCGCAGCCGCCAGAATATCCCGTTCAGGACCCGGCGATCATCCACACGCGGCCCCCCGCGAACCTTCGTTGGCAGCAAAGGCTCGATCGCCGACCTCTCAAAATCCGACAAATCAAAGCATGCCATAACCAGACTCCCTTCAAGGAGCACTGGATCAGAACTTACACGCCTTGGGAATCCTGTTTATGGGTCTGTGACCTAGCGTTGGGCGGAGCGCAGGGCAGCGGCAAGGATACGCGCCGTTAGCCGCTCATTCGATGGCCGTTCCCGTCGTCTCGAAAGCACACCGGCAGCTCTTCCTGATCGGTGTGCTGCGGTGGTGTTTGATAGTGCCAATATGCCGACCGATCTCGAAGAGGAGCGCATTTTCAAGGCGGCTAATACCAACCTGCACTGACTACAACCCACGCGCCCATTTGCGGCGTCCGATGGTCATGATGCGCCACGGCTGATCGATGAGTTTGTTCCACGCCTCGCAGCAGTGGTCGATGATGTTGTCGTGGGATGTGAAGACCCGGTTGGAG